>CAYZWZ010000088.1:0-1588 GCA_964482285.1 uncultured Helicobacter sp. | reverse complement strand
TAACTTCAATACTTCCTTTAAGAGATATTAAATATATTATTATGCATCATCAAGATCCAGATATTGTGGGATGTTTTTCTACATTAGAGAAAATTATGCCTAATCGTGAGAAATATATTGTTACTCATTGGCGAGCTGAGATGCTTTTAAAACATTATCAATGGGAAACACCTTTTTATTTGGTAGATCAAAATGGATGGAAATTAAAAACTACAAATAGAGAATTAGAGTTTGTTTTTACTCCATATGCTCATTTTCCAGGTGCTTTTTGTACTTATGATAAAAAATCAGGTGTTCTTTTTTCTAGTGATTTATTTGGGGGATTAACAGAAAAATTTTCATTATACGCAGATAATGTTGAAAGTTATTTTGAAGCGGCTAAACCTTTTCATAAACATTATATGCCAAATAAAGAGATACTAAATTATGCATTATTACAAGTACAAAGAAAAAATCCTGAAATGATAGCTCCACAACATGGTTCAATTATAAAAAAAGAGATAATTAATCCTTTGATTGAAAAATTAAAAAATTTAGAATGTGGACTTTATTTATTAGATGATTATGAAAGTGACTTATATGTTTTAAATGTAACAGATGAATTATTAAGACAATTTTTACAAGATACAGTTTCTCTTAGTTCTTTTTCATTAGTATTACAGAATTTATTTAATAATATTAAAAAAGTAATGCCATCTATACAAGAGATAAATATTTGTGGAATTTCACCTATTTCTAACAAAGAGTATTGTTTTTCTTTTTCTGTTGATTATAATGATATTATTCAAATAGAATCGATTAAAGAAAATAGGTTTGAATATACACAAAAATTAAAACAAGAAGAGAAAATAATAGGAGAGATTTTTATTAAAATAAATAAATCTTTAAAAGATAAAGAGATTCATATGCTTAATATATTATTGGATAAGATTTCTATACCTCTTGCTATATCTTTAGAAAAAGAACTTATTTTACAAGAATTAGAAGAAAGCAATAGACTTCTTTACAAAAAGGCTATAACAGATTCTTTAACTACTTTATATAATAGGGCATATATGTTTGAGTATTTAGAAAATAAAATAGAAGAAGTTTTAAGGTATAAATTTCCTTTAAGTATTGTAATTATTGATATTGATTTTTTTAAAAAGATTAATGATACATATGGGCATTTGATAGGAGATTGTGTTTTAAAAGAGTTATCGAATTTATTAAAACAAAATTTTAGAAATACGGATATGATTGCTAGATATGGAGGAGAGGAATTTATTTTAGTAATGCCTTTTGTTGAAAAAAAAGATGCTTGTAAAAAAATGGATTCTTTTAGAAAAAAAATAGAAAATTATACTTTTTGTGAAAATAAAAATATACATTTAACTATAAGTATAGGAGTTACTGATTTTAATGAAAAGATGGATATTAAAACATTTATAAAAAAAGCTGATGAAAATCTATATTATGCTAAGCAACATGGAAGAAATAAAGTAGTTTGTAAATAAAAATTTAACACCTTTAAAAAAGGTGTTAAATTATAATGCTTTTTTTGCTTCTTCTACAATTTTTGCAAAAGTTTCTGGATTGTTCATAGCTA
>CAYZWZ010000087.1:0-1656 GCA_964482285.1 uncultured Helicobacter sp. | reverse complement strand
TAAATTTTTCAAGTTAAGTATTAAAAGCTTAGGTTAAAGATATAACAAATCGTAGCAACAAAAATATGTTACCACAACCGATTTCTAGCTTTAAATATTTAAATAACTAGCTATCATTATAGAACTTAAAAGAGTACAAAAAGAGGTAACATATTTTTGTACTCAACCGTTATATTTAAGTGAAAAATGATAAAATTTTAAGTAATGAAATTTATTTTAGCAGGATACAAAATATGAATTTAAAAAATTTAATAACAAGTGGTTATAATTTTAAAGATGAGGAGTATGAACTTAAATTAAAGTTTATGCTCTTTAATTCTATGCTCTTATTTAATGTTGCAATTGTACTAGTTGCAACCATTGCAAGACTAATCAATGCCCAATATATTCAAGCCATAGTCGATATAACTTATGTAATATTTGCCTCTACTATTATTTATTCTGCTAGACAATCCATACATAACTTTGATAAACTTGTTTATTATCTAATGTTTTTATCGTATTTAATTGTCTCTTTTAGCTTCTACATTGGTGTAATCGTTATTGCAGGGCTTAGTTGGTATATAGTATTACTTTTAATAATTTTCTTTTTTAAAGGGGGAAAAGATGGAATAATTGTTTTCATAATCTCTCTTATAACTATAGTATTGATTAGCTTTACTAAACATAATTATCCATTTACAGAAATATTATTTGGTCTAATTCCATTTTTTGTTTCTCTATTCTTTATGTATTACTATGAACGCAGAAACAACAATGTAAAACATCGACTTATAGAGAATAATAAAATACTTAACGAGAAGAACGAAGAACTTTTAGTACTAAATAAAAAACTTGAACTGCTATCTATTATAGACCCTCTAACAAAGATTTACAATCGCTTAAAATTAGATACTGTTATGGAAATACACTTTGAAACATATAAACGGTACAAAAATATATTTTCTATTATAATCATTGATATTGATAATTTCAAAGAGGTAAATGATATTCATGGACATTTAGTTGGAGATGATATACTTAAAAGTATGGTTGAAATCATAAAATCAAATATTCGTAAAACAGATACCTTTGGTCGATGGGGTGGTGAAGAGTTTATGATAATTTGTGAAGAGATTAATTGTGATGATACTTATTTACTTGGTGAGAAAATTAGAAAAAGTATAGAAGATTATGAGTTTGATGTTATTGGAAAGAAAACAATTTCACTTGGAATTTCAGAGATTAATTGTGAAATATCTATAAATGAACTTATTAGAAGAGCAGATGAGGCTCTTTATAATGCAAAAAATACTGGTAGAAATAAAACTATAAAGTTTAAAAATATCAAGCTTTAGCTTTCTTACTAAGCTCTACTCTTACCTATGCCCTTAACTAGTGCTGTCTCCCCCTGTGAGTGAATCTCCACTTTTAAGCATTTTTCAATATAGAATATAGGGGTCATGTGATGAAAATCCACTTTTAAAGCTCAAAATATATAACAAAATGTAGCAAGAAAATATGTTACCCTAGCCGATTTTTAGCTTTGAAAACTTCAAAGATTTAGATACTATTGTTGAACTTAAAAGACTACAAAAACGGGTAACATATTTTTGTACTCAACCGTTAGATATACAAAGGAAAATATTTGAAAAAAGTTTTAGCACCTAAAATTAC
>CAYZWZ010000086.1:0-1674 GCA_964482285.1 uncultured Helicobacter sp. | reverse complement strand
AGTAGCACAAGGGTATCATCCTTTAAAAGCAACAATTACAGCAAGTTTAGCTCATGCATTTGCAGGAGATATTAAGCCAAATTATAGTTTAACTCCTTTGGAGTTGGTTGATAGATTAAAATTTATTTAATTTATAGGTTTTATTATGATACAAGTTTTAGGAAGTTATGGAAATAGAGGGCATCATAAATTTACTACATCTTTTTTGATTAGAGAAGATATTGTAATTGATGCTGGTAATTTATCAAATGGGATTGAAAATGTAGAAAAATTAGAGCATATTTTTTTGACACATTCCCATTTTGACCATATTATAGATATTCCATTTGTAATAGATACAAACTTTTCTAAAAGAGAAAAACCATTAAAAGTATATGGATTAAAAGAAACTCTTTTAGCTATTAAAGATATATTTAATAATCAAATATGGCCAGATTTCACAAAAATAAATCTTTTAAATGGAAAAAACTCTATAGAATTTATAGAGATTAAGCCATATGAAACTATTGTTATAGATAATATAGTGTTTGAGCCTATTTTAGCTATACATAGTGTTCCTACAGTAGGTTATAAAATAACTAAAAATAATCAAACAATAATAATTACAGGGGATACATATGTTAATGAGAAATTAATTGAAGATATTAAAAATACAAAAAATTTAAAAGCTGTATTTATTGAATGTTCATTTCCATCAAATTTTGAAAAACTAGCAAAAAGTTCAAAACATTTAACACCTAAATTAATTCATAATATGCAAATAGATGCTAAATTATTTTTTTATCATTTTAAACAAGAATATAAATCACAAATTGTAGCAGAACTTAGTAGTTTTGATTTGTTAGAAAATACAAATCAGATTTTAGAAGATGGAATGTGTATTAAAATGTTTGATAAAGAAAAATGTAAGTTTAGTATAGATAATTTTTATAAAAAAGAGCTTAAAAAGCTTATGAAAATAGGAGTTGAACTTTCGTATCAGACAAATATTGATTATTTATTAGAAGATATATTGTCAGTAGCAAGAGAATTTACTAATGCTGATGGGGGAAGTGTTTATTTAAAAATAGATAATAAATTATATTTTAAAATTATCCAAAATGATACTTTAAATATATTTATGGGTGGAAGGCATGAGCCTATTAAATGGTCTCCACTTGAGTTATATATAGATAATAAAGAAAATATTCATATGGTTGCAGCACTTTGTGCATTAAGACAAAAAACATACAATATTCCAGATGTCTATAAAGATACAAGATTTGATTTTAGTGGGACAAAAAAATTTGATGCTTCTACAGGATATGTATCAAAAAGTATGCTTGTAATTCCTTTAATTAATCATAAAAAAGAGACTATTGGTGTTTTACAATTAATTAATAAAAAAGATAAAGAATTTGTAATCCCTTTTACTAAATTTGATGAAGAAATTTCTCTTAGTTTAGCTTCTCAAGCAGCAGTATCAATTACAAAAAATAAATTAATTAATGCTTTAGAAAATTTTATAGAAAGTTTTATCAAGGTAATAGCAAAAGCTGTCGATGAAAAAAGCAAATATACAGGAAATCATGTCCAAAAAGTAGCTATTTTAGCTGAGCTTATGAGTAAAGAAATAAATAAAGATAAAGAATTTTTTGCTGAGGTAAAATATAATAAAAATATGTTAAAACAGAT
>CAYZWZ010000085.1:0-1846 GCA_964482285.1 uncultured Helicobacter sp. | reverse complement strand
TTGATAAAGTATTTGAGATAGAGGGCAATGGTAGAAAGTTTGTAAATAGATATTTGTTGATAAAAGGAGAGAAGATTTGAAAACAGTTATAACTTATGGAACATTTGATATGTTTCATATAGGGCATTTGAATCTATTAAAAAGAGCAAAAGAATATGGAGATGAACTTATTGTCGCAATCTCTACAGATGAATTTAATAGTATAAAAGGTAAAAAAACATTAATTCCTTTTGAAGATAGAAAACAAATAGTCGAATCTATACAATATGTAGATTTTGTAATACCTGAGAATAGCTGGGAACAAAAAATTAAAGATATAAAAACATATAAGATAGATGTCTTTATAATAGGAGATGATTGGAAGGGAAAATTTGATTTTTTAAGAGAATATTGTGAAGTTATTTATCTTCCAAGAACAAAAGATATATCAACAACTAATCTCAAAGAGAATTTAAAAAGTTTTTATAATATTGATATTGATGGATTAAAAAAAGCTATAGAAACCATTAATGATATTCTGAAGGCATTAAATTGAAGGAATTTATAAAATATACAGATTTTTTAGCTTTTTATTTTTATCAAAAATTAGCTTATGTTTTATTATTATCAATTAAAAATTATGACTTTATAACCCCAAATAAAATAACTCTCTTTGCTCTTATTTTTGGGATCTTTTCGGCATACTTTATTTATGTGGATCAACTTTTTTTAGCTTTTTTGTTTTTAAATTTTAGCTTTGTTTTTGATTGTTTAGATGGTCAACTAGCTCGATATAAGAAAATGTCTTCGGAAATAGGAATGTGGCTTGATAATATTGTTGATAGAATAGTTGAAAATTTAATTTTGATTGCTATTGTATTTCATTATGATATGTTTGAGATAGGTGTTATTACAGTGTTTATCAATATGTTTTATTCTTATATTTCAGATTTAGAAATATATCAGAATATAAAATATAAAAAATTAAATACAGGTGAAAAAATAATCTTTTCACCTATATATTTTTTAAATAGAAGTTATATAATAGTTTTATTGTCTTTTATGATTTTTTCTCCATTTTTAATACAAGTATTATTGATTCTTTATGGTTATGGAATATTTTATAAAATTTATAGGAAGTTAAATAATGGTATCATTAAATAGTATTGAAAAAGTCTATAAGCAAAGAAATTGGTGGGATCTTTTATGGAATTTATTGTTTGCAAAATATGTTACTTATTATATTGCAAAATTTACAAAATTTACACCAAATCAGATAACAGCTATTAGTTTTATTTTTGCTATATTTGCTGGTATTGCTTTTTATTTTCATTATTTTATTTTAGGAGCTGTTTTATATCAGCTAAGTTATATCTTTGATATTGTTGATGGAGCATTAGCTAGAGTTAAAAAAATAGCATCACCTTTTGGAGCTTTTTTTGATGTATTTACAGATTGGCTTAAAGCTCCTACATTGATAGTTATATTACTATTTGCTATGCAAGAAACTACAGGTTTAATCCTTATTTTATTATTGTTAATGTGGAATTGCTGTGCAAATAAATATAATGATATGTTATTTTATACTACAAAAAAAAGTATATCTTCTTCAGACGCAGTAAGTAGATCAAAAATCGGACAATATTTTGAGTATATGAAGCAAAAACATATTATACCATTACCTGGAATAGTTGAGTTTGAAGCATTGATTTTATTTTTGTATCCAATTTTTCAAAATATCATTTTTCTATATTTGAGTATAGTATTGTTATTATTTAACTTTATTCTAAAAATCTATGTAATAGTAAAAAAATTAAAATGAAAAAACTCCTTTTATCATCATCTGTTATCACCATTATTGTAATGG
>CAYZWZ010000084.1:0-1954 GCA_964482285.1 uncultured Helicobacter sp. | reverse complement strand
ATGTCATTAAATAAAAAAATCATAAATATAATGCAACAAGGTGTTGTTTTTTATAATTCTAAAGATTATGAAAGTTCTATAAAAAATTTTACTTATGTTGTAAATTCTATAAGAGGCTTACCTGATGGTTATTATTGGTTATATAAAAATAGTTATGTTTTAAACGATATAAAACAAGCAAAAAAATATTTTAGAGATGCTTTAAAATTTTTACATATTACATCGAATTTTGATGAAAATCAAAGAAAAATATTTCAAACTTGGCTTCAAGAATATACAGCTGTCTTTAACGAAAACTATTTATTAAATATAGTTAAAAACAATACAGAATGTGAAAAAAAAGTTGAAATACTAAAGTTAAAAAGTCAAAATACTGAAGCATTAAAAATTATAGATAAATGTAAAAATATTAGTAGCAAAGTTTTGCATTATAAGTATGATATATTAAGGAAATTAAATTTAGTTGAGATTATAGATATATTTGGTTATATTATAGAAGATATAAAAGACAATAGAGAATTATTTATAGATATTGCAAATATATTATATGAAAATCAGTATTATTATTTAAGTGCTACTGTTTATAAGGGTGCTATTGGACGATTTGGTGATTGTTATAAAGGATACTTTAAACTTGCTATGATGGCAGCTGATGTAAATGCAAATTATGAACTTGCTAAAGAATATCTTAAAAAATCAATAGCTATTAAAAAAGATTATGCAGATGCTAGGTTGATGCTTATGTCTATATATGAAAAGCTTGGTGAAACTTTCCTTATAGAAGATGAGATAGCAAATACAAAAGAAAATATAAAAAATATAGATATATGTGAGCATATTGTTGATTTTTTTATGAGAATGAACATTGGTAGTTGTTCTACACTGTTTGATGGTATAAAAAGTAAAAATCTTTATACACTATCTACATTTTTAGAATTACAACTTATTTATAATAAAAAACATACTATAGAAAAAACCTTAGAAGATATATCTTCTAAGGTTGAAACACTAAAAAATTCTAAAATTAAAGATACTAGATTAAAAAAATTGATGGAAAAGTTTGACAATGTAGTAGCTTTTTATAGTACTGGTAGAAGTGGTAGTTATTTTATTCATTCTTTGTTTGATGGACATAAAGAGATAGCTACTATACCTGGAGCATTTTTAAAGGGATTTTTTGGTATGAATATATTTGATATGTTTTTATCAAATTCTAAAGCAGACTTTGTAGAAAAGTTTATGAATATATATGAATCTATGTTTGATGCAACTTCATTAAAATCTGTTCCTGGTGATCCTATGGGGGGAAAGGGTAATGTAAGTTTAGCTAAAGTATGTGGACTTACAACATTAGGTGAAAATAGAGATATAAATTTAAAAGTAGATAAAGTAAAATTTAAAAAACTTTTATTAAAGTATCTAAATTATATGAATAATATAAATGAAAAAGAATTATTTAAGCTTATCCATATAGTTTGGGAAGAGATGCGAGGAGATGATTTAGAAGATAAAAAAGTGATTTTTTATCATATACACAATCCAAGTATAGTTGAGTTTGCTAGATTCAATTTACTTTTTACAGATTCTAAACAATTATTTATGGTTAGAAATTATCTTCAAAGTTTAGAAAGTTGGATGGATACAGCTTTTCCTGCTAGTTCATTAGATGGACTTGATTCAAAAGAAAGATTGAAAATATTCTATCAGATTTATAAAGATATGTTGAGTAAAATATATAGTAGAATTTTTAGTCATAGGGGTATAACATATATGGCTAAGAGTGTAAATGTGTTAAGGCTTGAAGATGTTAAAAATACTCCTAAAGAGACTATGAAAAATGTAGCTTCATGGATGGGTATAGAATATGATGATAGTTTAATAACTTCTGAATTTATGGGTTTAAAGTTTAACTCAAACAGCTCAAAATTAAATCCAACTATAAGTGGTTTTGATA
>CAYZWZ010000083.1:0-2108 GCA_964482285.1 uncultured Helicobacter sp. | reverse complement strand
GAAAAATACTTAAACACCCCTAAAAAGGGAATATCTCTTTACCGTTTTCGTCTAACTCTAACCCTAAATCACTTGATTTTTTTAATTGATATTTTAGTGGTTTCTGTGGTTCTTTTTTAGTTGTATTAGATACCTTTAAACTTTGTTGATTATCTATTAAAGTATCTTGTTTAATTTTCTCGTATGTTGTAGGAACTTCTTTTTTTCCTATAATTATTTCTTTTAACTTTTCTTTTTTACTTTCTAAATCTTCTTCATTAAAAACTTTATAATTATAGTTTATTCCACCTATTTTAATTTGAGATTTTAAAGGTTTATGTAGTATTTTACTCCAAAATGAACCAGCTTTTTTAGATATAGATTTTTCATTAAAATCAGTTATCTCAATATCATAAACATTAGTATAAATTTCTAATAAAATATCATTAGTAAAAATACCAACTTCAAACATTTTAGATAATTTATAAAAAAATACTTCTTCATTATGAAACTCAAACCCTTTTAATAAACTTTCAAGAGATTCATAATTTTTAGTATTAAAATAAGACTTCATTAAGTCCTCTTTTTTGTTTGATTGTTCTATAATTTTAGTTTTTAATTCTGTTTCAATAGGTTGAATTGAAACACTTTTATCAAAATTAAGAGTTTTTAAAATAAATAAAAAGTCTCTAATTTCTTTTTTTACTTCATTTATAAAATTGTCAAAATCTTCTGTTATTTCTTCAAGTTCTAAAAGTTTTTTACCTCTCCCAAAAACTGAAAATCTTCTATCTCCATTCTCTATTTGAACAGGAACATTTTTATTAGTAGTAAAACCCATATTAAAAGTTATTTTCTTTTCTACTCCACTTTTAAACATTCCCCTATTGATATAACTTCCATCTGTTATAAGTCTTTTTAAGTCTTGTGCTATTTGATTGTTTTCTTTTAAGTCCATTGTAGAAACTTCATTCATAATAATAAAAGATTTATAATTATAAATATCATTAAAATTATCTTTAATAGTTTTATTATCTAATACAGACACATTAGAAAAATGATAAATATTTTCTTTGAATATTTCTTCTACTAAAACACTTTTACCTGAACCTTGTTCTCCAATGATAATAAAAGTAGTTTTTATATCTTCTGGGTTATTCATTTCCATAGATACCCAATTTAAAAACCATTTTATATAATTGTCATTCCCTATATTGTTTTTTAATAAAATATATAATCGTTTAAATCTCTCTTTTAAGATAGTTTCTAACTCTTTATATTCTATTTGAGTATCTACATTGTATTTAAGTAGTTCAGTCCTTTTAAATAGGTTTAAAGTAGGTATATAATCAGTATCTATAAAAAATTCTGTTCGATTTTTATCAAATGATTTTTTAACACCTTGAACCGAGTTAATAATCATTCCTATTTTTTCTTTACTAAACTCAAAAAACTCAACTTCATTAGATTTAATACGAGTATTACAAATAGATTTAATAAGGTGGGTTATTGATTGTTTATCGAACATTTTCATAGTATCAAACTTATCACTACTGTTGTAATTTATAATCACATATTTATTTATATCTAAATCAAGAAATAAATAAATATTCCCAATCATAAATTTGTTTCTTAATTTATCACACAAATTTTTAAAAGTTTCTTTTTTTTCTGTTATAATATTAGTATTAGTTTTTACTAAACTTTCTTTATCTGTTTGTGTTTTATCAGTATCCCCATACTCAACACTTACAGATAATTCTTTATCTGTCTTAATCATTATTCATTTTCTCCATTTTTTTAAAATCTTCTATATATTTTTTCATTAGTTCATTAACTTCAAAACTTATTTTTCTACCTTTCTTTTTGACAACATTTTTAAAATCTTCTTTCACACTTCTTTCTATTTTAGCATTGAAAGTAATTAAATCATTTTCATTCATTTCATTTCCTTTTTTTATTGATAATTTTATTATATTATAAAAATACTACTTTTACAAAATAAAATTACAACATTTTCACTATTTAAATAATATAACACCATTAAAACCCCTTATTTAGGTATCTATCAAAGATTTAAAAACTTTTACAATTCTTTAAAAAGTAGTAAGGTAGAGATAAAAAAATAG
>CAYZWZ010000082.1:0-2453 GCA_964482285.1 uncultured Helicobacter sp. | reverse complement strand
TATTAATCCTATACCGATAATAACATCTAAATTATATAAATAGTGGTCGTGTCCTAAATGTGAATTTAATAGATTTAATCCAAATAGTGATAATATAGCTCTAAATATTGGTCTTTGTGCTATCCTTGAAATATAATATACTATCAAGATTGAGATACCAATATCTAAAACATTTGCTAAATTCATATTTAATAATTCTGCTTGTATAACTTGAAAAGTGATTTTTAATTTTTCCATTTAGTTGTTTTCCAATTCTATATATTTTACTTCATTTAGATGATTTGATACATTTATCTTAAAAGATGGAAGTTTTGCATAATTTTTAAAAATAAAATCATTGTAATATGGTTTTATTTTGAGTTTTGCTGGTAGTTTATTTGATGTGATAAATAAAGCTTCATTATCGCTCATAGTTCTTATATCACTACTTCTCATAACTGGTTCATTTTTATAATAAAAATTACCGTTTATATCTGTCTTGATATGTTCTATCTCTCCTAACATTTCAGATAACATTTTTGTTGTTGGAAGTCCAGCTCCACTATAAAAAAGCTTACTAGATATACCACCATTTATAATAGTTTGGGCATTTGATTTGCCATAAGTTTTTTCAAGTTGATTTATATCTTGAAGTATAATAGATATAGAAACTCTATATTTTCTAATAGTTGTTATAGTTGTATCAAAGCTTGGTATATTCATATTTCCAAACTCATCTAATAAGCAGTAAATATCTAAATCTTGTTTTGTAGGTAGTTTTTCCATCATAAAATTAAAAAATTGAGTATAGAAAATATTTAGTAAAAACTTATATTGTCTTTGCTTTTGTCCTGGTATTTTGATAAACAATACTGATTTTTCTTTTCTAAACTTTTCAAAGTTTATAGTATGTGTTGAAGTTAGTTTTTCTAAATTTTCATTTATCCCTATTGGTGAAAGTGCTACATTTGCATTTGCTACAATGCTAAGCATTGTTTGAGGATTCATATTTTTAAATCCTAAAAACTCATAGTATGTTTTATCATCTGCATACTCATCTATTAATCTATACAGTGCTTCACCATCTGTTCCAAAGTTGTTTATAAGATGTCTTACATTTGCTAGGTTTATATACTTATAATCATTTTTTGCTATTAAAACTTTTATAAGTATGGATATAAGAGATTTTGCTCCATTATCCCAGTACTCATTTTCTGCATTTGTGCTATTTGATTCTTTATTTGATTTTAAAAGTATTGATACAAGTTCATCAATTTTCATAGAATCATTAGCATAAAATAAAGGGTTATATCCTATAGATTCATTTAGATTTTCTGGATTTAAAACATATATTTTATAGCCTTGTGATTTTAAAAATCCACTTGTTTGGTTATATAACTCTCCGCTTATATCTGTGATAACTAAAGAGTTCTTATCTTGTGCTAATTTAAAAATATTTGGTATTACATAAGATGTAGTTTTCCCTCCACCAGTTCTGCTTATAAGGGCAAGATGATTAAAACTCTCTTTTGGTGTTAGTCTTTTGTCATAGCCATTTAAAACTAAACCTTTATTTGATGATGAAAAAATCTTATCTTGTTTGTAAGCACTCATAAGTCCATCACTTTTAACCCCACTTATAAGAAACTTTAAAAAGTGTCCTAAAGGGTTAAAAGTATTCATTGTTTTTTGGTTTGTATTTGCTACTACAAAACCTAACTTTATAAAAATATTTTTCATTACTATATACATTATGTAGCTAAAAATTATAAGTGCTAAAAATTCCATAAAATACCCTATAATTTTTTGTTATTTATATCTCGATTATAGCTAAAATTGTTTTTATTCCTCTTTAGCCTTTTTTTTATCATCTACTACGACCATTATTAAAACTAGATGATTTTGATTTTTGTGTATCTCTTGTTTTTTGTTGAGACTGTTTAAAATCTTGCCGTTTAGATTTTCTCTCCATAACTTTTTTAATATTTGATAGTGCTTGTTTATAGTCTTTTTCTAAACCTAAAGTATTTAATCTGTATTTTTTATTTTTATAAATAATACCGTTATATTTACCTCTGGTATAAAGTTGATAATCTCTATTTTTTAAAGCATTTTGTAAATATGTATTTGTATGAGTTTTTAAAAATATATCTTCTAAGTCTTCTTTTATCTGCTCTTTAAGAGGTACTTTTTTTCTTCTATGTTTTATCTCTTGTTCTTTTTGCTTTGATTTTGTTCTATCTTTGTTTTGTTTGCATATAGCGGTCTAACTGGCCACCCATCGCGGTGACATTCGGCCACTTATTAAGAGAATATTTTCTGTAAGAGTATTTTAGCATAAAGTGGCCGGATGTTTATTTTTAATACTCCAAATTCTTTGATAATGCATTCACTTTTCGCATCGATTCACCTTCAAGTATTACTCTGTGAGAAGAGTGAACAATTCTGTCTAAAATTGCATCTGCTACAGTATT
>CAYZWZ010000081.1:0-2463 GCA_964482285.1 uncultured Helicobacter sp. | reverse complement strand
ATATCTTACTCTTAACTCTTTTTTATCTAAACTTTGAATCTCTATAAGTTTTGGTTCTATTTTTTCTTTATCATCTTTAGATAGTACATTTTTTGCAATTATATGAAAAAAAGAGTTGTTTATTTTTTTTACTTCTATTTCACCTTCAGATACAATATCGATATTATTTATATCTGTATTTTTAGAATAATTCATCATATTTTGACAATATTCTATAGTTATAGTTGAGATACTACTGATAAGATTTATATTAGATATTTTTGTTTCAATATTGTCTATACAACTAGCTATAACATTTTGAGTCATTACACCTTCGTACTTTACTATCTCTTCTACAACATCATCACGGTTGTCTGATTTAGTATCTATTTCAAAGCCTATAAGTGTTATATCATCATTTCTATCATTATCTATTACCATGGATTGATATTGTAGCATCTTTGTTTGAAATATATCTTGAAGTTCTTTCATTGGCTTGTGATGATTTTCTTTTATAATATTTATAAATCTTTTTTTACCAAATGGAAAATCTTTTTCTCCACCATTTTGATCTAAATAACCATCTGTTGTGCAGTAAAATTTCATCCCATTTTCTACTGTGATAATGTTTTCTTTATATTTATACTCACTATTACATTGTCTATATCCGACACTATATTTATCACCCTGAATAGTTTTTATCTTTTTATCTTTTGTAACATAAACTAGAGATGTGTGAGCACCAGAGAACTTTAATATTTGAGTTCTTTTATTATAATATATAATGCCACCGTCAAATCCCGCATTTGAATTACTATCTTTTATCTCTTGTGATAAAAGTTGTTTAATTGTTTTGTTGAAATAACTCATAATCCAAGCTGGTGATACATCTATTGTATTGTCTTTATTTGATTTTATTTTGGAGACAATCTCTCTTTCAATAGTTTTTACTATCATTGTAACAAATGCACCAGCTACACCGTGTCCAGTACAATCTATAAAAAATAATAAACATTCATCTTTATGTCTTAAATCATCAAATAACCATATATCTCCACCAACAGTATCTCTTGGTATCCAAGTTACAAAATAATCTTTAAACAGTGGTTTTAATACCTCTTTTTGAGGTATAAGAGCTTTTTGTATAAGAGATGCATAAGTTATAGAATCTTTTGTTTTTTTATGTATATTTTCTATCTCTTTAGTTCTATTTTGAACCTTTTTTTCTAGGTTTACTTTTAATACTTCTACCTCTTTTTTACTTGTTATATTGTAGCTGATAGCTGTATAGGCATATATATTACCATTTTTATCAATTTTTGGTGTAATTATGCGTTGTAACCAGTAAATACTACCATCTTTTTTTCTGTTTTTTATTTCTGATTCCCAAATATTTCGAGATGTTATGGTTTCCCATAGTTGTTTAAAAAACTCTTTTGGTGTATCTGGATGTTTTACAATACTGTGTGGTTGACCAATTAGTTCAGATTTTGTATAGCCACTTATCTTACAAAATGCTTTTGATGCGTAAGTTATTATACCTTCAGTATCAGTTTCAGTCACTATTACATTTGTATCCATAATATCCATTAGGTTTTTAATCTCATCATGCATATTTTTATTTTTTATGATAATAAGATTTAGATATTTAAATATATAGATATTACCTATAATAAATATTAATAAAAAAATTATAAAAGTATAAAAATTTATATTTATTAGTCTTTCTATGTAACTAACTTCTTCTTTTGTTCTTTCATTTAGCATTATTATAAAATCATCTATAGGATTCATAATTTTATGTTTTGCTTTATAGTATTTATCTGAATGTAATAGGTTGATGGCTAGTTTTTTATTTGCTTCATCTTTTTTATCCATAGCATTAAAAGCTTTTATCTCAAGATTTACAAGTTCATCTGAATTATCTTCTGCTTGATATAGTTTTTCTAATTCATCTTTTGTAAATGGTAAGTTTTGTATCATTGATTTGAGAGATATATTTTTAGTTAGTGGATGCTTTTTTTCCCGTATATCTTTTTCTAGGTCCCAATAGATGGCATTATATAAAAGTGGTCTTGGAACTAACCCTTTTCTAATGTTTAGAGTTGCAAAGTATTGCTCTTTATACTTTGGATTGGATGTTATTACATATGTTCTTGCAAAGTGAGTTAAGTCATCTGAACTTTGTCTTAGTTTATCAGCAACTTCTATCATTTGAAGTCTTTGTTTTGTTGATATATTTAATCTTTTATTAAACATATTCATTTGAAACAACAGTCCAAATAAAATACTGATAATTATAACTTCAAAAAATATAATTTTTGTGTTTGCTGATAAACTTTTCATACTTTTAATTTACCCTATATGATGTATTAGATTGACTATTATTAAAAGTATAAATAGTGCATTGATCTTGTTTTTTTGGTATGATAGCATTCTAAAACTTTAGTCCCTCTTACTTAAAAAGCTTTAGAAAAAGCTTTT
>CAYZWZ010000080.1:0-2488 GCA_964482285.1 uncultured Helicobacter sp. | reverse complement strand
TGCTTAAAAAAGAAGCAAATATTATTATTGAAAATAAAGACTTAAGAGAAATAATTTCTAAATTGGAGGTGTAAAATGGGTATATGGATTGTTTTAGGGGTTGTAGTTGCGGTAGTTGGTTATGCAATTTATATTTATAATAATTTAGTTTCACTTCAAAATAGTGCAAGAAGTGCATGGAGTGATATTGAAGTGCAATTAAAAAAAAGATTTAATCTAATTCCAAATTTAGTAAATATAGTAAAAGCTTATGCAAAATATGAATCTGAAACATTTGAAAAAATAACACAAGCAAGAAATTTATTTGCTAATGCTAAAACTGAAAATGAAAAAATAGAAGCTACAAAAATGCTTAATATGGGGTTAAATGGTATTTTTGCGGTAGCTGAAAATTATCCAGAATTACAAGCAAATACACAATTTATCAATCTTCAAAATGAACTTACAAATCTTGAAAATGATATTGAAAATTCAAGAAGATATTATAATGCAGTAATTAAAGATTATAATACAAAAATAGCTTCTTTTCCAGATGTTATTATTGCTAATAAATTTAATTTTAGAGAGTTACCATATTTTGAACTAGAAGATAATGAAAGAGAAGCAGTTTATACTACACCGAAAGTAGAATTATGAGAGTAATAATTTTATTTTTGCTTGTGGTTTTTTTACAAGCAGAAAAGATTGATAAATATGATGTAAATGTCCATATTTTAGAAGATGGTAAATTAGATATTGTAGAAAAAATTGTATATGATTTTACTCCTAACAAAAGGCATGGAATTTTTAGATATATTCCTTTAAATAAAAATATTATTAAATTAATATCTATCAAAATAGATAATCATCAAGCAAATTATGAAGAACTATATGAAAATAACAATATAGTATTTAAAATAGGAGATAAAGATAAATTAATTACAGGTAAACATTTATATACTATTCATTATACAATAGATAAAGCAGTATTTGCTAAAAATGAAAATCAAAATGGTATTAGTTTAAATGTAATAGGAACTGGCTGGAAAGTGGATATAAATAATATAAAAATAGATATTTTCTTACCTCAAAAACTTAAGATGGCTAAATTAAATTTTTTTAGTGGTCAAAAAGGAAATACTACACATAATTTAATTATTCAAAAAATTTCTCCAACTCATTATATAATCAAAAAAGACAAATTATTTCCTAAAGAAGGGATAACTTTTGATGTAATTTTTGATAAAAATTTGATAGAAGTTAAAAAACTTTCTTTAACATGGGTATATATTTATTCAATATTACTAATTTTACTTGCATATTTTTATTATCAAAAACATAAAATACCATACATAGCTACTTCAGCTCAATATTATCCACCAAAAGATTTAGATATTTTAAAAGTTGGGATTTTGATAGACCAAATAGCTGATGAAAAAGATATTTCTACTGCTATTTTAGATTTAGCAACTCGTGGGTATTTAAAAATAGAAGCTACAAAAAATACAATATTAAAAGTATTTTCAACAGAGGTAATTGTATTGACAAAATTAAAAGAAGCAGATGGTTTAGATACTGATGAAAAAATGTTATTTAATGCTATTTTTTATAATTCGGACCAGTTTATTTTATCTCAAAAAGATACATCAGTAGCACTAAGACTTAGAAATAGTATAACTAAAATTGATAGTTGGTTATATGATTGGGCTGTAAGAAATAAATACTTTAAAGAAAATCCTAATAAAACAAAAACATCATTTTTATTGAAATTTGTGTTAATAGCTTTACCTTTTGTTTTATATGCTTTTTATGAAAGTTATAATTTTTATGGTGATTTAGTGTTTACTCAAATAGTAATAAGTTTATTAGTTGTTATTGGATTGTCTGTAGTTATTCTATCAAAAGATATTAAAAGTAGATTGTTTGGTGTTGTATTTACTTTATTTGCTGGATTTATTTTTATGATGAGCGAAGCTGGAGTTTCTACTTTTATTTTAAGTATATTACCTTTTGTTTTTATTGTATATTTTGCAAGTAAAGTTAGTGCTTATACACCAAAAGGGATTGAAAAGTTAAAATATCTTATAGGTCTTAAAGAGTTTATTTTAAAAGTAGAAAAAGATAAAATTGAATTTTTATTAAAAGAAAATCCAAATTATTTAGATGAAACACTTCCATATGCTGTATTATTTGGTGCTAAACACTGGTTTGACTTTTATGATGAATTTAATATAAAACCTACATGGTATTATGGAGAAAATAGATATTTTTCTACTCTTGATAGAGAATTATATAATGAGTTTCATCAAACATCTCACTATACTGAGAGTTCTTCATCAGATTCATTTTCTGGTGGTGGTAGTGTCGGAAGTGGAAGTGGTGGTGGAGGTGGCGGAAGCTGGTAAAATATAATATATTTTTGATATAATAAAAATAAAAAGGAAACTTATGGCTAGTATTTGGGTTGATTATTTAGAAAGAGATTTTTTAAATAAAGAATTTGTAGAGT
>CAYZWZ010000079.1:0-2532 GCA_964482285.1 uncultured Helicobacter sp. | reverse complement strand
AATAATGCACCAGTATCTTTATCTATATTTTCATAGACTAGTTCGATTTTTTCAGGTCTATCTGCTACAAATACACCTCTATGTTTTTTTCCATCAACATTAATTCCATTTTCAGGTTTTGAAAAAGTTTCTATTTTATTAACAATTTGAGATATATCTTTAAAATCTAATTCATATTTTAAAGTTTTATCATAATGTGAAACTATTTGAGGAATAACAGTATCAGGTCTTTTTATTATATATCCTCTTTTATCTCTATTATCAACTCTTATTAATGCACCTTCTAAAATAGATTTATGAAAACTATCTAAAGACTCATCATTATCAAGTATCTCATAAATAACCTCTTCCATTCTCTCAAAAAAGTTTTTAGATTTTATTTTATATTTTGCAGTAATATACTTAATAAGATTTTCTGCTTTATTTGATTTTTCGGACAAACTAAGTTTTTCATATTCTGTTATTTTTCCTAATAGCTGAACAGATAGCCAATGTTCCATAGTTTTTGCTATTGTATATTCTCCAAATTTATTAGTAACTTCAAGTTCTCCAAGTTCTTTAGTATTAGTTCCTCTCAAATCTATAACTGAAACTCTATTTTTAGTTTGATCGTCTTGATAACTTGCATTAAAAGTTCCACCATCAGCAGACAATAATATTTTACTTCCAACTGGTATTTTTACAGTATGATTTCTCATTGGTCTTATAGATAAAAACTCTTCTACTTCATATAGTTTTCTAGCAAAAGACAATACTTCATCAACAACCAAACATAATTTTCCAAAGAACTCTTTAGGGTCTTTATCACTAATACCATTACCCATAATATCTGCATATTTTACAAAACTACTACCACCAAATCCCTCCATCCATTTAAAAAGTTTTGACTTACCAAAATTTGAATCTGCCATAATTAAAAGCCAAAGAGATTTTTTATCTGTAGCATATTTCCCTGCTATAATATAATCAAGCAATAGAGGTATTAATTCTTTCCAATGTCCATTTATAGATAAAACAATTTCATCATATATAGATTTCTCAATTTTTGCACCTTGAAAATCATAATCAATCTTTTTTTCATTTATTATTTCATTATCTTTATTTTTTACAACTATTCTATTTTGCTTGTGAAAAAAAGAAAAACTTTCTCTATATGAATAGCGAGGTCTTGACTTTATAAATTCAAAAAGTTTAGAAAGATTTATCGTTTCAAACTGTTTAATGGTTAGCTCTCTAAATACTAAGTTAAGATTAACTCTAAAGTTTACTAGCAACCTATCAAGGTGCATAATATTTCCATCTCCTATAGATAATAAAAATTCTTTTCGCCCATCTATAACAACATTGTAAATATTTTTTAATATTTTATCTATTAAAATTATTTGATTTTCATACGAGAGAGGATTTTTTTCTTTTACTTCATTTTTCTTACCCTTGTTTAAATATACGTATTTTAAACAAAAATCTTTTTTTAGTGCAGTACTATTTTCTATCATTTCTAACCCTTTTTTATTATAAAGGTTAAACTTTTAAACCGCCAAGTAAAAAGATATAACCTTGTAAATTATTTTTTTAAATTATTTTTGTCTCTAATTCAACAAACTGTCTCAAAAAGTTTTCAATAATTCTTGATTTATTGTACTTTTTACCTTGAGCTATTTTATTAAAATTTGCCAATACTGTTTCATTAATACTATAAGAAGCTCTTTTTGCTTTTGTTTTTTCAGATTTCAAATCTTCAAAATTAATCTCACTCATTATATTACCTTTGTATTTTATTTTATAATTGTATCATAAAGAATATAAAAAGTATTCACTATCGTGCATAACATTATGAAAAGGGTACTTAAATGTATAAAAAGGTACATAAAGGTACATAAAAGGTACATATAAAAATAATTTATTTTCTATATTAAACCCCTATATTATGGGCTTTACTTATCATATATTAATTTAAGGTACAAAAGGTACATTAAAAGTACTCTTATTATATATATATAGTTTTTTTTATTTTTTTATTGAATTTGTTTTAAACCTCTATTTATATGTACCTTTTGTACCTTAAATTTTTAAACCCCTGTTTTATGGGCTTTATAGGTGTATTTTAAGGTACATTTTCCTTTATTAGTATGTACCTTAAATGTACCCTTTGTACCTTTAAGGTTTTTGCTAATGAAAAAAGAAAATATTGATTTTATTGTGAGTTGTGAGTTGTGAGTTGTATTGAAATATATAGAGGATGAAAAAAAGACAAAAAAAAAGCCCAACAAAATATTGCTGGGCTTCAAAACGATGTTATCTTTTTACTTGGCTAGTATAATTATATTATACATCGTCTTAATAATACATAATTTAATTACTCTTCCTAATTTCTCTAGTTTTCCGTTTGTACGGTAGAATTAGCGAAATTCTCTTTTTTCTAATAGGGGATTAAAATAGGATTTAACAGATTAACTACCTTAATATTTGAGCCTTTTTATAAGCGGTATTAGTTCGGAGTATCTTGCTGTTGTATATATTGTTTAACAACAT
>CAYZWZ010000078.1:0-2595 GCA_964482285.1 uncultured Helicobacter sp. | reverse complement strand
AGGAGATAAATATGTTTAAAAATAGTATAAAACTGAGCTTATCAGTTATACTAGGTCTTGGAGTTATGTTTTCAGGATGTGGAGAAGATACAAGTGAAGCTGATGCTTATAATATTGAACAGTGGCTAGATAGTGGAGATAATCAAAAAGTACTTGATTATTTAGGTGATTGTTCATCATATAGTGGTGAATCTAAAACAGATTGTTATTTAAATGTAGGAGCTGCTTATTTTGGAATGGCTGAATTTGATTCATTTAGTTTATCAAAAGAGTTTGCTAAAATTAATAAGGACTTTCCAGATGATAATCAAGATGAAAATCGTTCAACAGAGTTTAATAAAGTAGTATTTGCAAAACTAGATGAACCAGCTTTAAAAAAGGGTATTGAGTATTACTCAAAAGTTGTTGATGGAAATGATAGTGTATGTAATAAAAAAGATTATGAAAATCTAGAAGAGAAACAAAAACAAGCATGTTTATCTATTAATCCTGTGTTATTATCAAATATAATAAATGATGATAATACTGATACAAATCAATCAGAAACAGCAGTAAGTTTAGGTGATGTAATTGAGTTTAAAGATGCTCTTCAAGATGCTGTACCTGAACTAAAATCTGAAGAACTTGTAGCAATTATTGATGGAGATACTTTAGATAATACACAAGATATAAATAGAAATGATACTTTAGATAGTGTTGAAGCTACTGATTATGCACTAAAAGTATTTGCATTTTCAAAAGTTTGGGATGGAAATGATACAGTATATAGTGAGTTTAATAGAAGTGTTACATATACAAATGATGCATTAAAAGATAAAAATATAACTTTAGCTAAAATAGATGTAAACTCAACAACAACTAACGATCAAAATATATTCTTTAGACTAATTGAGTTTGGAAGTGATTATAATACAACACTTACAACAATACCAGATACTATTTGTGATGCAAATAATACAATAATAACAGGTGTTAGTGAAAATAATATTACACTTACAAGTGGTAATAGTTATTTACCATGTGTAAAATTAAAAGAAGATGGAAATGCAACATCATTTAATGATAGTGTTGTAAATGTACTTAATAATGATGATCTTTTAGCTTCAATAGCACTTGCAAGTGATAGTGAAGATGATACAAAAACAGATGATGATAAAATTGCAGAGTTTAAAAATGATATTTGTGGAATAACTGGCGATGCAAACTCTTCAAATCAAGGATTATGTATTGTTGATAGTAATGGAACTATTACAATTACTCAAGAAGCAGTAATTGATTATATGAATAAAGATAAATAAGGGATATAAAAATGAAAAATATAAATACAAAATCAATATTACTAAGTTTAGCTATTGGATCATCTTTATTTGCATCAACATATGAATATCCACAACTATATAAGGATACAAAAATTATGGGAATGGGTGGAGCAAATATTGCTGTTGGTGGACAAGCTACTTCAATATTTTATAATACAGCTGGAATTGCAGATATCCCAAAAGAATATGGCTGGGAAGTTGAACTATTAAATATAAATGTTGCAGCAAGTGAAAATTTACAAGATTTTATAGATGATATGGATGAAGCAAATGATGATAGTAAAACTGATGCTCAAAAAACAGCAGACACTCTAGATGTTACAGAAAAGTATTTGGGTAAAAATTTACATATCTCAGCAAATGTTGGAGCAATAAGTGTTGCTAAAAAGTTTGATAAATATGCATTTTCTATTGTTCCTTTGGCTGGATTTTATTCAAATACAAAAACACATAGAGGTAGTGGAAGTACTGGAATACTTGAAACTCAAGGTTTAATATATAGTGGTTTTGCATTAGGGGTTTCAAAAGATATTGAAAATCAAAATATTTTAGGATATAACCTTACAAACATATCTTTAGGTGTAGGACTTAAATCTTTACAATATAAATCAATATATGCAAATTTAAGTGTATCTGAACTTATTGATGATGATTTAAGTGATTATTTTGAAGATAAATATACTCAAGATGGATCATCTACAGTATTAGATTTAGGTGCAAAAGCTGAAGTTTATCCTGATGTAATTGCTGGTATTTCAATACAAAACATGGGTTCAATTGCCAGTGAATCAGCAGAAAATGAGATACCTATGACAGTAAACTTAGGAGTTGCATATAAACATAGATTTAATAGATCATATTTTAATCAATATCAAATTGCATTTGATTATGTTGATTTATTTCAAGCTTATTCTCAAGATAAAGATTTTATAAAAAGAACTAGACTTGGAATTAGTGGAAATGCATTTGATGGTTGGGGTGGAACTTTAGCTTTACAAGTAGGTTTATATGAGGGACATCCAACATATGGAATTGATCTAAGAGCAAGTGTTTTAAAACTTTCATATACAAGATATACAGAAGAGATTGGTGCTTATTCTGGACAAGATAAAGATATTAGACATATGTTTCAATTATCACTTGGTTGGTAAAAAGAATATATAAATAAAAAAGGGTAAAGCTTATATAGCTTTACCCTTTTTTTATATTCATATAACATTCAGGCTTAATGAAAAATTTGGGGGTTTGAAATCAGGTTTTTTTACCCAATTTCATT
>CAYZWZ010000077.1:0-2650 GCA_964482285.1 uncultured Helicobacter sp. | reverse complement strand
GAAACCTGACTAATGTTTCTTGTGATTAGCTTAAAATTGTATGAAAATGACCTAGCTTAAAGTTCTTCTTTAATAAATTTTATAGAATATTCAATGCAATCAAAAACCACCTCCCTACCGTTTAATTTCCACTTTTATTCTCTCCACCTCTCCTGAGATGAAGTACCTAAAAATAGAAAATAAGCAGATATAAAAAACTGTAAACTATCCAAACCATTACTTATTCAAATATACTAAATCCCCAATTCCGATATAATCCATAAAAGGAAAAAATATGTGTATGACAATAAAAGAAAAATATATAGACCCATTTACAGATTTTGGTTTTAAATGGCTTTTTGGCACAGAAGAAAATAAACGGTTTTTAATCAGTTTTCTCAATGATTTACTAGATTTAGAGCATCAGATAGTGACTATTGAATATAGAAATTTAGAAAAATTAGGAAAGATAAACAGTTTGCTTATCAACACGATTTAAAAACTAGACTTGATTATAAAAATGTGATGGATTATGCTGTTGAGACTGCGGAAAAAAGAGGGTTAGAGAGAGGAAAAATTGAAATAGCAAAAAATCTTTTAAAAGTTGGATTGGATATAAAAACTATTGCGCTTTCCACAGGTTTAACTATTGAAACGATAAAAAAGCTTTCTTCTTTTTAAAAATAAAAAATATAAACGATTGACAGAAGTGGAGATTGAATGGCAGAGGGAGGGGTGTAATTCCGTAGTAGCTCCTTTAGTAAGAAAGATTGGCTTAAAATGAAAGAAGTAACAGATAAGTTAAACAGCAAACAATAAAAAATGTGCTGAATTGTCACAATGATATTTCACTTTTTAACCTATAATTCCAAATCTTAAAACTAAAGGCTTAAAAATGAGTAAAAAATGTATGACACAGAAAGATGCAAGTAGAATTCAGAGTGCAACAGCAAAACAAAATGGTGGTCAAGTAGATAAAGGGTCTTTTGCATCAAAAGCGCAAAGTGTAGTCGCTAAAGGCACTTGTGTAATTGGAAAAGGAAAATAATAATGAGTGTAGAAATGGATACTGATGATATGTCACAAGATGAGTTAGATATTTATTCTGATATGAATAATCCCAACAATGATTCTGATTTAGATGATTGGGCAGATGCACATAATCCTAATAATGATGACTATATAGATAACGAGAGCTAAAATAATTTTTATTTAAATATTAAGGAGTAGATAGCTATCTACTCCTATATCCATTATTAAAAGGAGAAAAGAGTGGCTACTCTTATAATCAATGAAATTTTAAAAGATTTTTATATGGCACTTGAAGTAAAGCAAATGATTACAGAAAATTTTCTACAAATTAAAAATCCTCAAAGGATAAAAGATGCAGATAAAATACAGGACTTAATAGCTTTTATATCGTCAATCACTTTACGATTACAACTAAATAAACAGGATGTGAATTTACAAAATTATTTATCTTTTTATAGTTCTTTTGCTTCTCTTTTACTATATTTTGAACAATTTTTTTTAAATAATATTAAAAGTTATAATGCTTCAAAAGAACAGATATTTTATCAGATATTTAAATATGTTATTCTTCCATTCTTTGTTAATCTGTTAGGCAGTGAAAAACTTAAAAAAATAGTCGAGCTATTTCCTACAGAAGATGAAAACATAACACAACGATTTATAAAAATTTCAGAAATTAAAAATAAACATGATTATATTGAGCCAGAAAATCTCGATAATTTTAATAAAATGACAGTGAGTTTAAGACAATCTATAAAAAGAGAAAACTTACCTAAAACATCATTGTTTTTTAAAGTTTTTAGAGAAGATTCTATGCTCTTAGAGACTTTTACATATTCAAAAGTTATATTATACTTCTATCAAAAATTTGGAAAAGAAAAATCAAAAAATTTAATGGCTTTCTTTGGAGAATTAGTAGAAGATAAAAAGAATAAAAATAGTAATCGAATTTTAAATTTAGAGTATTGGATTATTACTGAAACAATAAATAGAAATTTATGTTTAATAGAAGATAGACCTATTGAGACAGAAAAATATCATCAAGACGAGTATTGTGAGGAGTATGAAACTGATAACTTAATAGGATTAGATAAAGTTCTTAAAAAAATTATACATAATCCGAAAAAAGTAAATTTCTTAGATAAAGCTCTTTTAATGAATTTATACAAAAGAAAAAACAGTAATCTTTTTGAAAGATTTTACCTTTTAAAAGCAAGAAGAGAGTACCTGATTTTTCAAAATAAAAAAGAAGATATAGAAGTTATAGAAAAAGAACTTCAATCTTTTAACGAAGATTATATGCTAGGAAATTTATTTAATGAATTTGATATGGTAGAGGAGATTGAGGATAATAATAGAGTTTTATTTTCACCATTTATTAGATTTATTGTAAAATATACTCCTATTCAAAAAATAAAATATTTAGAAGAAACAGAATCTTTCTGGGAAGATTATCAAAATTTATCTAAAGCTTTGTCCGAATATATCGTGGATGAAGAAAAATATCTTAAAGAAATTGAAAAAGTATTTAATATAAGTAGTTTAGGTGAAGATTTTACTATGAAACAGTTGCTTAAAGTTAGGTTAGGTCATTTTCATACAATTTTAAAGGTTATCTAAGCGAAATTATGGTTAAACA
>CAYZWZ010000076.1:0-2671 GCA_964482285.1 uncultured Helicobacter sp. | reverse complement strand
TAACTTTAATAATTACAAAAGTGTAGGAAAAAAATATGATCTTGATGATAGATAACTACGACAGTTTTACATACAATATTGTTCAATACTGTGAGCAATTGGGTGCAAACTTAAAAATAATAAGAAATGATGAATTAAATGTTGAGCAAATAAAACAATTAAATCCATCTAAAATAATAATATCTCCAGGACCAGCAACACCTGATGATGCTGGAATATGTTTAGATGTTATTAAATATTTAGGTGATACTACACCAATTTTTGGAATATGTTTAGGTCATCAAGCGATTGCACAAGTGTTTGGTGGTGAAGTTATAAAAGCTCCTAAAATGATGCATGGTAAAACATCAAAGATTGAAGTGATAAAAGATGATCTATTATTTAAAGGTTTACCAAAAGAGTTTACACAAACTAGATATCATTCCTTAACAGTAAATAAATCAAATTTACCAGATACTATTGAAGTTACATCAAAATCACTTGATGATAATGAAATAATGTCTTTAAAAATAAAACATAAACATATTTATGGAGTTCAATTTCATCCAGAATCTATTATGAGTGAACATGGACATGAAATAATAAACAATTTTTTACAATTAAAAGTTTAATAGATGACACAAAAAAGGATAGATCTTAGTTTTTATTTTATATTAGCTATCTATTCTTCATTATTAGTGTTTGTTGCTGATGGATTTTCACTTTCATCTAAAGAGATAGATATTTTTTATTCAAATTCTCATGACCTTTTGTGGTATTTAACACATATATCTACACACTTTTTTGGTACAAATAATATTGGTATTAGACTACCATTTATAATATTTTATGTTTTTAGTATAATTTTAGCATATTTACTCACTGATGATTATTTTAAATATCCTAGTGATAGGTTATTGTCAATAGTTATATTTATGGCATTGCCAGGACTTAATAGTGCAGCTATTTTAATAGATAATTCAATAATAGTTTTATTTTGTGTTTTATTATATTTATATCTGTTTAAACTTTATGGTAAAGAATATTATATTTTATTATTTCTGTTTTTATTAATAGATAATTCATTTGCTATTTTATATTTAGCTTTGTTTTTTTATTCATTAAAAAAGAAAGATAACTTATTATTAGTAATTTCTCTTTTTTTATTTGCAATATCAATGTATATGTATGAATTTAATATTCAAGGACATCCAAAAGGTTATTTTTTAGATACATTTGGAATTTATGCTAGTATATTTTCACCTATAATATTTTTATACTTTTTTTACACAATTTATAGAGTAACAATAAAAGAGGAAAAAGATCTATACTGGTATATTGCTGTTACTTCGTTATTATTATCATTTATATTTTCACTTCGACAAAAAATTGATATTTCTGATTTTGCACCATTTGTTGTAATTGCAGTACCATTAATGGTTAAATTATTTTTACATTCTTATAGAATAAGATTAAGAGATTTTAGAAAAAAACATATTATTTTTGCAAGGGTTATGCTTTTAGTTTTAATTTTAAATACAGGAATTTTATTATTTAACCAAGTTTTATATATTTTTATTGATAATCCAAATAAACATTTTGCATATAAATATCATGGTACTCAAGAACTAGCAATGAAATTAAAATCTTTAGGTATTAATAAAGTATATACTTCAAATAAAAAATTACAAAAGAAGCTAGATTATTATGGTGTTACAAAAGGTAGCAAATATATCTTAAGTGAAGTTAAAAAGAATGATCTTTTTAAGCAAATATCTATAAGTTATTTTAATAAAGATATTAAAAACTACTATATATTGTTACAAAAGTAAACAATTTTAGATTTATACTCACTTTAACTTACAATCATTTATCTAGTTATAATAATTAAATTGTTAGACTTATAAGATTAAAATTCTTATAAGGAGCTAGTATGGCACAAAAAGCGATACGAGAATATGATGCTAAATCTATTTTAGCAAAACATTGGGACAAATATTTTCCAGATTTTACATATGCATATGAAACAGTAATGGTTCAAAGTGGTTCAGAGTTACTTGAAGCAGCAAAAGATAAAAAATGGCTAAAAGAAAAAGCATTGGTTGCAAAACCAGATATGTTATTTGGTAAAAGAGGGAAGAATGATCTAGTATTATTTAGAGACTCTAAGCCAGGTGATGTTACTTTAGAAAAAGCTGCAGCTTGGATTGATGAAAAATCTGCAACAGAACAAAAAGTTTACTTTTCATTTGATGGTGATACACCAACAGGTGAGCCAAGTATCGATAAATTAACACACTTTATTGTTGAGCCTTTTACTCCTCATGAGCAAGAAGAAGAATATTACGTATCAGCTACTTGTGTTGGTGATAATGATGTTATTTATATGTCAGCTGAAGGTGGAATGGAAGTTGAAGAAGGTTGGGATGAAAAAGTTACTGAAGTATCTTTCCCTATCACTGCAACTGAAGAAGAGATTGCTGAAGCAATTAAAGCTAATGTACCTGCTGATGTAAAAGATGAAGATAAAGAAAACTTCGCTAAATTCTGTATTGGTTTCTTTAAAGCATATAGAGAATTAAACTTCGCATATTTAGAGATCAATCCATTTGTAATGCAAGGTAATAAAATTGAGTTACTTGATATGGTTGCAAAACTAGATGATACTGCTGGATTTATGATGGTAGAAGAG
>CAYZWZ010000075.1:0-2753 GCA_964482285.1 uncultured Helicobacter sp. | reverse complement strand
TGAAAAAGAGAATTAGATTTTATAAAAAGTTGTCTTGACTTCTTGGGGTATTATAATATTAGATTTAACTCTTTTAGGACTATCACTAACATCATGAATAGTATTTAAAAGTTCTTCAACTCCCATTTTTGTATTAGCACTAACTGCAACAGTAGGAATTCCAGTTATTGCTTCAATTTGTTTTACATCTATTTCAATATTTTCTTTTAATGCTTCATCATACATATTAAGAGCAATAACCATTTTTTTACTTAAATTTAAAAGTTCAAGTGTTAATAATAGATTTCTGGTTAAATGTGTAGAATCAATAACATTTAAAATTACATCATAATTCTCATTTTGTAAATAATCTTTTGCAACTTTTTCCTCTTGAGAAAATCCATTTATAGAGTAAGTACCAGGTAAATCTATAATTTCTATATTGTGGCAATGATGCTCAAAAGAAACTTGTGTATGTTCAACCGTAACACCTGAGAAATTACCAACTTTTAAATTTGAATTCGTCATTGCATTTATTAATGAAGACTTACCAACATTTGGTTGACCTGCTAATACAATTTTAATAGGTAACATTATAAAACCTTAACTTCAATTTATTTTGCTTCTTCAATCCTCATACCAATAGAGGTATCTTCTACAATTACTTCAAGTGTATTTTTAGCTAAACTAATTTTAGAAATAATAATAATAGATCCCTTGATAATACCAAATGAATAAAATCTTTGTTTTAATTCATTATTAGAATTTATCTTTGTAATTTGTACTTCAGTATTCTCTTTTAACTGATCTAGCGTCATATTTAGCCTTTTTAATAATAAGTATTAGAATACTAAAGTATAAATACTTAATAGGATATTAAATTGATAATAATTATCATTAAAATAATAAGTATCTATATTAAGTTTTAGGCAAATAATGTTAAAATACAAAAAATATTTAGATTAGGAAAATATATTATGACAATTGTAACAGGAGCAACAACAGCTATTATTACTCCATTTAGAAATGGATCATTAGATGAGCAAACATATGCAGAATTAATTAAAAGACAAATAAATAATGGTATAGATGCAGTATGTCCAGTAGGTACTACAGGTGAAAGTGCAACACTTAGCCATGATGAACATAAAAGATGTATAGAGATTGCAGTAGAAGTATGTAAAGGTACAAATACTAAAGTACTAGCTGGTGCTGGAAGTAATGCTACTCATGAAGCAGTAGAGATAGCAAAACATGCTCAAAAAGCGGGGGTTGATGCAATATTCTCTGTATCTCCTTATTACAATAAACCATCACAAGAAGGTTTATATCAACATTATAAAACAATAGCTGATGCTGTTCCTGATTTAGGTTTTATGCTTTACAATGTACCAGGAAGAACTGGAGTTGATATTAGTACAGATACAACTATTAGGCTTTTTGATGATTGTTCTAATATTTATGGTGTAAAAGAAGCTACAGGTAGCTTAGAAAGAGCTACTGCTTTACTTGAAAAACGTCCTGATATTAAAGTATTAAGTGGTGATGATGCTATTGATTATGCAATGATTGTAAATGGTGGAGCTGGTTTTACTTCTGTTACATCAAATCTACTTCCTGATATGAAAAGCCAATTAGCACATTGTGCATTAGATGGTGATTTTAAAACTGCCTTAGATATAAATAATAAACTTTATCCTATAAATCAAGTTATGTTCTGTGAGTCTAATCCTATACCAGTAAAAGCTGCTATGTATATAGCAGGTCTTACTCCTACTTTAGAATATAGGTTACCTTTAGTTCAACCTTCTTTAGAAAATATGAAAAAAATAGAAGAAGTTATGAAAAATTATAATATTGTTAAATAATATATTATAAAATATTAAAAAGGAAAAGAGAATATAATCTCTTTTCCTTTTTTTATATCTAATTTATAAAACTTGGTAAAACTATCCTTTATAGTCTAGTAAAATATAAATACAACTAATCTAAATATTGCTATTGATATTTACCTTCTGATTTATAAACAATGTAAAGTCTTACTTTTAGGCTTAATGAAAAATTTGGGGGTTTGAAATCAGGTTTTTTTACCCAATTTCATTAAATAAAAATCTACAAAACTTAACTTTTTTCCTTTTGGTATTCCCCGATGTAAACTTATCTTATTTTTCATATGTGAAAAGATTCCACCTTCAATAGAATTTGTAGTATTTTGAATATTTAAATGCTTATATTTTCTATTTTTATAGGTAAAAAGACAAGGAATATGTTTTATTAAACTGTTGTATGCAGAGCATAATCTTGGATGTGTATAATGTAACTTTCCAGTAGTAGATGATTTTATTTTTTCAGCTAAAAATTATTCATATTATAATATTATAGTTCAATTCCACTTTGAAAAATAATTTTATTTCTACCAGAGTTTTTAGCTTTATATAGAAGTTCATCTGCTAAATTTAAAGCTTCTTCATAAGAATTATTATTACTTCTAATTGTAACACCAGCACTAAAAGTTATTGATATCTTATGTTCTTTATATTTAAATAGATGTTTTGTTATAAGATTTTTAATTCTTAATATATAAGTGATTAAATCTTCCTCTTTTTTATAGTTTATTATTCCAATAAACTCTTCTCCACCGTATCTACCTATTATATCAATATCTCTAGTACTTCTTAATAATACTTTAGCAAATGTAGATAAAACTAAATCTCCAGCTTCATGCCCATAAGTATCATTTACTTTTTTAAAATGATCTATATCAAAAAATATTA
>CAYZWZ010000074.1:0-2996 GCA_964482285.1 uncultured Helicobacter sp. | reverse complement strand
TTTCGGAAAATCATTTTATCAGAATGTAATGGTTTTCTTAGGGTTAGAGAGTATTCAACAAAATAATTTACTATACATTTTTAACAAAAGTTTAAAAAATGATTATATGTACACTTGTGACAATAAGCAAATGATTAGAATGGACGACATACGGAATATGCCAAATAATTATAATAAAAAACCTATAATTGGATTTCATCCTCTAACTAAATTTAAAGAATCGTGTAGTCATTTACTGATAGATGATTCTCTACATTTCTATTTAAAAAATTTAACTCTTAATATTTTCAAAAAAGTTATTACTACAAAAGATGGAACAATAGTTACTCATATAATTAATAAGTTTGATACCACTGAATTAAATAATTTATCAAATCCAACAAAAAATACAAAATACAAACTCTTTAATCTCTTTAATATAGTTAATGCCACTTCTTTCTCAAAAAATCTTATTAGTTTTGAAATTGATTTTACAAACTCTCCAAAGAGTGCTAAAGTTAATTTTAAATACCCTTTATACGATATGTTAAGTACAATACACAACAACACTATTTTTGGAATACATCTTGATGATGATGAAATTAAATTATTTAAGCAAATATATGAGAACTACATCATTAGCACAATAGATGATTTATTCAAAGAACCGATAGAAATTCCTACACAAAGTAATCAGTATCCTAAATTCTATATACTAATGATAATAAAGTTAATATTAAAAGAGACTTATTGGAAAAAGTATAAAATATGCTTTATAAATTGCAAAGGAATGCTTCCAAAATACAGAGAAATGTTATCTGATTTGAATCGTCATAAACAGTATGATGAATTTACAAAGTTTGATAATGTTTGTATGGAAAAAGATCGAGAACTTGACGAAGAAGCATATAAGAATGAACTACAAATAAGACAAGAAAGTGAGCCTGATTGGCTTTTATTAAAAGATGATAAAATGGGAAAAAACAAACAACAACCAGTAAATATTGAAAATAATAATATTGGGCAAATAATAGATAGCTTTGGAAAATTCTTAGGATTTTATGATATTAAACTGTATAATAATAAAATCAATAGATTTAATACAGATATGTTAGTGCAAAACCATAAAGATAATTATCAACTATGGAAAAATGATCAAGAATGGGAAGAGATTTTTTATCTACAAAATCTAGTGTTGGATATCCTAAAAACTAATGGTGGGGCTTTATGGTACGATACTAGAATAAAAAAGTATTGTTTTCGTTCAAAACTTAATGGTAGTATAAGTGAAGTAGATAGTAAGGAGCTAGGTGATTTATTAACTAGAGCCTTAAAAGAAAAGATAATACATTACAAGAATAACAATAAGTATGATGTGCTTGATTATGCAATGGAAATTGTTTTGGTATCAAAACTCAAAGGTATAAATAATCAAAAATTAAGTATAAATGAAAAATCAAACGATATAATAAAAATATTACTCTTTGAAAATGAAATTAAAACAATAGATGATGATGTTTTTAATGTAAATATGAATAACGAATTTTTTAAAAATAATCCTACTGATTTCTTCTTTACTCAAAATCGTTTTGTACCTAACGACTATCTCATAAAACGGCACCAACAAAACCAACTTATTGCTACAAGTAGTACAGAACAAACTTTTATAGAAAAATTCATATACTATCTTGTAAAAGAGAATCAAGAGCTATCTAATTATATAATGAACTGGTTAGCCTACTATTTTCAAAACCTTCAAAAATCAAAAATTGCTTTAGTCTTATTGGGAGAGAAAGAGGTAACTAAAGATATTTTTTGGAATATAATTATCAAAGAAATTTTTAGTAAGCAATATTGTACTACAATAGAGGACAAAGAGTGTGATACTCTATTAGTGTCTGATATTGCTAAAGATAAGTTATTTTTTCACATTGGCGATATTGATAATCCAGATACAAAGTTTGATGATGAAACATTAGCATTAATTATTAAAGACTTGCTAATCAAACCATCAGTTACAGCTGATACAAATGAAGAAATTTATATACATGGACAATTACTTATTACTGCAAAAAATCCAAAACCATATTTAAAGAAAGCCTTATCAAAATGTACCGTTATAGAAGTAAGTGATACAAATACATTATTAGAACAACTAGATTTAGAAGATGAATTGGAATTTGAAGATAAGATAAGAGAAGATTTATATAATTTTACAGATTATTTATTAACTTATAGTGTAGATAAAAATAAAGCTACCAATAAAATTGACACAGAAGCTAGACAGCAATTAAAAGAAAGTAAGACTATTCCCAATATAAATAAAGATGATATTGATAAAGATATAAATGATTTTATACAAGCTATTAAAAATAAAAATATAGACTATTTTGAAAAAGCTAAAAAGCTTGAAGAGGGTAAACAGTATGAATATATGAAAAATGCTTTTGAAAAAGATGATGGTTATTTTATAGGTCAGTATCTTTTTGATTTTTACAATGCAATTCATGAACAAAAATTTGATAAAAAGAAAGAATTTATGGATAGATTAAAAGAGAAAGATGATATGTTTAAACAGGAAGTAAAAACATTAAAAATTTTAAAAACTAATGGAATAGAAGAAAATTTATTCAAGTCTTATACTACTACAAAGGATACAGGAAATAAAGAACTTTATAAAATTAATGATTACATAATATCAAAAGATATAAAAATTCTTAATGGTGCTATCGTGATTTCAAGTCAAGATAATATAAAAAAATACAGTTTTGAAAGTGATGAAGAGATGGAAAATTGTATTCAACGAATAAAAAAATTTAAAGAGGATAAAGAGAAAAAATAGCCTTTTTCGTATTTCTCATGATACTCTCAGGCTCTCTCAGAGCCTTCTCATCCCTTTCTCAAGAGCTTCTCAGCCTCATTCTCAGAACAAATAACTAAAATATTTCTAGTGATTATTTTCAGTATTTCCCTAAGGTGTTACTCTCCTTATATGGGGTACAAATTGTATTACACTT
>CAYZWZ010000073.1:0-3028 GCA_964482285.1 uncultured Helicobacter sp. | reverse complement strand
TTTTTATAATCTAATACTAGCTGTTTACCTGCAATATTTAATATGGCATCTGTTCTACCAGCTACCGGAACTATTCCTAAATTTCCTGTTAACTGCTCTTCTGTAAATTTAACTGTAGCACTACAATGAGTAAGTAAGGCTTTAAATTCCCCAGCTGACTTTATAATTCCTGTTTTTAATTGATTATATTCTAAACGTTTATGATCTTGTTTTAAAAATGGTGCTTCTTCACTTATTCTTTTTTCTATATAATCATTAATATTACTTAAATCATTTGTTGGATTTTCAGGACAGAATAGATCTTCAAATACACCATGAGCTATCGTACCTTGCGTTGCAGCACTTAACTCTTCTACATCCCATGTTTTTGATTCTAAGCCTTGTCTATATAAAAACCAAGCTAATGGAGATATCATAATCTTTTCAAAGCTACTTGGTGATTCTGGTCTCAATGAGCCATCTTTATTTTTTCGTAACTCAAAAAGGTTTTGCTCAAACTTTAAATCATCAGATTTTAATTCTCTATGCTCTTTAATAGTAATATTATCGTTTGTTGCAAAGAAGAATGGTTTAGCAGTTTCTTTTTCTAAATATATTAATAACTCTTCTGGTTCTAAGTCACCTTTCCTATCGTAAAAGCAAAATGCTATATCACTTAAAGAACTAGATGGAGTTAAAGAAGTTCCTTGTAAATCTAAAGCCGAAGATAAAAATATAATACTCTCTTTTGCACACTGTAGTTGTCTTTTAAAAGTTGCTTTTTCATTTTCATAAAATCTTTGTTGTGGAAGAAGTGGTAAATTTAATTCACTACTTAATAACTGCCAGTTATTTTTAGAAAACACACCAACATTTTCCAGCTTACGAGGATATCGTCCATTATTAAATCCTAAAATAAATAAGTGGTGAATCTCTTGAATCATAAATTCATCTTCATAAACCACATGAACACTATTTAAAAATGCTTCTCTTACTGAGCTTTCTTGTAAAGGGTAAGGCTGAACTTGGTTCAGTAATGATTTAAAGTCCGTTGTTGAAAACTTTTCATAGTATGTATTAAGATCTTCTACTAATAGTTTAAATCGTTGTTTATGCAATCTAATACTTTCACTTGAGCTAAATAACCTCCTTAACTCTTTTAGTTCATTTAAAAAATTATTTACTGGTATCTCTTTTTTCTGATCTTGCCATTTAATTACAGTTTTTATGATTATTTGAGCATTCTTACTAAGTTTATCAAATAAATTTTCTTTTAACATACCTTTAGAATCTCTCCATGCGTTGTTTAGGGCTGTTTGAGCTAAAGATTGACCTTTTTCATAAGAGTATGGCATTAGTGGTGAAGATAACAAAGAAGCAAATATCATTGGTGATGCAAATTTATTTTGAGCTTGAATAGCATCAAAAATCCATTGTGAACCAATATCACTATACTCTTCAACCTGCCCTGCTCTTGATAATGGAATATTAAATGTCTTAAATGTTTGAATTAAAAACTCTTTGTACCAACCATCTCTCGGTATTATTATTGCTATTTCTTCAAACTTACCATTATCTTTCTGAATAGTTTGAATCATACCTGCTAAAACTTCTACTTCCTGTTGAACATCTCTAGCTACTAAGCATTGAAAATTGGTTATTTTTGGTATATCTTGAATCTTTTCATCTAAAAATAGTGTAGATTGTAAATGTTTTATATCTTTATGAATAGTTACTGAATGTGAAAAAAATATTTGTTTATATATAAGACTAAAATCATCATCTTGTGCAGCTTGTAACTTATTTATAATTTCATATTGCCAAACTTCTAGTTGAAGTGAATCATCACAATAGACTATTACCTCTTCTAAAGGTTTCAAATCAGCAGATTTATTCCATAAACGAGCTTTAGTAAGTGTTTCTGGGAAAATATTACTCATGTTATTGTGTAAATTACATATATCTGTATAATATTTACTAAAACGAGTTTTTGTAGCTTGTATCTCAGGTAATTTACTTGCGCCTAAGTCTAATGAGTTCAAGAGTACACCTAAAGTACTATCTAGTTCATCAATAACACTCTTTTCATCAGTTTTAATACTCTTATCCCAAAATGTACCTGTCATGGAAAGAGCATTATGGGATAATTTTGTTCTCCATGTATTATCATCCTTTACACAAGGAACTAGCCAATATTCTAATAATAAGTCTAAAAGAACATCAAAGGTTCCTACTTTTACATCTAGTGCACTTACTGTTGCAAATCTTTTTCTTATTGTTGCTCCACTTTGAGCATCTTGAGTTAACATAAAATGTATAGGCATAGTTTTCCCTCATTAGGTTGAATATAATAACTAATTAAACTTTCTTTTTAAAATCTTCAATACTTTTATGTATCACTTTGGCACTAGGAACTACACTTGATGATAAAGATAAATGTACATCTTGATCATCAAAAAAAATATCTGCTCCAAAAGCTTCTAATATCTCATACTTTTCACTACCACCTAAGAAAAAAGCCTCATCTATTCTAACACCCCATACATTTAGAGTTTGTATAACTCTTTCATGAGCTGGAGCACTTCTAGCTGTTACAAGAGCTGTTCTTATTGGAGACTCTTCATCTTTAAACTTCTTTTGAATATTTGCGATAGTTAGAAGTAATTTTGCAAAGAGTCCTTTTTTCATAGGATTTGTGGCATTACTTTTTTCATACTCTATAAATGCTTCAAGACCTTTCGTTTTATATATAAACTCTGATTCTTCGCTAAACAGAACTGCATCACCATCAAATGCTATACGAACTTGATCACCAAGTGAGTTATGTACATCTTGATGAGAAGGAAGTATCTTTGCAGCTGCTACACCATTCTCTATGGCATTTATAACATCTTTGTCACTTGCAGATAAGAATAAATCTACTTTAAAAGCTTTTAAATAATTAGATATATCTCTACCACTTGTCCACCCTGAACGAACTATTTCTAAGTTATATTCATTTATAGCATTAGTTATTCTAAGACTTAGTGCTGCATTATTTTTAGAAAGG
>CAYZWZ010000072.1:0-3290 GCA_964482285.1 uncultured Helicobacter sp. | reverse complement strand
GGGATTAGGGTTTAAAGTTCTGTTGATAGTTTTAGTGATTTTTTGATAGAATATCAACATAAATAAAAGAGGTAAATAGATGCTAGAAAATAAAGATAAATTGCAACAATATTTTGAATTTTTTATATCAAATAATGATGTAAATAATTGGAATTGGTATAAAAGTTTAAAAAATTGGAGTGATATTTTACAAGATATTAAAAAACAATGTCAAGAAAATAGTGATAAATCATTGGAAGATTGTATAAAAGATGGTTCTAAAAATGAATTAAATAGCATTGACGATTTTTTAAAAAGATATTTATTTATGCAAGATAATGGCACAGCAGATATTGGTCAAGGATTTATTTATAAAAGTGATAAAAATCCACATAGACAACAAATTACACAAAGAGTAAAAGATGATAATAATTTTTTAAAAGATATTTTATTAAGTAATGATATTAACTTTGTAAATAATAAAATTAAAGAATTACTAGATGTTGAAATAAATTATAATACAGTTAGATTTAGATTTTTAAAGACACTTTTTCCTAATAATATTACATCAGTTGATGCTCCAAATAAACTTGATAGACTAGTAAATGCTTTAGATAAAAAATTATCCATAAAAGTTGAAGGTTCAAGCCGTGTAGAAAAACATCAATGGCTAATGGAACAATTAAAAGATATTGAAAAAATGAAAGATAAAGAAGTTGATAATTATCATAAACAAATATTTTATTGGGAGTTACATGATATGTTAAAGATTGAATTAAATCTAAAACAAGCAGTAGTTTATTATGGAGCTCCTGGAACTGGAAAAACTTATAAAGCTAAAAAAGAAGCTGAAAAATTTATAGATGAATGGGCTTTAAAAACATTGCCTGTAAAAAAACATATGATAGAAACTATGCAATTTCATCCAAGTATATCTTATGAAGACTTTATAGAGGGGATTAGACCAACAAAAGATAAAGAGTTAAAGTTAAAAAATGGTGTTTTTAAAATTTTTTGTAAAAAAGCTGGAAAGATAGAATTTGAGCTATGGAAAATTGAAGAATTTAGGAAAATAGCAAAAGACAAAGACTTTGAAGACATAACTGTATCAGATGTTAAAAATATTACTAATATTAAAATGATTTTTCCTAAACTTGATGAATATAGCAATGGTTTAACATTGCAAGATATTATAGAACCTGCATTTTTCATCATAGATGAAATAAATAGAGCCGACTTGTCAAGAGTATTTGGAGAATTGATGTATGCACTAGAGTATCGTGGATACAATGGTAAAATAAAAACCCAATATTCTTATTTGGTAGAAAATAAAAAAGATAGTGGAGTTTATTTTTGGGAAGATAATCAAAACTACTTTTTTATACCTCATAATGTTTATATTATAGGAACAATGAATACAATAGATAGAAGTGTAGATAGTTTTGATTTTGCACTTAGAAGAAGATTTAGCTGGGAAGAGATAAACCCAAATTATGAAGTGATAAAAAGTGAGTTAAAACAATATGCAGATAATATAGCTAACAGTTTTAAAGATTTAAACGAAGCTATAAAAAAAGAAGATTTTTTAGGAAGTGATTATCAACTAGGTCATGCTTATGCTTTAAATATCAAAAATAAAGAGTTTGATAGTGCAACAAAAGCAAAAGAATTTTTATGGAAAGAGTTTATAAGACCACTTATGCAGGAGTATTTAAGAGGATTAGGAGATAGCAATAAAAGTAATGATTTATTAGATAAATTTAGAAAACAATTTGGTCTGTAATGATTAATGCAATAGAGTTTTTTAAAAATAAAATAACAGATAATAATTTTAATGGTATAAAGTTATATAATCATATTGATACTAGATTGGATGGTTTATGTTCAACAAAAGGTATGAAATATGATAATAGAGAAAAATATCGTAAAAATCAGATTAATAACTTTTTACAAAACTTATTTACTCATATCGCCACTAAAAATATAGAAGACTTAATCACTCAAATAACTTTTGATGAAGAATTTGATGCAAATACTAAGCAAAAAATTTTTGAATTAAGTGGTTATAGTTTTGATGACTTAACTATCTATACAGGCAATATAGTAGGTTCTATAAACTTTCAAGGTAAACAGTTTAATATAAACTCTAGGTTTGGAAACAAATTTTTAGAATATATGATAGCAAGTTCAAGTGGTTTCTTGGAACTTGAAAATTTAGGAACAATAAATAATAATGTAGGTCTAGGGGAATGGCTTTTAATCTACTACTGGAAAATACAACTTAAAAAAGCTTTTGCTTTGGGTATATATAAAACTTATCAAGAAAAAAAAGACAACATCTCTACTGTAAGAGGTCGCATAGATACACAAAGTTATATTAAAAAAAGTTATTTCGATGGAAAAACAAGATGTACTTTTAAAGAACATAGTTACAATAATATTATTAATTCCACTATTTCGCTAGCACTAAAAAGAGTCTTTAAAAAAGAGCGATATAGAAATATTGTAAAAGATATTTATGAGATAAAAAATGCTTTTGATACCATAGAGATAAAAAGAACAAATATCCGTTTAGCATCAAATCATAAAGTACTAAATCCTTTTTATGTAAAATATAATGAAGTTTATAGATTATCATTAGCTATACTAAATAATAATTTTGCTTCAATTGGAGATAATTCTCAAGAGTTTTCAGCATTTTTATTTGATATTTCACTTCTTTTTGAACACCATATTAGAAAAATTTTACAACAGCAATTTAAACTTTTTGAAAAAAATAAACAAGAATTTACTTTGCCAAATGGTGTATATGAAAACAATATATATCCAGATATTATCATTAACCATGGAGATAGGAAAATCTCTATTTTTGATGTTAAGTATAAACATTTTACTAATAATGGAGTAAGTAGAGAAGATAAATTTCAACTTACTTCTTATGTTGCCACTCACTTATCAAAATATGATATAGTTGAGTGTGGATTCATCTATCCATCTAATGAAAAACAAAAAACAACATCACAAATATTAAAAGTTTGTCAAAAAGAAATACCATTTAATATATATTTGTATCCCATTACAAATGGTAATAATTTTATCCAAAATCAAAAGAAAAATGATAATGAATTTTTAAGTAATTTTATGGAGCAACTAAAATGACCCTATCAAAATCCCAATACATCAGAGCCTTACAATGCCACAAATCACTATGGCTCTATAAACACAATCCAGAACTAAGAGACACCCCATCTTCAAAGTCAGAATCACTTTTTAACACAGGTTATCAAGTGGGAAATTTAGCAAAAGAGTTG
>CAYZWZ010000071.1:0-3396 GCA_964482285.1 uncultured Helicobacter sp. | reverse complement strand
AACGATCGACTTAAGTTACAAGTTGACCGCAAGGGAAACTTGTTAACTTCTAGGTCTTGTTAGGTTTGCTACTTAATATCAATCTCAATTTTAGAGATAGATTGTAATTTTTTAAAGCCTTTATCAAATGTAATTAACTTACAATTATTTTCTTCACAAAAAGCTAAATGAAATATATCAAATGAACTTTTAAATAAGTTAGTTTGTGAAATAATATCAACTATTCTTTTGTTTACATTTTGATTACTACTTTTGACAAATTGAGATAAATATTTTAAATTCTCATTTATAATATTTTCATCTTCATTTAATTTTTTAGAAGTAAAAGCAAATTCACAAAGTACAAGTTCTGATAAAATTATACTTCTATTTAAAATTGCTTCTTCAAATAATTCTACAGATGTATTTTGTTGTTCTGTATCATCTAAATTTTGACATAAAGCATAAATCAACACATTTGTATCAAAAAAGACCATCATCACACATCTCATTATCCATATTTGATAATAAGTCCATTGTAGCCATTACTTTATTGTTTGATTGACTTCGTAATCTTCTAAACTCTTCAAGTTGAAATTGAACTTCATTATCTTTATTTTTAATAGTGTTATTAACATTATTTGTGTACATTACAACAAATCTTGCTTTTGGAGTTTGTTGCAACTCTTGATATTGTTGTGGTATATGAACTATACCATTTTCAATAGGTGCTTCAAATTCTACTGCATACATCACAAATCCTTTTAAATAATTATTTGTAATTATATCTAAAGTTTGATGATGATTTATTTAAGTTTATAAAAGATAACTTTAAATTATCTTTTATAAATATTTGATTAATAACAGTTTATACTATGACATTTATTTTCACAACTAGATTTATCACCACCAAACCAACCATGTTGATTTCTTAATCCTGTACAACTAGCAAGACATTGTGATTTTCTATTTTCACATTGCTTTTTATTTGCATTATTTTGTTGTTGGTTATATCTTTCTTGTCTTCTTTCAGCTTCATCTTGAGCCCTACTAATTGCATTTCTTGTTTCTCTTTCTGCATTTTCTTTAGCTGTTTGATATGCTTCAAGTTTTACTATTGCCAATAGATTGTCATTTGCTTTTTCTGCATATTTTGAGTTTTCATGATGTTCTACAATATAATCATAGACTCTTTTTGCATTATAAAAATCTTTTTCTCGTTCATATTTTCCTGCTATAAAATATAATTTTTTAGCAGTTCTTACTTTTAAATCAGCATAAAATCTTAATCTTTTTGCTTTTGTATAAACTATACTATTTGGATACATTTTCATATATTTATCATATATCTTGGTTGTATCAATTTTACTATAAATTTTAAGCAATGTTTTTAATGCATCATTTCTTTTTGGAAAATCAGGGTGATATTTTAAAACATAATTTAATAATTTAGCATTTTTACTATTTATAGCTTTTTTATACTGAGTATCAATATAATTATTTGTAATAAGTTTTAGGTCTTTCTCATTTATCCAATAAGTTTTGCTATCATCATATGGTAATTTTACTCTATATTGTTTTAATTCTGGAGCATAATTTATTGCAGTAAAAATTGTATTTTTATTAAATTTTACTTTTTTATTTTTGCTATTATGTTTTAAAACTTTCTTTGCTTGAGTTAGTTTATATTGTTGCAATGTATCTATTATTGGTACCACTTCTGAAAAACTAGCTTTTGTTATAACTTCATCTTTATTATTGTAAATACTTCGTTTACCTGTATAGTCAAATTTACTATAGTAATAAAATCCTATCTTATTTATTGTTGGTAATAATACATTTAGTTTGTTAACATCTGTACTGAAAGATGAATATGAACATTGTGTCATATAGATTTGATTGGTAACATCATGTTTTTTATCAATACCAGTAAGCTCCATTTCATCATTACAGCCTCTCCATGCATAACTATCTCCAGTTTTTCGATAAGATTTACTATCACCATTAGTAAAATTTAAAACATAATTATCATATGTAACCTTATCATCTCTACAGTCTTTAAAAAATAATCTAGTCATACATAATCTTTTATTTTTCCATATAAGATTGCCTTTAAATCTTACATCTTTATATTTTATTGGATTACCTTTTATATTTAAGGCGATATTATATGATTTTGAATACTCAAAATCTACTGTTTCGTTTAAATTTAAATAAGATAATCGTTTTTTTACAATCATTTCTTTAGCTTTTTTTGCAAACTTACCTTTTGGATATTTTTCAATATATAATTTATAATCTTGATTAAATAAACAATCTGACCATAATTTAAATTCTTTTAATATATTTTTTACTTGTTTTACATATTTCCCTTTGGGATATTCTTTTAAATATTGTTTATAATATTTAAGTTCATCTTTATTAATTGCTAAATTATATAAAAGTTTTTCTTTTAAATTTTTAGCCTCTTTGCTAAACTTACCATTTGGATATTGTTGCAAATAATTATCAAAACTTTCATTTGTATTAACTTGTTTTGCTTTTTGAAATATCAATGGTTCTTTTAATTTTTTAATTTGTTTCAAAAATTGTCCATTAGGATATTCACTTTCATATTGTTCAAAATATTTAAGATCTTTTTTATTTTTTATAAATTTGAAAAATATTGGTTCTCTCAAAGTCATAACTTGAATTTTATATTTTCCATTTGGGTATAATTTAATATAATTATCTAATTTATTTAAACTATTGCTTGTTTTTGCTTTTTGAAAAATTAACTTTTCTTTTAAATTCTCAACTATAATTTTATCGTTACATAAATAACAGTTATTTAAATACTTGTCACATTGTTTTATATTGTTTGATTTTATTGTATTATTATATAATAATTTATCTCTTAATTGTTTTGCTTCATTAATATAGTTACCAGTATGTTTATAATTGGTAATATAATTTTTATATCCACTAATAGTATTTTCATTTTTAGCATTCTCAAAAGCCTTTTTGTCTTTTAATTTTTTAACTTGTTCAATATATCTACCACTAGGGTATTCTTTATCATAATTATCATAACTTTCCAAAGTATTTTTATTTTGTACATTCTTAAAAAATACTTTTTCTCTTAATTTTCTAGCTTTTACTGAAAAATCTTTATCTTTTGGATACTCCTTTAAAAACTTATCATAAGCTTTCACTGTATTAAACTTTTGTGCTTCTTCAAAAGAAGAACTAGCACAACCTACAAACCATATACTAATAGCAAATATCATTGCTATACTAAAACTGAAAGATTTAAACTTTCTCATTATTTACTCCAAGTATTAAATTTCTTATAAATAATTAGAATTTAAATGAGAACTTAAACCTAACGGTTGAGTACAAAAATATGTTACCTCTTTTTGTACTCTTTTAAGTTCT
>CAYZWZ010000070.1:0-3493 GCA_964482285.1 uncultured Helicobacter sp. | reverse complement strand
CTATTGTCTTTTTTATTTTTTTGCTCCATTTAAGTTATTCTTTATAGGATTGCTGAGTTCTTTTAATTTTTCTTTCAACACTAATGGTAAAATATCTTTTTCATTATCTAAATATTCTTTTAAACATATTGTCTTATATGTGCTCATTTTTAATGTATCCATACAAAAATACCAAATATCTTCTTGCAACTCTATAAACTCCAACCTTTTAAAAAGTATATCATTAATTTTATTTTTTTCTATAAGAGTACATCCAGAATCATCGGCAACTATAATAGAGTTTTCAAAGAGTTCTTTTTTTGTTTTTATCTCTTTTTTAATGTTAGCTTCTAAGTCAACCTCTTTATTAAAACAACCTAAAGGAGTATATCCTAAAGACCACATAGCATAATTCTCTTTTTTTAGTCTATGAACATCTCTTACTAAACCATTTACAATAATAGCTTTAGCATTTTTATAAAGCATAATATATTTTGAAACAATATCTCCTAATACAGCTCGATCATTACAATTAAACGTATCTATATATACAACTTTGTTTTCACTTATATTTTGAATTTGTTTATGTAGCTCCCAATTTGAATTATTGTATGTATAAATATATTCAACTTCACCACATACAAAGTGTCCTTCATTTATAGCTTGTAATCCATGGATAACACCATTTTTCCCGAGTGCATCAGAAACTTCAACACTTGAAACTTTATTTTTTATTAGATATTCTATTATCTTATCTTTCATAAATTACCTCAATATTTTCTTTGACTATCTCATCAATATTGATATTATTATTGGAGGCTATCACAAAGCCATGCCTATTAGCATCATTTATAATTGGTTCTATAGTATCGCTTTTTCTTACAAATAATTTAAATTTTAATATTTCTTTTCGTTTTAAAATTTTTTCAATTCCTTTAATATCCTTAATCTTGCCAGATTTTAGATTAAAAAACTTTAGAATTATTTTATTTTTTTCTATATTATTAACATTAAAAAAAGATTTATCTATATTTAAAACATCACTAATATATTGTTCTAAAATATCTATACCAGATACATTTGGCACAATAATTTCAGATGTATATACTCCACCTCCTCTATTTGCACTTTCAATTAAATATACTTTATTATCTTTTGTAACCATATATTCACTATGGGTCATACCAAATTTATATCCTAATGCAATATTTACATCTTCATTTATTTTTAAAATTTCATCATAAAAACTATCAGAAAAATTCGCTGGATACTGTATATCAAGAGCAACTTGCCTATTATCTGATGCAAGTATTTTATCTGCAATTGCCAAAGATCTAATCCCTTTATCTTTAAAAATATACCCATCAACAGTAATATGTTTCCCCTCTATAAATTTTTCAACTATAACTAACCTTGAATGAGAATGTACCAATGCATTTTCATAAGATTCAATAATATCATCATTGCAATTAACTTTATTAACACCAAAACTTCCTCTATTGTCTACAGGTTTTACAATTATAGGAAAGGAAACTTTTTCTACAAATTTATAAATATCATCAATAGAAATCACTAAACTAAACTCAGGGATCAATACGGTATTTTCATTTGCTTTAGTCCTTTGTAAGTACTTGTTTGATGACACTTGAGCTTCACTTATTCTTGGACCTGGTATATTTAAACTTTGAGCAATTACTGCTTGTGCAAAATGGCTATAGTCACATTCATCAGATATAACAGCATCAACATCTGTTTTTTTAGCAAAAGCTAATATTTTTTCTAAATCCCTTATATCACAAACAAGTAAATCTTTATAATTCGGTTCTTTATAATAGTTTGTATCATAATGTACACCATAAATCTCAACATCAAAATTTGCCAATTTATCTAAAAGAGGTTCTTGTTCCCAGCCTAAATTTATAACTAAAATTTTTTTCATTTTCCTGTCACCATGTTCCATTGTAACAACTCCCCTTTAGATAGATTACATCTAGCTTTCATGTTATTTAGAACTATGCCCATTTGCCTACAATCAATACCATTAGGATCTCTTTTAAACTCAAAGTCAGTTTCACTAAAGTTTTCATTTTCTCTTTTATTGTTTTTTAATACTAACCTGTATAGGATATTATTTTTAAAAGTTTTTTCATCTGACTCTAATTCAATTCTACTTTTACTTTGCAATGTTTTTTCTATAGCTCGAATACCATCCACCATACTTTTAAACTCATTGGGTAATATTGATATAGATGCATCTGGTATTGGCAATGATTTATCTATAGTAAAGTGCCTTTCAATAACTTTAGCTCCAAGTGTAACTGCAGCTAATGAAGCATAGATACCTTCTGTATGGTCAGAATAGCCGATAGTTTTATTAAACATACTTTTATAAACTTCAATAAGATGTAAATTTGCTTTATCATAAGGTGTAGGATATAGACTATTACAATGAAAAATTGCAAAGTTATCATGATTATATCTTGAAAACATTTGCACTACTTGTTCAAGTTCACTATAAGACACAATTCCAGTAGATATTAATGTTGGTTTTTTTAATTTAATAACAGCTTCAACTATTTGAGGAAATGTACCAATTTGTGCTGATGCTAATTTATAAAGCTCAACTTTAATATTTTCTAAAATATCAATTGCTTCTAGATAAGTAGGTGCTGAAAAAAATGTAATATTGTATTTGTCACAATACTCTTTTAGTTCATAATGCCATTGTTCTGAAAAATCTATTTTTTTATGAAGTTCTTTAATTTGAATAGATGGATTGTAATATAACTTATTTACATCTATTGATTGAAATTTAACTGCATCTGCTCCACATTCTTTTGCCGAAAGAATCATCTCTTTTGCTAAAGTCAAACTTTGATTATGGTTAGATCCTATCTCAGCTATTATATATGTTTTATCTAAATCGTTAAAGTTTATCATTTATCATCCTTTCAATTTTTAACTTATACTTATTTAAATTATTTTCAAGTTTATTTAAATATTTAACCAATAAAATTTTATTAAAAGATTTCATAGCTAATAAATCATTTTTTTTAAAATATTTATATATATCTTGTTGATCATTTCCTGTCATAATTACAATAAAAGGTAGATTCATATATAAAACTTCATGAGATATTACACTTGATGAGATAATTGCCATATCACTTTGTTTCATTATTTTTGCAATCTTATTAGAATTTATATATAACCTGATATGTTTGTTGTTTTCTACATATTTTTCTATTCTCTCTATATTTTTATTAGCACTTGTAGTTACTACATTTACTTTATTATATTTTTTTGGTATGGACTTTAATATTGTTAAAACAATATTAGAATGATCACTACCACCCATGGCTAAAAAAATAGTTTTCTTTTCTTTTTCTTTTTTAAATTCATCTCTAATTAATGTATATTTTATGCCACACATTAACTTACACTTTTTAGGAACAAGCTCTTTATATTTACTTTTATCAGCAGATATATTATGATTGAGTAAAATATCACAATG
>CAYZWZ010000069.1:0-3781 GCA_964482285.1 uncultured Helicobacter sp. | reverse complement strand
CAATATTAAAATGAACAAAGTACCTTTAAATATTTTTGATAAAGTTTTTAGATAACTATTTAAAAGTAATTTTTGAAATATCATCAAGTTTAATATAAAATTTATTTTTTTGTGATTTTAACCCAAATTATGCAATAGGATTTAGGAACTATAATATTTAATTATAGTTTTTATCTTCAAATATCTATAACTTGTAAAAATTATTTTATAAAAAGCTATGTATATTTATATGGTATGGATGAGTTTTTAATATTCTCAAATAAACCATCCATCCAAGCTCTTCTTTTTTGAGGTAAAGCAATATTCAGTACATCTTGATTAGAATGATTTGTAACCCAACTTCCTAATGCAAAGCAATAGGCTCTAAGTGTTTTTAATTGCATATTTGAATTTAAAACTTGATGTTTAAATAATGCCATAATATTATATGCAATCATAATAAATCTAAAACTAGCTTCAGTTGCCCAAAAACCTTTCAAACAGAAGTTATCAGCACCAAAGTCATATTTAAGTTCTTTAATTCTATTCTCGCAATCTGCTCTTGTATTGTAAACATTGTATATCTGATCAACTGGTAAAGTAAGATTAGTTACATAAGCACTATATCTATAAGTAGGCTCATCAAATAGAAGTTTACCACCAGAGTTAGGATATTTGGATAATTTCTTACGAACTATAATATATTGTCTTTCCTCACCATTATCAGGTTTAAATTTCATCTCACATACATCTAATCCATAAGAGATATTTACCCAATCTTCTATTGCTCCAATTTGGTATTTAATATTTTCATAGAATTTAACTGCAATAATATAATTTAACTCCTCTTTTTCAAACCATTTTAAGAATTCATTTGAATAAAATCCACTATCTGCTCTTACTAGTCCTATATCTTTATCTTTTAGTACAATTTTAAATGTTTCATTTAAAAATGCTTCCCAATTATTTAGATCAGAAGTATTACCACTACGCATCCATGCATTTGCTACCATCTTAGTTTGGTCAATAAATGCCATTAATGGATGATGAGAGTTTCTTCCCATCTTTTTGGGATTATAACCTTTTTTAGCTCCCTCTTGATTTCCATATCTAGTAACAACTGATGAATCTAAATCAATTGTTAATGCTCCTACATTTATTTGATCTAAAAATTTATATTGTAATTGTGGAAATATCTCATTATTTTTTATCATACTAAATTTATGAAAAAATCTACTATATGTTGCTTGACTAGGTAATCTTTTTATATCAAATATACTTTGTAATACAGTATCATATCTTAACCAGTCTGCATGTATATATCTACTCGCTCCTGTAAATATTGATAACCAGAAACCTTGTATTATATCTATTGGATCTATTCCTGCATTAGATTGTGGTTGTGGTATATTTACAGATTCTAAATCTTTAATTATATTTGTAGTATCTATAAAATCTTTTAACAATTTCATCCCGCCAAATGGTGTAACTTTTTTATCTGAATATTGTATTTTTAACTCACCCATTTGGTTAGCCTTTATAAATGTTATTGAAGTGATATTTTATAGTATATTTAATTAGTTTTTTATTTTGCTATTGCATAATTTGGGTTTAATATTTTACCAAAGCATAAAATATACATTCCATTTAGATTTTCTATATCCATATAGTGTGGAAATCTTTTATAAAAATCGTCTTCTAAATTGTTTTCAATTATTATACTACAGTCATCATATCCACCTGAATTAATCCAAATACTATTATTAAATATATTTACATCAACAATTTGTCCATAAACACCTCTGATTTTATCTATATCTGAATTTGTTATCTCTTCAAATTTTCTAAAAATAGTACTTGCATTATAAGGATGTTTATGTCCTATATCAATTTTTTGATTTGATTTTGAAAAATTAGGATCATTTAGAAGAATATTTAGAAGTGATTTTAATTTTCTTTTTGATGTTGCAGTTTTTGTACCATTAGCAGAAGAATGTTTTGAAGCACCTTTCTTAGAATTAATATCTTCATTACTTGTATCAATATGAGTGATTTTTGTAGTATTAAAATCAAAATCGACATTGATTAAATTACCTATATTTATCAGTTCTTTTTCATCACTGTTTAATGTTCCTAAACAAGTTTCACTTTCTTCTGTGCCTAAAGAACAACCATTATTATGAGGTCTAGCACCAAAACAAGCAGCTTGACCACTTTTTGATCTTTTTTTAAAATAAGCTTTTGCTTTACAGTTTTTACAAATTAAATGTTTTCTTTTTTGACTTATTTCACTATCTGATAATTTTGAAAAATCATAAGCATTACAAACACTATTATCTAGTGTACATATAGCAAAATCCATTTTTTATTGCTTTATTTATTTCCTCTTAAAATCTCTAAAAATAACTGATTACGACTCATTGCATCTTCAACCATTGTTTCAAGAGTTAAAATATGAGTAATTGCATTTAAACTTTCATTATAGAGATAGAACATTTCGCCTTTGGTTGTATATGTTTGCTTGATACCTGCTGTATCTTTTATTTCTTGTATAGTTTCATCATTAAATGTAGTAATTAAATATGACCAAATTAATATCTCTTCACCATTTTGTTCAAAATGGTTTTTAATCTTTCTAGTGTATTTATTTAGCTCATTTAAGCCACCTGCATTTTTTTCACCTGTAGCATCACTACCTTTTAACTCTATGATAATAATTTCTTTTATATCATTTTTGCTTTTTGTAAAAATACAAATATCAGGTCTTTTATTCTTATCTACATCTTTTAATCCTAAATATTGTTGATTGTATCATCGCTATGAGCATAATTGTAAATCATAAATCTCTCATCAAAAAGCCAAAGATTATTATCTTTGTAAGATGTGTAGTCATCATTCCTACTTTTCGTTTGCATAATTTTATTATGGATTATTGTTTCATTTGTTCTTTGATTTACATTATCTAGGTCAGCTTGTATATCTAAAATAATTTTTTCTCTATCAAAAATGTATTCTGCTAATTCTGCTTGATTACTTGTGTAGAGTCGTTCTTCATAATCTCTTTGATGTCTGTTTTTAATATTACGAATATACTGTTTATCTGCTTCAAAAAGCTCTTTTGCCTCTTGAATTATTTTTGCACTAGTAGACATATTTTTACTTTTTTGGATGTAAGGAGCTAGGTAAGGAGCTGATTTTAAGCTCTCTTTTTTATTTTTATTTTTTGTCTCTTCTATATCAATACCGTTAGCTTTGCAGATTGTATCAATATTTGTAAATAATTTTTTATTTAACATATCCCAATCTAAAGAGTTGTCATATAAAGTATTATTTTTGTCTTTTATCTCAAAATCTGTTCTTTCATCATTTACTGTTGCATCAAAAAAGTCAGAACTGACAAAATACAATAAACCCTTGTCTTTTGGAGTTCTCAGTTTAATATTAAGTTTATCTCTTCTTACACTCCTTTTATCAGCACAGTAAAAGCCTTTAATGGAAGATCCTTTCTGCTTATATGAGATTGTAAATTTTTCTTCATGAGAGCTACTTATTTTTATATCAAACTCCTTATCTGTAAAGCCAATTCCATGTTCTTTAGCTTCTATAGTATCTACTAGCTTATCATCCATAAAGAACTTGATAAAAAGATTTTCACCATCATCTACCATAAATTTAAAAGTTGATAGAAAGTGATTTATAATATCCTTTATCTCATATTTTAAGTCACTACTCACATTTCTATCTTTTATATTTGAAAACAGAATTTTTGTTCTCTTTTTAAGTTCATTAGTATTGTCTTCTA
>CAYZWZ010000068.1:0-3804 GCA_964482285.1 uncultured Helicobacter sp. | reverse complement strand
ATGTTGCCCTACGGGTGGCTTGAGAAGATACGAGCTACTTCGTTAAAAGTCCTTACTACTAGTATCTCCTGCGAACTTTCGCTTCATATTTCATATCTTCTCAAGCCCTTGGCTATGAAGTTATTTATGCTCTCTTACTTAAGATTATAGCTCTCATTCGTAATAACTCAACATTAGATGATATAAAAAGTTTTATACTAAAGTATGAAAATGATTTATTTCCTCAAAATATAAATTTTTTTTAATGAGATTTTATCTCTTAAAACTCTAAAAAGATATGGATGATTTAGAGGATTATTATGCAGATATAGACATAAGAAAAGAGGCTTTAAAGTATCTTGAGAACATCATAAAAAAAGGTGAACTTATAGGGGAATGTGACTCTAAGTTCATAAGATTTGCTAAAATAAAAGAGTTTAAAAATAGTGATTTTGACAAGTGATGCCATTATAAGTAAGGAAAAGTGAATAGTGAGATAATTTAGTTGACCATAATTATGACAAAATATTGAGAATGTTCATTTATATGTAATATGTTATGTATAAATTATATGAAAAGGATATCAAAATATGATAAGTTTAGAAAACATGAGTAGAAGGAATTGAAATGATGATACATCAACCAACATTATTACCAAGTAATTGGTTAGAACTTGTAAGTGACTTTGATATAAGTAAAATAGAAACTATCGAAGTTCAAATTATTGCTAAAAAAATCAAAGCCTTAATCCTTGAAAAAGAAGACTCTATAATTGGTTCAAGATTAATTCAAATTTTTTTATCAGCTGTTGTAAATAAAAACTATAATATTTATGAAGATTTTAATTCAATTCCTAAGTATGTTATTGATGAGGCTTTTTTTGAAATTGAAAATAAACCAAAATTAAAAGGTTTAAGATTTTGTGAAAAATTCGATTCTGTTTTGATTGAACTAATAGCATTTAGAGATATTTTACAAATGAATAATTTTACCCCAATAGAAAAAGAACGAGTAGAAGGTCAATCAGACTTCTTCATAAAAAAATATTGTTTAGAGTATGAAGCAGAAGTTAAATTCAAAATGGGTGACCAATCCTTTTATGAATCAATTACTAATCTTATTATGGGTTATTCAATGTTTTTAAAAGTAAATTGTTTAGTTGGTAAAGAAATATCTATCAATATTAAACTTCAATCGTCACATATAAATGACAATAATAAGAAAAGAGTTTATCAGAAAGTAGAACAATGGTGCCAATCAGATTTATGTAATTTTTCAGATGACGACATAGATATAACTGTTGAAGATGGAAGTGAGAAATATCTTAAAATAGAATGTGGAGAGAATACAAGAATAGCTTGTATTCCAACATCAAATGATGTATCTGCTATACTTAAATCTCATATACAAACAATAAAAAAACAATTTACAAAACGAAATCCAAAAAGAAGCATAGGCATAATTGTATGGACTACTCCAATTAATTATGATTCAGAAGAAAAAAAGCAAATAAAAGCAAATATAATTAGTAGTATTCAATCTGAAATAAATTCACTAGGGTATATATGTGATAGGCTTTATATTTATCCTACAGCATTAAAAAAAAGTTTATTATTTAAGAGAAAGAAAGGAGAAAACTAAAATGGCAACATACATAAAACTAACAGACTACAAAAGCGATAATAAAACAAGAGGTAAAATGGTATATTTCTTATTTGCTTAAGGGTGAAGTTCGGGTTGTTGAGGTTGGGAATAATATAGTATAAATATTTATGTGTTTTAAGGTTTTTATTGATATACTATTTAATAAAATGGTTAGTGTAGGAGTTAAATTGTTAAAAATATTACCTCAAATATTATTATTTGAATATGGTCTTAATTTATGAAACAATTAAGACCATATCAAGTAGATATAATAAAACAAACAGTAAAAAGTAATAAAAATACATTAATCCAAATACCAACAGGTGGTGGTAAAACAATAATCGCAAAAGAGATTATAAGTGATTTAGTTGGTATATTTGATAAACAAGTATTATTTGTCGCTCCAAAAATAATACTAATGGAACAAACAGCTGAAGTTTTTAAAGGACTTAATCCATGCATCGTTCATAAAAACCAAAAATGTAATGAAAATCACAAAGTTTTAATAAGTACCATTCAAACAGCAAGTAGAAGAGAATTAAATCCAGATGTCATTATTATAGATGAAATACATTATGGTTTTGAGGGTACAATGATTGAGAAATTAATCAAAAACAAACCAAATACTAGAGTGATAGGATTATCAGCAACACCGTATGATAAATATGGAAAACAAATTACTGGGTTTGATTTAGTATTAGATAAGTATGATATGAAATATATGGTTAGTAATGATTATTTGGTAGATGTTAAATCTTATGTACTTACTAAGATTAGAAAGCTTGATGAAGTCCAAGTTATAGCAGGTGATTATAATTTAAAAGAGTTAGGAAAAATAGTTTGTGATAATAAAACTATTTTAGAAATAGTAAAAAGTACAGCAGAATATATAATAAAATACAAAAAGACAATAGTTTTTGCTGTTGATATAAACCATGCAGAACTTTTAACAAAAGCTTATAGACAAGATGGATTTACAGCTAAAGTATTACATTCCAGATTAAACAAAGATGATATAAATCGTGAGATTAGACTATTTAAAGAGGGTCAAACAGAGATTTTAGTATCAGTCTTAATGCTAACAACTGGATTTGATGTTCCTGATGTAGAAGTTGGTGTAATAGCAAGACCTACAAAAAGCCAAAATCTTTATAAACAGATGGTGGGTAGGATTTTAAGAATAGCCCCAAATAAAACAAAAGCAATTTTATTAGATTGTGGGAATGTAATAGAAAATTTGGGATTGCCTCTTGAACCAATAAAAATCATGCAAACTAATGATATTAATAACAAACAAAAATGCAGTAACTGTAGTAGTGCTAACTTAAAGTTACGAACTATTAAAAATAAACCCTTTTGGGTTTGTTCAGACTGTGGATATAAAAAAGAGATAGAACAAGGGATATATGAATGTAAATACTGTAAAAAATTACATTCACATAAGGGTAATTTTATTACTAAAAAAAATAAATTATATTTAGATTGTGATGACTGTGGAATTAAAACTTTAATATCAGAATATACAGGAAGTGAAAAGTTAGTTGAGATTAAAAAAATATTACCAAATAAAGATTTTTTGAGAGATAATTTTATAAAAAGAGTTTTATCTCATATAGAATCAAAGAAAAAGTTATTGACTAATATAGAATATAATAAATATTTAATATCTGGAGTTTGGTATGAAACAATTATAAAATTTAAAAATACAACTTTAACTGAATATAATAGTGAATATGTTGCAAATAAAGAAATACAAATAATTTTTGATACACTTGTAAATGAATTAATTCATCTTAAAGGTAGTGAAGATTTAGTTATATTTGTCAGAAATAAAGATTTATCATTTAAAGAAGTACAAGATGGTTAACAGGCATCAAAAATAAACTTTTTCGTTTGTACAATTTTGTGAGAATGTATGTATTAACTAAAAAAGGCACTAAATTGGCAGAAGTAGATATAAAATATACGAACCATTTCATCCATATTTTATAACTTGCACACTATTGAATTGGATACCGTTGCTTACTAATCAAGATAGTGTAGATACAGTCTTAGATTCATTACAATACTTACAAAAAAGTAAAAATCGCATCTGCTAGTTTTGAGATGATGGGGAGGTTGAAGTGATGAATGACTTAATAATTGATGAACAAAATATCAAAAACTATTGGTATAATATCA
>CAYZWZ010000067.1:0-3853 GCA_964482285.1 uncultured Helicobacter sp. | reverse complement strand
AATATTACCAGCAATAGATTTAAAAGATGGAAAAGCAGTAAGACTAAGTAAAGGTCTAATGGAAAGTGCAAAGATATACTCAGATGAGCCTTGGCAAGTAGCAAAAAGATTTGAAGAGTTAGGGTCTAAATGGCTTCATATAGTTGATTTAAATGGTGCATTTGCAGGTGAACCAGCAAACTTAGAACAGATCAAAAAAATTAGAGAAAATTGTAATCTAAAAATTGAACTGGGTGGTGGAATAAGAGATGAAGATACTATTAAAATGTATGTAGAACTTGGAGTTGATAGATTAATTCTTGGCTCAATTGCAGTAAAAGATCCTCAATTTGTAAAAGATATGGCTGCTAAATATCCAATTGCAGTTGGTATTGATGCAATGGATGGAATGGTTGCAGTTGAAGGTTGGGCAGAAGTATCTACTATGAAAGCTACTAATCTAGCAAAAGAGTTCGCTCAAGCTGGTGTTGAAGCTATTATTTGTACAGATATTAGTAAAGATGGTATGCTTTGTGGTGTTAATGTAAACTGGACTGAAGAAATAGCACTAGCTAGTGGAGTTGATACTATTGCATCTGGTGGAGTTAAAGATATAAATGATATTGTAAACTGTAAAGAAAATGGAAATATTGCTGGCGTTATTGTTGGAAAAGCATTTTATGAAGGTACTTTAGATTTAGAAGAAGCATTTAAAGTTCTATAGAAGATGAATAAAGAACTAGTAAATTTTATTGTCAAAAAATATCTAAAATATGATAATAAAAATCCATTTATAAGTATTAGTGCTATATTAGCATTTGTAGGAGTTGCTATTGGTGTTATGGTACTAATTTTAGCAATGGCTATTATGAATGGAACTAGTAAAGAGTTTAAAGATAAGCTTTTTACTATGAATTATCCACTTACTGTTTATCCTCAAATAAATGGTGCAGTAGATAAGACAATACTAAAAAAACTAGAAGAAAAATTTCCAAATTTAATATTTTCACCATATATTAGTTCTCAAGTTATGTTACAAAGTAACAATGAGATGAACGGTGGTATGATATTTGGAATCGATCCAATAAAAGAAGCAAAAATCAATAAAATATTTAATAAAGCTTATGATGAAAATAGTAAGTTTAATAAATATGACCTAATAGTAGGGTCTGGAATAAAAGATAATATGGGATTATTTCCTAATCAAAAAATAACTCTATTTTTTACAACTTTAAACCCTAGTGGTTTTTCACTTCTACCAAAAATGAAAAGATTTACATATACAAATAGCTTTAAATCTGGACTAACTGCATATGATAATTCATATATGTATACATCAATTGATGCACTTAGAACTATACTAAAAAAGCCAAAGAACTCATATGATGGGATACATATTTATACAAAAGATCCAATACAAGATATAGAAAAAATAAAAGAGGTTTTACCAGTGTTTTCTGTTGGAGTTGTTGGTTGGTGGCAACAAAATGGAAATCTATTCTCAGCAATGCAAATGGAGAAAAAAGCTTTATTTATTGTGCTTATGTTAATAATCTTAATAGCTTCACTTAATATAATATCTTCACTTCTTATGACTGTTATGAGTAGACGAAAAGAGATAGCTCTTTTACTATCAATGGGAGCTTCAAAACAAGAGATAAAAGCTATATTTTTAAAACTTGGTATTGTAATTGGTATGGGTGGCATCATTGTAGGTGTTGCTTTAGGGTTTATATCTATGTATATTTTACAAAACTTTGATATTATTACACTTCCAGCTGATGTTTATGCTACATCAAAACTACCACTTGATTTAGAGCTTGTTGATTTTGTATCAATTTTAATAGGTTCAATATTTATAGTATTATTTTCATCTTATTATCCAGCTAGTAAAGCTACAAAAATAGATGTTCTTGATGTCTTAAGAAATGAGTAATTAAAGCACTTATATATTAGTATTTTTTAAGCATTTTTTAGTTATAATCTTTAAATTTTATAAGAAAACATCAAGGAAAATAAATGCCTAAAAGAGAAGATATAAAGACCATATTACTTATTGGTTCTGGTCCAATCGTTATTGGACAAGCGTGTGAGTTTGATTACTCAGGGACTCAAGCTACTAAAACTTTAAAAGAATTAGGATATAAAGTTATTCTTATCAATTCTAATCCAGCTACAATTATGACAGATCCAGAATTTGCTGATCGTACTTATATAGAGCCTATTACAGAAGATATGATAGCTCAAATAATCAAAAAAGAAAATGTTGATGCAATACTTCCAACAATGGGTGGACAAACAGCACTTAATGTTGCTACAACAATGTATGATAAAGGTATGCTTGAAGGTGTTGAGTTTTTAGGTGCTCATCCTGATGCTATTAAAAAAGGTGAAGATAGACAATTATTCAACGATGCAATGATTAAAATTGGAATGGATTTACCAAAAAGTAGAAATGCATATAGTGTTGAAGAAGCTATTGAAGTTGTTAAGGAGATAGGTTTCCCTGTAATATCTAGAGCTTCATTTACACTTGCTGGTGGTGGAAGTGGTGTTGCTTATAATATGGATGAATTTAAAATATTAGCTGCTGAAGGTATTAGTGCTAGTCCAATTAGTGAAATAGAGATTATGGAATCTATGCTTGGTTGGAAAGAATATGAAATGGAAGTTATCAGGGACAAAAAAGATAACTGTATTATTGTATGTTCTATTGAAAATGTAGACCCAATGGGTGTTCATACTGGTGATAGTATCACTATTGCTCCTGCACTTACTCTTACAGATAAAGAGTACCAAAATATGAGAAATGCATCTTTTGCAATTTTAAGAGAGATTGGTGTTGATACAGGTGGATCAAATGTTCAGTTCTCAATAGATCCAAAAACTGGAAGAATGATTGTAATTGAGATGAACCCAAGAGTTTCTAGATCTTCTGCACTTGCTTCTAAAGCTACTGGTTACCCTATTGCTAAAGTTGCAACACTATTAGCTGTTGGATTTACACTTGATGAGATTGAAAATGATATCACAGGAACAACTGCTTCATTTGAACCAGTTATTGATTATGTTGTTACAAAGATCCCTAGATTTACATTTGAAAAATTCCCTAAAGCAAACTCAACTTTAAGTACAGGTATGAAAAGTGTTGGTGAAGTTATGGCTATGGGTAGAACATTTAAAGAGTCTATGCAAAAAGCACTTTGTTCTATGGAAACAGGTATTGTAGGATTTGATTCAAAAAGTACAGATCTAAATCTAATCAAAAAAGAGATCAGAAGACCAAATGAACATAGAATATTATACCTAATGGATGGGTATAGAGCTGGTCTTAGTAATGAAGAGTTATTTGATCTATGTGCTATTGATCCTTGGTTCTTATCTCAATTTAGAGAGATATACAATATGGAATGTACAATCAAATCATCAAATATACTAACTGATGCTGCTCTTATGAGAAAAGCAAAAACATTTGGTTTTGGTGATGAGATGATTGCTAAACTTTTAGGTAAAACTGAAACTGAAGTTTATAATGCAAGAAAAACTTTAGGTGTAAACTTAGAGTACAACGAAGTAGATACATGTGCAGCAGAGTTTAAAGCTCTTACTCCATACCTTTACTCTTCTACAAATGTTACTATTTTACCAAAAATTGAAGATAATACTTCTAGTGATAAAAAAGTATTAATTATTGGTGGTGGTCCAAATAGAATTGGTCAAGGTATTGAGTTTGATTATTGTTGTTGTCATGCATCATTTGCTTTAAATGAGATGGGTATTAAAACTATTATGTATAACTGTAATCCAGAAACTGTAAGTACAGATTATGATACATCAGATATATTATATTTTGAGCCTATTGATTTTGAACATG
>CAYZWZ010000066.1:0-3880 GCA_964482285.1 uncultured Helicobacter sp. | reverse complement strand
GTAGGTGTGGGTTATTCTTATTCTCTCCAATTTCAACAACTGAAAATTTATCAATATCAATTTTTAGATTACTTAAAAGTTTTGAAAAGTGATTTTTAATCAGTTTTATTTCTGTTAGTTTTTCTTGAGCATCAATTTCGGGGCTTGTAAAGGTCACAAGTACTTTTTCCATATTTTTATTTTTATCAGACATAAATAAATAGTTAGACCATATTTTTTTATTCTTTGTTCTTATGTTCTTAGCAGATGCTTTTTCATAATTCATAAGATGACCCATTTCATAAACCTTTATTTAAACTTAATTTAAGGAAAGTTTAATATAAAAATTGAAAATAATCCTGTGGACTAAAATAGACGACCGTCAAAGTTCCTATATAAGGGACTAATTGGATGGTATGTAAAAATAGGATTAATTGTACTAATTAAGGTAAAATTAAGATACAAAAATAAAACAAGGAAAAATTATGCAAAATATCAAACATTATGGCTACTGTAGAGTAAGTACACAATCGCAAGAAGTTTCAAAACAAACACATTCATTGTTAGAGTATGCACATATAAATAAATTTCAATTTGAAGATATATACGAAGTTGTATCTTCAAGTAGGAAAACAAAAAAAGATAGAGAAATTGATATACTTTTAGATAAGTTAAATAATGGAGACTTTTTGTATATCAGTAAACTCGATAGATTGGGTAGAAATACAAAAGAAGTATTAGAAATAATAGAAGCTCTAAAGATGAAATCTGTGACTCTTAATATCTTACGAGATAAGATTATAATAGACCCCAGTAAATCAGACCCCATTACAACGATGTATTTAACTCTTTTAAGTGCATTTGCACAAATGGAACGAGATTTTATCTCGGATAGGACAAAAGCAGGATTAGAGCGAGCAAGAGCCGAGGGCAAATTACTTGGTAAAAAAAAAGGTGCTATTAGCAAGAGCACTCAATTTGAGCCTTTCAAAGATAAAATCTATGAGCTTTTAAATTTGGGGCTTAGTTATCAAAAAATAATTGAGCATATAGGTGTTGGCTCTAAATCTGCATTATATAGCTATGTAAAGCTTAGAGAGAACCTCTAAGCTCTATTTAGATAATAGTGAGTCATTTCTTCTCTACTGTGATTTAGTCCTTCTGACACCTCTTGTAAAGCTTGATGATATGGTGTCCCAGACTCTAATTTTTGCTCAAATTCTTTAACCGCATAGTTGTATCTAAAATCGTGAGGAGTATGCTGATTATTTGTAGTTTCTGCTATATCATTTCTGTAAGTATTTTGATGTGGTAAATTTTCAACGGCTTCAATTTTAGCTATTAATTCACGAGAAATTTCTTTAGGTTCGTAAGTGTGATTACCTTTCCCAGTTAATCCAATAACTTCATTACCATTTATATAGTTATTATGGTTTTGTACCAGTTCCACAGCTTCCGAAATTCTTAAACCTAAATTTAGTTGTACCTCTGCAATTACTCCAGACTCGTATCTTTGTGAATAAAGGTCATTAATAACTCTATCAACATTTACTATTGCTCTATCTGTTCGTATATTGTCATTTACAGCTGATGATTTTATATCGGTTACTTTGCTATCAAAATAACTTTTATCAATAGAAACAGAAATATTATTTTCTTGTAAGCCTTGTATCATTGATGACCATCCACGGACATAATCAGTTTGAGTTTTAGCACTTAACCCATCTAATCTATTCTCTAAAAACTTATCTATATTTGTAGGTGTCATTGTTTGATTTAGCTTATCTGTATAATTTTCATTATTTGCAAACTTAAGATAATCTCGAAGATACATCTCTCTTTTTTCAGCAAGAGCATTGCTATGTGTATTGTGAGAATTAGAGCCGTGGCGACTAACTCCAAAACTTTCTAAGCGATGAAAAGCATTGTTAATTTGCTTTTCATAAGTTCCACCTTTAAGATTTGCCATATTATGACCTCTTTATTCTATTTAAAGATATAAATCTGTCAAGTGCTGATTTTGATAAAACCACTTTATGATTTAGCTTAAGATGATTAGATATTTTAGTAGTACCCATCCCACCACTATATAACTCTAAAATTTCATCTAAATATTTTATAATGATTAAGTTTTTTGTTTTGTACTTAATTTTGTTAGCTTCATCAGCCCATTTGTTGCCGTGAATTTCTTCTAATATGAAAAGACCATTTATCAGAATATTCTTAGTAATTTTATCTTTACTCATAAGATAGTTTTTGTATCTTTTCATAAAACTATCTAACTCATTAACACTTAATCCCAATAAATTTGAATACGATTTTAGTTTTGTTTCTGCGAACATTTTAACACTCCTTTATTTTGATAGAATCATCTAAAAGATAAAACACTTTCACTCAAGTGCTATGTTTACTTATTTTCCGCCCCAGTAGCCATAAGCGATGATTAATAAAAAATTTCTAATCATCGTGGCTCAACGGAACGATTAGACTTGCGATTTTGAGATAATCGCGAAAACTTAAAAAGGCTGATAAAACAGTTTATGGAGATAGCCACCACTGCATACACTACAAAAAGGATATGATAATATTAAAAGGGTGTAGGTTAGTATGGAAGTTGTCAATGTCGGGCAGAAAAATTGTTAAGTAAGATGATAATTGTTAATTTATTTTAATGACATAATGACACCGTAAAAAGTTTTACAATGTGTTATAGTATTCCACATTAAGAAAATACACTATCCAATAGTAATCTTTTGTCTTTTATAGAAAAAAGCTTATTTAAAATAAAATATATATATTTAAGATACTTTAGAAGCGATAAGTAGATTATCGTATTTTGGGAGATTATAAGCTATTTTAGAGCTTAATTTACTGGTTATTATTGATTTATGACTTCGTCGGTCTCTCTACAATAGAGAGACCGACATACTGTCAATTATAAGTACTGCTGAAAAATATTATAGAGAGAATATTTTTTTGTATCATACATAGATTTATTAATATTTGTACTATTAAGACGATACTTAACTGCATAACCATAATTTATTTTTATAGATTTTGCTTTTGCCTTTGTAATACCTTTAAAATTACTTGCACTTATCATCGTATCAGATAGTAATGAGTAATTACTATTGCTCGATAGTGTAGTAGTTTCAGGAGAAATTTCTCTATCAAGTTTTGATAAGTTATAAACATCATTTTTATAATAACTTGTTAATGATTTCAAAGTAATAAAAGACTTTGTTTTATTTTTTGCAATCACTCTTATATTTGTATTAGAGTTTATCTTAAAACTAATATTCATATTTGAATCATTCAATATGAATTCTTTAGGAACCATATGTGTCAATGTTGCTGACTTAATAATAATATTTACTGGAACTTTTATCTTTTTACCAAAATTGTATTTAATTTCAGATGGTGCTTTTACTATACTTTCAAAAGATATATTCTCATTGTATTTAAAAGTTTTTTCTTTTAAACCCTCTATTTTATAAGTCTTAAATGCTGTTCTGAGATATGCTTTATATTCTTTTTTATTGTCTTCAAATTGATGATTTATTTTAGCAACTGCTTTTGTATATTCATTGTCATAATCTGAATTAATTGCAGAGTATGAATTTAATATAGAATCATAGTTATACTCCTTTTTGCTTGGTGCATTTAAAACAATACTGTAACCAGCATCCAATTTTTTACTCTTTAATAGCCCACTGTTATCTTGAACTTTGTAAACCAACTTTACATTTGAAATATTTTCATTATATTTATAAAAATATGATTGATACATTTGCTGTAATTCATTTTGCTTAGATTCGGCTATATTTTTTAATTTTAATAATCTACTTGAAATATTTGTCTTAATAATTTGTGCTTTTATATTTGATTTAACCATATTATT
>CAYZWZ010000065.1:0-4195 GCA_964482285.1 uncultured Helicobacter sp. | reverse complement strand
ATGAAGCAAAACTTAACAATACTCCTAAAGTAGAGATATGGGGAAGTGGAAAACCTAGACGTGAGTTTCTTTACTCAGAAGATATGGCAGATGCCTGTGTGTTTTTGATGAAAAATATAGACTTTCAAGATATAGTAAATGAACAACTGGGAATAAACAGTAGTTGTGACATTACAGAATATAAACATAAAGAAATAAGAAACACCCATATAAACATAGGAACAGGAGTGGACATCAGCATAAAAGAGTTGACACTTATCATAAAAGAGATAGTAGGGTATGAGGGAGAACTTTATTTCAATACAGAAAAACCTGATGGGACTATGGTAAAACTCACAGATCCTAGCAAACTTCACTCTTTTGGGTGGAAGCATAAGATTAAGTTGAAAGATGGGATACAAAATATGTATGAGTGGTATTTAAAAAAAATATGATAAAAAAACTAAAATCCCTAAAACAAAACCAAGAGTTTATGAAATATTTTTCTAATACCTCGTGGTTATTTTTTGATAAGATATTTAAGATGGGAGTAGGATTTTTTGTCATCATATATCTTGCAAGGTATTTAGGGCCAGAGAGATTTGGAATACTATTTTATGCTCAAAGTTTTGTAAGTATATTTATGGCTTTTGCAAGTTTAGGTATAAGTCAGGTGCTTATAAGAGATTTGGTAAAAGACCATAATAAAAAAAATGTTTTACTTGGGACATCTTTTTGGCTAACTTTTGTATCATCTACTTTAGCTATATTTTTTATTTATATATTTGAGTTATTTTTTGAAAATGATAAAGTATCACAAGCTATGGTTTTTGTGTTGTCTTTTACTATAATCTTTCAAAATCTAAATATGCTTATTGATTCATATTTTCAACACAAGGTTTTATCTAAAAAAATAGTGTATTGTAATACTATAGGCTTTATTATATCATCTTTAGTTAAGTTTTATTTGATTTATATAAAGGCTGATTTGTTATATTTTGCTTATGCGCTACTTTTTGATAGTTTACTTTTAAGTGTATTATTTATTTATATTTATTATAAAGAAAATGAAAATATTTTATTATGGAAATTTGACTTTGGTATAGCTAAGAAGTTTTTAAAAGTAGCTATGCCTTTAACAATGGTGGCAGTATCTGCTTTTATCTATACAAGGATAGATCAAATTATGCTTAAGCATATGTTAGATAATGAAGCTGTTGGAAATTATGCTGCTGCTATAAAAGTAAGTGAATTATTTTATTTTATACCAGGGATTATAGTAACTTCATTATTTCCAAAATTGGTTGAGATGAAAAAAGTTAACAATGAGAAGTATCTGTTATTGATAGAAAAAATGTATAGATTAGTTGTGTGGATAGCTATACCTATTGCAATAAGCATTTTTATATTTAGTGATATAATAGTAGATATATTATATGGTGATAAATATACACAAGCAAGTGGTATATTGTCTATACTCTCTTGGGGGATAATATTTGTTTCAATCGGAGCTGTATTTATTAAATTACTTTATGTAGAACATTATGAAAAAAAATATTTATATAAAAGTTTATTTGGTGTTTTTGTAAATATTATATTAAATTATTTTTTAATTAAATTATATGGTGTAAATGGTGCAGCTATGGCAACTATTATAACAATGTTTAGTATAAATTATATTTATGATGTATTAGATAAAGATGTAAGAAAATTCTATTATTTAAAGTTTATGTGTTTTTTACCAAAAATGAGTTAAAGGATTTAAAAATGAAGCAAAATATAAAGAAAATGGCAAGAAAAATATTTCCAAGTTTATATCAAAAAATGGGAGATATAAAAAGAAATATTCAGGTTGAAAAGTTTAAAAAAACTTATCCAGATACTAAGTTGTTTTTTGAAGAAAAAAGAAAATTATATTCTCAAGATAATCAAGACTATATTGTTTATAATAATTTTTTTAAGAACAAAAAAGATGGTGTTTTTTGTGATGTAGGTGGTAATCATCCTTTAAATATAAACAACACAAGATATTTTGAAGAGTTAGGTTGGAGTGGATATGTATTTGAGCCATTGCCTTATATGAAACCTTTGTGGGAGAAACATAGAAAAGCTAAATTTTTTCCTTTTGGTGCTTCAGATAAAGAAAGAGAAGTTACTTTTTCTATAGTAAAAGATGCTACAGGTTGGGAAGATATGTTGTCGTTTGTAAAAGAGACAAGAGATGAAGATTATGGACATGAAACTGAGGAGATTACAATTGAAGTTAAACCATTAAAAGAAATTTTTGAAAAAGAAGATATTTTCTATATAGACTATATGAGTATAGATGTTGAAGGACATGAACTAAATGTATTAAAAGGAATTGACTTCAATAAAGTACAAATAAATGTTTTAACTATAGAAAACAATAATCCAAGTAAAAATATAATATATGGTGATGATGATATTCGTAAAATTATGTTTGAAAACAATTATATATTGTGGGGTCGAATAGTTGGACTTGATGATATTTATGTGTATAAGGATTTTAAGTATTGAAAAAAGTTTCATTTATTGTAGATAAAGTTCATCAAAAAAATAAGATTTTTGATGGGCAAGGTAAAATTGGTAGTTTTGATAAATATATAGCATTAAAAAATTTTTTTCAACAGGAAGGTTTTGATATTGCTACAAATGATATTAATACACCAGAAGATTCAGATATAGTTTTATATTTTGATATGCCAAATAAATTACCAAAACTAGAAGATAAATATAAATCATATTTACTTGCTTTGGAAAGTTCTATCATAAAGCCAGAAAACTTTGATACTGAAAAGCATAAATATTTTAATAAAATTTTTACATGGAATGATGATATAGTTGATAATATTAAATATATTAAGATTAACTATGCTTTTGACTTTCCTAATAAAATATATAAAAATATTAATAGAGAAAAACTATGCTGTTTAATTGTAAGTAATAAAACTTCAAAGCTTCCAAATGAACTTTACAGTGAAAGAAAAAAACTTATTGAATGGTTCGAAAAAAATCATATAGAAGATTTTGATTTATATGGATTTGGTTGGGATAGTTTTAGATTTAATGGTAATAAATTAATTAGAGGACTCAATAAAATACCTTTTTTAAATCAACTTATTTATAAGCTTTTTATTGTGAAGTATAAAGTATATAAAGGTACGGTAGAAGATAAATTTGAAACAATGAAAAAATATAAATTTTCAATAGCATATGAAAATGTAAAAGATGAAAATGGATATATAACAGAAAAAATATTTGATGTTTTTATAGCTGGTTGTGTTCCTATATATTGGGGTGCTAAAAATATAAAAGAGTATATTCCAGAAGATTGTTTTATAGATAGAAGAAAGTTTGATTCTAACGAAGCACTTTATGATTTTATATCTAATTTGTCAGATGATAAATATAAAAAGTATTTGGACAATATAGAACAATATCTAAATTCTAAACAGGCTGAACAGTTTAATATTAATACTTTTAGTAAAAGAATTGTAAATAATTCTATATCTAAGGAAAATAATGATAAACAAAGATAGTTTAAAAACTTTAATAGAACCACATTTTTATAAAGATTTAAAAAATGAAAAATATGAGATTAAAACTATTAACTCAAATAAATTATTAACCTATAATAGGTTTGATTTAGCTTTTAAATTGTTATATTTAGAGATGTTAGATAAAGATATGTCTTTTGCAAAAAAGATTTATTTAGAACATATAAAAGCTTTTAGTCTTGGTCGATTTACTGAACCTGGAAATGAAGATAAGAGTGGTAGTAAAAAATTTACAGAAGAATTTAAAAAAATTTTTGAAGATATAAAAGAAAATGGATTTGATAAAGATAAAACTTTAATTCCACTTTCAGAAAATGGTTCAATAGCAAATGGGGCTCATAGGACAGCAAGTGCTATTTATCTCAATAAATCTGTAGATTGTGTAAGGATAGATACTGAAAATCATTTGTATGATTATAATTTCTTTTATAGTAGAAATATGTCAAGTAATATATTAGATATTGTAGCTACTAAGTTTGTAGAATATAGTTCAAATATACATATAGCATTTTTGTGGCCTATTGGTATAAAAAAAGATGAAGAAGTAGCAAAAATTATACCTAATATAGTATATAAAAAAACTATAAAACTAACTCCAAATGGAGCTCATAATTTACTAAGTCAAATATACTATGGAG
>CAYZWZ010000064.1:0-5177 GCA_964482285.1 uncultured Helicobacter sp. | reverse complement strand
GTGGTGGTTTAAGTATTGGTATCTTGCATCTATTTTCATTTTATTTTTCCTTTTTGTGTTTACATTTTCCACTTTTGCTATGGTTATTTAAGTTCTCTTTGTATATAATTTTATGCTACTAAAAGTTATATACTTTTTTAGTTTGGTTGATTTTTCTGATACCTTTACCAAACAGGCCAATCTAACCAAACTCCTATTTTTGGGTGTTTGGTCTGCTTGGTTAGTTTGGTTTGTGTATCGGAAAAATTGACCAAACTAAATAGAACGATATAAAAGTGCATTTTTACTACCTCTATATGTTTTCCAAAATATCCCATCCATCCGTTTTAATAAATTTCTGTGCTGTCTATTATCTGACTTAGTTCCAGCTTCTTTCAATAAATCACTTTGACTTATGCCATTTGTGTTCTCTTCTAAAATATCTTTAAAAGTACCTATAAGCTCCATCTCTTCATCATTTAGGTTTGCTACATCAAAGTTACCTGCACTAAGTATTTGAGTGCTTGTATCTAGTTCAAAACCAGTATTACTAACGGCTATTCGGTCTTTTTTTACTTCTAGTGCATAACTTATTTTTTGATGTTTAATTAATTGTATGCTTTTAAGTTGGTAAGCTACATCCACACTATCTATAAATGCCGTTGCACCTTTTGCACCATTTTCTTTATTTGCATGATGTAAAAATATAATAGTTGCTCCAGCTTCTCTTAATGTTTTCAAATCATCCATAAGAGGGATTACATCTTTATCTTTGAGCATATCTTTACCACCTAGAAAATCACGAACACTATCTATAACTATAAGCATCCCTTTTAGGTCTTTAAGTTGTGGCTGTTCTAAAAGTTGCTTGATAGTTGCTACTACTTCGATAGCTTGTTTAAATTTACTTCTATGCACATAATTAAGATTTTCATACTTAACTACTATCTTGTCTAATCCTCGGCTTTGTAGTGCTTTCTTAGAGTTATCTAAGTCTATGTAGTAGCATTCTGTTATCTTTTTTTCATCAAGTAATTTTAATGCTAAATATAAAGCTAAAAAACTTTTACCATGTCCAGCTTTTGCAAAGATATTTGTAATGGTCTGTTCCACTAAAAAATCATCTATCAGATAATTAACTTGCTCGTTTAAATCATCAGCTGTTAATCTAAAATCTTTTAGCCATGTTAAAGCATTGATTTTAATTTCTGATACAATTACACTATCATTCTTTTTTAACCTCTCCATAGGGGTTAAACCTTTTGTACTTTCACTCATGCAGATGCCTTTAATTGTTCATAAATTGTGTCTGTTATCTCGGTCAATGTTCCATCATGGTACACATCAAATAATAGACTTACTGGGTCGTAACTTATATCTTTTGCAAAATCACGAACATAACCACTCTTTAAATCTAAACTTATCGCTTTAGTACTATTCCCACTTATAAGTACTTTTCCATCATTACAAACTGTTAAACCTTTTTGAACTAATAATCTTTCCATAAAATCAGGTGTAAAATTTTGTTTGATAAAATCTCTTTTATCTGCATAAGATAAATTACTGTTACTTCTTTTATGGTTTATTTTTATCGGTCCGATACTTTTAAGTGTATTTGTAAGTAGATTATTACTTGCTATTTTTATAATAGGCTCTAGTGGTACTACTTCACCTCTTATGTATCTGTATTGCTGGTCTTTATTTGGTGCATATTGTCTATCTAGTCCGAAACAAGCTTTATCAAGTTTATCAGCTTCTAAGTTACATATTTGTTCTGCTGTAACTCTTAAAATCTCTTTGTATAGTTCTTTGCTTACATCAGCATTTAAACAACCATCTACTGGGATAATTATTCTAAATTTGTGATGCTCTTTAGTATGGCTTCGTGTTGTTACTATCAAACTTTTTACACCTTTTAAATCTGTTCTCACTTGATTTATGTCATAGTTATTATCTACATCAAAAATCAGTAGGTTTCCAAAACTTATGATATTTTCTGCTTTTCTATAACCATCTTTAAAGTTTGCATTTGAATAGCTAAACTTTTGAGTAATTTTATAAAAATCTTCCCATCTTAAAAACTCGTAACTAAATCCTTTTGTATATGCTTTTGGATTATTAGCTAAAGGTGTATCAGATATAGAAAAATAAACTATTAAAGGCTCTTGTGTATATTTTAAATCATATACAGTATTTAGCACTATTTGCTCTTTTTTTGTATGATTGTGGCTCTCTATGTGGCTTTTATTATTAATATACATTCTTAAACCCCCTAATTTAGGATTATTTTTCTTTTTGAGTGTTAGATACTAAATCTAAGTCTATGATATTTAACTCTATTGCTAAGTATCTGATAAGTTCACTTCTTGGTATGAAAAACTTACGACCAAACGATACTGCTTTAAGTTTCTTTGCATGGATAAGTTTTTTAGCTGTTTGGGCTTTTACAAAACCCAGCTCCTCTAATGTACCTAATGAGATATTTTGCTCTTTTGGTATCTCATAGATACTTTCTATGTACTCTGTTACTTCTTTTGGTATTAGTTGCATTTAATGCTCCTTTTGATATGATTATGTAATTACAATGTAAGTAAATGTATTTACATACTCTAATTGTATGTAATAACATATTAATACTATCTTAAATATATGTAAATACAATAATATTTATGTGTATTTACATTAAAAAGGCTTTTTATGGAACGACAATTATTTAATGAATTGATAAATAAGGCAAAAATAACAAAAAAAGAGTTTGCTACATTATTCAATATTTCACAAACTACAGTGAATGGATGGGGTAGCAATAGGAATAAAATTCCTTACTGGGTAAAATCTTGGCTAACTAATTATATAGAGTTACAAGAGTTAAAAGGTTTTAAAGAAGCATACATAAAATGTAGTGATGATTTAAGAAAAGCCAACGATTATATTTTTCATCTTGAGGGTGAACCGATAGGGATAAATGAGAATACTACCAAAGAAGAGATAATTCTTGCTAGTGCTTTAAATAAAGTTGGTAATAGTAAAATAGTAAATATAAATGATTTAAACCCTAATGCTATTTCTGAATATCTTGCTGATATTATTAAATTAAATGAAACTGTAAGAGATATACAACAAAAACAAAAAGAAGAGATGCAAGAGATGAAAAAAGAAATAGAAAATATAAAAAATAAATAATTATCAACTTAGGAGGGTGTCGCTAATTCTTCGACACCTATTACTATTCATTTCTCAATTTTGAGTGGTACACGGTCGCTAATTTTTCGACCGTTCTCAAAAATGGGAATGGTTAGGATGCTTTTAATTTCACATTATGTGTGTTATTAATACACAATAAAATCTATATATTTAGTTTAATAGTATTTAAGATATGTATTAACTTTTATTTGATACAATTCGGTCATACAAGGTCTTGTTAGTCTTTGTTAAGGATAAGTAGATAACCAAAATTTGGAACTCTGATAGTGTGGTAGCTATCTAACTTCCTAAAAAAATCGTGTAAAGCTCAGCTTCTTTTTGAAGTTGGGCTTTTTTTTTGTTTATACATTTGTGATTATAGAGATATTGATACACCTAGTACCTTTCCGAACCTAGAAGTTAAGAATATCATCGCTGATAATACTATTGGTTTTACTTATGGGAATGTAGGTCATTGCAAAGGTATAAAAACACGATTTTTTTTTAAGGAGTCTTAAAATGAGTTTACATTTTTTTGGTTATTTGCTTATTGCAGTTATCTACTTAGTATTCGCATATAATGAATACTTGTCATAATCCTTTGGATGCAGGGAACTACCACTCCCTGCATCTTTTTTAATCAACCAACAATATTAAAAAATTTATCTAAACTTCTTTTTTTACCATAAGTTTCACTTTTTGAGTATCTTTTAGTTATATTAGTATTGCTATGTCCTAGAAGCTCTGCGACCTCTGTAAGGTTTGCACCATTACTAACCATTACATTACCGATAATATGTCTTAAATCGTGTATTCTTAGATAGTCAATATCTGCATTTTTGATTAGTTTAACCCAGTGCTTATTTAGTGTTGATGGTGCTATACCCTTACTTTTATCTCTTATAGCTTGAAATACAAAACCATCTTTTTTAGGAGCTGGTAGTGCATTGATAAGTTTTTCATCTAAGGGGTAGATATTTGTCTTGGAACTTTTATTGTTTTCTTTTGCAATTCTAAAACTTTTATCTTCTATGTTGATATGCTCCCATTTAAGCGATAGAACTTCGTTTAATCTTCTACCAGTTGATAAGAAGATGAAGATGCCTCTAAATGGCTCTATGGGATAATTTTCAATCGCTTTCATTAAGTTTTTAATCTGTTCCATTGTTAAATCTATTTCTACTTCATTATTTAACTTATTGATTTTTAATTGTAAGGCTGGATTTACTGTAATATCTCCATTTTGAAGATGATAATTAAATAGTGGTCTTAGTATCTGTTTTATAGTTGCTACTGTTCTCTCTTTGTAGCCATTTAATCGCATTGTATCAGCTAAAGTGTTTAACTCATACTTTGTTATGTCTTTTAGTTTTTTATCCCCTAGAAGTGGCTTAATATGTTTATTGTAAGATATTTTATAATAGTTGAGTGTGTTCGCTTTGATTTCTCTTTCTTTAATAAGCATAAATTTATCAAAAAGAATGTTTAGACAAATATCTTGATGTGATTTTTTATCATAAGTTATTTTATTACTTATAGTGCTTTGTAATAACCTTTTTTTGTCTTCTGCATCTAAAACTGCACTATTGAAATTAGTATTATGAGGATATTTGATAGTTTTCTTTTTGTATACTCTTTTGCCGTTTGTCATTCTAGTAACTTTAAACCATAATTTAAAATCTTCCTTAAATCTTCGAGGTTTTATCATGTAGCCATCTTTTGATTTAACTTGATTATCAGCTATGTAGTAAATACCCTTACTGTCTTTGATTTTTAAGTATTCAGTTTTCATATTATCAACCTTTTAAAAGCCACATATTGGGCCACAATTATGCAATATAGGCCACAAAAAAGCATATATAACTAAGGGTATTGTATATCAATACATATTAGAATAAGCTTTACAAATGGCTATTAATAGGAGTTTCTGGAGTCAATAGATATTATTTAAGTTTTTATGAGTGTTAGAGATAACATCTAAGTTCTTTTACTCTTATTAAAGTAGTTTTAATCCC
>CAYZWZ010000063.1:0-5562 GCA_964482285.1 uncultured Helicobacter sp. | reverse complement strand
AGAATGCTTTTAATCTATGAGGATTATTTTGAGCAAATCTTTTAACAGCTTTTGCAGCACGTCTATCTGAGTTACCTTCTCTTAATACTGGGTTAACAGCAGATCCTAAACATGTAGAATATTTAGCTTGAATCTCTTCTTCAGCAGCGTTAGCTGGATTTTCTGGATAATCTGGGATATCAAAACCTTGACCTTGAAGTTCAGCAATACACTCTTTTAATTGACCAACAGAAGCTGATACATTTGGAAGTTTAATGATATTAGCTTCAGGTTTTAAAACTAATTCACCAAGCTTAGATAGTTCATCTTCAGCTAAACCCATAGCAGATAAAACTCTACCGGCAAGTGAGATATCAGATGTTACAACATCAACTCCACCAGCTTTTGTGAATGCATTTACGATAGGTAAAAGCGAATAAGTTGCTAAAGCAGGAGCTTCATCAATTTTTGACCATATGATTTTTGACATATTAATTCCTTGTGTTTTTATATAATAGATTATATATTATCAAGAAATTAGTTTGATTATTATAAATTATAAATTGTCAAAGAAAAAAATAATATTTTGTTTCAAAATGAAACATAATTCTACTTGATATCTTTCCATAAATTTTTTACACTAGATTTAGTTTTCTTTTTTGTAGTATTGTGTAACTTTTTGTAATACTTTTTAGTTTTTACTTGTTTTTTAAATCTTTTTGATCGTTGTACAGCTCTTATTACCCTTGCATGGTTTTTATAATTTGATGAAAATACATGTTTATTACCTTTTACACTTTTCATAAAGTATAAATAATTTGTTTTTTTAGGAAAAATTGCAGATTTAATTGCTTCAAACTCTACAGCACAAATTGGATTTGATGGTATACCTGTTGTTTTATATGTATTATAATCTGTTGTATCCTTTTTAATCATTTTTGATGTAACTTTTACATGAGAATATTTCCCATAGTTTAAAGTCCCATCCATTTGTAGTTTCATACCTTTTTTTATTCTATTATAAATAACACTTGCAACTGTAGGCATCTCTTCTTTTGAGGCTGCTTCTTTTTGAATAATGGATGCAATTATTAAAAACTTGTACCATGCTTTTTTATCATATGTTCCAAATATCTTAATAGCATTTTTTCTATATTGTTTATCACTATAGTTAATAAGATGTTTGATTACATCATCACTTTTCATACCTAATGGTAAAGAGTAAGTTTGAGGAATAATATTTCCATCTAATTTATAGGCATATTTAGAATAAGAAATAAATAGATTTTTTACAGGGATGTTTAGTTTTTTTGATATTTGCTTTAAAAAGTAATAATATGTTTCACCCGGAATTAAAGTAACATTTCTAATAGCAGCTTTAGAACGAGTTAGTTTATATAAAAAATCGTATTTTTTTAACCTTATTGCTTTTAGATCAATCCATCCACTTTGTGGATAACCTAAAGATTTTACAATTACTGTATCTATAATATTTAAGTCATAATTGTTTTTATTTAAATATGTTATAATACTATCTGTTGAACCTTTTGGTATGTATAAAACTCTATTTGTAGAAACATTAAGTGTTAAGTAAAACAATACAGAAATAATAAAAATAAGGAATAATTCTATTATGTTAAAGACTATTATTTTTTTATTGGAATTTTTTATATTCTTAATTGCTGTGTTGGTTTTTTCTTTAATGTATGGGATCACTCTGTCAAATCTTTCTTATGATGATATTAATATTTCGAAATTGTATATAAAATATGATAAAAACCTTATTGTAAAGAGTGATAATTTAGTTTATTTTGATAAAAAAACAAATAAGAGCCTAAAATTTGAAATTAATACCACTGTAAATTATAAAAAAGATAAACTTATATTAGATATTCAAAAGTTAAAATATTTAAATAATAATTTACAACTAAAAGCAAAAGTATACTTAACACAAGAGAAAATTGATCAACTAATAAATAATGATGATAAAAATATCACACTCTACAATGTTGAATTTATTTTTGATAAAAAATTAAAGCCTTTAAAATCAAAAGAGTTATATCTAAATTACAAAAAAGATGATATATCTTTAAAATTTAAATCACCTAGTTATAATAGTATAAAACTAAATGGTACAAATGTAAAAATAGAAAATATTAAAAAAAATACAAAGTTATTATTAAATATCCATACAAATAATATTTTTGATAAAAAAGTAAAAAATATTTTACATTATTATGGAGTTGATCTACCTATTAAACAATATAGTGGAACTAATAACGTATATGCAAAGTTAAATATTGATCTAAATAGTTTTAATACAGATGTAAAAATAGATGCAAAAATAAAAAATAGTAAAATATCTTATGAAGATAAAATAATAAAAAGTAAAAATTTAATAGTAAGTTATAAGAATAAAATATTAGATATAAATATTAAAACAGGAAATATAAGTTATGATAGTATTTTAGTTGATTTTGATAAATTAAAATTAAAATTAAAAGATGAAATATTATATATAAATACAAACAGTGGTTATATAATCTATGATAAAGAAAAAGTAGAATATACAAATATAAAAGCTAATATTAAAAATGAATTAATATCTTCAAATATTCAAAAGCTTTATCTAAAAGAGTATGATATCTCACTAAATAATAATAAAATTTTATTTAATCAAAAAACTGATAAAGTAAGTTTAAAATCTAATATTGTTGCAAGTGATGCTAAAGTGACTATAGATAGTAAATATGATATAAATAAAAATAAAAGTGAAGGTTATGTAAAAATTGATTCTTTCATTAAAGAGGATTTATTTGCTATTCGAAATAATGAATTTAAGTATGAATATGAAAAAAGTGCAGATATAATAAACTTTAGAATTGATAAATATGCTTTATTTTATACTAAATATGGAAAAGAAAAACATATAATTCAAATTAATAAATTTTCACCATTATTAAGAAAGATAAAGTTTTTGAAAAATGTTTCTAATAACTCTAATATTAGAATCCAAACAACAAATAATTTTAAATCAACAAATATATATCTATCAAAAGCAGAGTTTGATATAGATGATAAAAAATTTGATAAATATAATAATCAAAAATCTAAGTATACATATTTACCTAAAATAGATATGGATATTTATAAAAGTAAAATTGCATATGATGGGAGATATATTTATATTAAAACTGCAAAAGTTAATGTAGTAGACAATAAAACAAATATACATATTATGCCTCTAAATGATAGTGGTAAAATAGATATAAATGTAATAGGTAAACATATAAAAGTTGATGCAAGAAATTTAAGTTCTAAGTTTTTAAATAGAGTAATGAAAGAAAATAGATTTAAAGGTGGAACGATGGATTTATATATAAATGCGACACCAAGAGATGTTAATGGAAAAGTTAAATTTCATAAAATTACAGTTAAAAATGTAAGAGTTGTTAATAATCTTATAGCATTTATAAATACTACACCTGCATATTTTAATCCAATATTAGCATTACCTACACTATTTCATTTAGGTGAGACAAATTTTAGTACAAATGGATATTTAATAAAAGAAGGAAATGGTAATTTTTCATATAATATAAAATCAAAAATATTAAAAATAACATCAATATATACAAAAGGTGTTATGGCTGATTTTAAAGGTAGTTTAACTGCTAATTTTGCAAAAAATAAATTAAAATCAAAAATAAAAGTAATATTTTTAAAAGATTATTCAAGAGTTATAAATAAAATACCAGTACTTGGATATATTATTGTTGGTAAAGATGGAAATTTTGAAACTCAAGTAGATATTGATGGTACTTTTGAAAAACAAACATTCCAAACACATTTACTAAAAAATACAACAGGAGGTATATTTAATATGATTAAAAGAACAATTTCTATACCATTGCTACCATTTGTAAAAGATAAGGAAAAATAATGGATAATATCTATGCACTAAATATTGAAAGAGCAGTTTTAAGCTCAATATTTTTTAACCCTGAGATAATTGAAGATCTACTTGGAATATTAAAGCCAAAAGACTTTTATCTTCCAGCACATAAAAAAATATTTGAAGCTATGGAACAGCTAAATATTGAAGATCTTCCAATTGATGAAGAGTTTATTAGAAACAAAGTTAGTTCAAAAGATGTTGATGATTCTATTATTATAGAGATCCTTAGTGCTAATGCTATTACAAATACAATGGCCTATGCAAAAGAGATTAAAGATAAATCGATAAAAAGAGAACTAATAGCCTTAGCTAGTGAGATAAAAAAAGTAACAATAGAAGATGAAGTAGCAGCTGCTAATGCTGTTGATTATGTACAAGAAAAACTATATAAAATTACAACTGATAGCACAAGTAGTGAGCTTAAAGATATGTTTAAAATAACTGCAGATACTTTAATCCATATGGAGAAAATGAAAGCTCAAGGAAATGCTTATCTTATAGGTCAAACAACAGGCTTTGATGCACTTGATAAAAAAACTACAGGATTTAATGAGGGTGACTTAGTTATTATAGCTGCTAGGCCTGCTATGGGTAAAACATCATTTGTTTTAAATACAGCATTACAAAATGTTGAAAATGGAGATGGAGTAATATTTTTCTCACTAGAGATGCCAGCAGAACAACTTATGATGAGACTAATTTCAGCAAAAACTAGAATACCTTTACAAAATGTAAGAAAAGGTGATCTTGATGATAAACAATGGAGTACAGTTACAAAAGCTTTTGAAGATCTAAATACAAAAAAATTGTTTGTAGATGATAGTGGGGCTGTTAATATTAACCAACTTCGAGCGAGAGTTCGAAAAATAGCAGGAAACCCTGATAATAAAATAAAAATGGTAATTATAGATTACCTGCAACTTATGAGTGGAACTGGCACAAAAGCAAGACATGAAGAGGTATCTGAAATAAGTAGAGGATTAAAATTACTAGCACGTGAGATGAATGTACCAATCTTAGCACTTTCTCAGCTAAACAGGGGTCTAGAAGCTAGACCAGATAAAAGACCAATGCTAAGTGATATTAGAGAATCTGGTTCTATTGAGCAAGATGCTGATATTATTATGTTTGTTTATAGAGATGATATATATAAAGAAAGAGATGAAGCAAGAAAAGAGAAAGAAGCAAAAGATAGAGGTGAATCTTATAAAAGTGCATTTATAAATAAACCAATTGAAGAAGCAGAGATTATTATAGGTAAACAAAGAAATGGACCAACAGGTACAGTAAAACTTGACTTCCATAAAGAGCTTACAAGATTTGTGGATAAAGATATGCCAAATGGTGCGGCACCTGTTATAACTACATTTGAATCAGTTTCAGATGCAGAAGTACCAACTAATATTGATATACCAGATGAGTTTGTTGATACAAATATTGATATTCCTGATGATTTTGTATCAGATGTGGATATGCCAGATATTTAAATATTGTTAAATTAATAGTTTATATACATTACTATAAATTGTTTAAATACAATTTTTTGGTAATAACTTTTATATATTAATAGTTAGACTTAATGAAAAATCTGAGTGCCTAAAAACTTAAGTAAACTTCGGTACTGT
>CAYZWZ010000062.1:0-5603 GCA_964482285.1 uncultured Helicobacter sp. | reverse complement strand
TTACAATGCCACAAATCATTATGGCTATACAAACATAAACCAGAATTAAAAGATAAGCCAGATAAAGCTCAAGAGTCACTTTTTGAAAAAGGTTATGAAATAGGAGAGATAGCAAAAGAGTTATTTCCAAATGGAGTAGAGATAGAGTTTGATGAATCAAATTTTAATGGTATGATAGCCAAAACAAAAGAGCTGATAGAAAATGGTTGTGAAGTGATATATGAAGCTACATTTAAAGAAGATGGTGTATTTGCTATGGCTGATATATTAGTACGAAATGGCAACGCATGGGATATATACGAAGTAAAAGCATCAACTCATGTAAAAGAGTATCATATTAATGATACTTCTATTCAATGGTATGCTATATCAAAAGCTATAAATCTCAATCGTGCCTATGTAGTGCATATCAATAACCAATATGTACGAAAAGGAGATATATCTCCTAGAGCATTATTAAGTAGAGTTGATATTACTGAGATAGTAAAAGAACAGCAAGAAAATATAGAGCCAACTTTAAAAGAGATGGAGCAGATGCTTCAAAATGATATGCCAGATATAAGTATAGGTAAACACTGTTTTGATCCTCATGAGTGTGATTTTAGCACTCATTGTTGGAGTCATATCCCACAAGAAAACTCAGTATTTGATATAAGCTATGCTATGGGAAAACAGTGGAAACTACTAGATATGGGGATATATAGTATCGATGATATACCAGAAGATTTTCACTTTGGCTCAAATGCCTCTTTACAATTGGCTCATCATAAATCTGGGAAGATAAAAATAGATAAGCCAAAGATAAAAGAGTTTTTAGATACCATTGAGTACCCTATAAATTTCTTTGATTTTGAGACATTTCAAAATGCCGTACCAAGATTTGATAACCAACGACCCTATGCACAGATGCCATTCCAATACTCACTGCATATTTTACACGAAGATGGTACACTAGAACACAAAGAGTTTTTAGCCGATGAAAATGAAGAACCAAGACTTCCTCTAATAAATCAAATGTTAAATGATATCACACCAAAGGGAAGTATCATAGCATATAATCAATCTTTTGAGATAACACAGATAAAAAATTTAGCTTCATTTAATCCTGAAAAAAGTGAAGAGCTACTAGCTTTAAATGAAAGATTTATAGATCTTGCACACCCTTTTCAACATAAGCACTATTATCATCCAAAATTTAAAGGTAAATACTCTATAAAAGTAGTACTTCCTACGCTATTTCCAGACAACGATGAGCTTGATTATAAAAAACTAGGAAGTATCCAAAATGGTGGTGATGCTATGGATACATTTGCATCTCTTCATCTACTAAAAGACAAATCAAAAGTAGATGATATAAGAAAAGATCTTTTAGCTTATTGTCATCTTGATACTTTGGCAATGGTTAGGATATGGGAGAAGTTGTGGGAGATGGTGAAAGAATAATATATGTTTAGATATAATATTATAAATAAATAGGAGAATGATAATGTCAATCAATGAGATATTAAACAGTGCATTAAATTTACCAATAGATCAAAGAGTTGAGTTATCTAATATGATAAATGAGAGTTTAAATCCAATCGATAAAGATATAGAACAAAATTGGGTAGAAGAATCACACAATAGATTAAAACTTTTAGATGAAGATAAAATGAACACTATCTCAGCAGAAAAGTTTTTTGGTGAAAATTAGATATACTGATGCTTCAAAGTTAGATTTTGATGAAGCATTTGAGTATTATAAAAGTGAGAATTTAAATTTAGCGAATAGATTTAAATATCACATCAAACAGTCGGTAAGAAATATACAATCTTTTCCAAATCTATACCCAAAAATTGATAATAGAGTACAAAAATGTGTTGTATCAAAATTTCCATATACGATATTTTATAGTATAAAAAATGATACTATTTTTATCTTAGCAGTTGCAAATCACTATAAAAATCCTAACAAATATTTATCACAAATAGACAACCAGACATAAAGTTGTCACTTTAATATTTTATACTTCTATTATAAAAAATAGGAGTGTAAAATGGATGACAATACAATCAAAAACATACTAAAACAAAATGGAATATTAGATATACTACAAACTGATAAATTAAAAAGTTTTAGAATACTACTTCAAAGACCTGAGTTGGTAAAATATACAAATAAAGAGTTTTTAGATAAAGATTTTATAAGAAAACTCTCAAGAGAAAATAAATATACAACTCATATTTTTAATTTTTTACCAACAGAGATGATAACAAATGAGTTATTATTATATTGTGTATCAAATATAAATAACAGAGTTATAGCTGATATATTATATTCATTAGATTATACCGATAAAAAATTTGTAAAACAACTGCTAATACAAAATGAAACCATATTAAAGTATATGCCACAAAGTATAAAAAACAATTTTGAATTTTTATATACTATTGCTAAACTAGATGATGTAAGAGCAAGTACAATTTTACTCTATGCTAGTGAAGATATTAAAACTAATATTAAATATATTTTGAAATTTATAGAGTTAGATCCAATGTGTATATATAGTGTAGATAAAAGTTATTATAAAAATATGAAAATTTTATTAGCTATATTTAAAAATCATATAGATATACTTAAAACAGATACTTTACTTCAAAATGATCTAAATATATCAGATGATTTCTTTAAAAATGAAGAGTTAGTATATTATGCTATTGGTTGTATGCCATTTAAAGTTTTAGAAAATACACTAAGAAATAATATAAATCTAATGGTAAAAGCTCTTCAAAGAGATAAAGAGTTGGTTGGTTCTTTACCAATTGAATTATTGATAGAAGCAGGTTGCGATGATTTACTTACTAAAGAGCTTAACAATATAGATAGTAATAAACAATCTCTACAAGAAAGATTTAATGATGATTTTAAAATATAATAAATAAGGAATAAAATGGCAATAGAATATGATGAGTTTTTTGAAAAGATAAAAAAGTTTAAAGAAGAACAAAATAAACAAAAACAAAGAGGATTAAATGATTTTAATATTTTAACAGCTGTTAGAAAACCACATGCAGAAGTTGGTATGCACTCAAATTTTTTATATGCTTTATTAAATCCTGATGGATTACACTATCAAGATGATCTGTTTGTAAATTTATTTATAAAATATGTACTAAAAATAGATAATTTTGGAAAAGTTACAAAAGTAAGTATGGAAGAGCCTACAAATGAAAACAGAAGAATTGACGTTACTATACAAAGTGAGAGTTACTCTATTGGAATAGAGATGAAAATATATGCAGGTGATCAAGATAAGCAAATATATGATTACTATAATTTTTTAAATAGTAAAGTAGAAAAAATAAATAGTCAAAAAGTAATGATTTATTATTTAACACTAGATGGTAAAGAACCAAGCAAAGAAAGTTTAAACGGACTTAATAAATTACACTATAAAAATATATCATTTAAAAAAGATATTTTAAAATGGCTACAAAAATGCCAATATGAGATACAAAATATCACAAATCTAAATGAAGCTATAAAGCAGTATATAGATGTCATAGAAACTCTTTTGGGAACTTATCAAAGTAAAATTACCAGTTTATCTAGCTTTATTATGCAAGATAAAGATATATTTACAATAGCTCAACAATTTTATATGCAAAATGAAAAGAACATATTATCACTTACAAGTATTCAAATAGATGTTATAAAAGCTTATGAAGAAGCAAGAGAAATTATTGCAGAAAACTTTTTTACAAAAAAACTTGTTAAATTTTTAAGAAAAACTTTAAATAACACATATAAAATTGATGCTATATCTAATCAAGAAGATAGATATAAAATAACTATAACAAAAGATGATAAAAAAATTATTTTTGGTTCAAAAGGTTATAGTACAAATAATGATTATTATAAAATAGCTGATAATATTAATTTTACAAAATATAGATATAGATTTGATATAAAAACTATCAATGATTTTTATATGAATAGTGAAAATGTAAAAAATTACTATTTAAAAATAACAAAAAAAGAGTTATAGTGTTAGCATCAGTAAAAGAGTTTTTTAATCAACAGCAAAGAGAAGAACATCTATCTCAACAAAAACTTTTAAAAAATAAAACTAGAAGAACTTTAGGTATTATGCCAACTATTGAGTTTGATATCCCAGATATAACTGAATTTACACATTATTTAGAGTGTGATATTAGTCCAAGTATCTGTCCTATGCAATGGGAAGAGTTAGATATAGATTTTGATAATAATGATAGACGATTTTGTGAATATTGTGATAAATATATCTATAAAGTAGATAATGAATATATGCTAAAAGAGCATAATCAAAATAATGAATGTATAGCTATATCAAATGATCTACTTGAAAAAATAAATGATAAAATTGAGCAAGAAAGATATAATAAACTACAAGATAGGCTACATCTATCAAAATTATATCTAGTAGTTAAAAAGTATGAATCATATTTTTGGCAAGAGATACAAAAAGATGAATTATCTCAAGAAAATATACTTAAAAAAACTATAAAAATGATTTTAGAGCAAGATGATATAGATTTTTATCTTCAAAAAGGTGTAGATATGCAGTTTATTTTTGAACAGATAGTATCTAAGATAAAAGATGATGAGTTTGTGAATTTTATAAAAAATAGTTTAAATAACAAGACATAAAGTTGTCAAACCAATAGTATAAAATACAAATAAAAAGAGGTGTAAAATGGCAAAAATTGTTATATTTAGTGGTGCAGGAATAAGTGCAGAGAGTGGTATCAGTACATTTAGGGATAGTGGTGGACTTTGGGAGCAATATGATATAAAAGATATTTGTAGTGCTAGTTGTTTAGACTGGAACTATGATCAAACTATAGAGTTTTATGATAAAAGACGATTAGATATAAAAGATAAAGTACCAAATAAAGCTCATATACAAATAGCAAAATTGAAAGAAAAATATCAAGATAATGTAGCAGTTATCACTCAAAATGTAGATGATTTATTTGAAAAAGCAGGATGTAATGATGTATTGCACCTACATGGTTTTTTAACTCAAATAAGATGTATGGAGTGTAACTATCTTGAGGATATAGGATATAGTAAACTAAAAGATAAATGGGAAAATTGTCCTATGTGTAAAGAAAAACTAAGACCAGATATAGTTTTTTTTGGTGAACAAGCTCCAAAATATGAAGATATGTATCAAAAGCTATTTAATTGTGAATTTTTAGTAATTATTGGAACCAGTGGAAATGTGATAAATCCTGATATGCTTTTAAACTCAGCTTGGAGAAAAAAAGATATAAAATATTCTATACTAAACAATCTTGAGCCTAGCTCTTCTATAAATGATAAGTTATATTCAAAAGTATTATATAAAAAAGCTAGTGAGGCTATTGATGAGATAGTAGAAGATATAGAAAAGTTTTTAAACTAAGTATGATATACTAAGACAAAATAGAGTCTTAGAAAAGGAAAATTATGAAGCACTTACAAGGCTTAGAGTTATTTTACAAAGATTAAACCAGACATAAAGTTGTCAATCTAATACATTATACTTCTACTATAAAATTTAGTAGGAGTAGAGATGAAAAATAGTTGGGTACTA
>CAYZWZ010000061.1:0-5968 GCA_964482285.1 uncultured Helicobacter sp. | reverse complement strand
AAAAAATATTTTAGATATAATATATAAGAAATTTAAATTGGAATATTAATATGTTAAAAATAACTAAAGAAGCAATGCAAAGATGGAATCAAATACCTGATGATGTTAAACCTCAATTATTATCCAATGTATATTGTTCAAAATGTAAAGATGCAGTAACAATAATAAACTTTCAAGCAAGTATGGATGGAAATGATTTAATATTAAAAGGTAACTGTACAGTTTGTAATCATAATGTTGCTCGTTTAATAGAAGGACCAGAGGATGATATACTAGAATTTGCAGAAAAATTATCAATTGAAGATGTTGATAAAATGTTTGATAATCAAATCAATGAGAATAATATACTTCTAAAACAATTCGAACAACATCTATACTCTCAAAAATTAGTTACTAAAACAGTTAAAAAACATGTTGATAATATAGACTTTTTTATTAATACATTTACGCTACATTATGAGATTGAAACTCCCCAAGATGCATGGCATGGGATAGATATGTATTTTCATGAGTTTATGCCAAATAAAACAACTTTTGGAAGTGTAAATGATACTAAATCTTCAATAGCAAGTTTAAAAAAGTTTTATAAATATTTAGTTGAATTAAAGAGACTTTCAAAAAATGATTATGATGAAATCTTAGATATGATTAAAAATAATAAAGATGAATGGTTTGATGTTTATGATGATGAATTTGAAGATGATGATTGGTAAAAATTATGAATAATTATAAATTTATAATAATTGGTCATTTAATAAATGGCTAGATTGACGATTCAAATACAAAAAATATATGATAATAAGATAAATATATCACTTAAAGAATATAAAAAAATTAGAAAAAATCAATATGTCGAGTTTTATTAAAAAATATAATTTAATAAGAGAAAGTAAACTTATTTCTTATAAACAATATTCAAATTTACTTAGAAAAAAAGGAGTGTTAACTCAAAAAAGATGGAGACTTAAAATAATAAATAAATTTTATATTTACTTGAAAAATACAATATAAAAAGTATGATATTATAAATGGTTGGAGAATGATGCAATAAATACTCTCAAAGAATACATCTAAAACTTCTTGACAGCATATAAGCAGCCAGATATACAAAAATCATCAAAATAAACTAAAATCTACACAATAGAGTGATAATCAAAATAAATCTTAAATGATAAAACTAAATATCTATATAAACTAAGAGTCTAATCATCTTTTAGATATAATTCGCCTATGACACCATTTAAAGTACACACAGATTATTCTCCAGCAGGAGATCAGCCACAAGCAATAGAACAACTAACAGCAAGTATAAAACAAGGTAATAAATATAATACATTGTTAGGAGTAACAGGAAGTGGTAAAACATATACAATGGCAAAAGTGATAGAACAGTTGCAAATGCCAACACTTATTATGACACATAATAAAACTCTAGCAGCACAAATATATAGTGAATTTAGAGGATTTTTCCCTGATAATCATGTAGAGTATTTTATATCTTATTATGATTATTACCAACCTGAAGCATATATCCCCCGAAGTGATTTATTTATAGAAAAAGATTCTTCTATTAATAGTGAGTTAGAAAGACTAAGACTATCTACTACATCTTCACTTTTAAGCTTTGAAGATATTATATGTGTGGCAAGTGTAAGTGCTAACTATGGTCTTGGTAATCCAGAAGAGTACAAAAAAAATGTACAAAAACTAGAAGTAGGTCAAGAATACTCTCAAAGAGAATTATTACTAAAGCTAGTAGAGATGGGATACAAAAGAAACGATAAGTTTTTTGATAGATCAGATTTTAGAGTAAATGGAGATGTAATTGATATATTTCCAGCTTATTTCGAAGAAGAGTTTATTAGAATAGAGTTTTTTGGAGATGAGGTAGAAAGCTTAACTAAACATGAATACCTTACAAACAATAAAACTGAAGATTTACAAGATGCAACAATATATAGTGTAAACCCATTTGTAGTATCTCAAGACAGATTAAAAGTTGCTATTAAAAGTATAGAAGATGAACTAGCAGAGCGTTTAGCGTACTATAAAAGTGTAGATAAACTAGTAGAACACCAAAGATTAAAACAAAGAGTAGAGTTTGATTTAGAGATGTTAGAAGCTACTGGTATGTGTAAGGGAATTGAAAACTATGCAAGATTACTTACAGATAAAAAGCCAGGGGAGACTCCATATTCACTTATAGATTATTTTGAAGCTATGAATAGACCATATCTAATAATAGTAGATGAATCACATGTGAGTTTATCACAGTTTAGAGGTATGTATGCAGCAGATAGAAGTAGAAAAGAGGTACTTGTAGATTATGGGTTTAGATTACCATCTGCACTTGATAATAGACCATTAAAGTTTGAAGAGTATATAAATAAAAAAGCAAACTTCTTATTTGTAAGTGCAACACCAAACGAACTAGAACTAGAACTATCAAGTGTAGTAGCAAAACAAATAATAAGACCTACAGGATTATTAGATCCAGTTATTGAAATACATGATAGTGAATTTCAAGTTGAAAAACTTCACGATGAGATTAAAAAAGTAACATCTAAAAATGAAAGAGTACTTGTTACAGTTCTAACTAAAAAAATGGCAGAAGAGTTAGCATCTTATTATAGTGATTTGGGTATAAAAGTAAAATACCTACATAGTGAAATTGATGCAATCGAGCGAAATCAAATAATAAGACAACTAAGACTTGGAAAATTTGATGTTTTAATTGGTATTAACCTTTTAAGAGAAGGTCTTGATATCCCTGAAGCGTCTCTTGTAGCAATACTTGATGCTGACAAAGAAGGATTTCTAAGAAGTAAAACAGCATTAGTACAAACAATGGGACGAGCTGCAAGAAATAGCAATGGAAAAGTATTGCTATTTGCAAAAAGAATTACAGATTCTATGCAGTATGCAATAGATACTACAAATGAAAGAAGAGCTATTCAAGAGGCATATAATAAAGAGCATGGAATAACTCCAACTACAACTTTAAGACGACTAGATGAAGATCTAAAGATGGAAGAGTATGATGATGTTGCCCTTAAAAATGATAGATTAAATAAGATGCCAGCATCAGAAAGACAAAAGATGATAAAAGAGTTAAACTCACAAATGACAAAAGCAGCAAAAGATTTAAACTTTGAAGAAGCAATTCGACTTAGAAATGAAATTGAAAAAATAAAACAACTATAAAAGGTAAATATATGAATAAAGATAGATGCACAGTTAAAAAAACATTTATAACTTATGATGAATCAATAGATATTATAAATAATATTGTACTAGAAGATAAAGATACTCAAAAATTATTTATAAGTGATGCTTTAGGGTATACATTAGCAAAAGATATAGTAGCACAAGAAAACTCTCCTGAGTTTCCAACTTCAGCTATGGATGGTTATGCCTTTAAATATGAAGATATACATTTAGGAACTTTACAAATTATTGGAAATAATCCAGCAGGTAGTATAGTAAGTGAAGAAGTAGTAGCAGGAACTTGTATAAAAACATTTACAGGTTCACTTATGCCAAAAGGTAGTGATACTCTAATACCAATAGAAAATGTAACAGTACAAGATGATATGATTGTTATAAATGAAGAGGTTCCTTATAGTTTTGCAACTAGAAAAATAGGGGAAAACTATGCAAAAGATGAGGTACTAATCAAAAAAGGGCAAAAGATAGACTTTGCTCAAATTGGTGTAATGGCATCTTTAAATATTGTACAAGTTGAAGTATATACAAAACCAACAATAAGTATAGCAAGTACAGGTTCAGAGATACTAGACTTAGCAGAAGTACAAACAAATGATTCTCAAATTAGATCTTCAAATCACCTAACACTTGAAGCAATTGCTAAAAAATATGGAGCAAATGTAATTCAAAAAGGTGTAGTAAAAGATGATAAACTTTCTATTTTAAATCTAATCAAAAGTTCTTTAGGTAATAGTGATATAGTTGTTACTACTGGTGGAGTTAGTGTTGGAGATTATGATTTTGTAAAAGATATAATCAAAGATGAATTAGAAGCCAAAATTTTATTTCAAGGAGTATTAATAAAACCAGGACAACATATAATTGTAGCAAAAAAAGATAATAAATTTATAGTTGGACTTCCAGGTTTTGCATATAGTTCTACTGTTACATTTATACTTTATGTATTACCTTTATTATTTAAATTTCAACACTCAAAAGAGAAACTAAAAATAGTAAATGCAAATATGAAATCAACTTTTAAAAAACAAGGTAATAAAACAACATTTACAGCTGTTAATTTAACTCTTAGTGATGGAGAATATTATGTAGATTTTGATGGTAAAAAAACTGGAACATCTGCAATACTTACTAACCTTTTAGGTAGTAGTGGATTACTTATAGCAAACCCAGGTGAACAAGAGTTTAATATTGGTGATAAAGTACAAGTTTTATGTATATAAAAAAGAGATAATATGGATTTAAATCAAATAAGACAAGAACGAGAAAAATGGCTTATCTGGAAAAATATTGTTCCAATGAGAGAATCTTTAAAAAAAGTAGAAGCTATAAATATACCAAAAGATGTTGATATCAAACTTAAAGATTGGCTTACTATTGGAGATGAAAATACTTTAAGTAGTGAAGATATAAAAACTATAGAAGAATCTGCAAAGGCACTTATTCCATGGAGAAAAGGACCTTTTAATTTTTGTGGAATGAAGCTTGATAGTGAATGGCAATCAAATTTAAAATACAACCTTTTAAGACCACATTTTGATTTAAAAAATAAGTGTGTAGCTGATGTTGGTTGTAACAATGGTTATTATATGTTTAGAATGTTAGAAGATAAGCCTAAAAAGCTTGTAGGATTTGATCCATCTGCTATATTTAAAACTCAATTTGATTTTATAAATCATTTTATAAAAAGTGATATCAAATATGAACTTCTAGGTGTGGAGCATTTAGAACACTATGAAACAAAATTTGATATGATCTTTATGTTAGGCGTTCTTTATCATAGAAGTGATCCTATAGGTTCTTTAAAGTCTTTAAATAGAGCATTAAATAAAGATGGAGAGATTATTGTTGATAGCTTTATGATAGATGGAGAAGAAGAGGTCGCTTTAACTCCAAAAGATAGATATAATATGATGCCAAATATATATTTTATACCTACAGTAAATTGTTTTAAAAACTGGATAAATAGAGCAGGATTCAAAGATATAGAAGTAATAGAGATAACAAAAACAGATGAAACAGAACAACGAGTTACACCATGGACATTTGGTAAAAGTTTAGATGATTTTTTAGATACAAATGACAAAGATAAAACTTGTGAAGGTTATCCAGCTCCTAAGAGAGTATATCTTAAAGCAAAGAAAAAATAGTATTATTTTTTATATAAAAAAAGGGAGTTGAATTTAATCAACTCCCTTTTTTATTTAAAGTAGCAAAAATTATTTTTTTGCTGCTTTAGTTTCATCAGAATATTTATATCCTAATTCATAAGCTTTTTTATTAAGCTCATGTACTTTTTTAGGTACTTTTGAAAGCATTACTTCTTCAAGTAAATCTTTATCAATAGCATCCATATAGTTATTTGCAATTGCAAGAGCTACAACAGATTGAGTAATAACATTACCTACTTCTTCTTTAGCTATTGAAATAATAGGAATCTCAACGATATTCCATTTTTTTCTATCTTCTTCAGTTGCTTGCACTAAGTTTGGCTCAATTACGATTGTTCCACCATCAGATACACCATCTTTAAAAGAGTTGTAAGAAACTTGTGCAACAGATAACATGAAATCTATTTCACCATCTTTTGCATATGGGTAAAAAATTTCATCATCATCAAGAGTGATATCAACAACAGTTGGTCCACCTCTTACTTGTGATGTATATGTCGCAGTTTTTAAACCGTGACCACCAGCTTTGATTTTTGCAGCTGCAAAAATCTCACCAGCAAGAAGAACACCTT
>CAYZWZ010000060.1:0-6177 GCA_964482285.1 uncultured Helicobacter sp. | reverse complement strand
AAAATAAAACATAGGCATCTTACTTTTACTCAATTTTACCACCCTCTGGCTTTATAAGCTTCACTTTTTTCAATTCTTCATAGACTTGCTCTTGTGTATTTAAAGCAAGGGCTAGTTTTTGTTTACGATACTTTACAACACTTTGTATATCTTCCTCTTTTATATCATACATAGCTGCAACTTTATATTCCCAATCCATTATATTTTCATTCATTTTTAAAGCTTCTTCAACACTTACATACTTAAACTCACCCTCTTCATATTCAAATGTTTCGTTCCAAGGTCTAAATACTGTATTGAGTAGCACTGCATCACTATCGCTAAAGAGAATACCTATCTTTCTTTTGATACTTGCTTTATCAAATTCACTTATATTTTTATTTCTTTTAGAACTATTTGAATGAAATTTTAAACCTAAAAATGATGGATGAACCAGAACTTCATCGTATTCTATATTCATCATTTTTGCAACTTCTCTCATAGTTGCCTCTGGTGCATTTTTTATATCTTCTAGTTTTACATAATACATCTCATGAGATATAAATACTTTATATCTTTCTACAAAAAATTTTGTATAAATTTTTCTATACATTGAAGCATATTGTTTTTTAAACATTGCTAATTTATTTTCATAAGAAACTCCACCCAACCAATTTTCTTTTAATATAACAGGTATATCACTATCTAACCAACTTTCCAAACCTTGTAACCAACTTCGTATGATTACTAAGTCTTTAGCTTTTTTATAACAGTTTAAATATCTATAATGTTCTAAATATGTAGGATTATGTATGTGATAGAAGATAGTTTTTTTCTTTTTAAGGGAATCTCCTCTTACTATCTCTTCCCAAACTATATGAACAAGATTAAAAAAATCTTTTTCATTTATAGTTGAAAATTTATCCAAATAAGCATAAAGTTTTCTTGCAAATTTATCTCTATCAACTTTTAAGATTATATCTCTATTTTCACCCAATGTTGTTAGACCACTTGTTGCACCAAGTTTTATCTTTCCACTCATAGGATCACCTGGAACACCTTTAAATGAATCTGCATCAAATATAGCTTCATAAATATTCATAAACTTTTCTATCATATTTTTTTTATCAGCACTAACGATACTGTTAAATACATTTAATCCAAAATAGCCTTTTAAATAAACACCAGGAATTGTTGCTACCTCTTTATGCCCATCTACTAAAGCATGAAAGAAAAAACTTCCACCTCGACCAGAACTATGAAATGAGATTATATTTTCAAAATCCTTAGATTTCTGCTTTACAGTTTTATCTCTAATTTTACTTTTTGCTATTGTAAAAGTATGTTTAGACTGTATATTTTCAATCACCTCTTCTGCTTCTTCTATACCTGCATAAAAAAGTTGATGTTGTACAAAATATAAACTATCTTGAATATTATTATATATCAGTTCTTTATCTAACTTACACTTACTGATAATGTCTATATCAGACATAAGTGCTATTAGTTTTTCACAAGAGTTTTCTGTAAATTTTTTTGCATCTACAAAAAGTTGTTCTAGTTTTTCAAATTCACCTTCAGCAGAATACAATTGACCCAATATTAAATAGTAGTTAATTATATTTTTATCTAATTCTAGTGCTTTTTTTAAAAATTTTTTTGCTTGAGGATTATTATCTAACTTAATAGATAACCCTCCCAATGCTCCATAGTATTTAGCTTTATTAAATACTTTTGCTAGATATAGATTAACCTGAACAGCAGGATACATCAATTGACTTTTTTCAAAAAGTATTGCTATAGATACTAATAATTCTTCATCATACTCTTTCATATAGTAAAGAAGTTCATAAGCTTTTTCTATCGCTTCATGGACTACTTTTAGTTTTATATAGGAGTTAAACGATATTTTTAAAAGCTCTAAATCATATCTATTTAATTTTTTTAGGCTCTTTGTAGCTTCCAAATACTTACCATTATTATAGTCTTTTATGATACTTTGCTTAAACTTAGATTCAATATTTTGCTCAAGTGGTGTCAAAAAACTTTCTTTAAAAGCCTCTCTATATTCTAGCTCCCACTTTTGAAATATAACCTTATGTTGTTCATTCTCTTTGGAACTGATGATAAGTTGTCTTAATGCTTGTTGAAGATAAATCTTTGCATTTTCTTTTTCATTTTGTAGATAATTAGCCTTATAAAGTCCATAGTAAGCATCAGGGAAAGACGGTATCTCAGCTAAAAGTTGCTTATATATCGCAATAGCTTTTTTATACTCTTTGTTAGTTATAAAACTAGCAGCCCTTTTTAAGTTGTAAAGTAGATTTTCTTTTAACATTTTTTTCCTTAATTATATATTTATCAATTTTAAATTGAATATCTGAGATATATTTATTTGCTTTTATCTTATAAAGTTCATCTATATCTATGATACTATCTTTAAATCTTACCTCATAGTCAAGTACACCACTTGTTAAAAACACCTCTCCATATTCTAAAAAATCTGTACCATCAAATCCTTTTTTTGACCTAATAAGTGCTTTAAACATATGATTTTCTTCTATCTGTATATTTTTAGTTTCACTATTTATATATATGTAGCTATGTGTTCTTACATATTCTTTGTGTAATTTATCTTTTATATTGAACAACTCATCTATAGTTATGCTTTCAACCATACAAACTAAATCTTTTGGACCCAATAATTTATATATAGTGTATTTACAATTTATATCTAACATTACTTTTATATTTTCAATATCTTTATTTATGTGTTCAATATTACAATTTTCTTCAATCTTTATCATTATAAAAAGATTAAAATTTTTATTTTTTATATCTTTTCTATACTCTATATTTTCCTCATTACTACATATCTCCATTAAAAGATTATGTTGTTCATAGTGTGGTACATCTTTATCTATGGCCACCATTTCATCATAATCAATAATTTTAAAAAAGTCATATATACCAAATAAAAAATTTTTATCCTTATAAAACTCCTCTATCTCATCTTTATCTTCAATCTTAAAAGTAGCCATCTTCCCAAATACAGCTATCTTATGTTTTTTACTGATTTTTTTAGCTTCACAATTTATTCCGTCCAATAATAATTCTCTAAAATAACCAGAAATATTTGTATCACTATTTGTAATAAAACTTTTCCAAAGATTAGTATATATATCCCTTGTACTTTGTGTTTTATCCCAACTAGAATTAATTTTATTTTTTAATTTATTTATGCTACATTCTTTCTCTTTTACAATTTCAACAAAAGCTAGAGCATATCTATCTAAAAACTTAAAATGCTCTTTATACATTTTGTTAAAGTATTGTGATTTATTGTATGTTTTTTCAAAACCATTATCAAGTGCATTTATAAAAAAACCAAGTTCATCTTTTATATTTATATGTATTTTAAGATTATTATCTACAAAATCAAGCAAATTGTAAAGACTTATCATCCTAACCATAGCAGAATCTCTTACCTGATCATAACCTAAAGCAATCATCTCATATCTATCTCTTTCATCATTATAAAAACTACTACAAAAGTATGCACCACATAACTCTACTATAGCACTTATAATAAAACCATCACCATATAAAAGCAATCCAAAAAGATCAGCTAAAAGTTCATCACTTAATTGTTGCAAATCTAAAATATTTTCTTCATTTAAAAATCTATCTTCAAAATCAATTTTTATATCTCTAAAATAATCTTCACTATGCATTTTATGCCCAATCTCATGAGCTATCAAAGAAAAATTCATAGGTAATTCTTGGTGATAATAGTTAGAAGATATATATAATCTTTTTTTATCTATATTTTTTATTTTATAGTTACTGTTAAAATCCCATATAAGATTTAAAGATATATTTTCATTAAAATTTGATAAAAATTTATCATAACTTGTCAGTAAATATTCATTTATCCCTTTGTATGAATATGAAGCACCTATGTTTGGTCGTGGTAAATATTGATTTAAACCAATCTCTATATTTTGAAAAAGATTTTTAAATGTGTATGAATAATTATCAAGATATAGTGATATATCTTTTCTAATACAATCCAAATCTATTAAAAATTGAAAATACTTTTTATCTTTAAGTATAAGACTTATAGAATCTATTTTTTTCTTTATATTAGATAGATTAGTTTCTAATACTTCAAAATCTTTTTTTAGTTCTTCAAAATTTTTATATGTATTAAAACAATCATATTTTTTACCTCTAGTATAAAATAAAATTATTTTATATAAATAATCATATTCCTTTCTTAAAATATTATATTTTAGATTTATAACATTTAAATTAATCCTATAAAAAAACTCCATATACCACCTTTTTCAAATAAAAAATTTATCAATGAATTAAAATACACAAGTAAAAAAGTTATATTTATACTAATAAATATAGTATCATTAAAAATTCTTTTTCTTTTATATAATTTTTTTATATATAACTCTTTTTTACTTTTCTTTTCAATATTGTAAGCTATAAAGATTGTGTTATATGCATCTATAATATTTTTATCGTTATTACTACTAGTTTCTATCATCGGTTCAAATCTAGCTTTATTTTCAATATAATTTAAATGTTGAAATAAAAAAATACTAAATAATAGTACATATAAAATAGTAAAAAAATAGATAGTTACTTTATCATTTTGCAAAATATAATTTAAATAGACAAATAGGTTAAGAGATAAAAACTCAAAAAATGTAAATATAAATATAAAAAGAAATGCATACTTGCTTTTGTACTTCATAAAGTTTATATATCTTACAAGATTTTTAATATATTTATATCTTTTTTTAGATAACTCTGTTAATCTAAAAAAAACATAATATCTATATTTGTTTTTTATGTTTATATAGTGCAAAAAATCTTCTGGATTATCAAATAAACCGATATGTTCTTTAAAGAGTAATATTTCATATCTATTTTTCAATAACAAATCAATAAACTTATAAATAAAATCTATCAATACACTTTTAAAAATATAGATAAAGGATGAAAAGATAAAAAAAACAAATAAAGTATAAGCATGATACAAACAACTCATAATCAAAAGAGTGGTTACCATATATAAAACAATATTTATATTTTTTATATCTCTAAAATCATTTAGAGTGTAACCACTATTTAAATTATCGAACAATTTTTATCCTAAATTAAAGAGATATTACCATCCCTTTTTAGCATTAAAGAGCATCTCTTCTCTTATTTTCCATTCAGGCTTTTTCTTCACTTCTTCACCTAAAAAACTATTAAATCGAGATATCTTTCTTGAATAACTATCATAATTAGAGCCAAGTTTTACTTTAATATCTTTAGATGAAGAGTGAGATAACAAAATTCCCATCTCTTCCTCCTTATTAGGAGAATTGTAAAATTCTCCTAATTATTTAAAAATTAAAACTATGCAAAGTCGAAGTTAGCAACATCTAGCGTAGTTACATCAGTAACACCACTAAGTATAGCTAGATCAACACCTCTTAAGTTGTCATCAGCAATTGCTGTTTTAGTAGCCGCTTGAGAAGCAATAAATGAAGCAGCAGCAACATGCACATACCCATCAGTATCTTCGTAAGCAAATATAAATGTATCATCTGCAGCGATAGTATTTCCAGCATGATTAGCAAATGCAAGTGAATAATCACCACTAGTTTCAAATGCATCTACAGCAGCAGCTACATCTGCAAAAGCAGCTGTTGAATCAAGTAAGATAACATTTTGAGCAACTATATCACCAGCAGCTGATGTATCATCATTGATAACAACAGAATCTATAGTAGTACCTACAGTTACATCAGTAGGTTTAGCATCAGTTGCACCAAATTCTACGATAGTATTTGTTTTCCCTGTTGTCATTTTACCAGATGCATTTAATACAGATATAGCAAAATCAAACTGATCTCCAGTAGAACCAACTGTAAAGTCAGTAATAGTATCAGCAGTTAAACCACCATCAATTACAACAGTATCAACACCAGCACCAGTAGTAATGATATCTGCACCTAAACCACCAGTAATAGTATCATTACCAGCACCACCATAGATCTTATCATTACCTTCAAGAGCTGTGATGTCTGTACCTGTAGAAGCAGCATAAATAACATCAGCAGTAGCTCCACCTGTAACTTCATCAACACCGCTTACAGTTAAGTTGTATCCATTAGTAAGTGCATCTGT
>CAYZWZ010000059.1:0-6524 GCA_964482285.1 uncultured Helicobacter sp. | reverse complement strand
TACTTGGAGAGAAATAGTTTACCCTAGCGGGCAAAACTATTTCTCAAGACAGTCATTATGTGTAAGGAATAAAATGACATTTCAAGAATTATGGAATATTTTAGAGAAAGAAATTCCAAATAAAATAAGCCAACATAATGGATTAAATTTTTTTATTAAAAATAGAGCTAAATTTGAAGGTTGGTTTAAAGTTGAACTTTGTGATATTTTATCAAAATATACAAATAATATCACCCCTGAAAAAGATAGAATAGATGTTGTATTTGATGATTGGGCATTAGAATTGAAAACATCAAATACAAATTATCGTTATGAAAATGTAAAAAATAAAACTAGACCTATTACAAAGTATTATTAAAGATATTATAGATTTAAAACATAATACAAATTACAATAAAAAAGCTGTAGTTTTTATCATATTTCCATTATCAAAGAATACAAGAGATTGGGATAAACATATTTTAAAAATAAAAAATGAATTAGTAGAACTTAAAGAAAAAGAGTTTTATTTTAAAAGTGGTACAAGTGCCATACTATATTGTGGCTTGGTAGAAAGCACATAACAAAGCCTAGAAAAGGAACAAGTTACCCAGCGGCTTAAAAGTAAATTTTAGCTACCATCATAAAATAAACTTATAAAGTGATATAAAGTTTTGTGTAAGGGTAACTTGTCCCTTAAGTCAGTCGTTGTACTTACAAAACATACAATATTTATAAATTTAAACATTAGGAAAAGAAATGAAATTTAGAGCAAAAATAGCTATAGCAATCATAGCGACTTTATTATTAGGTGGGTGTGTTTCAAACCAACCAATTAAATCAAAATCTTACAATTTTGAAACACAAAAACAAAGTGTAAAAAATGACTTTGTTGATAAAATTGTCACTTTAAAGACACGCAAAGGTATAAAACAAAGATTTATTTTAATAGAACCAAAAAGTAGTTCAAAAGGTATTGTTGTATTATTTCCAGGAGGTTCAGGTAAAATTGGATTACATAAAGACAAAGATGATTGGAAATTAGGAAATTTTCTAGTAAGAACAAGAGGTGTATTTGTAGATAACGGTTATACAACAGTTGTTATTGATAGTCCATCAAAAAGAAAAAATGGTATGAAAGGTGGATTTAGAACAAGTAATAAGCATATTAAAGATATTAGTAAAGTAGTGCAATACTTAAGAAATAAATATCCAAATCAAAAGATTTGGCTAATTGGTACAAGTCGTGGAACAGAATCAGTAGCACATCTAGGAATAAATTTACAAAATAAAATTGATGGTGTTGTTTTAACGGCATCAGTAACAAATTCAATGAAATATAAAAATGGAACGGTTACTTTAGATATGGATTTAGAAAAAATATCAGTACCTACATTGATAGTATCACATAAAAATGATAACTGTAAAGTAACACCATCATATCAATCACCAGATATTTACAATATGCTAAATAACAAAATCAAAAAAGAACTAATCTATGTAGATGGTGGAGATGAAGAAGGTAATGCTTGTCGCGGAAAATCACATCATGGATTTTTAGGTATTGAAAATAATGTTGTTAATTTAATAACTGATTTTATGGATAAAAACTAACAAAAAGTACAACAAAACAAGGATACAATCGGAAATTTTGACCTTCAAAGCTTCAGTTAGCTAAAATTAAAGACCGAATTATCAAGGTATTTTATCCCCTTCTTTTTCAGTTCAGTCATTATATCTAAGGTTGACACAAAACTTCAATTTTAAATATGCTTATTTATTAAATTAAATAGCAAATTAAATTTTGGAGGTCTCAAATGAAGAGGTTAATTTTAAGTTTAGTATTTTTAGGAATACTTTCAAGTTCAGTATATGCTAAAAAAATTACAACTTGTATGTCATATCTTGTTGGTGCAACAAGTGAAATGACTTGTAGTGGCGATTATAATGGTAAATCAACAATGGTTAAATTATATAAAAAAGGTTGAAAATACCTTGGTAATATTAGTGGAACAAGTAAATTTGTATTAGTTTTTGAAAAATAAATTGATACATTTAAAGATAAAATATACATCATTTTGATAAAATGATGTATATTTTAAATATTGGAGTTTATTATGACAGCACCACAACAAGCAATAAAAATCATTGATTCTTTACCAGAAGATACATCTTATGATGAAATATTAAAAGAATTAGCTTTTGATAGAATGATTCAAAGAGGATTAAAAGATTCTAATGAAAATAAAACTATTTCAAATCAAGAGATGAAAAATAGAATTAAACAATGGTAAATATTAATTGGACAGATGAAGCAGAATTTTGGCTTAAAGATATACATGACTATATTGCATTGGATAAAAAATCTATTGCTAAAAAAGTTATAACTGAAATATATCAAAAAGTATAAATTTTACAATCATTTCCAAAAATTGGCTATGCTTATGAAAATAATGAGCATAAAGAAATAAGAATATTACTTTATGGTCACTATAGAATTGCATATTTAATTAGAGATGAAAATACAATAGACATATTGGGTGTATTTCATGGAGCATTAAATATAGAAAGGTATTTGTAGTTACATAGATATAACAATTACTAGGAGAGAAACAAGTGACCCTGCCGAATACTGAAGTATTTATTGGCTATCATCTTGTAGTTATAAGAAGTTATTAGCAAATAGCTTGGCAGGGTCATTGTTCCTCAAGACCGTTGTTAGATTTACAAAACCCAAAATTTGAATAAAATACTTAAAAACACATTAAAGGAGTTCCCATGAAATTATTAAAATATTTAATCATCTCTTTAGTGTTATTTTCAACACTATCTTATGCAAAAGCAGTAGAAGGAACTTTTAAACTAAATCAGTTTAGAGATAGTAGTAGAAACTCCTTTGATGTAGAAATAACAGTTAAATACAAAATATATTACCCTAACCGAAAAATGGAGTAAAACTTGCAATTTAAACTATCCAATAAAAAAATAATTATATTTGAAATATTATTAATACTTTTAGCTATGCTAACAATATATAAGATTGGCAACAATTATCAAGAGTTATATAATGCAACTAATAATAAACTTATAATGCTACAAACTGCTGATAGATTACGCCAAAGTTCTGATGACTTAACACATTTTGCTAGAACATATGTAGTTACTAATAATAATAAGTTTAAACAACAATACTATGATACTTTAGATATCAGAGATGGTAAAAAAAATAGACCACTTAATTATCATTCAGTTTATTGGGATTTGGATGAAAAAATAAGAAAAATAAATCATCCAGATTCCATAAAAATCTCTCTTGAAAATATTTTCAATTCCTTACCCTATGATAAAAATGAGATAGAAAAACTAAAACTTTCAAAGTCCAATTCTGATAATTTAGTAAACATAGAGATTGAAGCATTTAATGCTATGGTTGGGAAATTTAAAGATGATAAAGGTAACTACACAATCATTGCAAAACCAAATCAAAAGTTAGCAATTTACTTAATGCATTCAGAAGAATATTATAAGGCTAAACATAAAATAATGCAACCTATTGATGAATTTATATTGATGCTTGATAAAAGAACTAGTCAAAATATTTTAGATATCCACAATCAAAGTAAGCCTTTATTTTTATTATTAATAGCGATACTATTGTTATTTATTATAGGTAATTATTTTATTTATAGATTTTTAAACAATCAAGAAAAATATAAGCTTGAAGAAAAAAATATTTTACTTTTAAAACAAAAAAAACTAAATGAGCAATTAGTAGAAAAAAGTAAGATTACACAAAAGTTAAATAGAGAACTTGAAAAAAGTAAATATGAACTTCAAACTATAAATGATAATTTGGAAAATACTATAAAAAAAGAGCTTGAAAAAAATGATAAAATGCATCAACAACTTTTTAAATCCGAAAAATTAGCATTAATGGGAGAGATGATAGGAAATATTGCTCATCAGTGGAGGCAACCTTTATCTGTTATATCTACGGTTGCTACAGGAATGCAACTACAAAAAGAGTATGGTACCTTAAATGATGAAGTTTTTAATACTAATTGTGACACAATAAATAATAATGCTCAATTTTTATCAAAAACAATAGATAATTTCACAGATTACATAAAAGGAAATAATAAAAAAAAGTTATTTGTTTTAAATAAAACATTTGACAATCTATTTAACCTTCTTAATGGAAGTATAAAAAACAATAATTTAAATGTAATTATTGATTTAGAGGATGATATAAAAATAAATGGATATGAACATGATTTAATACAATGTTTTATGAATATTTTTAATAATGCAAAAGATGCTTTATTTTTAAATAATATAGAAGAAAAATATATATTTATTACAGCAAGAAATATAGATAATAAAGTAGAAATAAAGTTTAAAGATAATGGTGAAGGAATACCAAAAGATATTATAGATAAAATTTTTGATCCATACTTTACAACTAAACACCAAAGTCAAGGTACTGGACTTGGACTAAGTATGACATATAAGCTCATAACTGATGAGATGGATGGAGAGATTATGGTTGAGAATAAAGATTTTATCTATAATAATAAAAGATATAAAGGTGCTGAATTTATAATTTTAATTGATACTAGTATTTGAAATTGTATAACAAAATGTTAAATGCAATGCTAAAATACACCAGTAGTGCAAAGTAAAAATGTACCACATTAAAGATAGAATTTAACTAGAAAAAAACTAGGAGGATTCTTGATAACAAAAAAGAGATCTTACAAAAACAAGAAGCATTAAAAAAATTGGATATTAGTTTAACTACACAATTTAAAGTAGCAATAACAAAGATTGATACACTAAGTGATATATATTTTGAAGAAGCATACAATGCTATTTTTATGTTTTTATTAAGATCTATATTTTTCCCTATATTATTTTTATATTTTTTTGCTAGAAGTTTAAAAATCATATCACAAGAGTATTAAGGATATAGTCTATGGAAACATTTGTCTTAATAATTTTAGTTATTTTTTTATTTATATTATTTTTGGGTTTTAAAAGCCGATCTAAAAATAAATCTACTAATACTTTATCAAGACCACATTTGATAAAAGAGGATAAGCGAAATAATTTTGTCAATGATACTATCAATGACTTTATAAATGCTTAAAAATAAAAAGGAAATTATTTTTTATGAATAAATTCTATCTAGCTCCCAAGCATATATAAACCTTTGATTATATTATTATTTCATTATTTTTAGTTTCTCTTACTTCTTCTATTGAAAAACAAGTATTGGCTATTTTTCTTGGTGTATCATTTTTATGTTTTGTTATTATTTTATTTATAGTTTTTAGCTCATCTTTAGAAAATAAGCTCTCTTCAAAATCCTCTTCCATCTTTATAAACTTAAGCTCTGTGAATTTTTCTTTTTGAAAAATCTCTATATCTAGATATTCTAAAAACTCTTGGATAATATATAATCTCTCATCATTTTCATCTAAATCTTCATCATTTGCAATAGCTTCAAACACACCACCTATTGTTTTTGGTTGTGGGTTTCTTTTTGATTTTATATAAACTTCATCAAATACCTTACTATCACAGTTTTTAAGATGGTTATAATCGATTAAAAAAAGCATCACACAAAGTTTTTTGTCATTTAGGTGTGCCACTTTTTTATCTATCATATATATTATACTATTTGCTATTTTATCAATATTTATACTCAATTTTAGCCTTTATTGCTTTTATTTATAAGATTATATCTAAATTTTAATTTATTATAATATACTAAATAATATAAATGCACTAAATAAAGGTCAAATTTTATGCTAATAGATAAACTAAAAAACAAAGATTTATGTAAAGTTAGAACAATCACATCTTTTTTAACACTTACAAAAGATAAGTCAACTTGGGAAGAGAAGATCAAAAAATATAGCTCTTTTTTCACAATCACTTGCAAGTAGCTTCAATCAACACAACTATGAAGTACAAAGTCTAAGGATAGTTACAAATACTTTTGGAGAGTACATAGATACTTCATCTTTACAAAATACTGTAAAAGATATGAGAATCCTAGAAGATATACTAAAAAGTAAATCTATGCCAAATATTAGAATAAGATTTGCAATAGGTGAGGCTAAAACAAATGATGAGATAGAGATGGTACCAAATCTTATAAAAAACTGTGAACTTATAGGTTTCTCTGGACTTATGTTAGCCGTTGTTGAAGATACAGGATTGGCTCAAGCTACTATAGATAAAGAGTTTGATATAAGATCTTTACTTACATATTCAAGTGTATGTGGAATAGGGCTAGATACTGTACCAATTGAAGGTAGTACAAGTGAAGTTAAGATATCTGATATTATGAGAGATACTGGAACTATGGCTTTTAGACTAAATAAACCACTTACTGTTAGGTTATTTCCATTACCAAATTTAAAAGCAGGTGATATGACACAATTTAGATCTGATAATTTATGTAATAGTGCAATATTATTAGTATCATAAAAATTCAATTTATATTAAAAGTAAAAATTAGATATAATCACGAATAT
>CAYZWZ010000058.1:0-7697 GCA_964482285.1 uncultured Helicobacter sp. | reverse complement strand
CAAGAAGAACACCTTGTCCACCAACACCTGTAAATCTCATTAGTTTTCTAGCCATAATGTTTCCTTATATTTTTTTCTCAAAGTCGTCTTGAGTAATTTTTGCTCTCTTACCTTGATGAACATCTTTGATATCTTGATACATATCACAGTATTCTCTTACTTCTGTATCATGTTTTAATACACCTGTAGGGAACATATTTAATTGCTCTTCAGGGCTTAATTTATCATACTTAGATTTTGGAGTTGTAATTGAATCAATCCAGTTTAAGTTATCCATAGCAGAAACCATTTTATTTTTTCTACCAAGGTTAATATGACAGTTAGACATTACATCGAAGAAACTAAAACCTCTATGTTCGAAACCTTTAACTAAAAGTCTTTCTAGTTTTTTAGGATCAAGCATTGTTTCTCTACCTACAAATGAAGCACCAGAAGCGATAGCTAATTCACAAGCATCAAAAGTTGGATCAATATTACCAGCTTTTTGAGAAACTGTCCACATACCCTGAGGAGTAGTAGGAGAAGTTTGTGAGTTTGTTAATCCGTAGATGAAGTTATTAATAACGATAAAGTTAATATCGATATTTCTTCTACATGCATGAATTGTGTGATTTCCACCAATAGCTAGTGCATCACCATCTCCACCAACACAAATTACGTGTTTGTCTGGATTTGCTAATTTTACACCAGTTGCATATGCAACAGTTCTACCATGTGTAGTATGAATTGTATTGAAGTCAACATAAGAAGAGAATCTTCCTGAACAACCAATACCAGAGATAACACAAACGTCATCTTGCTTCCAACCCATTTTTTCAATAGCTCTGATAGTTGCTTTTAAAATTACACCATCACCACATCCCCAACACCATAGTGTTGGCATCTTTTCTAATCTTAAATATTTATCATAATTATATGCCATCTTAGAATACCTCCTTAACTTTCGCTACAATTTCATGTGGAGCGATTGGTCTACCATTTACTTTGTATAAACCTTCTAAATCTAGTCTACTAGAAACTCTTTCTACTTCTGCTGTATATTGTTTAATATTAAGCTCAACAACTAAAACATTTTTGATTTTATCTGTAAAGTGTTTAATTCTTTCTGCAGGACTTGGCCATAAAGTAATTGGTCTAAATAAACCAGCTTTAATACCTTGTTTTCTTAAGTCAGCAATTGCTTCTTTAACTGCAAGAGAAACAGAACCATATGCAATAATTAATACATCATTTTCTTCTAAATCATCTAACATAAACTCTTCATTTAATTCTAATTCATCTCTATGTAATTCAACTTTGTCTTCTAATCTTTGGATTAGTTTTCTACATGTATTAATCTCTTCTGTTGGGAAACCATTTTTATCATGGTGTAATCCTGTAAAGTGGTATCTATAACCTTTAAACATACTATTTAATACAGCTGGTTGATCTGGTTCACATTCATATGGGAAGTAATCTTCAGGTGCTCCATCAAATTGTTTTCTTAGTTTAATTCCAGCTTTAACTTCTTCAAGTGTTGGAAGAATCGCTTTACCATGCATGTGACCTAATGTTTCATCAGTAAGTACAATAACTGGTTGCATAAATCTATCAGCTAAGTTAAATGCTCTTACAACTTCTGTATAACATTCAGCAAGTGTACCAGCACATAAAGTAATTGATTTATAATCTCCATGAGATGGGTTTTTAGCTTGTAAAACATCACCTTGTGAAACTCTTGTAGGAAGTCCAGTTGATGGTCCACCTCTCATTACGTTTACAAGTACTAAAGGTACTTCTGCCATTTGTGCTAAACCTAAGTTTTCAGCTTTAAGTGATACTCCAGGTCCTGAAGTAGCTGTTAATGCTCTTACACCTGTCATAGATGCACCAATAACACAACAAATTCCAGCGATTTCATCTTCCATTTGGATAGCTGCTCCACCTGCTGCAGGTAATAAATCAGATATTACGTGCATTACTTCACTTGATGGTGTTAATGGGTATCCTCCAAAAAATTCACATCCAGCATCAACTGCTGCGATTGCTGAAAGCTCATTACCAGTAGATATTATTTCTCTAGTTGCCATTCATTTTCTCCTTATTTACCGTAATTTTCAGGTAATCTATAATTATTTTCGACAATTGCTGCAGCTCTCGCTTTGCTCTCATCTGTTAATTTTGCAAATTTTATATTATCTGTTTTTTTATCTGCTACATATATAGCAAAATCAGGACAGTTTAACTCACAGTCATTACAACCAATACAATCCTCTAGTGCTACAATAGAAATCATTGCTCCTAGTGTAGATGTTGGTTCAGCTTTCATAGAAAGAACTCCTGCTGGACAAACTGCAACACATATATCACATGCTTTACATCTAGCTGTATCAACCCATACCGGAGTATTTTCAGGTGCTTTTATTAAAGACATTTTTTCCCCTTAATCATTAATTTAATTTACAGAATATATGATATTTCGTATTTATTAAATACATCATACATTACTTAATAAATGGTATCTAAATTTTAGTAATATTTATTTTAATTGATTATTATATTAAGTATAGATTATTATATGTAACAAAATGAAACAATGAAATATTAATCTTAAAATTAATTTAAAAAGATAGATAAAATAAAAATTTTATTATAATAATTTAGTTACTTTTTGTTACATATTTTGATTTTAGGCTTATTTATCACATAAATAAACATTATTAAGTGTATAACCAATCCCTGTAACTATTTTGATAGATTCACTGGGTATTTTTTTTCTAAGTCGCTTAATTAAAGCACGAATATTATCTAAATTTGTAGGTTCACCCTCCCATACATATTCATCAATTTCACTATATGAAACTACCTTATTTATATTTTCACAAAATAGTTCTAAAAAAAGTATCTCTTTTTTTGCTAAAACTATTTTTTGATCATTTTCATATAATACATGGTCAATAAAATCATATTTTATATTTTCATTAAATACAATATATTTATTTTGAACTTTACATAGATTTTTTACTTTATGAACCAATTCATACATAAAAAAAGGTTTTTTTATATAATCATTACAACCTTTTTCATAAGAGGATTGAATTTTTTCTAGTTCATGATTTGATGATATAATAATAACAGGAACATTAGGATGGCTAGATTTTATATATTTTAAAACTTCAATGCCATCAATTGATGGAACATTTATGTCTAAAATAAAACATGAATATCCATTTGCAATTGCATTTAATGCTTCTTGCCCATCAGTAAAACAATCAACCTTATAAGACTCTCTACTTAGAGCTAATTTCATAACATTTGATAGTGCATCATTATCTTCAAGAATTAGTATTTTCATCATTATCCTCTTTATTAAATTGTTTAAAAATAATCCTAAAAGATGAACCATCTTTTGTATACCTATATGATATTTTACCATTTAGTTTATCTTCAATGATAAGTTTACTCATATATAATCCTATACCATGACCTTTACTTTTTGTTGAAAAGTATTGTAAAAAGATTTTCTTTTGTAACTCTTGGCTAATACCTGGACCATTATCTATTATATCTAGAATCAAATTATCTTCTTCATTTTTTAATATTATATCTATTTTTCTATTATTGTTTTCATTTACAAGTAGGGCATCTTTTGCATTATTTATAATATTTAAAATAGCTTGCATAAGTTCATTTTCATAGCCATATATTTTTAGATTTGTATTTGGTTCAATTTTGATATTTACATCAATATAATTATATTTTAGATTATGTTTTACAATATTTAGTAGTGAATCTATGGTTTTATCTAGGCTAAATATTGTTTTTTGTTTTGATGGTATTATAAACTCTTGAAAGTCATTTATTGTTTTATTCATATATTGAACTTGAAGCATAATATTTTTAATATGATAAGAATCTTCCTCTTTTTCATTTATATTGTGCATATAAAATAGATCTTGTGCAAGTGCTGTAATAGCTACTAGTGGGGATTTCCACTGATGTGCAATAGAAGAAAAGATCTCACCAATCTCTGCAAGTTTTGACTGTTGTACCATATATTGAGTTTGTTTAACCCTTTGATTTGCTAGTTCTTTCTCTTTTGTAATATTTGTCAAAATAGTAACCTTAGCATTCTCATTTGTATTTGAATCGTAGTAGTTTGTCTCTTGTATATAAAATATTTCCACTTTTTTATTATGTAAAATTGAAAACTGAGCTTTACTTTTTTCTTTATAATATTCATTTAGTTTTGAGATTACTCTACTTATTTTTTTATTCTCTTTTTTGTACTCTTCAAGAGTGTGTTGGTGTATTTGTTGATATGGTATATCAATTAGATCACAAAAACTTTTATTTGCATCTAGGACTCTATTTTTCTCATCTCTCCAAAAAATAGGATTATCAATACTATTTAATAAAATTTTATTAAATTTAATCCTTCTTCTTAACTTTTTTTGTGTTTGTTGTTTTGAATATAGAGTTAAAATTAAAATAGTAATAATAAGTATCAAAAGTGGAGATACTAAAAATACTGAGTTTATAAGTTTACGATATTTTTCAAAAAAGTTTTGTGGTTTATTTATGATTATTATATTTTCTAAATCTTTTGGTAAAGTGATATTATATTTTTTTAAAATATTATTATCAAAAATATAATCATATTTTGAATTTATTGTAATTTTTGTATTACTAACTGTACTATTTAAGATATTTATAGCTTTTGATGCAGTTATTTTTCCTATATTTTCAATAGAAACAACAGCACCACCAATAACACCTTTATTTAAAAATAGATCATCAGTTACAAAAATTGGTAATTTAAACTCATTTAGTGCTTGTATGATCTCATTTGTTTTATAAAATTTACCATTTGGATTGTTGAAATATCTTACAAAAAGTATTGCTTCATCTTTTTTATATTTATTAAAATATTGTTTAAACGCTTCAAGAGTTTCATCTCTTAGATATTCTATATCTACTTTATGTTTTATTTTTCTTATTGCTTTTATTATAAATGAACTTGTATCATTTCCATTTAAACTTCTATCATTTATTATATAAAGCTTTTTGATATTTGGCATAGTTTTTAAAATAAGATTTATATTATTTTGTATCTGTAGTTTTTGAATTATCCCATATATTCTATCTTCAAGATTATATACCCTTGCTAACTCTTTTGAAAAATGCTCCACACCTGTAAATAAAATTTTTTCATTGGTAAATATTTTTGAGTAATTTTTAATAGCAAATTTATATGCAAACCTATCTATAGTGATTATTAGGTCATATTTTTGTTTTTGTAGTTGTATTTGGTAAAGTTCAGAAAGTTTTTTTATATATTTTGTTGAATTAATTTGTCTATAATCCATATATAATACATTTATATTTATATTTTTATTTGTGAAAAATTCCTTTTCTATATTTTTTACAATAGTATCACTTATTTCAAAACCTTTATGGTAAGAGTTTAGTATTAAAATATTTTTTGTATTACTTGCAAATAGTAAGTTTACTAATATAGCTATGATAAATATATATTTTATGATATAACCTTTATGTGATTTATTATAATATACATAATAATATATAAATAGGAAATTAAATAATGAAAATTTTACTTAAAAGTACAATATTTATTTGTGTGATTAATCTTTATTCATCAGATTTTATAACTTTAGGAACAGGTGCTGTTTCAGGAACATATTATCCAACAGGAAAAAATATATGTAAATTTGTCAATAGATATAAGAAAGATACAAATATAAGATGTTCAGTTGAAACTACAAAAGGTTCAATTAGTAATATAAATAGTATAGAAAATAATGAACTTGATTTTGCAATTGTTCAATCTGATATTTTATATAATGCAAGTAAAGGTTTTAAGACTTTTAAAAATAATAAACAAAAAGATATAAAATCAGTTATGGCTATATATCCAGAGCTATTTACACTTTTAGTTTCAAAAGAATCAAATATAACAAATATAGAAGATATAAAAAATAAAAAAATAAATATAGGAAATACTGGTTCTGGAAATGAAGTTACAACTTTGCAGTTGTTAGATATATTAAATATAAAAACTTCACAGTTTAATCCTACTAGATTAGATTCTCAAGAGTTACCAGATGCACTTATAAATAAAAAAATAGATGGCTATTTTTATATGGTAGGGCATCCAGCTTCAAATATTATGTATGCAACAAATAATATAAATTCTAGAATAATACCAATTAAGGGTAAAGCTATAGATAAACTAATAAAAGATAATCCATATTTTATAAAGTCCTATATAAAAGGTGGTTTATATAAAAATAATCCAAATAATATAAAAACATTTGGAGTAAAAGCTGTTTTAGTTGTAAATAAAAATATAAGTGATTATGTAGTTTATAATTTAGTAAAAGCAATTTTAGATAACTTTGAAGAGTTTAAATTATTACATCCAAGTTATAATAATATTACAAAAAAATCTTTACTTGAAGGTATAAGCGCACCACTTCATAAAGGTGCAATAAAGTATTATAAAGAGATAGGACTTATTAAATAAGTTTTAAATTAGATATAAAAAAAGGTCAAGCTATTTGCTTGACCTTTTTTAGTTAAAGGAATTAGATATTAACCTAATAATTCTTTAACTGCTTTTCCAATATCAGCTGGACTTACTACAACTTTAACACCTGCAGCTTCTAAAGCTTCCATTTTTTCTTTAGCTGTTCCCGCACTTCCACTTACAATCGCTCCAGCGTGACCCATTGTTTTACCTTTAGGTGCTGTTTGACCAGCAATAAATGCTACAACTGGTTTAGTGATTTGCTCTTTGATTAATTTAGCAGCTTGAATCTCAAGATCTCCACCAATTTCACCAATCATTACAATACATTTTGTATCTGGATCAGCTTCAAACATTGGTAAGATTTGTTTGTATGAAAGACCAATAATTGGATCTCCACCAATACCAACTGCAGTTGTAATACCATAACCTTCATTACATACTTGGTTTGCACCTTCATAAGTTAGTGTACCAGATTTAGAGATAAGTCCTACATTTCCTTTTTTGAAAATACTACCTGGCATAATACCAATTTTACATTCCTCAGCCGTAATAATACCTGGACAGTTTGGCCCAATGGTCATCATTCCATGTTTTGTTGCATGAGCTTTAGCAGCTTGCATATCTTTAACTGGAGCACCTTCAGTGATAATTACTGCTAGTTCTATACCAGCTTCAGCAGCTTCCATTACAGCATCACCTACAAATGCAGGTGGAACAAAGATCATAGAAACTGTAGCACCTGTTGCTTTTACTGCATCATCAACTGTATTAAATACAGGTTTACCTAAGTGTTCTTGACCACCTTTATTTGGAGTAACACCACCAACAATATTTGTTCCATATGCAATACATTGTTCTGCATGGAAAGTTCCCTCTTTACCTGTGAAACCTTGAACGATTACTTTACTATCTTTATTTACTAAAATTGACATATTATTTTTCTCCTTTTGCTGCTGCAACTGCTTTTGCTGCACCATCACCTAAATCATCACCAACGATTAAATTAGAGATATTTGCATTTTTAAGAATTTCTGCTGCTTCTGGTGCATTTGTACCATCAAGTCTTACAATTACTGGTACATTTACATCTGTTATTTTTGTAGCTTCAATAATACCATTTGCAATTCTATCACATCTTACAATACCACCGAAGATATTAACAAAA
>CAYZWZ010000057.1:0-7914 GCA_964482285.1 uncultured Helicobacter sp. | reverse complement strand
CAAGTCGCGGAATAGAGCAGCACGGTAGCTCGACGGGCTCATAACCCGTAGGTCGATGGTTCAAATCCATCTTCCGCAACCAAACTTACAAACAATTACAAAATCAATCATTAATTAAAATTATATTTAAAAATATCACAAAATTCATTTAACCAAATTTTAACCATAACTTAGATAGAATCCATGTAATAATAAAATAACACTACAAAGGAATACAATGGGTTGTAACTTAGATAAACTAACAGCTTTCAAAGATAACTGTGGTTTTGGATTAATGGCAGACTTAAACAATACTCCAACTCATCAAAACTTAGAAGATGCAATAACATCTTTAGAAAGAATGATGCACAGAGGTGCAGTAGCAGCAGATGGAAAATCAGGAGATGGAAGTGGATTACTACTTTCTATGCCTGATGAATTTATGAGAAAGGTAGCTTTACAAAATAATATAGATCTACCTCAAACTTACGCAGTAGCGATGATATTTTCACAAAATGATTCTCAAATAGAAACTTTTAAAAAATATTGTGCTAAAAATGATTTAAAAGTATTATTTACAAGAGTTGTACCAGTTAATACTGATGCTTTAGGTAAATTCGCTTTAGAAATTTTACCAAATATTATCCAAGTTTTTGTTGCACCAAATACAATTGTATCATCAAATAGATTTGAAGCATTATTATATCTTACAAGAAAAGAATGTGAACATGAATTAAAAAACGATGAAGACTTTTATATTCCTACATTTTCATCAAAAGTTATATCATACAAAGGGCTTGTTATGCCCACAACTATTAAGCAATTTTATAAAGATTTAAAAGATGAAGATTTTAAAATTTCATTTTCATTATTTCACCAAAGATTCTCTACAAATACTCTACCAAAATGGAGACTAGCTCAACCATTTAGAGGTGTAGCACATAATGGTGAAATAAACTCAATTGAAGCAAATAGATTTAATGTAAAAATAAAATCAGAAGTTTTAGAATCAGAAGTATTTACAAAAGATGAATTAAAAAGAATTTTTCCAATACTACAAGATGGTATGAGTGATAGTGCCTCGTTAGATAATATGTTTGAGTTTATGATAGTAAATGGAACAGACTTTTTCAAAACAGCAAGAGGACTAGTTCCAGCACCTTGGCAAAATGCTCCACATATGGATCCAAAACTAAGATCATTTTACGAATATACTTCAACATCAATGGAAGCTTGGGATGGACCAGCAGCTGTTTCACTTACAGATGGAAGACATATTGGTTGTCTTATTGATAGAAATGGACTTAGACCATCAAAATATATGATCACTAAAGATAATAGAATATTTATCACTTCTGAATATGGTACAGTTCTTATTCCTGATGAAGAGATAGTAGATAGAGGAAGATTACAATCTGGTCAAATGATAGGAATTGATGTAGTAAATGGAAAAGTATTTAAAGATGAAGATATAAATAACTATATAAAATCATCTCAAAACTATAACCAATGGTTAAATAAAGATATGAAATATATACAAGAGTTTGCTGAAGAGACATTTATTCAAACAGATGAGTATAAATTTGAAGATCTACACGATAGACAAAAATTCTTCAATATAACATATGAAGTATTAGATCAAATGATTATCCCTATGGCAGATGATGGAAGAGAACCTACGGGTTCTATGGGAGATGATACACCATTAGCTTGTTTCTCACAAGTACAAAGAAACTACACAGATTTCTTTAGACAAAAGTTTGCACAAGTTACAAACCCACCAATAGATCCATATAGAGAAAAAGTTGTAATGAGTCTAAACACTGGATTTGGATCAATTCACAATGTATTAAAAGAAGATGAATCTTTTGCAAAAAGACTTAAAACTGTAAGTCCAATCTTAATGCAAGAAAAATTTAATGTAGTAAAAGCATTTGGTGAAGTAGGAAATGAACTTTATGATGAATATTATAAAAACGAAACTTTCTCAACTACATTTAACACTGATTTAAAAGATGCTTTACAAACTTTAAGTGATGATATTTTAAATGCAGTAAAAACAAATGGTGTAAAAATTGTAATTTTAGATGATAGAGATGTTTCAAAAATTAAAAAAACAATCCCTATGGCATTTGCAGTAGGATATATCAATAGTAAATTACTAGAAGCAGGATTAAGAAATAAAGTTTCAATTATAGCTGTAAGTGGAGAAGTTTATGATCCACATAGTGCAGCAGTACTTATAGGATTTGGAGCAACTGCTTTATATCCATATATGATGTATGCTTCTGTAGTTGATTTTTATGAAAGAAAAAATTTAAGTAAATATGAATTACAAGCAAAATTAAAAAATACTCACAAATCAATAAATGCTGGATTGCTTAAAATTATGTCAAAAATGGGTATTGCAACAATTGCATCTTATAGAAACTCATCATTATTTGATGTTTTAGGATTAAGTGATGAGATTGTATCTGATTGTTTCAGTGATGCTAACTCTGATCTATCAGGTTTAGGATATGAAGATATTGAAGCTAGAATAGAAAAAGCACACTTTGAAGCTTATAATGAAAATAAAACTATGTTCCCATTAAATATGGGTGGTTTTTACAAGTACTTAAATGATGGAGAGTTCCATGATTATTCTCCAGAAGTTACACATGCAATCCATAATAAAAATGCCGAAGATGAAAATATTCATGATTTTGATAAATTAAAATCTTTAGTAGAAAATAGAGATAAAAAATTTATAAGAGATTTCTTTAAATTTAATAGTGATAGAAAACCAATAGATGTAAGTCAAGTTGAATCAAAAGAGAATATCTACAAAAGATTTGCAGCTGCTGCTATGTCATGTGGTTCTATCTCTGTTGAAGCTCATGAAGCAATAGCAATCGCTATGAATACAATTGGAGCTGCTTCAAATTCAGGTGAAGGTGGTGAAGATCCACTTAGATTTGGAACACTTAAAAACTCTAAAATTAAACAAATTGCTTCAGGTAGATTTGGTGTAACTCCAGGATATTTAGTAAATGCAGATGAATTACAAATAAAAGTAGCTCAAGGTGCAAAACCAGGTGAAGGTGGACAACTACCAGGTCATAAAGTTACAAAATATATTGCAACTTTAAGACATACAACTCCAGGTGTTACTTTAATTTCACCACCACCACATCATGATATTTACTCTATTGAAGATTTAGCACAATTAATCTTTGATTTAAAACAAGTAAATCCAAATGCTAAAATTACTGTAAAACTTGTTTCAACAATTGGTGTTGGTACAATTGCAGCAGGTGTAGCAAAAGCTTATGCAGATAAGATTGTAATAAGTGGTGCAGATGGTGGAACAGGTGCAGCACCACTTACATCTATTAAATATACAGGAAATGCTTGGGAATTAGGTCTTAGTGAAGCTCATAACGCTCTAAAAGCAAACCACTTAAGAGAGTTTGTACATGTACAAGCAGATGGTGGATTAAAATCAGGTATAGATGTAGTAAAAGCAGCTATGTTAGGTGCTGAATCTTATGCATTTGGTACATCAGTTCTTACACTACTAGGTTGTAAAATACTTAGAATTTGTCATACAAATAAATGTTCAGTTGGTGTTGCAACTCAAGATGAAGATTTAAGAGAAAAATTCACAGGTACAATTGATAGACTTATAAACTATTTTGATTTCCTTGCAAGTGATATTCAAAATATATTAGCCCAACTTGGATACTCTAAGATGGAAGATATTATAGGTAGAAGTGATCTTCTTGAACTTATAGATGATGATTTTGCAAGAAAATTTGATTTCCAAAATGTATTAAGACATATTGATGGAATAGATACTTGTCAAAAAGAGTTCAACGAACCTTATGATAAAAATGAATTTGAACATAAACTTTTAAAAGAGGTTTTACCTACTATTAAAGATCCTTCTAACCCAATAGTTATAAATACAGAAATTTCGAACTTAAACAGAAGTTTTGGAGCATTAATCTCTGGTGAAATTGCTAGAAATTATGGAGATGAAGGTTTACCAGAAGATACAATTCACTTTAATCTAAATGGAACAGCTGGTCAATCATTTGGTGCATTTTTAAGTAAGGGTATTAATATTACTTTAAATGGCATTGGTAACGATTATGTTGGTAAAGGTATGAGTGGAGGAAAGATTGTAATAAATACAACTCTTCAAGGTCAAGATTATTCAGGAGCTGGAAATACATGTCTATATGGAGCTACTGGTGGTAAGCTTTATGTAAGAGCAAATGTAGGTGAAAGATTTGCAGTTAGAAACTCAGGTACAATTGCAATTGTTGAAGGTACAGGAGATAATGCTTGTGAATATATGACAGGTGGAATAGTAGTAAACTTAGGAAAAACTGGAATTAACTTTGGAGCTGGAATGACTGGTGGATTAGCATTTATGTATGACACATCAAAAACATTTACAGATAATATGAACCAAGAGTTAATCGAAGCACTAAGAATTGATACAGATGATACTGAAAATGAAAGATTATATTTAAAAAGATTATTAAAAGATTATTATGAAGAGACTTCAAGTATCCAAGCAAAATATATATTAGATAACTTTAGATTAGAAATTAGAAACTTCTGGATGGTAAAACCTAAAAATATGACAATATTACCACTAAACCCAGATGAGGGAGATTAAGATGTTAGCATTTACAAAAATTGATAGAATAAATGCCTCAAAAAGAGGTGTAATGGGAAGAATTAAAGATTTCAGAGAAGTTTATGAAGTATTTGATGAAAATAAAGCAGCAGAACAAGCTGAAAGATGTATCGGTTGTGGTGATCCTTATTGTCATAATAAATGTCCATTACACAATATAATTCCTGCATGGCTTAAACAAACAGCAAATAAAGATATGGAATTAGCATTTAATATCTCAAATGAAACATCGCCATTTCCTGAAATATTAGGAAGAATTTGTCCTCATGATGTATTATGTGAAGGTGATTGTACTTTAAATGATACTCATGGAGCAATTACTATTGGATCTGTTGAAACATTTATTACTGAAACTGGATTTGATAATGGATTAGTTCCTAAATTCGCAAGTGAAAAAATAGGTAAAAAAGTAGCAATTATTGGTTCTGGACCAGCTGGACTTAGTACTGCTACATTTTTATTAAGAGCTGGAGTTGATGTTGAGATATTTGAAAGAGCATCAAGAGCTGGTGGTCTTCTTACTTATGGAATTCCTGGTTTTAAACTTGATAAACACAGAATTCAAAGAAGAGTTGATTTCTTAATAAAAGCAGGAGCAAAAGTTACACTAAATTGTGAAATAGGTATCGATAAATCGTTTGAAGATCTACAAAATGAATTTGATGCTGTATTTATTGGTATTGGGGCAACAAAAGGTAAAATGCCAGGTCTTGATGGAGAAGATAATGAGAATGTTCATTTAGCTATGGAGTTCTTAACAAAAGTTCAGAAAAAAGAGTTTGGTGAGCCAGTACATAATTATATCGATGTAAAAGATAAAAGAGTTGTAGTTATTGGTGGTGGAGATACTGCTATGGATTGTGTAAGAACTTCTGTTAGAGAAGGTGCAAAAAATGTTAAATGTCTATATAGAAGAGATGAAGCAAATATGCCAGGATCTAAAAAAGAGGTTGACAATTCAAAAGAAGAGGGTGTTGAGTTTGTATTCAATGTAAGCCCAGTTACAATTACTAAAAATGGTGTTACTTTAAATAAAACAGAACTTACAACTGCTGATGAAACAGGAAGACAAAAAGTTCAAATAATACCAAACTCACAATATCTACAAGACGCAGATATTGTTATATTAGCACTTGGATTTGATCAAGAGTTACCAAAATTTATAACTGATTTAGATTTAGAACTAGATAAATGGAATGGTATAAAAGTAAATTCTGATTATTCAACATCTTTAAAAAATGTTTATGCAGGTGGTGATAGTGTAAGAGGTGCTGATTTAGCAGTAACTGCAACACTAGATGGTAGAGAAGCAGCAAAATCAATTATTGCAAGTTTTAAGTAGAATATTTTGATGCATGTTAAACAAAAAAAAGTAAAAACACTTCTTGATGCTTTACCTTATATACAACAATTTTCTGGAAAAATTGTTGTTATAAAATATGGAGGTTCAGCACAAACTAGTCCTGAACTTCAAGAAAAGTTTGCACAAGATATCACTCTTCTTTCAGTTGTAGGTATAAAGCCTGTTATTGTTCATGGTGGTGGATCTAAAATATCTACAATGTTAGAAAGATTAAATATAAAATCTAAATTTGTTGATGGTTATAGAGTTACTTGTGAAGAATCTATGAGAGTTGCTGAGATGGTTTTAAGTGGTGATATAAATAAAAATTTAGCATCATTATTAAATTCTCATGGTGCAAAAGCTATTGGTATATCTGGAAAAGATTCTGGTTGTATTGAAGCTGTTGCAAAAGATGGTGGAAAGTTTGGATATACAGGTGATATTACAAAAATAAATTCAAATATGATTTTAGATCTAATAGATGAAGGATTTATTCCAGTAATTGCACCAATTGCAAATGGAAATGAAGCAAATCATCCAGGATTTAATATAAATGCAGATGCAGCAGCTTCAGCAGTTGCAATAGCACTTCAAGCAAATAAAATTCTTTATCTTACAGATATTGCAGGTGTTTTAGATAAAGATAAAAATCTATTAAACTCTTTAGATAAAGAGGATATTGAAAAACTAAAAGCAGATGGAACAATAACTGGTGGTATGATACCAAAAGTTGATTCATGTATAGATGTAATTTATAATGGTGTTCAAAAAGCACATATTATAGATGGAAGAGTTGAACATAGTATATTACTTGAACTATTTACAAGTGATGGAGTAGGAACTCAATTTTTAAGAAAAGATATTTAAAGATATCTAATTATAAAAGGTAAGCTTCAAGCTTACCTTTTTTTATATATAAGTTATAGGAAAAATAATGGCAAAATATTTATTATTTGATACAGAAACTACAGGTATATCACAAGAAGATAGAATAATTCAAATAGGTTTAATGGTAGTACATAGTAAAGATGATATAGAAGTATATGATGAATTGTGTTCTGCTCAAATAGCAATTAAATTAGAATCAATGGAGGTACATAATATAACTCCAGATATGATTGAAGATAAAGAGCCATTTTTAAATACAAACGCTTATAAAAAAATTCAAGAATTTAATAATGAAGAGAACTACTTGATTGCTCATAATATTAACTTTGATCTAACAATGTTAGAAAAAGAAGGATTCAATAATAATTATACATTAATAGATACACTAAGATGTGCAAAGCATCTATATCCAGATATGCCTTACCATAGACTACAATACTTTAGATATGCACTTGATTTATATAAAATAGAACAAAATGAAGCTGATAAATTATCAATTACAATAAAAGCTCATGATGCAATTGGTGATGTTTTAGTTATGAAGTTATTTTTAACAAAATTAGTAAAAAGGGTAATGGAAGATTATCCTGATTATAACCCAATGGTTAAACTAGCAGAACTTACAAAAACACCAGTATTTATAAAAACATTTAAATTTGGAAAATACAAAGGTCAAGATGTAATAGAAGTAGCTAAAATAGACAGCGGATATTTAAATTGGATGAGAACAAATATGAAAGATATGGATGAAGATATGAAATATACTTTAGATAAGGTTTTAAACTAAACAAAAAGGGTCGAATGAAAATTCGACCCTTTTTAAATAGTAAAAAAGTAAGAAAAATAGAGATAAAGATAAATTGAAAATCTTTTTGATAAGTTAAGCTTTACTAAAGTATAACTTCTCTATAATTCCATACACAAAACGAGATGACCAATAGGAAATCGAGATAGAATGTATGATATTTAAAAAAATTAATGTTAATAATAGTTTAAAAGATATAATCTT
>CAYZWZ010000056.1:0-7980 GCA_964482285.1 uncultured Helicobacter sp. | reverse complement strand
GTGCGACCTACGCCTTAGAAGGGCGTTGCTCTATCCAGCTGAGCTATGGAAGCATTTATAAGTGGAATTATAACAAAATAAACTTAAACTATCTTTTTTAAAAAGATAAATGGGGTAAGTAATGGGAATCGAACCCACGACCTTCTGAACCACAACCAGACGCTCTAACCGACTGAGCTATACCTACCATTTGTAGTTTGTTTTGTAATAATAATGTTAAATAACATGGTCGGAGTGAGAGGATTCGAACCTCCGACCCCCTGGTCCCAAACCAGGTGCGCTAACCAGGCTGCGCTACACTCCGTTTTTAATACCTCTTGCGAAATATGTGTGGAATTATATATAAAAAAAATATATTTGTCAAGCAAATCTCAAAAGAATTTTGAAATTTGCTAAAATTTATTAGAATTGAATTAATCCATCTACTGGAGAAGATGCTGTTGCATATGGTTTTTTAGGTATTCTTCCTGCTTTATAACCCATTCTTCCTGCTTCTACTGCTAATTTAAAAGCTTGAGCCATCATCATTGGATCTTTTGCTTGAGCAATTGCTGTATTTGCTAAAATACCATCAGCTCCCAATTCCATCGCAACTGCTGCATCACTAGCACAACCTAAACCTGCATCAACAATTACAGGAACATTAACTGCATCTTTGATAAATGCAATGTTGTATGGATTTTGAATACCAAGTCCAGATCCAATAGGAGCAGCCAAAGGCATAATTGCATCAGCCCCAGCATCTTCAAGTTTTTTTGCGATGATTGGATCATCACTTGTATATGCCATAATTGTAAATCCATCTTTTTTAAGAACTTCACAAGCTTTTATAGTCTCTATTACATCTGGATATAAAGTTTTAGCAGCATCACCTATTACTTCAAGTTTAATAATATCAATACCAGTTGCTTCTCTCATAAGTCTAAATGTAGTTATAGCTTCATCAGCAGTAAAACATCCAGCACTATTTGGAAGAAGTTTAATATTTGTATCTTTGAAGTAATCAAGTAAGTTCTCTTCATTTGGATTTGTTATGTTTACTCTTCTTATTGCAACAGTGATTAGTTCACTTCCACTTACAAGAGTTGCATCTTTTGTTGTTTGGAAGCTATCATATTTTCCACTTCCCACGATTAATCTTGAATTAAATTCATATTTTCCTATTTTTAATATATTATCATTCATTTTATACCTTTAGTATTTTATTTTTGAGATACTATCTAAATTTACTTTAGAGTATTTTAATTTGTTCAATTAAATCATTTACATTAAGTGAATAATCATTGCCTTTATAATTTTTTGCAGCAATAGTATGTGCCAAAGATCCTTGTATAGTTGCTTTTAAAGAGCTATATCCTTGAGCTAACAAAGCAGAAATAAGACCAGATAGTATATCTCCACTACCACCAAAACTAAGTTTAGCACTACCTAAAGGGTTTATATATAGTTTTTGGTTTTGTTGGATCAATACATTTGCTCCTTTTAACAATACTACTACATTTGGATATTTTTTACAAAATATATTTAAATATTTGAATCTATTATTTTGTAACTCTTCTATATTTATATTAGCTATATTTGTTAGTTTTAATAATGCACAAAACTCTTTTGGGTGAGGGGTTAATACAATATTATCTTTATTTAAGTGATCTAGTATAATAGTATGGTATAAAATATCAGCATCAAATAAAATAGGTAAAGGTTTATCTAAAATAGATTTATGAAAATTATCTCCTAGTCCCATTCCTAATGCAATAGCAGTAGTGTTTTTTGGTACAGTTTCACTATACATAATACTATATTGTATATTGCTATCATTTGTTATAGCTGTAATTAATCCAACACCAAACACCATTGCACTATTACATGAGATTAAACCTGCACCTTTTTTTTCACCTAATACCACACATAGATGCCCAAAGCTTCCTTTATTTGTATTACTTTTTTGTCTATTTGGAAGTTTAAGATCTGATTTTTCAAGTAAATAGTAATCTGAAACATCTTCATATAAACTATTATGTATACCTAAATTAGCTTTTATAATTTTGCCAGTATAATCTTTTGCATAATCACTAAATAAACACTTTTTATATGCACCCATAGTAATAGTGGTATTAGCATTAAAACAAACACTTGTTATTTGTCCATCAATATTTAATCCAGATGGTATATCACAAGCTATTTTATATCCATGTAGATTATTTAATTTTTTTATGGTTTCTATAGCTTCTTGGTTTAAATCTCTATTTAGTCCACTTCCAAATAAACAATCAACTACAATATCATAATCTTTTTCTTCAAGTTTAGATATTATATTTACACCTAAACTTTTTGTCCTTTTTATTTGTAATTTTGCTATTTCACTTTTAGCATTAGAATATAAGTATAAATCAATATCAAATTCACCATATAATAATCTAGTCAATACTACACCATCTGCACCGTTGTTTCCAGATCCACAAACTATTAATAATTTTTTATTTTTTTTAATAGATTTAATATGTGTATAAATACTAAGTGCTGCATGCTCCATAAGTATATCTTCACTTAGATGATACTTTTCATAACACTTTTTATCTAGAGTATTAACTTCATTAAATACCTTTTGCATTATTTAAACTTCCATCCATCATTTTGTAAAATATCTTTAATTTTATCTTTAACATCACCTTGAATCTCAATCCATTCATCTTTTACAGTTCCACCACAGGCAAGTTTTGTTTTTAATAGTTTTAAGATATTCTTTTTCTCTTTATCACTTAGGTAAAATCTTCCAACAAGTGTAACTGGCTTACCTTTTCTTTTCTCAAATGTAAAAACTAAATTATGTTCTTTTTTTGATATTTTCTCAAAAGTATAATTTTTATTTTTAGATTTTTTTGTTTCAAAGCTTTCCCCTTCAAGCTTAGCACCCATTGTAAACATATTTAGATCCTTTTTATTTGTTATTACAAATATTATACAATTAAAAACATTTATAATTTATATAAAAATTAAGGAAAATTGAAAGATTTTCAAAGTTCTTTTTAGTTAGAATTAGCGACTAATTATATATTATTTATAAATAGTAAGTAATACAAGCAGGGAGTAATTAATGGCAATAATGATTCAAAAAAGAAATGGTCGAAAAGAGATTTTAGATATAACTAAAATTCAAAAAAATACAATAGCATCAACTGAAGGTTTAGATGGTGTTTCTCAAAGTGAATTAGAGATTGATGCGCAAATTAAATTTATAGATGGAATGAGTTCTTCAGATATACAAGATGCCTTAATTAAAACTGCAGTTGAAAAAATTGATATAGATGTACCCAATTGGACATTTGTAGCAGCAAGATTATTTTTATATGATTTATACCACAGAGCTGGAAAAGCAACACATGGTACAAAAGGTAATACATACGCACATTTAAAAGATTATATATCAAATGGTCAAAAACATGGAAGAATAATACCAGAATTAGAAAATGGTTATGACTTAGAAGATTTAAATAATACAATAGATCCAAGTAGAGATTTATTATTTAATTATTTAGGTATTAAAACATTAAATGATAGATATCTATTAAAAAATGTAGAAGGTGAACCAATAGAGCTTCCTCAACATATGTTTATGGGAATTGCAATGTTCCTAGCTCAAGATGAAGAAAATAAACAAGAAAAAGCAAAAGAATTTTATAATGTAATATCAAAATTTGAAGTTATGTTAGCAACTCCTACTTTATCAAATGCAAGAACAAATAGACACCAATTAAGTTCATGTTATATTGGATCAAGTCCTGATAACATAGAAGGTATTTTTGATGGATATAAAGAGATGGGACTATTATCTAAATTTGGTGGTGGAATCGGATGGGATTGGAATAATATTAGAGCATTAGGTGGTGTTATTGACAACCATAAAAATGCTGCTGGTGGAATTGTGCCATTTTTAAAGATTACAAATGATATAGCATTAGCTGTAGATCAATTAGGAACTAGAAAAGGTGCAATAGCAGTTTATGTTGAGCCATGGCATATGGATATAGAAGATTTTATTGATCTAAAGAAAAACTCAGGTGAAGAAAGAAGAAGAGCTCATGATCTATTCCCTGCACTTTGGATTAGTGATCTATTTATGCAAAGAATATTAGATGATGAGGTATGGACACTGTTTGATCCTTATGAAGTAAGAGACCTTTCAACATTAAGTGGCGAAGAGTTTACAAAAAGATATGAAGAGTATGAAAAAGATGAATCAATAACAAAAAATGCTATAAAAGCAAAAGATTTATGGAAAAAAATATTAACTTCATATTTTGAATCTGGTAGCCCATTTTTATGTTTTAAAGATAATGCAAATAGAGCAAATCCAAACTCTCATGCTGGATTTATCAGATCTTCAAATTTATGTACAGAAATTTTCCAAAATACAGAACCAAACGAATATAAAATAAAAGTTGAATTTGTAGATGGAACTATTAACCTTTATGATGAAAATGAAGAAGTTGTAGTAAATAATGGTATAGTTAAAAAAGCAAATAAAATATCAGCACTAGATAGAATAGATGGTGTAAAAATATTTATTGTAGAAAAAGAAAAAATAGATGGTAAAACAGCAGTTTGTAATCTAGCTTCAGTTAATTTATCTAAAATAAATACAGCAGAAGATATTCAAAGGGTAATTCCAACAGCAGTTAGAATGCTTGATAATGTTATTGATCTAAACTTTTATCCACTTAGAAAAGTAAAAGCTACAAACTCTCAAACAAGATCAATAGGTCTTGGTGTTATGGGTGAGGCTCAAATGTTAGCAGAATCTCAAATTACATGGGGAAGTGCTGCACACTTTAAAAAGATTGATCAAATTATGGAAGAGATCTCGTATAATACAATTTTATCTTCATCTAATTTAGCTGTTGAAAAAGGTACTTATCCCCAGTTTGAAGGTAGTTCTTGGTCTAAAGGTATAATGCCTATGGATCATGCTCCAAAAGCAGTTGATGCACTTGTAAATAGAGATCTATTTGATACAGGTTGTGATTGGGAAAGCTTAAGAGCAAAAGTTAAAAAAGATGGTATGAGAAATGGTTATTTAATGGCGATTGCTCCAACATCATCAATTTCAATTTTAGTAGGAACTACTCAAGCAATAGAACCAGTATATAAAAGAAAATGGTATGAAGAAAACTTATCTGGATTAATTCCAGTAGTTGTTCCAAATTTATCTCCTAGTACATGGGAACATTATAAACCAGCTTATGAAGTAGAACAAAAAGATTTAATAAGAGCAGCAGCAATAAGACAAAAATGGCTAGATCAAGGGCAAAGTACTAATATATTTATGTCCTTAGATAAAGCAAGTGGTAGATATTTACATGAGATATATACATTAGCATGGCAACTAGGATTAAAATCTACATATTACCTAAGAGGTGAATCTCCTGAAGCTGCAAATGATGTAGCAGACAGAAGTCAAGAATGTGTTGGTTGTCAATAAAAAGGATATGAATGAACGAAATAAATAAAAAAATAATATATAATCCACACTCAAAAGAAAGTTTAAATGATAGAAAAGTATTTGGAGGAAATCCAGATGGTATGTTAAACTTTACTAAAGCTAAATATGAATGGGCTTTAAAATTATGGGATACAATGGAAGCAAATACATGGTTTCCTAAAGAAGTTCAAATGACAGGAGATGCAAAAGATTATAAAGCATTAACACCTCCTGAAAAAAGAATGTATGATTTAGTATTATCACAACTTATTTTTATGGATTCATTACAAACAAATAATATTATGGATAATATGAATCCATATATAACAGCACCTGAAATAAATGCAATTCTTTCAAGACAATCATATGAAGAGGCAAACCACAGTAAATCTTATGCAGTTATGGTTGAATCAATTTCAGATAATACAGATGAGATATACAATATGTGGAAAACAGATGCAATGCTTCAAAAGAAAAATTTATTTATAGCAAACTCTTTTAAAGCTTTAGGTGAAGAACTTACTGATGAATCTATGCTTCTTGCAATGTTTGCAAATCAAATATTAGAAGGTATATATTTTTATGCTGGATTTGCTGCAATTTATGCACTTGGGAAATCGGGTAAAATGTTAGGATCTTCTCAAATGATTAGATTTATACAAAGAGATGAGATTACACATCTTTTATTATTCCAAAATATGATTGCAAGTACAAAAAAAGAAAGACCAGAACTATTCACTAAGCAATTAGAAGAAAAAGTAAGAGTTATGATAAGAAATGCTGTTGAGATTGAATCACAATGGGGAGCTTATATAACACAAGGTCAAATTTTAGGATTTACAGATTCAATTATAAGACAATATATCCAATACCTAGCAGATCAAAGATTAATAGCAGTTGGCTATGAACCAGAATATAATGTAAAACACCCAATCCCATGGGTTGATGGATATGCAAGTTTTAATGAGCAAAGAGTTAACTTCTTTGAAGGAAATGTGGTAAACTACTCAAAAGGTTCATTAGATTTCGACGATTTTTAGTAATTCTTTTTACTAATTTCTTCGTCTTAGTATATTTTTAGTTCAATTACATACTAAAGTATGCTCAATCACTAAAAAGATACTTCTCCTTGAACTTATCAAAAATATCTACTAAAAATACTATTCATTAAATAACTTTTTGATATTATTATAATATTAAAAGGTAAAAAATGAAAATAATAAAACCAAAAGACTTCACGCCTAAAAATGCTTGGGATAGCTTACCTATTGCAAATATGAATGGCATTACTACAAAATTACATTGGACAGACAAACCTTATATTTGGCATACAAATGATGGAGATGAAGTTTTTGTAGTATTAAATGGTACTGTTAAGATGCACTACAAACAAAATAATCAAGAAATATTCACTATTTTAAATACATCAGATATTTTTTATGCAAATATAGGTTGTGAACATTATGCCGAACCTGTTGGAATTGCAAGAATATTAGTAATTGAAAAAGAAGGTAGTATATAATGAATTTAATATCCTTACAATTCAAAACAACATTAAACTATCAAATAAATCTAGACAAATTAACTACTCTTATTAATCAGTGTGAAGAAAATAGTATTATAGTAGCGCCAGAAGTTTGTGTTACTGGATACGATTATGATAATTTTGATTTAGCAATTGATTTTTCAAATACTATTATAGATATATTATTACAATTAAGTAAAAATAAAATTATATGTACAACGATAATAAATAAAAGAGATAATAAAGTATTTAATACCTTATATATATTTAATAATAATAAAATAATTCACACTCAAGATAAAGTGAAATTATTTACATTTGGAAATGAAGATAAATATTTTGAAGCTGGAGATATGAACAAAATCAAAATTATAGATATAAATGGAATAAAAATTGCATCATTAATATGTTTTGAATTAAGGTTTATAGATATTTGGCAACAAATAAAAGGTGCAGATATTATACTAATACCTGCAATGTGGGGTAAACTTAGAAAACAAAACTTTTTATCACTTACAAATTCATTAGCAATTATGAACCAATGTTATGTAATAGCTTCAGATAGTTCAAATAATGATATGGCAAGTTCATCAGGTATTATCAATCCATTTGGAAAAGAGATAAGAGATGATGAAAAAGAGATATTAGAAATGAAATTTGAAAATGAAGAGATAAAAAAAATGAGAAGATATATGAATGTAGGAATTAACTATAAGTAAAACTTAATTCTAATAAAGTATATATTAATATTAAAGAGTATAGATAATTTAAAATGAGTAAAAATAACTCATAAATAAAAAAAACAAATAAATTTTAAAATTTATTAAAAAAAAGACAAAATACTCTTGACAATTAAATACTTTCCTACTATAATTCCCATCACAAAACGGCACAACATTGTTTCAATGTTAGAGTGTTAAAAATGTATGATATTTAAAAAAATTAATGTTAATAATAGTTTAAAAGATATAATCTT
>CAYZWZ010000055.1:0-8079 GCA_964482285.1 uncultured Helicobacter sp. | reverse complement strand
ATATCTTTAGATTTGCTCAAGCTGGTTCAGAGATGTCAGCACTTCTTGGTAGAATCCCTTCAGCAGTTGGTTACCAACCAACACTTGCTCGTGAGATGGGTGCTCTTCAAGATAGAATTACATCTACTAAAACTGGTTCAATTACATCTGTTCAAGCTGTATATGTTCCTGCAGATGATTTAACGGATCCAGCTCCTGCTTCTGTTTTTGCTCACTTAGATGCTACAACAGTTCTTAACCGTAAAATTGCTGAAAAAGGTATTTATCCTGCAGTTGATCCACTAGATTCAACTTCAAGAATATTATCTGTTGATGTATTAGGTGAAGAACACTATAATACAGCAAGAGGTGTTCAATCACTATTACAAAAATACAAAGATTTACAAGATATTATTGCAATTCTTGGTATGGATGAATTAAGTGAAGCTGATAAATTAGTTGTTGATAGAGCAAGAAAAGTTGAAAAATTCTTATCTCAACCATTCTTCGTTGCAGAAGTATTTACAGGATCTCCTGGTAAATATGTTGAATTAGCAGATACAATCAAAGGATTCCAAGGTATTCTTGATGGTTCTTACGATCACATGCCAGAAAAAGCATTCTACATGGTTGGTTCTATGGATGAAGCTATTGCAAAATACGAAGCAATGAACGCAAAATAATAAAGGCTAAATATGGAAAATACAATTAAATTATCAATTGTAACACCAAGTGGTTTAATATTTGAAAATGATGTAAAATCAGTAGTATTACCAGGAATAGATGGTGAATTTGGTGTTATAGCATCACATTCATCTTTAGTATCAACACTTAGTGTTGGTGTTATTGAAATAACAAATACAGATTCTTCAGTTGATGCAATTGCAGTTAACTGGGGACATGTTAAAGTTAATGAAAAATCTGTTGATGTACTAATTGATGGTGCAGTTTGTATTAATTCTAAAGATGACTCTGATATTGCAAAAAATATTGAAGCAGCAAAAGAGTTAGTAAATTCAGTAAAAGATACAGATGTATCAATTGCAGCTGTTGAAGCTAAAATTACTTCATTTGCATAAGAGATAAAATATGATTGATTCAATATTAAATTATTTACAAGCTAGTAATATACTAACATTAGGTGTTTTAATATTATTGTCAATCTATTTTATACTAATAGTTTGGATCTTCATTTATAAAATGTTAGATCTTAACTCTAGTATTTCTACAGAAAAAAATAATTTAGATTCATTATTACTTGGTGAATCAAAAATTTCAAATTTAAATATAATTCCAAAAACTATCAATACAACAACTATTACTAAAGAGCTTTTAGAAGTTAATGAAATTTCTTTAGTAAGAGAAGCTAGTTCTGGATTATCTTTATTATCAATAGTATCTTCAACTGCGCCATTTATTGGTTTATTTGGTACAGTAGTAGGGATACTTGAATCGTTTGCAGCTTTTGCAAATACAAGTAAAGTAAGTTTTTCAGTTATTGCACCAGTAATATCTGAAGCACTTATAGCAACAGCAGCTGGAATATTTGTTGCAATATTTGCTTATACTTTTCATCAAATTATCTCAAGAAAAGTTTATACACTAAATACATATTTAAAGTCTCAAATAAATATCATATTATCTAGGGTTTAAATGTTTGATTACAATGAAAAACCAGATCTAAATATAACACCTTTAGTAGATGTTATGCTGGTACTTCTTGCAATATTAATGGTAACTGCACCAGTTATTCAATATGAAGAAGATATAAATCTTCCTCAAGGTAGTAAGTCGAAAACACTTCAAAATATAAAAAAAATAGATATAAAAATCACAAAAGATAATATAATATATATAAATAAGAAAAAATACGAATATAATGCTTTTGCAGATAATTTCAATCTATTTGCGCAAGGTTTAAGTAGAACTACCCCTATTCATATAAGAGCAGATAAAACTTTACAATATGAGAAAATAATGTATTTACTAAAAACTGCAAAAGAAGCAGGATTTTATAAAGTAGCACTTATTACAGATGGATAATAATTATAATAAAATTATATCTTTTGTTATATCAATTAGTATTTATATATTAATTATACTAATTATTATTTTGTATTTAAAAAAAGCAGATATTAAAAAATATAATTTTAAAAAAAATGAAATTGTTGTAGAAATAGATCTATTAAATATAAATTTGGATGATAAAAAAAGTTTAATAAAAGAAAAATTAAAACCAAAAAAAGAAAAAGTAAAGATAAAAAAATCAAAATCTATAGATACTAAAGTAAAATCAAATTTAAAATCATTGTTTGCAAATGTAAAAATGGATGCTTTAAAAAATACAAAAAAAGATATTTTAAATGTTAAAGAAAATAAAACTACAAGTAGATTTAAATCAAAATATACAAGTAAAGAAAAAGTTAAAGATATAAAAGTATCAAAATTAAATTCAGTTAATAAGAAAAAACTTATTACTGAAAATAATACTTCAAATAAAGATAATATAGATGAGTATTATTCTGAAATAAAATCACTTATTTTAAAAAGATGGTACGAAAATCCATTGTTTAATACAGATCCTTATTTAATAAAAGTATATGTAACAATAAATAACAAAGGTGAGTTTAATTTTAATATTATAAAATATAGTGGTAACATACAAATAGATAATTTATTAACAAAGTTTTTAAAAGAACAAAGAGATATTATTTATCCTGTTGCAAAAGATAATAAAGATAAAACAATTCTAATTAATTTTAAAAGTGAAAATTAATTATATAATTAATAAAAGGAAAAAATTTGATTTTCAAAAAAATAATACTTGTACTTTTTTTATATGTACAATATATATATGCAGTAGATGCGCAAATTGATATAGTAAGAAAAAATTCAATAATACCGACTATTTCAATTAATACAGTAAGCACATCATCAAACATAGATTTAATAAATAAAATAAAAGATATTGTCAAAAAAGATTTAGAAGTTTCAAGCCATTTTAAAATAGATCAAGTAAATTTAACTTCATTAGATATAAAGGAATATAAATTAAATGAAAATAAAGAACTTGACTTGATTTTACTATTAAATATAACAAATGAAAATAAAAAAATAACTGTACAAAGTAGATTAGTTGATAATAAAACCAAACAACCATTATTAAATAAAAAATATATTATATCAAATCTAAATATGTATCCATTTTTAGCACATAAAATCGCTATTAATGTTAATGATAATTTAAAAGCGCCATCTATAAAATGGATGGATAGATTTGTTATATTTTCAAGATATACAAGCTCTAAAAAAAGTGAGATAGTTGTTTCTGATTATACGCTAACATATCAAAAAATTGTAGTAAAAGGGGGATTAAATCTATTTCCAAAATGGGCCAATAAAGAACAAAGTAGTTTTTATTATACAAACTATTCTGGAAATTTCCCAACATTGATAGAACAAAACTTATTTACATCAAAATCAAAAGAGATAATAAGTTCTCAAGGTATGTTAGTATGTTCTGATGTAAGTTTTAAGTCTGGTAAATTATTACTAACTATGGCACCTTATGGACAACCTGACATATATATTTATGATAAAAAAACAAGAAAAACAAAAAAAATCACAAGATATAGAGGTATAGATGTAGGAGCAACTTTTGTAAATAATGAAAGTGAAATAATATTTATATCAGATAGATTAGGAACAGCTAATGTATTTTCTAAAAATATAAACAGAAATGGTGTTGATAGAATGGTCTACCATGGAAAAAATAATACTCAAGTTGCAACTTATAATGATTATATAGTATATTCTAGTAGAGAAACAAATAATGAATTTAGTAAGAATACATTTAACTTATATTTAATATCAACAAAAAATGATATGATAAAAAGGTTAACTGTAAATGGTGCAAATAAATTTCCAAATTTTTCAAATGATGGTGAATCTATTTTATTTACAAAAAGATATAAAAATAAAAGTTACTTAGGTATTATTAGATTAAATGATAATAAAAGTTTTTTATTTAAATTAAACGTAGGAAAATTACAATCAATTGATTGGTAAAGTTTATTTAAGCCAATCTATTGTAAAATCAAGTAATATCAAGGAGCAATTAATGATTAGTAAAAGTATTAAATTAATTAGTTCAATTTTAATAATTGGATTATTAACCGCATGTTCTTCTAAAAAAGACAATATAAGTTATCAAGAGAATAAACAAAATATTGCAGATAAAATTGATAATACAATAGATACTGAAATAGATTCAAAATTATCAAATATTCAAACAATACAAACACAGGTATTGGATGAAGGTGTATCAAAATTAGGGCATAAATCATATTACAATACTGTTACTAGTACAATTGATGGCAAAACAATTACTTTAACATCTATCCATTTTGGTTTTGGTTTATATAAAATGAATGATGAGATGATTGAAATTAGTAAAGAAAACTCTAAAGAGATAGCTCCAATAATTAATTCTAACAAAAATGTAAAAGTTAAACTTGAAGGTAACTGTGATGAATGGGGTAATGATGAATTTAATTTTGCATTAGGATTAAAAAGAGCAAAAACAGTAAAAGATTCGTTAATTAACAATGGTATTAATGGATCTAATCTGATAATTTTAAGTTTAGGTGAAGGTAATCCAATATGTACTGATAAAACAGAATCATGTTGGAAGAAAAATAGAAGAGTTGACCATAGGTTTATAAAATAATTATTACGATGAATAAAAAAATATTTTTACCGATTTTATTTATAACTAGTATATCTTTTAGTAAAGAGATATCTGTATTTGGTGCTGGTGATATTAATTCTGATAATCCTTATGGACTTACTAAAACTGAAAAATCTATTTATGATAATAAAAAAAGACTTGAAAGTTTAAATAAAAAGTACAGTAAATTACAAACTGACTTTAATGATGTTTTAGAAAAATTGGATGGTTTTAATTCAGTTTATGAAAGTGATAGTGAGAATTTAAATAAAACAAGAAAATCTCTTTTAGGAATAGATACTGCTATAAAATCAAATAGAACTGATTTAGAAAATTTACAACAAGTTAGTAAATTAAATACAGATAGTATAATATTATTAGAAAAAAGAGTTGATGAATTTATTGAATTACAATCTAAAAATAATAAAAAAGTTGAAAGATCACTTAGAAATATTACATATTTATTAAATAAGATAAATAAAAACTATGTAAACAAAGATGAATTTAATGAATTAGTAAAATTTGTAAATGGAGATAGTAAAAAAATATCAACAAAACAAACCTCTAAGTCATCAATAAAAACAACAAGTGTAAAAAGTAAATTGTCAAATAAAGAAAAATTTAATAAAGCTCTTGCTATGTTCAAAAAAAGGTACTTTACAAAATCTTTACCAATTTGGAATGAGCTATTAGGTACTACATACAAACAAGCATCAGTTAACTATTATTTAGGTGAGATTAAATATGCAAAAAAAAGATATAAAGAAGCAATATCTCATTTTAAGAAAAGTATGATGTTAAATGACGAAGCTAAATATATACCAAAATTATTATTACATAGTGCAATATCTTTTGAAAGACTAAAAGATTATGAAAATGCAAGAAATTTTTATACAACAATAATTGATGTATATGAGAATACACAAGAAGCTAAAACAGCAAAAAAACAATTAAAAAATTTAAAATAAGGAAAAAAAATGGCAATTAAAGATAATGAAGTAGTTTCTATAGAATACAAAGTAATAGATACTGCAACAAACAATGAAGTAGATAGTAATATTGGAGGAGCTCCATTAGAGTTCATCACTGGAAAAGGTATGATTATTTCTGGTTTAGAAAATAAACTTAAAGAATTAAATAAATCAGATAAAGCTGATATTGTTGTATCTCCTGCTGATGCATATGGTGAATATAATGAAGAAGCTGTACAAACTCTACCAAGAGAGCAATTTGCTGGTGTTGATTTAGTAGAAGGTATGACATTATATGGTACAGGTGAAGATGGACAAACTGTTCAAGTTTTAGTTAAATCATTTAATGATGATGAAGTAACAATTGATTACAATCATCCATTAGCTGGTAAAACATTAATGTTTACAGTAGAAGTTTTAGATGTTAGAGCAGCAACAGAAGAAGAGATTGCTACAGGTGCTATTGGTGGTCATTCACATGGTGGTGGATGTTGTGGTGGTGGACACTGTGACACAGAAGAACCAGAAGTTGTAGAAAATACAAGTTGTTGTGGTGGTGGACACTGTAGTTAATAACTATCATACAGTGTTCAAAAAAGCTCTTGTTTCTTTAAGAAATAGGAGCTTTTTTATTTAATAAAAGGAGAAAATATGAAAAAAGTAGCATTTATATTCCCAGGTCAAGGGAGTCAATCAATAGGTATGGGTAAAGATTTTTTTGAATCTAGTGATATAGCAAAAGATATGATATCAAAAGCTAGCAATAGATTAGGTTTTGATTTTGAAAAGTTATTATTTGAAGAAAATGATAATTTAGGAAAAACAGAGTTTACACAACCAGCAATATTATTAGTTAGTTGTATCGCTTTAGAGATTTTTAGATCAAAATGTGATATTCAGCCACAATTTGTATTAGGTCACTCTTTAGGTGAGTTTTCAGCTTTAGTAGCAAGTGGTGCAATAGATTATTTAGATGCATTAGAACTTGTACATAAAAGAGGTGCTTTTATGAATGAAGCTTGTGCTGGTGCTGGTGCTGGTATGATGGCTCTTATTGGTCTAAGTGATGAAATTGTAGAAGATATGACAGCAAAATTTAGAGAAGATGGTAAAAAAATATGGGCAGCAAATTACAATATGGATGGTCAAATTGTTGTAGCTGGTATTAAAGCAGATTTAGAAGCAGTAGCTGATACATTTAAAGAAGCAGGTGCAAAAAGAGCAATAGTACTTGATATGAGTGTTGCTAGTCATTGCGAATTATTAAATAGTGCAGTGGAAAAATTAAATCCATATTTAGATCAATACATAAGTGATGATTTTAAATGTTCTGTTATATCAAATGTTACAGCAAAATCATACAATACAAAAAAAGAAGCTGTAGAATTACTTGGAAAACAACTTGTTTCACCAGTAAAATATAAACATTCAATTGTTGAAAACTGTATAGATTTAGATGCTATGATTGAATTTGGAAATGGATCTGTTTTAAAAGGTATGAATAGAAAAATTATAAAATCTGTTCCTACACTAAATGTAAGTGATAATAAAAGTTTAGATGATACTTTGGAAAAATTAAATGGCTAAGTTAGCAATTATGGGGGCAATGGAAGAAGAGATAGTTCCTTTATTAGAGTATTTTACTGATATAAAGAAAGTTCAATATGCTAATAACACTTATTATGAAGCAAAATACAAAGATATAGATATTGTTGTTGCTTATAGTAAAATAGGAAAAGTATTTTCAACATTAACTGCTTCAACTATGATTCAAAAATTTTCTTGTGATAGATTATTATTTTCTGGAGTTGCAGGAGGGATTAATCCTGAACTTAAAATTGGAGATTTAATTGTAGCAAATAAACTAACCCAACACGATTTAGATATAACTGCATTTGGACATCCTCATGGATATGTACCTGGTGGAGATGTTTATGTAAATACAGATGAAAATCTTAAATATATAGCATTAGAAGTAGCAAAAGAAAATAATATAAAAATAATTGAAGGTGTAATTGCAACTGGTGATCAATTTATATGTGATGAAGCAAAAAAAGATTTTATTAAAAATACTTTTAACGCAGATGCTTTAGAGATGGAAGGTGCAAGTGTTGCTGTTGTATGTGATGCTTTAAATGTGCCTTGTTTAATATTAAGAGCAATTAGTGATACAGCTGATATGGATGCTGAGTTCAATTTTGATAAGTTTTTAGAAACTTCTGCAAAACAATCGGCAGACTTTTTAGTAAAAGTTATTAATAAACTCTAATTTATTAATTTATAATAAAAAAGGTCAAACATTAAGTTTGGCCTTTTTTTATTTAATTAAATAACTAAATAAGTATAATTATTCCAAAAAGTAAATAAATTCAAAAATTCGTTATTAGTTTGAAGTTAATT
>CAYZWZ010000054.1:0-8185 GCA_964482285.1 uncultured Helicobacter sp. | reverse complement strand
TACACCCTTATTCGAGATGAATTTTATAAAGAAAAAAATAAAAGCTATAAAAAAAGTAGAAAAAACAAAATTATTTTTATAGCTATGGGTGGAGTAGATAGCGCCAACTTAAACGTAAAAATCTTAAAAGTTTTAAAAAAATGTAAAAACCTTAAAGTTAATCTTTTAACTACATCAGCAAATGCTAATTTAAAAAAACTTAATATATATGTAAAAAATAAAAAATGGATTCATCTGCATATAGATTCTAATAAAGTCGCTAAGTTAATGAAAAAAAGTGATTTTGCAATAATTGCACCAAGTGTTATACTTAATGAAGTATATTTTATGAAAATACCTTTTATTGCTATAAAAATGGCAGAGAATCAAAATGAAATATATGATTTTTTATTAAAAAAAAGGTTTTTAGCACTGAAAAAGTTTACAAAAGAACATCTTAAAGCCAAAATAAAAGAAATTTTAAATGAAAAATAATATATTAGTAACAAGTATTTCGTCAAAAGTTATTTTACTTGAACTTATAAGAACTGCTATAAATAAATACGATAAAAATATTTTACTTTATGGTGCAGATATAAACTCAAAAGCAATAGCTACATATTTTGTAGATAAATTTTTGGAAATCCCTAGATTAAAATATTTAAAAATAACTACATTAATAGATATCTGTAATAAAGAAAAAATAAAATATATAATACCCACAAGAGATGATGATGTAAAATATTTCTCTTTTTATAAAAAAAAATTATTAAAAAATGGTATTTTTGTTTTTTCTCCAGAGTATAAAAGCGTTAAATTTTGTTTTGACAAACTAATGTTTTATAAAAAATCAAAATTAGAACAAGTTATAAAAACTTCAAAATATATTAATCATATAAAACAAAAAAAACTTGTTGTTAAAGAAAGATTTGGTTCTGGATCATCATCAATAGTTATTAATATAAATAAGAAAAATGCAAAGAAACATGCAAAAGAACTTAATAATCCTATTTTTCAACCCTTTATTAAAGGAGATGAATATAGCATAGATTCATATCTTGATGAAAACAACACGTGCATAGCATGTATTATTCGTTCAAGGGATTTAATTATTGATGGAGAAGCTAAAATCACAACTATTAAAAAAGACAAAAAGTTAAAAGGAATAATTGTAGAATTTTTACAAAAACATAAAATTATCGGGCATAGTGTAACACAAGTCATAAAATCAAAAAATAATTACCATATTATAGAGTGCAATACAAGGTTTGGTGGGGCATCCTCTCTAAGTTATAAAATGGGGCTAGAGAGTTTTTATTGGTTTTTATTAGAGACAAACAATAAAATTATAAAAACAAAACTAAGTAATAAAAAGTTAAGACAAGTTAGAGTATCCAAGGATATATATTTTGAAAGTTAAAGTGATTATATTTGATTTAGATGATACACTATATAATGAAATCGAGTACGTTTACAGTGGGTTTAAGGCTGTTGCAAACTATTTTGCAAACTTAAAGAATATTAATGATGAGCAATTTTATACTGAAATGGTATATAACCTCAGAAAAGATGGTAGAGGTAAAATATTTGATAAAGTTTTAAAAAAATATAATATATATTCAAAAAAGAATATTAAAAAATCTATTTCTATATACAGAAATCATCAACCAAATATATTTTTAAGTGATGAAAATATTGAAATATTAAAATACTTTAATAATAAAAAAATACCTTTATATATTATTACGGATGGTAATAAAATTGTTCAAGAGAAAAAAATTAAAAAACTTGGATTAGAACAATATATTAAAAAAAATCTTATTACACATAGGTATGGTAAAAAAAATTCAAAACCATCGACCTACTGCTTTGAAAAAGTTGCTAAAATAGAAAAGGTACAATATTCAGATATAGTATATGTAGGTGATAATATAAATAAAGACTTTATTAATATTAAAAAAATAGGATTTAAAACAATTAGAGTTTTAAATGGAATGTTTAAGAATGAAATTAAAAAAGAGTGCTATCACGCACAATTGGATATAGAAAGCTTAAAAGAGTTAAAAAATATAATTAACAATCCTGTAAAGAATAGCTTAAGCGAAAGCTAAACTTTATGGACATTAAAATATTATTTTATTATTTGAGTATTTTATAAAAAATACTCAAATGATCAAATAAAAAAAGTAATACATTATTAGATCAATGTTTATTAAAACTCAACCATTTTAGTATGCTTGGTTGGTTAATGTATTATACGAGGTGTAAATATGAAAAAGAATATTAATGTAGCAGTAGCATCAAGTGAAAACGAGATAAGCAATAGAGATTTTTTTTTACAAAACTTTAAAAACTCTCCTATTCCTGATAATGAAATACTATATAATTTAGGGCTGTACATAAATAGGCAATCATTATCTCGTATACTTTTTATGAATGAGTTATATCAAAAGATTATAAATGTTAATGGTATTATAATAGAGTTTGGAGTCAGATGGGGACAAAACCTTTCTTTATTTTCATCTTTTAGAGGCATGTATGAACCATACAACTATACAAGAAAGATAATTGGTTTTGATACATTTAGTGGTTTTCCATCTGTTCATGAAAAAGATGGAAAAAAAGATTTTATAAAAAAAGGTGCTTACAATGTAAGTGATAATTATAAAAGCTATTTAGAAGCAATTTTAGATTATCATGAACAAGAATCACCTATTTCACATAAAAAGAAATATGAACTTATTGAAGGTGATGCTGTACAAAGCATAAAATTATATCTAAAACAAAATCCTCAAACCATAATATCTTTTGTTTACTTTGATTTTGATATATATGAACCAACTCTTGAATGTTTAAAAGCTATTCTTCCACACTTAAATAAAGGTAGTATTATAGCGTTTGATGAACTTAATGATCCAAATTTTCCTGGTGAAACATTAGCTTTTGATGAAGTACTTGGAATAAATAATTACCAAGTTATTAGGAGTCCTTTAAATCCTCTTATCTCATACATAGTTTTTTAGGAAAATAATTTGAATTATGAAATAATAAAAACAAAATTTGATTACTTTAGTATCAAAAATCCACCAACTCAAAAAGAATTAAAAAAATACTATTCACAAAAATATTATCAAGATGAGTCTACACAATTTTCACATAAATATTCAGATAATGAATTAGTGTATTTTAAAAACAAAGCAAAAATAGCATCTCATATCTATAATCAAACTTTTTATACTAAAGAGAAAAGTTTACTGGAAGTAGGAGCAGGTGAAGGTTTTTTTGCAAATTATTTTTTTCAAAAAGAATGGAATATAACTAGCTTAGACTATTCCGAATATGGTATGAAGCAACACAATCCACATCTACTACACACTTTAAAGATAGGAGATGTTTTCAACTCTATTAATAATTTAATAAATCTAAAAAGTACCTATAATTTAATCAATCTTTCTAATATACTAGAACATGTTATTGATCCAATAGATTTATTGAAAAAACTAAGACTACTACTCTCTAAAGAATCTTTACTTAGAATATCTGTGCCAAATGATTACTCAAATTTTCAAAATTATTTATTAGAAAATAATTATACCACAGATACCTGGTTTTGTCCTCCAGAGCATTTACACTACTTTAGTTTTGATTCTTTATCTAAGTTACTAATATTTTTGGGGTATGATATCGAATTGAAAATCGGAGAATTTCCTATTGAGATGTATATTTTAAATGAATCTTCAAATTATACTAAAAATAAAGATGTTGGAAAATTTGCTAATAAGGCAAGAATTGAAGTGGATAACTATCTTTTTGAACAAGGTATTGAAAAATATATTAATTATTATAAATCAAGTGCAGATATTGGATTCAGCAGGCAGGTTGTGATATTCGCAAAACTAAAAAAATAACTTTGATTATAATAGTTATGATTAATGATTTAAATCCTCTTGTATCCATTTAAAATTAATTTGTTATAATAAGTAAGTTTAATATAGGATTTAGAAACTGAGATTAAATCAACAATATATTAGAATAGTTAAGCAATCATTTGTAGATGTATTTTAAAGTGGAAAATTTATCTTTTTGATGCTTTGTAAATTACTATAAAAAGGTTAGAATATAAATTTATATTTTATTATAAATAATAAAATCAACCTTTTTTAAAAACAACTAGAAGTTTCTAACAAAGATTAAAAGGGTATTGGGTGAGTAAAAATTTGATATAATCTTTAATATTTATGACAATACATTAATTGAAAAGGAAGCGAATCAATGGCTATAAAAATTTTAAATAATATACAAAATATATTAAAACCATGAAAATAGGTAACTTCGATTTAAATAAACATAAAACTTATATCATAGCTGAACTTAGCGCAAATCATAATGGCTCTCTGCAAATAGCACTAGATACTATAAAAGCAGCAAAAGAGATAGGTGCAAATGCCATAAAACTTCAAACTTATACAGCAGACACGATAACTCTTAATTCTAAAAAAGAAGATTTTATAATTAAGGGTGGAACACTTTGGGATGGAAAAAGTTTATATGAACTATACAAAGAAGCATATACACCTTGGGAGTGGCATAAAGAACTTTTTGAATATGCAAGAAGTATAGATATAGATATATTTTCAACACCTTTTGACAAGAGTGCAGTTGATTTTTTAGAACAGTTTAATCCATCTGCGTACAAGATAGCCTCATTTGAAATAACAGATTATGAACTCATAAGATATACAGCAAGCAAAGGTAAGCCAATAATTATATCTACTGGGATTGCTACAATAAATGAGATTCAAGATGCAGTAGATATCTGTAGAAATATTGGTAATAATGAAATAATACTACTTAAATGCACAAGTGCATATCCAGCCCCTCTTGAAGATTCAAATTTGGTTATGATTTCAAATTTAGCACAAACTTTTGGGGTTATATCTGGTTTTTCAGATCACACTATAGGTTGTACAGCCCCAATAACTGCTGTAGCACTTGGTGCAAAAATAATAGAAAAACATTTTATACTAGATAAAAGTATTGGTGGAGCAGATGCTGAGTTTTCAATGGATAAGCTAGAGTTTGCAAATATGGTTAAAGCTATAAGAGATACTGAAAAACTTTTAGGAAAAGTTAATTACTCAATGACTAAGAAAAAAGAAAAATCTCGTTGTTTTAGTAGAAGTCTTTATGTATCAAAAAATATTAAAAAAGGTGAACTTTTTACAAAACAAAATATACGTAGTGTAAGACCAGGGTATGGGCTACATCCGAAATATTTAAATAATATTCTTGGAAAAAGAGCAAATAAAGAATATAAGTTTGCACAAAAATTAATTTTAAAGGATATGGAGTAGAAGCATGAAAGAAAATTTATATCAAAAAAAAACTTGGGAAGGTGAATTTGGAGAGGATTATTTAAATAGAAATATTTATGATATAGATATTTTATATACAGAAAATTATGGAGTTAGCAAAACATTAATAAATAATGAATTTTTAAAAAATATTCCTAAAGATGCTAAAATTTTAGAAGTTGGTACAAATATTGGGATACCACTTAAACACCTTCAAGATATAGGATATACAAATTTATATGGGATTGAGTTACAACCCAGAGCAATTGAATATTCAAAAAAGAATTTTGAAAATTTAAATATTATAAAAGCTGATGCATTAGATATACCTTTTAAAGATAATTATTTTGATTTAGTATATACTCATGGTGTTCTAATCCATATTTCTCCTGCAAATATTTCAAAAGCTTTACAGGAGATTTATAGAGTATCTAAGTCTTATATATGGGGGTTAGAGTATTATGCAGAGATATATACTGAAATAGAATATCATGGAGAAAAAAATCTTTTATGGAAAACAAATTTTATGGCACTTTTTTTAAATGAATTTAAAGATTTAAAAAAGATTAAAGAAAAAAAATATACATATTTAAAAGATGCAAATCTACAAGATCAAGTATATCTTTTAAAAAAAATAACATAAGGCTTTCATGTGCAATCTATAGAAGAAAGAGCTATTGACATATTTCAAAATAATTTAGCATATTTCAAAAATGAACATCCTGAAGTATATTTAAAAATAGATATTTTGAATCAAGCTATAACTGAAGGCATATATAATGAAAAGTATTCTTTGGAATATAAAAATGGATATTTTGATGTTTTAGAATTGGCAACTAATAATTATTTATATAATCAAGATAGTAATGAATATGCAAATGAAGTGACAAATAATGTAAATTTTAAGAAATCAGATAATGTTATTGAAGGTTTTTTCAATCAAAATATTACACAAAGTGTCATAGATTCTTACGAAGAAGAAGCATCAGCTAAACTAGATGTTTTGTATGCAACGGCTAAAATTATAAATTATTCAAATAGTGTGACTTCAAAAAATGATTATATGAAATATATAGAAAAGTATATTTTTCTTGGTGTTGGTTTAGGTACTCATTTAGCAAAAATCCAAAAAAAAACATCAGCTTCTATGTTATTAATTTTTGAAGATAATATAGAATTATTTAGATTATCTTTATTTACAACCGATTATACGCAACTCTCTAAAAGTTCATCTTTATACTTTAGCATAATGCAAGACAACCTTGAATCAAGGCAAACTATAGAAAAATTTTATACAAAAGGTTTCAATAATAATCAATATATAAAGTATACACTTTTTTCAAAGAACTATATAGATAAAATAAAATTAATTCAAAGCTATATTGTATCTTCATCTAACATAGTATATCCATACTCTAGTATATTAAAAGCATACTTAAAGTGCCCAGAATACTTAGTTGAGAATGTACCTTTTATAGACACATCAAAAATTCATATTAATTCTCCATTAAATAATAAACCCCTTTTACTGATAGCATCAGGTCCATCTTTAGATAAATATTCAAAATGGTTACAAGAAAATCAAAATAAGTTTATAATTGTTGCTGTACTTTCTGCATCCAAAACCTTATTTAACTTAGGTGTTAAGCCAGATATTGTTGTTCATATTGATTCTCAAGAAATCTCAGTTAATCTATTTGATGGAGTTGATACAGAATCTTTTTTTAAAAATACTATTTTTATTTTTTCGTCAATTGTTTCACGAAATGTATTTAATAGTTTTAATAAAGATAACATATATTGTTTTGAAACAACATCCAGATATAAACAAGGATACAAGACAATAACTGGAGCTAGTGTTGGTGAAACAACCTATGCGCTCTCTCTTATTTTAGGCGCAACTAGTATCTATCTTTTAGGTTTAGACTTAGCATTAGATCCGGATACAAAACAGAGTCATACACAAGAGCATATGTCAAGTAATCGTATATTTAAAGAACAAGATGAAACAAGTCACTCGTTGCATGGAACATTAGTCAAAGTAAAAGGAAACTTCATAGAAACTACTTTTACTACTCCACTATATCAAATGTCTATTTATTCTTTTAATCATTTTTCAAATATATACTTAAATAATACACAAAAAGTATATAATTTAAATAATGGTGCTTATTTAGATGGATCAATACCTTTAAAAATAGAAAAGCTTGAAATAAATAAATTAGTATCCATAAATAATGGAAATAAATTTGATACCTTAAAATCTTTTTTATCTAACATCTCTAGTAAGATAAATAATAATGATATAAAATTTTTAGACTCTCAAATAAAAGAGGGTATAAATCTTTTAAATATAGTTGAAAAATTTAAAAAAAATACTTTAACAAATAATTATGAAGTATATATAAAAGAATTTTATTTACTTTTTTCTGAACTTGCAGGTATGAAAAATAATAGAAAATTTGATATAAATAATATTTTTTATAATTATCTTTACTATATTAGTGGCTATATTTTTGATATTTTTAATACGAAAGGACTTAAAAATCAAAAAAGACATTTAAAAAAAATACATAACATAATAACAGATGAAGTAAAGAAGATTTTAGTACTTTATATTAAAGTATTAAAAGTTTATAAAAATTATAAATAAAAAAAAGCCAAAGATTTTACTCTTCGGCTAAGTTCTAAAAAAATGTATAACAGCATCAAAGTTGATGCTGCTTTAACAATTACTATTGTAATAGTCTCATTACATTTTGTTGAACTGCGCCTGACTTAGGACACGAATTCCAATGAAACGCCTATATTACGAGGTTTCAATTTTATTTTAGGCACTACATTGAGTTGAT
>CAYZWZ010000053.1:0-8631 GCA_964482285.1 uncultured Helicobacter sp. | reverse complement strand
GCGCTACCCTTACAAGGTAGATGTCATAAGTTCGAGTCTTATATCGACCACCATGGTCCCTTCATCTAATGGTTAGGATTTTGGATTTTCATTCCAACCATAGGGGTTCGAATCCCCTAGGGATCACCATGTTAATAAAAAGTGCGGCTGTAGTTTAGTTGGTTAGAATGCCTGCCTGTCACGCAGGAGGTCGCGAGTTCGAGTCTCGTCAGCCGCGCCACTTTTTATTTTACACTATTTATGTGACTTGTTAGCTCAGCCGGTAGAGCATCTCCCTTTTAAGGAGGTGGCCGTTGGTTCGAATCCAACACGAGTCACCATTTCATTTATTTTTAACTTTTAATATTTTATAAATTACCATTTACGGTCGATTAGCTCAGTTGGTAGAGCGCTACCCTTACAAGGTAGATGTCACAAGTTCGAGTCTTGTATCGACCACCATGGTCCCTTCATCTAATGGTTAGGATTTTGGATTTTCATTCCAACCATAGGGGTTCGAATCCCCTAGGGATCACCATGTTAATAAAAAGTGCGGCTGTAGTTTAGTTGGTTAGAATGCCTGCCTGTCACGCAGGAGGTCGCGAGTTCGAGTCTCGTCAGCCGCGCCACTTTTTATTTAAAAGAAGACTACAATGCAAACTAATCATAAAATAATAAATATCACAAATATTACATTTTCATACAATCAAAGAGAAGATAGATTAATTTTTACTATAAATCACACTAATATCGATCAAAGAATAGACTTTTTTGTTACAAGAAGGATGTTAATACAATTACTTGATGCATTTGATAATATATTAATTAATTATTGTAATAATGGTGAACTTTTTAAGAAACTATATAATAATCAAGAAGAATTAAAAACAAATAAAAGAAATGATAAAAAAGTTAAAGATGAAAAAGAATCAACATGGGAAAAGTCTATACCTACAAATACACTTAATTTTACAAAAATAAAAGATCCTATACTACTTGATTCTGTTTCCTTAAATATTAATAATGATGAGATTTCATTAAAATTTATATCAAATAATAAATTATTAGCTATATCGAAAATGAATTTAGAAATGTTTCAAAAAACTCTTAGTTCAATGATGAGAGTAATACCATTTATTTCATGGGGAATTTCTAAAAATATATTAGATTAAGATAATATAAATATAACATAAATTTAGATATAATCACTTTTTTAAAGGAAATTTATGTTAAAAATTATATTTATATTTACAATACTAGTAAGTACACTGTTCGCACAAATGTCAAAAGAAGAGGCAATCGCTGCTGTTAAGTCTAATCCAAGTTTATTAGATACTCCCCAAGCACAAAAACTTATGAGTGAAAATGGAGTTAGTAAGGATCAAGTTCTTCAAAAAATAAATTTAAATAAAAATAAATTGAATCAAAAAAAAGAATATATAACTGATATAAATAATAATATAGATTTACAAGCTGATAAAGTAAATGATAATATTTCAATAGAAAAAAATACAAATACAAAAATAAAAACAACATATATAAATCCATTACAATATAAGCAAAGCAAAGAAGTACTTGAGGAACTTGTTCAATATCAATCAATAAAAAATGATAAAAAATTAAAAAGATTTGGTACTAGTTTTTTTAAAAATAAAAATATCTCAAATAACTCTTCAGGATTACCAAGTTCATATATAGTAAATAGAAATGATATTATAAGTATCTGGATATATGGAGCAAAAAATAAAAACTTTTTACTTGAAATAAATGAAGATGGAGATATAGAAGTACCTAATATTGGACCAATTTCAGTTTTAGGAAAAACAGTTAAAACTCTAAAATCTTATATCTCAAATAGATTACAAAATACTTATCCAAATTCAAATATAAGTATTGGTATTAAAAGTAATTCAACTATACAAGTAAATTTAGTTGGGGCAGTTAAAGCTCCTGGATTATACAATATAACAACAATGTCTGATGTTAAAAACTTATTAGTTTTAGCTCAAGGTGTTAAAGATTCAGGTAGTTTAAGAGATGTTATTGTAAAAAGAGATAATAGAATATTAGCACATATAGATTTTTATAACTTATTAATAAATGGATATGAATCAACAAATATCATATTACAAAATAATGATAAAATTATTATTCCTAAAGTTAAAAATTTAGTTTCTTTATATGGTGAGGTAAATAATGAAGCTATATATGAATTAAAAAGATATGAAAAATTATCTGATCTATTAAGATATTCAAATGGTATAAAGTCAAGTGCTAGTAAAGTTGGATTTATAGTAAAAAGATTTGATAATCATTCAAATTATAAAACAATTGAGGTAAATCTTAATCAAAGTAAAAATTTTAGATTAAAAGATGGTGATAAAGTATATGTTTATAAAATAGATAAGATACATAATACGAGTGTATATCTATATGGTAATGTAGTAAGACCTGGTGAAAAAGAGTTACCTAAAAATAAAAGTTTAACAAAACTTTTAAGATCTCAAATAGCAAAACTATCTATAAAAGGTGTATTTTTAGATAATACATTATTCTCATATGCAATGATAAAAAGACAAACAAGCGATCTAAGAACAAAAATTATAAGTTTTAATCTAAAAAATATTTTAGAGGGTAAAGAGGATATTAAATTAGAAGATAATGATAAAATATATATATTTAATAGGTTTAATTCTATAGTCACTCCATATGTTAAAATAGAAGGTACACCTGTTGTAAATGCTGGTGAGTATAGATACTATGATAATATAAAAGTAAAAGATATTGTAAATCAAGCAGGTATTAAATTTCCTAGTAAAAAATATACTGTTAAGGTACTTACATATAACACAAAAGATTTTTTACCGCAAAGTAAAATCGTAGATGATGAATATATATTAAGTGCATATGATGAGATTAAGATATATAGTTATTATTTACAAAATAAAATTAGCTATATTAATATATATGGACAGATTAATAATACTGGGAAATATGTATTAAATAAAAATATGACAATATCAGATGCTATTAAGCTTTCTGGTGGATTTAATGAAAAGTCTTATACTAAACATGTTGAAATAGTAAGATATAAAATTTCAAATGATCAACGAGAAAAAGAGATATTAAAAGTTCAAAATAAAGATTTTGATAAATTTATACTGCAAGATTATGATGAAATTACAGTGCATGCAATACCAAATTGGACAGATAGAAAAACTATTGAATTAAAAGGTGAAGTTAAATTCCCAGGTACTTATGTAATCCAATCAGGGGATAGATTAAGTGATATTATAAAAAGAGCTGGTGGATATACAAAAAGTGCATTTTTAGATGGTGCATTGTTTACTAGAGATTCTATTAAAAAACTACAACAAACAAAAATGAAACAAGCAATATTGGAACTTAAACAAAAAGCAATATCTATGACTACTGCACCAGCTGGAATTGGTCAAGGTGAGAGTAAAATTGATACAGCTTCTTTAGTTAATATGATTGATACATTATCAAAAGAATCAGAAAAATTAGCACCTATTGGACGAATCTCAATAAATCTTGATTCAAATTTAACAGCATTTGAAAACTCTACATCAAATCTTGTTTTAAAAGATAAAGATAGTTTAACAATACCATCTTTTAATGATACGATATTAGTGATTGGTGAGATTATGAATAGTACATCAATTATTTTTAAAAGTACAAATGTTTATGATTATATAAAGGCAACTGGTGGATTAAATCAAAGAGCAGATGAAGATAATATATTTATAGTACATGCAAATGGAAGTGCAACTAAAGTTGATAATGGATGGTTTGGAAATTCAAGCACTTATAAGATAAGAAGAGGAGATACAATTATTGTACCAAGAGAGCTTGTAACATATACAGGTATGCAAATAGCAAAAGATATCTCATCTATATTATATCAATTTGCATTAACAGCAGCATCACTTACAGTTGTAGGAGCTCTTTAATATGAATAACAATATAGAATATAACAGTTGTATTGAAGAAGATGAAATAGATTTAAAAGAGTTATTTAATACAATATTTAAACACAAATATAAAATTTTATTATTTACTTTTATTGTTACCTCTTTAACTATTGTTTATACTATGAGTATTCCAAATTCATATAAAAGTGAAGTGATACTTACACCACAAGAGCAAAGTAAAGGTGCAAGTCTTGGTGGACTTGGAGCCTTAGCTGGTTTGGCAGGGGTTAGTTTAGGGGGAGGCTCTTCTATGGATGCTTTTGCATCTTTGAGTACAATTTCTAAAAATAATACATTTAATAAAATGTTGATTGAAAAATATGATTTGATTAATAAATTATCATTGAAAAATATGGATAAAAATTTAGTATTTGCTGCTAATAATAGAACTATCTATGATTTTTTTCATAAAAATGAAGAATCAAAAAATATAAATCATGAAGATGAAGTTTATAATAAAATAAAACAACTACAAAGTATAGTTAACTTTTCACAAGATAAAAAAACAGGTTCAATTACCCTTAGTGTAACACTAGAAGATAGATTTTTAGCGAAAGAGTTACTTGAAATTTATCTAAAAGAAACAACATCTCAGTTAGAAAAACTTGATATGCAAGATTTAGAAAAGAAACTAAAATACTATAAAGAAGAGTTATCAAATACTCAAGATATAGAATTAAAAACTCAACTTAGCCAATTGGTATCCTCACTAATGCAAAAAAAGGTTTTATCAAAAGCTAGTGAGTATTATAATGTAAGAAAAATAACTGAACCAGAAGTTGCTTATATAAAAGATAAAACAAAACCTAAACGAGGTTTAATAGTAATAGTATCATTTATTACATCTTTGATTTTAGGAATATTTATGGTATTTTTAATTGAATTTATAAGAGGTGATGATAAAAAAGAAGAGCTTAACTAAAAGTATATCTTCTTTTAATGCTTAATAGTGTAACTTTATTCAACTGTTACACTCTTAGCTAAGTTTCTTGGCATATCTACATCATTTCCAAGTCTTACACTGATCTCCATAGATAAAATTTGTAATACTACTAACATCTCAAAAAATTCATTCATATAGTGATTTGATTTATTAGTTTTTATAAAATCATCTGCAAGTTCAAAATCTATTGGACTTATAGCACATATTGTACTATCTCTTGCACTTAACTCTTCTACATTTGATTTAATTTTATCATATAGTAAATTTTCTGGCATAAGAGCAATTGTAAATAACTCAGGATCAGCTAAAGCTATAGGTCCATGTTTCATCTCTCCACTTGGATAACCTTCCGCATGTAAATATGAGATCTCTTTTAGCTTTAACGCACCTTCTAAGGCAAGTGGGAAAAATACATCTCTTCCTATAAAGAAGAATCCATGACCATGAAGATATCGTTTACTTAATCTTTTACATTTTTCATGAATAGCGTTTGATACTTTAAGTGAAGATGGTATTGTTCTTAATGTTTTAATTTCATTTATTAAATCTTCTATTGATATATTATTTTTATGTTTGGCAAAATATAAACTCATCATCCATAAAACAATAGTTTGAGTAGAGAAAGCTTTTGTACTAGCAACACCTTTTTCTATTCCTGCACGTGTAAGTAATGAATAATCTGCAAGTCTAGTCATAGAAGAGTTATTAACATTACATACTACTAGTGTTTTAAGATCAGCATTTTTAGCCATTTTTAAAGCTTCTAGAGTATCAGCAGTTTCTCCACTTTGAGAGATAACGATAAATAATGTATCAGGTGTAAGAAGTGGATCTTTATATCTAAATTCACTTGCTATTTCTACACTTGTTCTTATTTTTGTTTGTCTTTCAAATAGATATGATGCAGTTAATGCGGCATGGTATGAAGTACCACAAGCACATATTTTAATCTCATTAATACCATCAATTATACTTGCATCAAACTCATCAAATATTATCTCTTTATCGTTTATTCGTCCTAACATACAATCAACAGCTACATCACTTTGTTCATAGATCTCTTTTTCCATAAAAAATCTAAAACCATCTTTTTGAGCAAATTGTTTAGATAATGGTAAAGTTTCCCATTTTACATCACTTGAGAACTTTAAGCCATCTTTAGAAGCAACACCACTTACACCATCTTCTAAATAAACAACATCTTTTGCTAGTCCAATTAAAGGAGCATCACTTGAAGCAAATAAAATTTCACCATCGATATTTCCTTTAGCAACAGCCATTGGAGATCCATGTTTCATAAAAAATATTTTATCTTCACAACTTTTTGTTATAAGTAGTATAGAATAAGCACCTTCTAGTCTTGAAATAGTAAGATCAAAAGACTCTTGTGCATTATTATTTTGATTGAAATAGTATTCAAACATATGAACAATAACTTCTGTATCTGTTTGAGATACAAATTTATGCCCATTTGATATTAATTCCTCTTTTAACTCTTTATAGTTTTCAATAATACCATTATGTACTACATATGAATATTCGCCCATATGTGGGTGTGCATTTAGTTCAGTTGGCTTACCATGTGTAGCCCATCTTGTATGTCCAATTCCTATTGAAAACTCAGTATTATTAGATAGTGAGCATTTATTTGATTTTTCTTCTAAGTTATGAATTTTTCCTAAAGCTTTATGTATATTTATATTTCCATTTTGAAGTACTGCAATTCCAGCACTATCATAACCTCTATATTCTAACTCTTTTAATCCATCTATTAATATTTTATTTGCTGATTGATTTCCAATATATCCAACAATTCCACACATACTAAACCCTTATTATAAATTACAATATTATAGCTAATATATAGTTAATCAATGATATAATAAAATCATGAAAAGCCATGTATATGATAATAAAGATAATTTAAATAATTTTTTAAGTAATAATTTTTCAAAAGAAGATTTATATGATGTGATTATTTTAAATTCAAATAAACAAAATATAATAGAAGAAGATATAAAAAATAATCTATTAAAATATAATAAAAATTTTATAATAAAAATTGATAATATAAATAGTTCTACAGAAGATATTATTTTAGTATTTTCTAAAATAAATGAAGAGATAAAAAATGCCAAATATATAAAAAAGATGGCACTACTTGGAGATATGATAGCAAATATATCTCATCAATGGAGACAACCTTTAAGTGTGATAACATCTAGTGCAAGTGCAATGATACTACATAAAGACTTAGATATATTAGATGATAAATCTTTCGAAAAATTTGCAAATAATATAATATCACAAGGTCAGTATTTAGCACAAACAATAGATACTTTTAGAGCATATATAAAAAAAGACAATTCTGTATCAGAGGTTATAATTCAAGATGAAATTAAAACAACACTAAAAATATTAGATGCAGTTTTTTCACAAAATTATATAATTGTTGAAAATAAAACAACAAATGAAGAAAATCTAAAAATAAATCTAATAAAAGGTGAATTTGCACAAGTATTAATAAATATTATAACAAATGCTAAAGATGTATTTATCTCAAATAATATAAAAGATAAAAAACTAATTATAAATTTAAAAAAATATGAGAATAAGTGTATTGTTTGTATTGAAGATAATGCTGGTGGAATAGATGAAAAAATAATAGATAAAATATTTGATAAAGATTTTACTACAAAACAAAAAGATGGTACAGGTATTGGATTATCTATGAGTTATGATATAGTAAAAGAGCATTTAAATGGTGATTTATATGTTAAAAATACAAATAATGGAGCTAAGTTTTTTATAGAGTTGCCTCTATAAAAAATCTATTTGTTATATACTTTTTTTATATTTTCAATTTTACTTGTCATATTTAAAAGTAACATATCTGCTAATACTATCGCCATCATAGATTCAGCAACAACACTTCCTCTAGTTGCAACACAAGGATCATGTCTACCTTTTAGTTCACATTTTAATTCATGATTAAAAATATCAATAGTATCTTGAGATTTAAAGATAGATGGAGTTGGTTTAAAATATACTTTTAGATTAATATCATCACCATTTGATATTCCACCTAATATACCACCGCTATTATTTGTTTTAAAACCATCATTAGTAATTTGGTCATTGTTTTGGCTACCTTTTAATCTTACAGATTCGATACCATTTCCTATCTCAACTGCTTTACTTGCATTTATACTCATCATAGCATTTGCTAAAATAGCATCAAGTTTATAATAAATAGGTTCACCAAGTCCAACAGGTACATTTGTAGCTTTAATTGCTACAATACCACCTATACTATCATGATCTTCTCTTGCTTTATCTATTGCAGCTTTAAATTTATCATCATAATTTTTATTTAATGAATAAACTTCACTATTTTTTGAGTGGTTAAAATCATATTGATCTTCTGATATAGTTATATTTTCTATTGCACAAATACCACTTTGAATATCAATATCAAGCTCTTTTAATATAAGTTTAGCAATAGCTCCAGCTGCAACTCTAGCAGATGTTTCTCTAGCGCTACTTCTTCCACCACCTCTATAATCTCTAATTCCATATTTATTAAAATATGTAAAATCAGCATGACCTGGTCTAAATAGATCTTTTACATTATCGTAATCACGACTTTTTTGGTTTTCATTAAATAGCACCATAGATATAGAAGTACTTGTAGAATAACCTTCAAATACACCA
>CAYZWZ010000052.1:0-8636 GCA_964482285.1 uncultured Helicobacter sp. | reverse complement strand
TTTCAAATATGAGTGGTATTTATCAAGTTATGTTAAAATTAATGTATGGTTGTGGTCTTCGTTTGAACGAATTATTGAATCTTAGAATTAAAGATATTGATTTTTCATATAATAAAGTTTATATTTGGGATAGTAAGAGCCAAAAAGATAGAACTATACCACTACCTTTAAAAATAAAAAATGAATTAGAAATACAAATTAATAAAGTAAAAGAAATACATAAGCAAGATTTAAAAGATGGCTATGGCACTCTAGAGTTACCATATAGTTTAGAAAAAAAGTTTCCAAAAGCTAAATGGGAAACAAAATGGCAATATCTTTTCCCTATGGCTAAAGTTTCCAAAGACCCTAGAAGTGATATTATTAGAAGACATCATATATTAGAAAAAACATTATCAAGAAATATTAGAAATTCAGTAAATAAATGTAATATACTTAAAAGAATATCTGCACATACATTTAGACACTCTTATGCTACTCATTTATTGCAAATGGGTACAGATATAAGAACTATTCAAGAATTACTAGGTCATAAATCTATAGAAACTACTATGATATACACGCACGTTATAAAAGAATTAAACAAAGACGAGATTAAATCACCATTAGATTTTAATTAATTATTAAATTGCTATATTTAACACATTTTAGATATAATGCAGTTGATGAAAGATGAAGTATTTAAAGAAAAAATAAAAAAGCAATTTGAGTTTGATGAAAATGTAGCAAGTGTATTTGATGATATGCTAGATAGATCAGTACCTTTTTATAAAGATGCTTTAGAGCTTACAAGTTATTTTGCTTTGCAATACACAAAAGAGAACTCTGTAGTGTATGATTTAGGTTGTTCTACAGCTTCTACACTTATAGATATATTTAAAAAATCAAATACAAAACTAAAACTAATAGGAATAGATAATTCATCTGCAATGCTAAAAAGAGCAAAACAAAAAGCAAATGCTTACAATATTGACATTAATCTTATAGATGATGATATATTCAATGTTGATTTCAAGGCTTCATCTGTAGTTATATCAAACTATACTTTACAATTTATAAGACCACTTCAAAGGGAAAAACTTATCAAAAAAATATATGATAGTTTAGAAGTAGGGGGTGTTTTTATATTTAGTGAAAAAACTATATGTGAAGATAAAGTTTTAAATAAACAATTTATAGATAAATATTATGAGTTTAAAAAAACTCAAGGATATAGTGAATTTGAGATAGCTCAAAAAAGAGAAGCTTTAGAAAATGTATTAATACCATATACATATGAAGAAAATAAAAATATGATACTTGATGCGGGATTTTCACACTTTGATTGTATATTCAAGTGGATAAATTTTGCAACATTTATTGCGATTAAAAAATAAGGAGATAAAAAATGTTTGGATCAGTTGTAAATAAAGTATTTAAAAGTGTAAGACTAAAAAAAAGGGATTATGATCCTGAGATGATTGCATCTGAGGATATACATCTACCTTTAGTATATAAAGGCATGCAATTATCTATTGTAAATCCTGTAATTAAAACAGAACTTCAAACATATAAATCTTTGGGGTATAGATTTAAAAATATATTAGAATTAAATATACCAGAATATAATGCCTATCAAATAGGATTTTTAATCCAAGCAATAAAACTAGAAATAGACTTAAAAGTAGACAAACCTACAAATTATTTTCATAAAGAGATATTAAAACATAACCATAGAACTATAACTACATTTGTAATTGATATTATAAAAAAATATGAAAAAGAGGTATCTATAACTTTAAGTGAAATACTTCTAAAAAAAGAAAATTTATTCTCTCCACTTGAAGCTGGTTATTTATTATATTATTTATCTTTTTATATTGAAGAGAAAAAACATAAGCTATAAAATTTATAGCTTATATTAGATTATTTACCATAGCTAAGAACTCATCTTTAGCTTCTTTATTTGCACTTGCTATAATATATCCTTTGTGATTTATAGGATCTATATCAACACCTTGCAAGTCTGTTATATATCCGCCTGAATTTCTTACAATTAAACAAGCAGCAGATAAATCCCAAGCATGTGCTGGTGATTCAAATCTTGTTATATAGTTTGTAAATGCCCCTTTTGCTACCATACATATTGAATATGCAGTTGATCCTCCAATAGATGTTAGTTTTTTTACTTTATCTTCTTTAAATAGTTGGTTTAGTGTTCCAACTATTGGGTGTTCTCTTTCTGGTTTGAAGTTTACAACTTCAACTTCAGTGTTTGCTTTTCTTAAAGGAAGAGTTAACATCCCTATATATGATTTTGCACCTTTTTCAGTTTGGAAAAACTCATTTGTAAATGGATTATAAACAATTGCTACAATCACTTCACCATTTTCAATTAAAGATAAATTAATAGCAGATGTATTCTCATGAGTAATAAATGCCCATGTACCATCTATAGGATCTATTGCCCAGTATGGTTTTGATTCATCAATAGTGTCACAATTTTCTTCACCAACTACTTGTATATTAAAACTATCTTTTAATCTTTTTGTCATATAGTCTTGTACTTGTTGGTCTATATTGCTAAGTGGAGTATTATCACTTTTCATCTCAAAACTAAAAGTATTTGTTTCTCTTGCTTCTTTTATTATTTTACCTGCTTCTTCTACTATTTGTTTTGCAATGATTAAATATATATTTCTCATTTAGTTTATCCCCTTTAAAGATATATCTTTTATATAATAAAAAAGGGCAAAGATATAAATCTTTGCCCTTTTAGCTTTTAAAGTAATACAAGTTTATAACTTATATTAAACCTTTTTGATTTATATTGTGATTTAAACCAAGAGCTTCTGGACTAAGTCCTAGAGCAATTCCTACCATTTGAGGTAGATGAAGTACTGGAATATCAACTTCTCTCCCAGCTTGTGCTGAAATACCATGTTGTTGTACATCCATTCTTAGATGACAAAGTGGACAAGGTGTTACCATAACATCTGCATCATTATCAATAGCATCAGTCATAGCTGTAGCACTTAATTTATTTGCAGTTTCAGGGTTTTGTAACTCAACATGGAATCCACAACATTTATTTTTAGATTCATAATCAACAGCATTTCCACCTAAAGCAGTTACTAAATTATCTAAAGAAACTGGTTTATATGAGTTTTCATCACCATTTGTTTTATTTTGTAAATGAGATGGTCTAATATTATGACATCCATAAAATGATGCAATATTAGTATCTGTCATTGGTTTTGTTACAAGTTTTTTTATATTTTCATATCCATAATCATCTTGAAGTGCATATAAGAAATGTTTAACTGTAGCAGTTCCTTTATATTCAAGACCAACTTCTTTTAATTTTTCATTTACTTTTGCTTTTAAGATAGGATCATTATCTAATCTATCTTTTGTTAAAGACGTATTTAGTTGACAAGTATTACAAATAGTAACCATATCAAGACCTAAATTTTCTGCATAACATATATTTCTAGCATTAAGAACCAAAGATAACATATCATCAAAATCTTGTAAGTGAGAAGCTCCACAACATGAAGCTTCATCTAAAAGTACTAATTCAATCCCTAATTTATCAGCAATTGCCATTGTTGATTTTAATAACTCAGGAGTAGATTCTCTAGCTGTACAACCTGTGTATAAAGCATATTTTAATTTTTCCATTATTTCTTTCTCCCGTTAAAGTCTACTGTTGAAGATATCTCAACTAGTTTTTGTATTTCACTTAAATTTTTAGATTTTGGCATATTCCAAGGCATTACTATTTTACCTCTTTTGAACATTGCAATTGCTTCAGGGATATGTTTCATAACACCTATGTTTCCTTCTGAATATCTTACTAATTCACCCTCATCTAAAATACCATGTTTATGGATTGACCATTTAAATCCAACAGCATGTCTTACAGCTACATTATTTTTAGCAAGACCCTCTTGGAAAGTTTGTTGGTGTAATTTTGTGATTTTTCCTATTGGATCAAGCTCTTTTGGACAAGCTTCAGCACACTCAAAACATTTTACACAATCCCACATACCACTACCTAGAGTTTGAAGATTCTCAAGTCTAGAAATTTTTGCATTATCTCTTACATCTGCATTAAATCTATATGCTTTAACCATAGCAGCAGGTCCTACAAAGTCAGGATTAACTTCTACTGCTGGACAAGAATAATAACAAGCACCACATTGGATACAGTAATCAGCTTCATCTACTAATTCTGCTTCTTCAATGCTTACTTTATTTTCTGCAACTGGATTTTCTTCTACATCTGCAACTAAGTAAGGTTGAACTGAGTTATATTTACCCCAGAAATCAGCTTTATCAATAACCATATCTTTGTATGCTCTTTTTTTACTTTGAGGATCGATTATTAACTCTTCACCAAAAGTATCTACAAGATCAAAGATTCTATCTTTACAAGCTAATGTTGCTTTTCCATTTACTTTTACAGCACAAGATCCACAAATACCATGTCTACAAGATCTTCTATAAGAAAAACTTCCGTCATGTTCCCATTTGATTCTGTTCATTATATCAAGTACTAATTCATCTTCACTAACATCCATCTCAAATGTATCATAGTGTGGTAAATAATCAGTCTCTTTGTTGAATCTAAAAGCTTTTATTGTTAGTTTTTTTGTTATTTTACTCATTATTTATCCTCTAGTATGTTCTTTCTGCTAATTCGTGATTACCAAGAACAACATCCATATATTCAGTTCTTAAAGTACCATTTTCATCCATATAAGACATAGTGTGTTTTAAGAAGTTTTCATCATCTCTTGTTTGATACTCTTCTCTATAGTGAGCACCTCTAGATTCTTTTCTTAAAATTGCACCTTCAACTATAAATTCAGAGAAATCAAGCATATGTCCAAGCTCAATTGCTTCTTGTAAATCTGTGTTGTAGATTTTTGACTTATCATCAATTCTGATATTTTTAAATCTTTCTTTTAATTCTTTGATTTTTTCTTTTTGAACTAATAGAGATTTTTCTGTTCTAAATACACCAGCATTATCTGTCATACTTTGTTGTAATTCATCTCTTAAAGCTGGAACTCTTTCATCTCCATTTGATGTTCTTAATCTTTCAATCTCTTCTAATGCTTCAGAGGCATCTTCTTGAGTTACTTTTGCAAAAGTGATTTTATCTTCATCTTTTAAATCAGCAGCAATTGTATTTCCTACATGTCTTCCAAAGAATAATGCTTCAAGTACTGAGTTAGCTCCAAGTCTATTTGCACCATGTACACTAACACATGCACATTCTCCAGCAGCATAGAAACCTTCAACAAAATCTTGTGTATCTTTTCTTACATGTCCATCTATATCACAAGGAATTCCACCCATAGAGTAGTGAGCAGTTGCAGCAATAGAAATAGGCTCTTCAATCATATCTTGACCTAAGAATGTAATAGCTAAATCTCTTAATTCTGGAAGTTTAGAGTTGATTAAATCAGCACCTAAATGAGTAAGGTCAATTAAAACGTGATCTTTATTTACTCCACATCCTCTACCTTCTAAAATCTCTTGAGAGATAGCTCTTGAAACAACATCTCTAGAAGCTAGTTCTAATTTATTTGGAGCATATTTCTCCATAAATCTTTCACCTTTAGAGTTGAATAGTTTTCCACCTTCACCTCTTGCAGCTTCAGAAATAAGTACACCAGAACCAGCAATACCTGTTGGGTGGAATTGTACAAATTCCATATCTTCTAATGGAAGACCTTTTCTAGCAACAATTGAAAGTGCATCACCAGTATTTGCATGTGCATTTGAGTTTACTTTAAATGCTCTACCATATCCACCTGTTGCAAACATAACTGCACGAGCAGAGAATAATACAGGAGTTGAATCGATTAGATCAAAAGCAAATACACCTTTTACTTTCCCATCTTCATATAATAGATCAGCACAGTAGTACTCATCTTTGAATTCAACACCATCTCTATGAGCTTGTTCATAAATAGTTTGAAGAAGAGTTAATCCTGTTCTATCTTTAGCATAACATGCTCTAGGAGAACTTTGTCCACCAAATGGTCTTTGAGCGATGTTTCCATCTTCATTTCTAGAAAAAACTGCTCCCATTTGCTCTGCCCATCTGATTGTTTCAGGTGCTTGAGAACACATAAGTCTAATAGCATCTTGATCACCTAAGTAATCACTACCTTTTACAGTGTCAAATTCGTGAAGTTCAATAGAATCTTCTGCACTTAAAGCTGCATTTATACCACCTTGAGCTGCACCACTATGACTTCTTAATGGGTGTAGTTTTGTTAAAACACATACGCTTAGACCATCTGCTGCTGCTTGTTTTGCTGCTGCACAACCTGCAAGACCAGCTCCTACGATAACAACATCATATTTATGAATTGTAATACTCATATAATTCCTTTTTGTAAATAAAATTAATTATTTTAGACATATAATTTTTCTAGAGTATAACAAAATTTTATATATATTTATATTAAATAAAAGATTTTTTTTGAATAATGTTTCATAAGTACACAGATAAATTATTCAAAAAATAGTAATAATATAAGATTTGGTAAAAAAGTAACATTTTTTTAGATATAATCATATAATGAACAAAGAAAACTATTTTATAAAAAAAATTACAAATAATAATTATATTGGTGATGATGGTGCTGTTATTACTAACAAGATAAGAGATAACGAAAACTATATCTATAGTAGTGATGGATTTTTCCAAGATGTGCATTTTAAAACTTCATGGATGAGTTTAAAACAAATTGCTATTAAATCTATGCTTGTAAATATAAGTGATGCAATAGCTATGAATGCAGTACCCAAATATGCACTACTTACAATAGCAATACCAAAAAAATATAGTAAAAAAGATCTAAAAGAATTAGTAAATGGATTTAAAAAAATAGCTAAAAAATTTAATATAGATATTATAGGTGGAGATACATTATCAAATATTAAACTAGATATCTCTATAACTATTATATCAGTTAGTTCAAATCCTATATATAGAAGTGGTACAAACGTAGGTGATCTTATATGTCATACTGGAAAATTAGGATCTAGTAAAAAAGATTTAGAAAAGTTATTTGATGGAAAAAAAGTATCTAAAAATAGTAGATTTATAAATCCTATTTTAAGAGATAAGTTTTTTTATGAAATTTCACCTTATGTAAATAGTGCGTTAGATATATCTGATGGATTATTTTTTGAACTTGAAAGATTAAGTAAAATGAATAGTATAGGTTTTGAGTTTAAAAATAAAATAAAATCAAAAATAGGATGTAGTGGTGAAGAGTATGAGATGCTGTTTTCTATAGATCCAAAATATAAAGATAAAGTACTTAAAATAGCAAAAAAACATAAACTAAAACTAAACATATTTGCAAAAGCTATAAAAGGTAAATATAAAAATAGATGTAAAGGTCACCATTTTTAGAGGTGTTAAAGTAAAGTAATTAGTTCCTACGATTTGTTGTATCTGCTATCTCTTGCTGGTTTATTTTTATTAAATATTCTTAATACTTCAATTAAATTCTTTTTAAAGTTAATTTTATAATTTATTGTATAACCTTTATAAATCATATCTCTTATATTTTCATTATTAAAATATATAGATTTTCTATATTTTAAAGGATTATCTGGTATTAGAAATATTTGTTCTTCTAATTCATTAGCAAAATTTATACTAGCACTTATTTTATCTTTTACTATATAATTTACAATTTGTAATAATTGTTTTTCAAATGTCTTTTTATAAATAATATTCATCAATATTATTTTAATATTATTTTAATGTTTCTAAATGTTTATTTATATTTGACCATAAATCATTATGTGAAATCATTTCAGCTGTACCATTTTCAACTTCTTCTACATCCTGTTGAAGTTGTTTTTGTCTTTCATAAAAATAAGGGTCTAATTCTAAATTAGGATCTCGTGCTATACTAATATTTTCACTATGATTATTAACATAATTCATAAAATTTTGAACATAATTGTCTTGAATTTGTACTGCCATTGTTTGCATAATGATCTCCAATAATTTATTTGTATATTATTGTATCACAGATTAGCTTATGAAATTTGATTTATAAAACTAAAGTAGAACTCACTTTAGTTTTAGTTTTTTTGCCATCTATTTAAATTTTTTTCTAAATTCTCTTTTGTCATACCTACAGTTACTTCTGCACTTTGATCTGGCTACACTAATTCATACAAAGAATATTTAGAAATTCTAAGTTAAAATATCAATATGAATAGAGGAAAAAAGATTATGATGAGAAATAGTAAATATACACAAGAGTTTAGAGATTCAATAATCCAACTTGTTATGTAAGGGGATAAATCAGTATTACAAATAGGCAAAGATTTGGATGTGAATCCAAAACTAGCAAATGCGGTTTTACGAAGTAAAAAAGTTTCCTCGAAAGACAATTTATAATTGGGTTAGGATTTATAAAAAAGCAAATAATATAAAAATTGATAGTAGAGGTAAAAGTGATATTACATCTACAGTTAAAGAGACTCCACAAGAGGAACTAAAACGCTTAAGAGCAGAGAATAAGTTGTTAAAGCAAGAGAGGGATATTTTAAAAAAGGCAACAGCATACTTTGCAAAAGTAGCGAATAGCGGTTGCAAAGCAAAC
>CAYZWZ010000051.1:0-9071 GCA_964482285.1 uncultured Helicobacter sp. | reverse complement strand
AGGAAAATTATTATGAAAAATTTGATTATAGTAATTGTATTTTTGTTAAATCTAAATGCAAATATAATAAAAGTAAAAGAGCAAAAAATAAGTGATAAAAAAACATTTTATGCACTAACTAAATATGATGAGACAAAAGTTAATGATTTAGTACTTAGGTTTTCAGGATATATTAAAAATTTAAATGCAAATTCAACTCATAAGTTTATCAAAAAAGGAGATCTATTATTTAAAGTTTATTCAAAAGAACTAAGCTCTGCATTAGATGAATTAGTTATCTCAATGAAATATAAACAAAATAGACTACAAATAAAAGCGATTGAAGATAGATTAAAATTATTAGGAATAAGTAGTAGTACAATCAGATATGTAAAAAGAACAAAAAAAGTTCCATATTATATTAATATATATTCAAAATATTCAGGTGTAATAATAAATAAAAAGATTAATGAACAATCATATATAAAAGCTGGAGAAACACTATTTTCACTTGTGGATTTATCAACAATATGGGTGGATGCAAATATTTATCAAAAAGATATTGAATTTATAAAAAAAGGTATGGATGCTAAAATCTATGTTAGTGGAGTAGGTGAATTTAATTCAAAAGTTGATTTAATACATCCAATAGTAGAAAATAAAACTAAAACTATACCTGTTAGATTAATAGTAGATAATAAAAAGAAAAAATTGTTTCCTAATATGTTTGCAAAAGTTGAATTTATAAATAAAGCTAAAACAATGTTAATATTACCCAAAAGTGCAGTTATTACAAAAGGTGATAAAAATTATGTTTTTAAACCATTAGAAAACAATGAATATGAACCAATTGAGATCAAAGCAGTAAGAATAGATTCAAAAATCTTTCAAATTAAAGATGGTCTTAAAAAGGGTGATAAAGTTATAAATAATTCATTATTTATGTTAGATAGTGATGCTATTACTAATGGTCTTTATGATTCAGATGATGACTGGTAGGAAAATAATATGATAGAAAAAATAATAAATTTTAGTGTAAAAAATATATTTATAACTCTCATTAGTATTTTTGCACTTGCATTTAGTTCTATATGGGCATTTAAAACAATATCTCTTGATGCTTTACCAGATCTTTCACCTCCTCAGGTTATTGTACAAGTAAAATGGCAAGGTCAGTCTGCACAAGTTATAGAGGAACAAGTTGGATATAGTTTAGTTTCAAATCTTATGTCTTTACCAAATATAAAAACAGTTAGGGCAATGAGTAGTTTTGAAAATGCTCTAATATATATAATATTTAAAGATAATGTTGATCTATATGATGCAAGAGATAGAATAATAGAACAGCTAACTCAATTAACACCAAGTTTTCCAAAAGAAGCAAAAATAACAATAGGCCCAGATGCTACAGGTATTGGATGGGCATTTGAATATGCATTAATATCAAAAAATAGATCTTTAGCAGAACTTAGAACTCTACAAGATTATTATTTCAAATATGGATTACTAGGTGTTGATGGAGTAAGTGAAGTTGCAAGTATTGGTGGCTTTGTAAAAAATTATGAGATTACACTAGATATGGATAAGCTAGTGCAATATAATATATCTATAAATAATATAATAGAAATAATAAAAAAATCAAATAATGATAAGGGTGGAAGATTAATATTAGAGAATGGATTTGAGCAAATAATAACAGCAAAAGGTTATATTAAAACATTAGAAGATATAGAAAATATTACTATTAAGCTTAATAATACTATTGCATTAAAATTAAAAGATATAGCTTTGATTCAAGTAGTTCCTAGCAATAGAAGAGGTATGGCAAGTCTTAATTTAAATAAAGAATCTGTAGGAGGTATAGTAATAGTTAGATATGGACAAAATCCATATGAAGTTATTAAGAATATTAAAAAAAAGTTAGAGTCTCTTAAAATAGATGATGTTCAAATTGTTACAACTTATGATAGATCAAAATTAATTGATAAAGCAATTAAGACTTTAAAAGATACTCTAATTGAAGAATCTATTATTGTTATTTTAGTTGCTATATTATTTTTATTTCATTTTAGATCAGCCCTTATAATTATAATTGTTTTACCTGTTACAGTTGCTATTACATTTTTACTTATGAAACTATTTTCAATAGATTCAAATATAATGAGTTTAGGGGGGATTGCAATTGCAATAGGTGCTATGGTAGATGCTGCAATTGTTATGGTAGAAAATGCTCATAAACATATACATAAAGCCCAAGTTAATAATCAAGCATTAGATTATAAAAAGCGAGTAGAGGTGATAATAAAATCTTCTAAACAAGTTGGTAGACCAATATTCTTTGCTCTTATCCTTATAGTTGTATCCTTTTTACCTATTTTTGCACTAACTGGCCAAGAGGGACGATTATTTACACCACTTGCATTTACAAAAACATTTGCAATGTTAACTGGTGCAATACTTTCTATTACACTAGTTCCTATACTTATGATATTTTTAATGAGTGGAAAAATAAAAGATGAGAATAATAATCCCATAAATAAGATGTTTACTTTTTTATATCTACCAATATTAAAAGTATTTATGCAACTTAGATATTTTGTTTTATTAGCTTCTATTATTTTGTTATATTTTTCATATTCATTATATGAGAAACAAAAATGGGAATTTATGCCAATGATGAATGAACAAACTTTTATGTATATGCCAGTAACCCCATATGGTATTAGTATAGATCAAGCAAAAGATATAGCAAATAAAACAAATAAAATTATAAAATCTTTTCCTGAAGTAGATACAGTATTTGCAAAAGTAGGTAGAGCCCAAACAGCAACAGATCCAGCACCATTAGCAATGATTGAAACAATTATAACTTTTAAATCAAAAGATAATTGGAGAGTAGGTATGACATATAAAAAGCTTATGAGTGATATGGATAAAGCATTGCAAATACCAGGATTAATAAATTCATGGACATATCCAATAAGAGGTAGAATTGATATGCTTTTAACAGGTATAAGGACACCCCTTGGAATTAAACTTTATGGAAATGATCATACAAAGTTGGAATCAATAGCTTTAAAAATAGAAGAGAAACTTAAAAAATATAAAGGTACATTATCTGTTTCAAGTGATAAAGCAAATAGTGGATACTATTTAGATATAAAAATAAATGAAAATATGTTATCACGCTATGGTATTAATAAACAAACTATATTAGATACTATATCTTATGCTGTAGGAGGAGCAAAGGTATCAACTTTAATAGATGGATTAGAAAGATATCCTATAAGTATAAGATATGACAGTACAAATAGGGCTGATATAGTATCTTTAAAACAAGTGATGATAAAAACAAAATATGGATTTTTTCCTCTTGAAACATTTGCAGACTTATTCTATAAACAAGGACCTTCTGTAATAAAAAGTGAAAAAGGTATGAATGTAAACTTTATATATATAACACCAAAAGATGAGATCTCAACAAAAACTTATAAAGATGAAGTTGAAATATTATTAAAAGATATAAAATTACCAAGTGGTTTTTATTATGAATGGGCAGGACAAAGTGAACACTTAGAATCAGCGATGAAAAGACTTGTTTATATAATACCAGCAACTTTTATAATTATATATATCCTTATATATTTTGCACTAGGAAATTTTGTACAAGCTAGTATAATATTTTTTACACTACCTTTTGCTCTTGCTGGAGGGTTACTTTATATAGATATTTTAAATTTTAATATATCAATTGCTGTTATAGTAGGATTTTTAGCTCTTTTAGGTGTTGCTGCTGAAACATCTATTGTTATGATAATATATTTAAAAGAATCAATAAATGAAAAAATAAAAGAGTTAGAAAATAATATTACAAAATTGGATATTAAAAAAGCTATATATTATGGTGCAGCAAAAAGACTTCGTCCTAAACTTATGACTGTATTTGCAATTTTAGGTGGATTGATACCTATTATGTATTCCAATAGTGTAGGGAGTGAAGTTATGCAAAGAATTGCAGCCCCAATGATAGGTGGTATGGTTAGTTCTGCAGTTTTAACTTTAATTTTGATACCATTAATAATGTATATAATAGAGAGTAAAAAATATAATAAATAATTTTTGTACACATAAATTACACAAAAATATGTTACTATTTATTATTAATAATAAGAAGGTAAAATATGAAAAATATAGATGGTTGTGGTTTAGGCTTAAGAGAAGAGTTTATATTTGATTTAGATAATTCAGATAACAAACCAACTTGGCTTGAAATAGTACCAGAAAATTGGATACATACACCAAAACTATACCAAAAAGTATTTGATAAAATTGCTGATGAATATGACTTAGTTTGTCATGGATTATCACTCTCTATAGGATCTTATGAACCATTAGATATGAAATTTTTAAAACAGTTAAAGGAGTTTTTAGATAGATATAATATTGAAAACTATTCAGAGCATTTAAGTTTTTCTTCTCTAGAAGGAGTTCAAACTTACGAACTATTACCTTTGCCAATGAGTAAAGATGAGGTAGAAAATATAAAAACAAAAGTTCAACAGGTACAAGATTATTTAAAAAGAGAGCTTATTTTAGAAAATGCAACATACTATTATATTCCAACTTCAACTATGAGTGAAATTGAATTTATAAATGAAGTATTTAGTAAAACAGGTGCAAAAATGTTATTAGATATAAATAATGTTTTTGTAAATTCATATAATCATAAATTTGATCCATATAAATATATTGATCAAATAGATCTTAAATCTGTTGCTTATTATCATGTTGCTGGACACTTGGAGTATAAAGAGGATCTTTGGATAGACACACATGGAACACCAGTTAAAGATGAAGTTTGGGATTTAACTGAGTATACATTAAAAAAGAAAAAAGCACCACTACTTCTAGAAAGAGATAATAATATACCAAGGTATAAAAATTTAATTAAAGAATATAATAAAATGAAGGATATTTATGACGCCGTATGATATACAAAATAAATTTATTTCAACACTATTAAATGATAGTTTAATTGAAAACAAAAATATTAAAATATATCAAGAGTTAATATTATTTAGATTTAATGAGGTATTAAAATCAACATTCCCTGTTTTTACAAATTATATAGATACAAATAAATTAGAAGATTTAATAAAAAAGTTTATATCGTATGGTTCTAAAACACCTTATGTATGGATGATGGCATTAGAGTTTAAAGAGTTTTTATACAATCAAAAAGATTTAACACTTCTTGAAAAACAGATATTGTGTTTTGAGTTAAAACAAATTAAAATATATGTAGACAATTCTAATATTAGAGTTTCTAAAATCTCTTATAATAAGTCATATAGATTATCAAAAAAATGTGCAATTATAACGCACGATTATGATATATTGAATCAAACATTTAATAAACAAAAACAATATATATTAATATATAAAAATAAATTAGATTATCAAGTATACCATCTTGAAATTTCTAAATTTTTATACTATTTTTTTAAATATCAAAAAGGAAATAATAGTATAAAAAAAGCAATATATTTTGCTAGTAAAAGATCAAATATAGAATATAAAGATGCCGTAAATATAGCAAAAGATACAATTGAAAATTTTATAAATGATGGAATATTAGTTTAATATATAAAATTACACAATAACTACACAAATAAATATTATAATATAACTAATAAAATAATTAAGGAAATAAAATGAGAAAGACAAAAAAGAATAACTTAGCATCATTAGTACTAGGAACAGCACTAATGGGTTCAAGTGCATTTGCTAGTATGGGTGGTTCATGTGGAGCTGGAAAATGTGGTGGAAAAATGGATAAACAGAAGTGTAAAACTGAAAAATGTATGGAAAAGAAAGCTATGAAAAAAGGTTCATGTGGAGCTGGAAAATGTGGTTCAAATATGAAAAAAGAAGCAAAAAAAGCTTCAGGTTCTTGTGGTGGTTCTATGAATGGAAATGCTGGTAGTAAAAGTTCTGGTTCATGTGGAGCTGGAAAATGTGGAAGTATGAAATAATATTTTAAAAATTTAGTTATATATTTTAAAAGCTCTTGATATTTCAAGAGCTTTTTTATTTTAAAGTATATTAAAAAAGGGCTAGAGATAAACTCTAACCCTTTAAGAAGTTGTAGTAGTAAATACTAGTTTACAGTTACTTCTACTTCGCTTCCTTCCCATATACCGTGCTTTGTACAGTAACCATGAGCAACTAATTTAAGTTTTTTTCCTGTTGGAATAATTGTAAATGTAGTTGTATTGTGCGCTTTTGTGTTTCCTAATGTTCCTGGAACATAAGAAGCTTTAGCTAAAAGTGTATCTCCATTAAATAATGAAACTGATTCAATATAGTGATCAAAATCATCTGGATGAGTATATTCGTTACCCATTTTTACTGTAACTTCAAACGGCTCACCAGCTGTTGCTGTATCAGCACAGTGAATAAATGGACTATGTCTATCTATTAAATCTTTTTTAGCTTCTCTTTCTACTTCGTCAATATTTGTATATTTGTTAATTTTTGGCATATTGTTTCCTTTTGTTTTAAATTAAATTTATTATACTATAAAAAAATTTAAACTAATAGTAGATTAGTTAATCTAATTTTTTACTTTAAGAAATAAGATATATTTAGTCCTATTTAAAAATAATAACCAATAACTATTCCACAAAGAACTATAAAAAGCCATATTAATGGTATTAAGCGGTACTTAAAATTTACATCTTTTAATTCCATAAAATAATCTATTATAATAGATCCTTTTAAAAAAGTTGTTATAATTAAAACAATAAATAAGGAACCATTTATAAGTTCAAATTTTCCCAAACTATAAGCAAAAATTGTAAGTAGTATTAGTACTATATAAGCTTTTGTATATTTATCAAATATAATCATCAATTACCTTATTATGTAGATTAAAGGAAATAATATAATCCAAAGTAGATCAACCATATGCCAGTAAGAAGCACCAGTTTGCATCCCTTTCAGATCATTTTTATTATATCCTTGTATTTTAGTTTTTTCTTTTATATTAAATAATATAATCATCCCTAGTAATACATGTAAAAAATGAAATACCGTAAGTAAAAAATAAAACATAAAAAATTTATTAGTGCTTAGATTTATACCTTCAGAATATTTTTCAATAAACTCAGACATTTTTATTATTAAAAAAATTCCACCAAATCCAATTGCTGCATTTAACCAATGAGTAGCAATTTTAGAAGCTTTTTTTATTTCATATGTTTTAATACTATGTACTGCTCTTACCACAAAGTAACTACTACTTAGTAGTAAAATTGTATTTATAAAGCCTGAAGTTTGATTAAGTGCTAATTGAGAAGAGTTAAATAGCTCTACATCTATTCTTCTTGAGTATACAAATCCTAAGAAAAATAAACCAAATGTGATAAGTTCTATATATATAATAATCCATATTCCAGCATCACCTGGTGGATAAATAATTTTTTTTTCTTTCATGCTATAATTATAGCTAGTTAATACTAAATACTACTTTAATGTAGAATTAAATCATTTTTAGTTATTATTGCATAATTACTAAAAATAAGTAAAATTTAAAGGAGTTTTTATGACTGAACGAATAACCAAAAGTATGGCTAAAAATATATATTATGGTGGTGGAATGTTTGCACTACTTATATTTTTAGCCTTGAGTTTTGATACGGTACAACAAATACCAGAGCGATCAAATGAAGTAAATATGACTGCATCGGTTGTTGCAGGTAAAAAAATATGGGAAAAAAATGATTGTGTAGGTTGTCATACACTAATAGGAGAGGGAGCTTATTATGCACCTGAACTTATGAATGTCTTTAATAGACGAGGTGGTAGTGATGTTGCTACATTTAAAGCATATATGCAAGGATGGATGGCAGCACAACCATTAAATGAGCCAAACAGAAGAAAAATGCCACAGTTTAATCTATCTGAAGAAGAAGTTAATCAACTATCAGATTTTTTAATTTGGACATCAAAAGTTAATGCCAATGAATGGCCACCAACAATAGAAGGATAGAAATATGAAATATACATCACAAAGCGTAGCAAAACCGTATTTTATTTTTGCATTGGTTCTTCTTGCTGGAGAGATCTTATTTGGTTTACTAATGGGTATTCAATATATTTGGGGAGACTTTTTATTCCCATTAATACCTTTTAATGTTTTAAGAATGGTACATACAAATTTACTTATTGTATTGTTATTATTTGGTTTTATGGGAGCTACATATTACTTAATCCCTGAAGAAGCAGAAAGAGAACTTTGGAGTCCAAAATTAGCAATTATTACTTTTTGGGTATTTGCTGCTGCTGGAGTTGCTACAATATTAGGTTATTTATTTGTTCCTTATGCACAATTAACAGAGATAACATTTAATGAATTACTTCCTACTATGGGAAGAGAGTTTTTAGAGCAACCACTTCCTACAAAAGTTGGAATTGTACTTGTTGTTGTATCTTATATTGTAAATACTGCAATGACTGTACTAAAAGGTAGAAGAACAGTTATTACAACTGTATTACTTACAGGTTTATTTGGTTTAGCTGCATTTTTCTTAATTGCATTTTATGTTCCAGATAATTTAATTGCTGATAAATTCTTCTGGTGGTTTACTGTTCACTTATGGGTTGAAGCTACTTGGGAACTTATTTTAGGTGCTATATTAGCATTTGTACTTATTAAAGTAACAGGTGTAGATAGAGAGCATATTGATAAATGGTTATACTTAATTATTGCTATGACTATGGTTTCTGGAATATTAGGAACTGGACATCACTTCTTCTATATGGGAGCTCCAGAGTACTGGCTATGGATAGGATCTATCTCATCTGCAGTTGAACCATTACCATTTTTCTTAATGATTTTATTTGCATTCTCTATGAGTCGTGAGAGAAAAATACAACATGAAAATGAAGTTGCACTTACTTGGGCAAAAGCAACTGCAGTTATTGCATTTTTAGGTGCTGGAGTTTGGGGATTTATGCACACATTAGCTCCTGTTAATATGTTTACTCATGGTACTCAATTAACTGCTGCTCATGGTCACTTATCATTT
>CAYZWZ010000050.1:0-9640 GCA_964482285.1 uncultured Helicobacter sp. | reverse complement strand
TCGTTTCCTGCAAGATTACATACTGTATCTTGTTTAAATGTTACTGTTGCCATTTAATATCCTTTGTTTTGTTTTTGTTGATAGTATTTTAGTAAAATAAGATAAATTTAGTCTTAATTATAATTTTTAATAAATTAAACACAATTATTAATTAAAATATCATTTAACTTTTCAAATACTTCAACAGTATTATTTTCAATATTTAATGCATCCTCTTCTAGTTTTTTATGATCATTAGATGTAGCATTTGTATTTATATATGATTGTACATTTACATGAACTTTATTATGTGCAATTTTTAGCTCTTCCCATTTTCTTGATTTTGTAAACTCTACACCCTCTTGCTCTTTTTGTATCATCCATTTACCTAACTTACAATTATTAGAATCTACAACACTAAATGTTTTAAATTGATATAGTTTATCAAAATTGCTAGCTTTGAAATTTATATGATCTCTTTTATATTGAGATATCTCTGTTGATAATTTTGCATCACAAGTCATTTTTTTAAATTCTATATTAAATGATGATCTTTTTATTGTCTCTTCTATATTAGATGAAAGTCTTTGAACTTCTGTTGATATACTATTTAGTTCAATAGTACTAGCTGAATTTTTTTGTGTCATAGAATCTATTTGAGTTATTGCTTCATTGATAGCAACAATCCTATTTTTTTGATCATTTGATGCAACAGTAACATTATCTATAATATTTTTTGTTTGAACAATCTTTTCTTTTAGATTTAAATAACCTTCAATCATATCACTTGTAATACTTTTACCTTCATTGGTTTTAAGTGTAGCATCATTTACTAAAGATTTAATTTGATTTGCTGCTTCAGCACTTCTATTTGCTAGATTTCGAACCTCTTGGGCAACTACAGCAAACCCTTTTCCAGCTTCACCTGCGGTTGCTGCTTCAACTGCAGCATTAAGTGATAAAATATTTGTTTGGAAAGATATTTGGTCTATTATAGTAATAGCATCATTAATTTGTAAAACTTTCTCATTTATATCTTCCATAGATATTTTTGTATTATTTGCTAATACTTCACCATGACTTGCTGTTTGTTGTAATTGATCTGAAATTGAAGACATATTTAAAATATTACTTGAATTTGATTGAATAATATTTGTTATCTCTTCAATAGAAGCCGCAGTTTCTTCTAATGAGCTTGCTTGATGATTTGAAGATTGTGATAAAACTTCAGATGTTTCTAGTAAAGTGATAGTATTTTGATTTAATTTATCTGTTACATTTGAAAATGTTGCCATAAACATTGAGATATCTTCACCAAGTGCAAAAAGTGAAGTACTTAAAGTTCCCATATCTCCACCCATACCTTTTAATTCATCTTTTGATAATTTAAAGTCATATTTATATTGACCATAAGCATCTAAAATTAATTTTAGTGTTTCTAATTTATTTTTAGTAGCACTTATCATTAGATTAATATTATTTTTAAGTTGTTCAACCTCTTTACTTCCTGCTGTAGAATCAATTGAATAAGAGAAAAAACCATGGTGAACTCTTTTTATAATATTATCAATATCTTTTAATACAATTTGATCTTTAGTTGTTATATCTTTTGCAATTAATACTTGATTATTAATTGCATCTATTAATTTTGAAAATTCATCATTACCATTACTAGGGTTAAGTGTTACCTCATGTTTATGGTCACTTAAATAATCAAAAAAGTGGTGTAGATTTTCTTCTAATAATTTTAGATTATTAGTAATATTTTTTGTTATATATTTCCCTAAAAATATTATAGAAATCATAATAAATATTGCAAATAATAAATTTATATAATAAGAAGTCTGAGCTAATGAAGCAAAATTATGTATATTTTTATTTAAATCTTTAGATGTAAACTCAACTAATGAGTTTATAAACTTTGTTTTATTGTCACTAAGCTTTTTTAATACCTCAAATTCACCTTCATATAAATCAAGATCTTTATCATCAGATAATGATCTTAGGTATTCATTATATTCTGATATATTTGTTTTCTTTAATTGCGTATCATAATATTTCAATACATCTTTTGAAGCTAACTTTTTAAATATATTTATTTGAAGCTTTTCAATATTTAATATAGATTTTAATTTTAATTGACCATAAGTTATATTTAAATTATTATCATCTTCATCTGTTATATTGTCTAATTCTGAAATTATATGTATTGCATAATCAACGGCTACTCTTTGATTGTTTTGTACTGATAAAATATTAAAAAAGTTGATTATATCAGATTTAATTTCTCCATTATTAGAAAATTTTGATATATATAAAATAAGTTCTAGTAAAGAATCATTTGTTCTTGAATAAAAATTTAATAAATTTGTAGTTTTTAAATTTTGTATGTTTTGTTTATTAATCTCACTTCGTACATTTGAAAGTTGTGAGTTTATATCTTTTATCTTATTTAATAAAGTTATTTTAATATTTTTCTTTATATGAGAACTATTTAGATATTTTTTTATATCTTCAAAAATAGTATTAACAATATCTCGTTGATCTATTATTTTTTGATTATATTTATTTGCTTTACTATCAATAAATATCGAAGTGTAGTGTCTCTCTTGTGCTATCTCTTTTGTAAGAATAGCAAGTTTACTAGTAGTATGTACTAATTTTGACAATTCTAACATATTATGTTCTTTTTTATAAGCACTATACGTGTTTAGTGATATATAAAATAGTAATGATAAAACTGGGATTAATAATAACAATAATAATTTATTTTTTAAAGTTATTTTAGAAAGAAGATTATTCATAAGAACCTCTTTATATAAGTAATTTTTATAATAATACATCATAATATATTAAATGAGTATAAAGTCTGCTATAATTAGATCATGAAATTAATATATTTAAAAGAAGTAAATTCAACTCAAATTTACTTAAAAGAACTTATAAAAAATAATAATCAAACAAATATATGTGTTTATACATTTAATCAAACACAAGGGCTAGGTAGTCAAAATAATAAATGGGAAGGTAAAGATGGAAATCTATTTTTTTCTTTTATTATACCTATTAAAGATTTACCAAAAGATCTAAAGCTTCAGTCTGCTTCAATATATTTTTCATATATATTAAAATACTATTTATCAACACTTGGTTCAAAAGTAGTACTAAAATGGCCAAATGATTTTTATATAAAAGAAAATAAAATAGGTGGACTAATTACAAATAAAATTGGTGAAAATTTAATATGCGGAATAGGGCTTAATATTAAAAAAACTAGCTCTTTTGAAGGATATTTAGATATAAATATAAATAAGATAAATTTACTAGAAGAATATTTTAAACATCTAAAAGTTTATCCATCATGGAAGCAAATATTTAGTAAATATAAGCTAGAATTCCATTGTAATAAAAATTATTTTACAAATATAAATAATGAAAAATTACTACTAAAAGATCTGACACTAAATGATGATGGTTCTTTAAACATAAATGGAAAAAAGGTGTATAGTTTAAGATGACTGAAATTATAGCAATTGCAAATCAAAAAGGTGGGGTAGGTAAAACTACAACAGCTGTTAATTTAAGCGCAGCATTAGCATTAAAAGGTAAAAGAGTATTATTAATAGATGCTGATCCTCAAGCAAATGCTACAACATCACTTGGGTATCATAGAGATACTTATGAATACAATATTTATCATGTAATGCTTGGTACAAAAGGCTTAGAAGATATTATATTAAATACTGATATAGAGACACTAAAATTAGCTCCATCTAATATTGGACTTGTAGGAATTGAAAAAGAGTTTTATAAAAATAAAAAAGATAGAGAGTTAGTTTTAAAAAGAAGTATAGATAGTATTAAAGATAGCTATGATTATATATTAATTGATTCACCTCCAGCTTTAGGACCTATTACAATTAATACTTTAAGTGCATCAAATTCTGTAATTATACCAATACAGTGTGAATTTTTTGCATTAGAAGGATTAGCACAACTTTTAAATACTATAAAACTAGTAAAACAAACAATAAATAGATCTTTAGAGATAAAAGGTTTTTTACCAACTATGTATAGTGGTCAAAATAATTTAGCAAAACAAGTTTTTGCTGATTTAGCAAAACATTTTGAATCAAAATTATTTAAAATAAATGCTTCAAATTATGTTGTAATACCAAGAAATGTAAAGCTAGCAGAGAGTCCTAGTTTTGGTAAACCAATAATGTTATATGACGCAAATGCAATTGGAACAAAAGCATATAATAATTTAGCTGATTCAATATTAAATTAAGGAGATATTATGGCACTAGGAAGAGGATTAGGTGAACTTTTAGGTGAAATAGAATCTGCATATGATGATAATATTGGTACAAATTCATCTTCAGATCTGACTCAAGATGATATTGATATATCTTTAATAGAAACAAATCCACATCAACCAAGAAAAATATTTAATCAAGAAAAACTTGAAGAGTTATCAAAATCAATAAAAAATCATGGATTATTACAACCAATTGTTGTAACAAAAAGAGATGATAAATATATTTTAATAGCAGGTGAGAGGAGATTAAGAGCTTCAAAACTAGCAAATTTTATAAAAATAAAAGCTGTAATATTAGATATTGATGATTCAAAATTAAGAGAATATGCTTTAATTGAAAATATACAAAGAGATGATTTAAATATATTAGAGATTGCTTACTCATATGCAGCACTTATAAATGAACACTCAATTACTCATGATGAATTAGCTAATATGGTACATAAAAGTAGATCTAGTATTACAAATATTTTAAGACTTTTAAGTTTAAGTATTTATGCTCAACAAATGGTATCAAGTGATAAAATTACTTTAGGACATGCAAAGGTTATTATTTCTTTAGATGAAAAAGAACAAAAAAAAGTCATAGATACAGTAATTGGTCAAAAATTAAGTGTTAGAGAAACTGAAAAACTTGTAAAAGAATTAAAAGAACCTAAAAAAGAGAATCCAAAAAAAATCCAAAAAAATTCTTACGATATATCAACATTAAAAAATATTGCAAAAAAGCTACATAATAGTGATTTAAAAGTAAAAGTAACAAATAATAGTTTTAATATATCTATAAATTCTCAAGAAGATATTGAAAAAATATTAAAATATTTCTCTTAAACATACACACTTAATCTTCATTAAAATTAAATTTAGCTATAATCAGCCTAAGTTTATCTAGGCATTTTTATGCTTAGGTTTCTAAACTGTAAAAATTAATATGGAGAATTAAATGTTAGACATAAGTCCAATATTGCTACTTAGCTCAGCTGTGGTATTTTTGATTGTACTTGCAAGATTAAATTCTTGTCTTTATACTCCACTTTTAAAGCATATGGATGAGAGAACTGAATCAATTAAAAAAGATTTAGAACTTGCTAAAAATAATGCTGCGAATGTGGAAGATATGTATAAAGAAGCATCAAAAATTATAGCTAATGCAAAACAAGAAGCTTCTTCAATCCGTCAAAGTGCTTATGATGAAGCAAAAACTTTAGGAACTAAAAAAGTTAATGATTTCAAATCAGAATTAGAAGCGAAATATGTTGCTTTTACTACTGAATTAAATTCAGAAGCACAAGCCCTAAAGCAATCTTTAGTAAATGAATTGCCTGAATATAAAGCGCAATTAAATGCTAAGATAAGTTCAATATAAGTAGGCGATGAATATGAAGAAAATGTTATTTATAATTTTGGCATTAAGCCCATTAGCTTTATTAGCTAATGATCAAGATGTACAAACAGATATTATACAAAGAACTGTTAACTTTGTTATTTTTGTTGCAATAATATATTATTTATTAGCTGATAAACTAAAGACATTCTTTAGTGATAGAACAAAATCTATTCAAGCTGAATTAGATAAAGTTCAAGCTACGTTAGAAGAGTCAAAGAAAAAAGTTCAAGATGCTAAGGATGAGTTAGAAAATTCTAAAAAAATTGCTAATGAATTAGTTAATGATGCAAATGCAGATGTTAACTCTATTAAAACTAGAATTAGTGAAACTTTTGATAATGAAATTTCAAATTTAAATGCAGCTTTTGATGGTAAATTAGAGATAGAAACAAAAAAAATGAAAAAACAAATTGTTGCTGAGATATTAGAAGAACTATTAAGTGATGATAATATTTCTATCAAACAAAATGATTTAGTAAATATTATACTTAAAAAGGTTGCATAATGAGTATTTTGATAGCTAAAAAATATGTAAAAGCTTTAACAATAGATAGCGATATTTCAAAATTATCTCAAATAAATGAAGATCTTAAACTTATTTCAACTGCGTACGCAAATGATAAGTTTAAAGAAATTATTGCATCTGTAGATGTAAAAGCAAACGAAAAAGTAGATTTGATTAACTCTTTTATCCAATCTCAAAATAGTACATTAACTAATTTAGTTAAATTACTAAGTGATAATAAAAGATTAAATATAATTCCAACAATTTCATCTGAGTTAGATAAAGAAGTATCTAAGTTAACTAATAGTTATGTAGGTGTTATTTATTCAAATGAAAAATTAGAAGATGATTATGTTTCTAAACTTGAAGCAGATTTTGCTAAAAAGTTTGAATGTAAATTATCATTAATTAATGAAATTTGTGATTATGATGGAATAAAAGTTAGTATTGATGGTCTAGGTGTTGAGATAAGTTTTGCAAAAAACATATTCAAAGCACAAATGATCGAACATATATTACAAGCAGTTTAGAAAGACAAAAGTCTTAATTTATAAAAGGAGAATTTGAATGAGTACAAAAATTCAAGCAGATGAAATTAGTTCAATAATCAAAGAGAGAATTGATAATTTTGAATTAAATGTTGATATCAATGAAACAGGAAAGATAATATCTTTTGCTGATGGTATTGCAAAGGTTCATGGTCTTAACAATGTTATGGCTGGTGAAATAGTAGAGTTTGAAAATGGAGCAAGAGGATTAACAGCTAACTTAGAAGAAAGTTCAGTTGGTGTTGTTGTTTTAGGTTCTAGTGATGGTCTTAGAGAAGGTACATCATGTAAAAGACTTGGTGAATTACTAGAAGTTCCAGTAGGTCCTGCATCTTTAGGTAGAGTAGTAAATGCATTAGGTGAGCCAGTTGATGGTAAAGGTGCAATTGAAGCAACAGAAAAAAGATTTGTTGAAGAAAAAGCTCCTGGAATTATGGCTAGAAAATCAGTACATGAGCCATTATCTACAGGTATCAAAGCTGTTGATGCACTTGTTCCAATCGGAAGAGGTCAAAGAGAGCTTATTATTGGTGATAGACAAACTGGTAAAACTTCAGTTGCAATCGATGCTATTATCAATCAAAAAGATCAAGATGTAAAATGTGTATACGTTGCAATTGGTCAAAAAGCATCTACAATAGCAAATGTTGTTAATACTTTAGAAGCAGCTGGTGCAATGTCTTATACTACAATTGTAACTGCAAATGCTAGTGAATCTTCAGCTTTACAATTTTTAGCTCCATATACTGGTGTTACAATTGCTGAGTATTACAGAGATAACGGTCAACATGCATTAATCGTATATGATGATTTATCTAAACATGCTGTTGCATATAGAGAGATGTCATTATTATTAAGAAGACCTCCAGGTAGAGAAGCTTACCCAGGTGATGTATTCTACTTACACTCAAGACTATTAGAAAGAGCTGCAAAGTTATCTGATGAGAATGGTGCTGGTTCTATGACTGCATTACCAATCGTTGAAACACAAGCTGGTGATGTTGCTGCATATATCCCTACAAATGTTATTTCTATTACAGATGGTCAAATTTTCTTAGAGACTGATCTATTTAACTCAGGAATTAGACCTGCTATTAATGTTGGTTTATCAGTATCTAGAGTTGGTGGAGCTGCACAAGTTAAAGCTACAAAACAAGTTGCTGGTACATTAAAATTAGATTTAGCACAATATAGAGAATTAGAATCATTTGCACAATTTGCTTCTGATTTAGATGCTTCAACTAGAGCTCAACTAGAAAGAGGTCAAAGAATGGTTGAACTTCTTAAACAAGGTGTTTCTAAACCTTTAGTTATGGAAAAACAAGTAACAATTTTATATGCTGGTGTAAATGGATTTATCGATGATATTGAACCATCAGATGTTGTTAAATTTGAAAATGAGTTCCATGCGTTTATGGATAGCAAACACTCTTCTATTTTAGAAGGTATTAAAGCTAAAAATAAAGTTGATGATGAAATTCAAACAGCACTTGAAAATGCAATAGAAGAGTTTAAAACTATTTTTAAAGCAAACTAAGGAATAGCAATGGCTAACTTAAAAGATATTTCAAGACAAATTAAAAGTGTAAAAGGTACTGCGAAGACTACAAAAGCTATGAAGCTTGTGTCTTCTGCAAAATTAAGAAGAACACAAGTTTTAGCTGATGCTGCAAAAGCATATTCAACTAAAATTAATGAAGTTCTTAATGAAATTGCAACAAAAGTATCTGCTATACATGGAGATAATGAAGATTTAAGTAGAGCTTTTAAAACTATAAAAAATGTAAAAACTGTTGATTTAGTATTTGTAACTGCTGATAAAGGACTTTGTGGTGGTTTTAATATGGCTACAATCAAAGCAGTTAGAAATTTAAGAGATGAATACATTAATAAAGGTGTAGAAGTAAGACTTAGAGCTGTTGGAAGAAAAGGTATTGATTACTTTAACTTTCAAGAGATAGAATTATTAAACAAAGAGCTAGGATTAAGTTCTGCTCCAACATATGAAAAAGCTAGTGAATTTATTACTAAAGTTTATGAAGACTTTAATAGTGAAAAAACTGATAAAGTAATACTTATCCATAACGGTTTTGTAAATATGTTATCACAAGAGTTAAGAACTAATACATTGCTTCCAATAAGTATAGATGAACATAAAGATGCTAATAGCTCTTCTTCAATTATGGATGTTGAACCAGAAGATAATGAAGAAGAGATTTTAGATAGCTTAGCATCTAAATTTGTTGAATTTAATATGTATTATTCACTTGTTGATTCATTAAGTGCTGAACATAGTGCTAGAATGCAAGCAATGGATGCTGCTACTAAAAATGCAAATGAAAAAGTTGATTCTCTAACAGTAGAATTTAACAAAGCTAGACAAGCTGCGATTACAACAGAGTTAATTGAGATTATCTCTGGTGTTGAATCTATGAAATAAGAAAAGGATTAGATAAATGAACGGTAAAATTATTCAAATAATGGGACCAGTAGTTGACGTTGAATTTGATGGATATCTTCCAGCAATCAACGACGCTATCGAAGTACCTGGTACTAAGGAAAGATTAGTACTAGAAGTTGCTGCACATATAGGTGACAGTAGAGTAAGAACAATTGCAATGGATATGACTGAAGGTCTTTCCAGAGGAACTAAAGTTGTTGCAACTGGAGAACCAATTAAAGTTCCAGTTGGTGAAGAAGTTCTTGGTAGAATTTTCAATGTAATTGGAGAGCCTGTTGATGAAGGTGAAGCATTAAGTGCTGACGTTGAAAAATGGTCAATTCATAGAGAAGCTCCTGCATTTGAAGATCAATCTACATCTTCAGAGATGTTTGAAACTGGTATTAAAGTAGTTGATTTACTTGCTCCTTACTCTAAGGGTGGTAAAGTTGGACTATTT
>CAYZWZ010000049.1:0-9696 GCA_964482285.1 uncultured Helicobacter sp. | reverse complement strand
ATTTGTAAACCATATGGTAAAATGCACCTTTTACCTCTTCATGTTCTACTTCAATGTCACTTAATGCTCCATCGTGAGTACACCAGTTTACCATATAGTTGTTTTGTTTGATATGACCTTCGTTGTATAAAGATACAAAAGCTTCTTTTACAGCTTCTTTAAGTCCTTCATCCATTGTAAATCTCTCTCTTTTCCAAGCTGGAGTAACACCTAATTTTCTCATTTGGTGTACTATATTTCCACCTGATGTTTCTTTTTGTTTCCAAGCTCTTTTAAGGAATTCTTCTCTTCCTAGTTCCTCTTTTGTAGTACCTTCAGCTAAAAGTTGCTTCTCTACAATATTTTGTGTAGCAATACCTGCATGATCAGTTCCAGGTTGCCATAGAGTTTTAAATCCATCCATTCTTTTATATCTAGTAATTATATCTTGCAATGTAAAAGTAAGTGCATGACCAATATGTAAACTTCCTGTTACATTTGGTGGTGGCATCATAATAGAAAAAGTTTTTATTTTTCCATTTGCATCTTTTGATTGGATATCTTTATTTCCATCTATTTCAAAGTATCCCCTACTTTCACATATTTCATAGTATTTATCTTCTACAACTTTAGGATTGTATTTATTACTCATATATTATCCTTATTTATTTATATTCGCGATTATATCTAAATTTTGCATAAAAAAAGGCTAACAATAAATGTTAGCCTTTTTTTTATTTAAAAATATAATTTATTTTAAATCTTTAGTATATTTTACTACTTTATTTCTTCCTGTTTGTTTTGCTTCATAAAGTGCAATATCACTTTGTTTTACATATTTCCAGAAATCTTTATTTTTATTTATAAATGTACTTACACCAATACTTACTGTTTTAGTAAATGTTTCATCACCTGCATTAATTTGTTGTTGAGAGAATGCAATTCTTATATCTTCAGCTTTTTGCATTATTTCATCTTCTGTATAATCTATCATTATTACTATAAATTCTTCTCCACCAAATCTAATAATTACATTATCTTCATTTGTAACATCTATTAATGTATTAGCTATAGTTTTTATTGCAATATCACCAATATCATGTCCATAGTTATCATTTATAAGTTTGAAGAAGTCAATATCAACCATCATAACACCACAAGAGATATCTCTATTCATTCCATTATATAAATTCTTTTCAATATAATGCTCTAGGAATTTTCTATTATATAAACCTGTAAGTGGATCTGTTTGTGCATTTCTTTCTAAAATTTGCATAAGTTTTTTACTTACTATTTCAGGTTTTGCTGTATCTATATAATCTTGAATAAGAGGGATTAATGTTCTTACTCTTTCATTTTCATCTTTAGATTCACTAACTATAGAAATTATAAAATCTAAATCATTCGATATAGAATAAGGAACACATAAATAGAATTTATCTTTATTTTTAAATTTATCACATACACTTGAAAATTGACATGAATCAATTAATGTATTTGTTCTATCCGCTCTACACCCATCTGTAATTGGATCACATAATATCTCTTTACTAACATATACTATTTGAGTTTTTTTATTTGTTGTATCAGCTTCAATAAAATTAAAATTATCTAAGTTGAATTTATCTTTTAAAACAGTTGATAATCTTTCATAAACATCTTTAATATATTCGTCATGCTCAATTGTTTTTCTAAAATTATATATATCAGCAAGTCTTTTTACTGTATTCTCAACATCTATTATTGGATCTTTTACTCTACTTGATTTATGATTTGTTAAGAATATATCAATAGTCTCTTCAATACTAAACAAACTATTTTGTAGTTTTTGCATATGTTCATTTATCCAATGAGCAACCTCTTTTGATTCTGCACTTGAAGTATTAATAATTCTACCTGAATAGTCACCTTTATTTGCTTTTTGCATTACGTTTTTAATAGCGGAAAATATAGATAAATATGGGTATACAAGTTTATTTATATATAAAATAATTATAATACTTAATATCAATGATACTATTGCAACAATTGCTATAATTTTAAGACTAGAACTTTTCATATCATCAATAGTTGAAACCATTGTAATAATACCTAGTGTTTCACCCTCTTTTACATTGTGACATTGCATACAATTGATAGTTTTAGTAATTTCTGCATTATATGGGATTGTAACCCTATATGTACTATGTCCAAAAATATTTTCATTTATTGATTCTTGCATTTTACCTGTTTGTAATGCTTTTTTATCTAGTTCATCATGTACAAGATCTTCACCTTTTCCATACTGATCAATAACTGATTGAGCTCTTACTATCCAAAGATCATCGATATTTTTAAGATTTTTTGTTTCATTTATAAAAAACTCTCTTTGATCCATCATACCATTTACCATATGTGCAGTAAGTCCATTTCTTACACTTTGTGCTACTAATTGTGCTTTTGTTTTTGCAGAATTTATACTAAAATCACGCAAATTTATTGTTATATTTATAATCATTGCAACAAATACAACGAACATAAATATTGCAATTGTAGTTAAAATATTTTTTTTACTTCCCATTTGAAACCTTTTTGTAATATTTAATTATAACTACTTTTTTGTAAAATTAATATTAAGGATAATAAAGTCTTATATTATTTATCTACTATAAAAAGATAAGATCCTTTTATATTTAAATTTTTAATATTTTCAGGCTTTTTACTCTTTTTTAAGTACCATTTATTATTCTTAAAGAAATTTTTATGTAATACTAAATTATTATCTAAAAATATATTTAGTTCATCACTCATACGTACACACCCATGGGATGCCCTTTGTCCAAGTTTATATGGATTACTTTTATTAGTATATGAATGAATTGCAAAATTTAAAGTATCATCTATAAGGTTATAATTCTTTTTGTATTTAATCTTTTTACCTTTAATAAAAGAGTTGTATCTTTTTTGTCTTATTTTTCCAAAATAATATATAAATCTATCTTTTTTACCATAAGATTGTATTAGTTTTTTATTATTTTTAAATTTTCCACTACTTCTCCAACCCTTTTTAACTTCAAATACACCTGTAGGAGTATCAAAATAATGATCTTCCCCGTATTTTACTTCAACTTCTCTATTTTTATTTCCACTAGATATAAGATCACTTCCTATTAAATAAAACTTATCCTCATCTTTAAGATACAATAATATTGAATAAATCTGTTTTTTTATATTTACAATAGAAAAGTATTCATTATCTTGTAAATTATTTTTACCTATATTTTCAATAATGATTGTTTCATATCTTTTTATATCATAAGAGGAAAGTATTGATTGTTTTTTTCTTTGTTTAATAGCTTCTTTGATATCTTTTTGTGAATCTAGTTTTAATAATTGTTTCTCAACAACATTATGAAAAAAATCTTTTCTTAAGTCATATACAATATTAGCATATATATTTATGTTTATTAAAAAAATTAAAAAAAATTTATACATTATTTTATACTCTTAAAATAAAAATCAGAATATTGATCTTTTCCTTTATGTTCAAAAATATAATCAATATGTGTTGTTATATTTTCTACTTCTAGATCATAACTACATAATATATATTTTTTTGATAAATTATAATCAACTAAGTTTACTACAAAATCATCTTTTATATTTATTATCTTTTCATCTTGTGTTAATTTTATATATTTATTAATTAGATAATCTTTTTGCCTATTATTAGTTGTTTTTTTATTTTTTATAATCTCATTAAAATCATATAAAAAATTTATATTTTCTATTAAATTCATATCATTTGTTTGTGTATAATCTTTGTTCATATCATATTTATTAGTAAAATCCAAAGTTTTTACTAATATATTCGATACAACAATATCTCCATAAGGTAAAGTAGGAGGTATTTGTTGTGTTATTTTATCAATATCATTTTTATCTATTTTATTAAAAAGTTTATATATCTCTTTATTTATATTTTTTATACTTATATTGATTTGTACTAAACTTGGTGTTATTTTTGTTGAGTTTATAAATTGATCATTATCTTTTAAATTATCAAGTATAAGCAAAGATATACCACTAATAAAAAGTATAGTAATAAGTAAAACTATTGATTTTTTATTTGTGGTATTCATATTTAATTAATACTCATAGAAAAAATAGGTAGTAGTGTAGCAATTAAAATAAATCCAATTGCTCCACCTACAAACAACATTAATAATGGCTCTAACAAAGATAAGAATGAAGCTATTTTATCTTTATTTGTTGTATTATATAGTTCTGCTAAATTTTCTAATACTTGATTAAGATTTGAAGTTTCTTCCCCTATTGCTATTGCTTGTATAAAAGCTCTATCTATTTTATATATTTTTGAGTTATCTAATATAGAAGACAACTTCTCACCCTCTACTACTTTTTTTGATGCTGTATTAAATAGATTTTTTAATACACTATTATTTAAAATACCTGCACCCATTTGAAAAGATTGCACAACTGGTACTCCAGATTTTATTAAAATAGAGTTCATATAAGCAAATCTTGCTAATTGATCTATTTGTATAATAGAACCTAAAAATGGGATTTTTAAAAGTATATAATCAACTTTATATTTAAAACTTGGTATTTTTTTCATAGCTAAAGAGAATAATAAAGTAAATACAACAAATAATACTAATATAACTTGTATATACTCTGCTACAAAATCTCCTAAATTTATAATAAATATTGTTATTTCTGGTAATTCTTGCCCATTTTGTTCAAATATTGCAGTAATTTTGGGAACTATGAATGTTAACATAAATGTTAACATTGCAAAAGCTACAACAATAATAAATATTGGATATGTCATAGACTGTGTAATTTGTTTTTTTAGTCGATATTGTTCTTTTAAATAATCACTAAGTTCCATCAGTACTGTTTTTAAAATACCACCATCTTCACTTATTTTTATACTTTGTAAATAAAATGCAGGAATATTTATACTATCTTGTTTCTCCAAAGATGTATAAAAATTTTTACCTTCATCTAAATATGATATAAGTGATTGAAAAAATGGATTTAAAACTCTATCATCTTGATATCTTTGTGATATTAGTTTTATTGAATTTAAAAGTGAAATCCCAGAATTTAAATACATAGATAGATCTCTAGATATTGTAGATAAAACAAGTGGTGATATATTTTTTTTAGTTTTTTTAAATATTTTATTAAAAAATGTAAAATTATTTTCACTAATTTTTGTAACAACAATATTATTATGTTTTAGTTGAGATTTTGCTATTTGGATATTTAAAGCTTCTATTGAGGAGCTAACTTTTTTACCATCTTTTGTATAACCTGTATATTTAAATAGCATCTTTTAGCTCCTGTTTTGAATCCTCAAAATAATCATATACTTCAGATAAACTGTCCAATTTTATTGGTGTTTTATATATTGAATTAAAAATATATACTTTGTTATCAATTTCAACTATCATATCATCACTTTTTTTATATTTATTTATACTATATTCAAAACAAACTTCATATCTATCAAGTTGTTCTAATTCTAAATCTTTAAAAATGATCTCTTTTAGATCTTTATTATACTCATACACTATAGGTTTAGTTTTAAATAGATTATCAATTTCTCCTATAGTAGTATTGCTATCTTTTATAAAACATTTTTTACCATCATTTACACAAATAATCTTCACATCTTTATTATACTTAAGTAAATATGATTTTAAATTATGAATATTTACAAACGACTCTTTACTAATTGCTTTAAATTTAAAATTATCAATAGTAAAATAATATGCTAAAGAGATTATTGCTACAACTAGCATAATCTCCATTAGAGTAAATGCTTTTTTATTTAGTTTTGATTTGAACATTTTGAGTAGTATATATCATCTCCTCCACCCTCTTTTTTATCTGCACCAAATGAGATAATATCAAATTTATCTTTATTTACTAAAGTATAAATAAAATCTTGTTTCCATGAATCTTTTGGTATTTTTCCTTCTTCAAAATCAAGTACTTTTAGACCTTCTGATGTTTTAGGATATGTTGAATTTTTTATTTTGTACATTTTTAAAGCTTGAGATATATTTTGCATTTGAATACAAACTATACTTTTCTTTGCATCTTCACCTTTTTTTGTTAAGTTTGGCAATACAAAAGTAGCAAGTAAACTTAAAATAATAATTACAATCATAATCTCCATAAGTGTAAATGCTTTTTTATTTAAATTCTTTTTCATATTTAATTATCCTTATATTAATATATTTGAATAATAGCTAAAAGTTTTATAAGTATAGATAAAAGTTTATTTATATATACTATAGTAACAAGAATGTAACTATTACAAGCAAAAGGAATGACTTGAAAAACATGTCCATTAAATTTAAATTATATTTAGTATCTATCATACCAATTCTATCTATTTTATATTTATCTTATTCTGTTGCACAAGAACAATTAATAAAAATAAAAAAAATAAATACATTTGAGGTGTATTTAGATAAAAGTATGCAAGTAAACCAACTTATCTCAAATTTACAAAAGGAAAGAGGTCTAAGTTCAGCATATATTGGTAAAAATAAAAATATAAAAGAAGAGTTTTCAAAAGAGATAAAGAAAACAGATGATTCTTTACATAAGTTATCCAAATATAATGATATTAATAACCTTATAATTAAACAATCCAAGTTAGATGAATTTAGAAATAAAACTATAAATTTACAAAATAAAGAAAAAGATATTTTTAAATTTTATACAAAAACTATCAATAAGTTATTAACATATATCTCAAAACTTCCAACAATCACAGATAATAATCAACTATCAATTGATTCCTTATCTTTAATATATTTAATCAAAGCAAAAGAGTTTTCAGGACAAGAAAGAGCCTTAGGCGCACATATATTTGCTAAAGAAAAATTTTCTAATGAATCTTTTATAAAAATAAAAGCCCTTCAAAATCAATATGAATCAGAGATACATTCATTTTATTTATTATCATCAGATAATACAAAATTTATATTTGATAAAGTTATGGATAAAAATGATCAAGATCTTAAAAAATTTAAATATATGGAAGATATGTTATCACAAAATATTTATAAAAAAACAATTATTTCAAATATTAAATCATTATCTGGATATGGTGGACTAATTCATAACTTTAAAAATTATCTGTTAAGAGGTGATCCAAAACATAAAAATACATTTTATAATAAATATAATGAACTTCTTTTAAATATAAGAGAATACAAAAAACTAAATACATCAAAAGAGGAACTTAAACTTTTAAATAGCATAAAAGAGACTTTTAAAGAATATGCATATGCTATGAATAAAATAAATGTGGAGAGTAATGAAATTTTAAATATAAAAAATATCGATTCTAAAATAAAAATAAGTGATATTAAAGCACTTAATGCTTTAGAAACATTATCTAACTATATTATTGGTATTGATCCCGCTCAATGGATTGATTATGCTACAAGAAGAATAGATAAAATTATTATATTAGAAGATTATATATTTAATAATCTAAAAAATAAAAAAGAAGAGATATTAAATAATCTAACAACATCTTTTTATAATAAACTTATATTAATATTTTTAATTATTTTAATTACTATGATAGCTGTTAATAAAATTGTAAAAGGGATACTAAAAAAATTAGATAATCTAAAAATTGGATTATTAAACTTTTTTAGTTTTATTAATAATGAAAATAGCTCATTTACAAAATTAAAAGTTGATGGAGATGATGAAATTGACAAACTAGCAATATCCTTAAATAAAGGGATAGAACATACAACGAAATATATAAAAGAGGAGATTAATAAGGCTTCCCAAAAAGATAAACAAATATATGAAAGTGCTAAAATGGCACAAATGGGTGAGATGATAGGAAATATTGCTCATCAATGGAGACAACCTCTTAGTGTTGTATCTACTATTGCTTCAGGGATACAAGTTAAACAAAGTATGGGTATATTTAAACATGAAACTTTAGAAGATAATATGAATAAGATAGTTCAAAATACAACTTATCTATCTGAAACAATTGATATTTTCTCAAACTTTATAAAAGAGGAAAAAATATATAAAAATTTAATACTTCAAGATGAGATAAAAACTGCTTTTACAATTATAAAATCAAGTCTTACAAATCATCATGTAGAATTAAAAAGTGATATAGATTTTAATAAAAAAATAATTGTAAAACTAATAAGCGGTGAACTACCACAAGTTATTATAAATATAATCAACAATGCCAAAGATATTCTTTTAGAAAAAGAGATTGATAATGCTCAAATTGTTATAAAACTAGAAGAACAAAAAGATAAAGTAATAATAAGTATCGAAGATAATGCAGGAGGAGTACCTAATAGTATAATAGATAAAATATTTGATCCTTACTTTACAACTAAACATAAAAGTAAAGGTACTGGTCTTGGATTACATATGAGTTATAAAATAATTCAAGAAAGTCTTCATGGTAAACTATATGTTAAAAATACTAATACAGGTGCTAAATTCTTTATTGAATTACCATTAATTACTAAATAAGAAAAATAGTTATATAAAAAAATATATACTAAATCTAAGTATTAAAAAAGCCCAATCAAATTGATTGGGCTTTTTTATTTATGATAAAATATCTCTATTTTATCATAGCTTCTAATTCATCTTTAGAAACTTTATTAAAGTTAAGATATTTATAAATCTCATCTGTCATTTCAGGTTTGATTTTATTTGATACAATCTCTAAGTACTCTTCTTTTGTTGGAAGTTTACCTTTTAGTGCAACAACTGCAGCTAACTCAGCAGATCCAAGGTATACTTGAGAACCTTTTCCTAGTCTATTATCAAAGTTTCTTGTTGATGTACTAAATACCCATGCATTTTGTGCAACAGCAGCTTGGTTACCCATACATAAAGAACAACCTGGAATCTCTGTTCTAGCTCCTGCCATACCAAATACAGAATAGTAACCCTCTTCTTGAAGAGTTTTTTCATCCATCTTAGTTGGAGGACAGATCCATAGTTTGTTTGCAACAGCACCCTCACCTCTTAAGATCTCACCAGCAGCTCTAAATAATCCAATATTTGTCATACAAGAACCAACGAATACTTCATCAATATCCATTCTTAATCCAGCATCAGCAATCTCTGTTAATGTTTTAACATCATCTGGATCGTTTGGACAAGCTAAAATTGGTTCAGTAATTTCATCCATATCGATCTCAATTACAGCAGCATATTGTGCATCTTTATCAGCTTCTAATAATTCTGGGTTTGCAATCCAAGCTTTCATTTTGTCAGCTCTTCTTTGTAAAGTTGCTTTATCTTCATAACCTTGAGCAATTAACTCTTCAATTAGAACAATATTTGACTCTAAGTACTCAATGATTGGTTCTTTGTTAAGTTTAACTGTACAAGCAGCTGCAGATCTTTCAGCAGATGCATCAGAAAGTTCAAATGCTTGCTCACATTTAAGATCTTCTAAACCTTCAATCTCTAAAACTCTACCAGCAAAGATATTTTTCTTACCAGCTTTTTCAACTGTTAATAAACCATCTTTAATTGCTTGATGAGGAATAGCATTTACCATATCTCTTAACGTAATACCAGGTTGCATAGAACCTTTAAATCTTACTAGAACTGATTCTGGCATAGTAAGTGGCATCATACCTGTAACTGCAGCAAATGCAACAAGTCCAGATCCAGCAG
>CAYZWZ010000048.1:0-10085 GCA_964482285.1 uncultured Helicobacter sp. | reverse complement strand
GTGTTAGCTAAATTTAATAACAATGGACTTCCAATAGATTTTAAATATCTTGGTAAATCAATTTGTTCCCATAAATATCCCGTTTTGCTACCTGCAATTTTTACATCTAATTCTTTTGCTAATTCTTTATGAATAATATTTTTAGGACTTACAAAAATAATATCATCTTTATATAACTTTTTTAACTCTTTTGATATTTCTATTGCGAATCTTTGAACACCTGTAATATTTTGGGTTAGAAATCGGGAATTTAATATGTACATACTTAAACCTTTTTTTGAAAATAAATAAGCGAAGTCAAAATAATCAATAAAGATATATCTCCTATTTGAAAAAAAGTATAAGTTGTAAATGCCTGCATCAGTGCACCAGCACTATATAACATTAACAAATCAAGTACAGCATCTGTTTTTTTTATTTTTATCCATTTATAAAAATATTTAAAAAATAAATAAAAAACAATTCCTAAAAAAACCATTGATAACAATAAACCACCTTTAGAAAGCATCATTAGATATGAATTATGAATAAAAGTAACTGATTCTACGACATTAGCATCTGCTTTATAAAAAGCTTTATATAAAAAACCAAAATCAAGACCATATAGCAAATTTTTAATATTTTCCATATATCCAAAAACCATATTGTATTCATCAAATCTTCTACCTGTACTATTTCTGTTATCATAAATTAAGTATGATAAACTAGTAATGACAATAGGAATTATATACACAGATATTGTTGCAATCATTAATTTAATTTTTTTACTAAAATGTTTATAAATATATATCATAGTTAATATTACACTTACCAAAAAAAGCATTCTTGAACCATTTAGGAATACAATAAAATAACTACCAATTAAAAATAAAAAATTTAAGATAGTTTTATTATTTTTGAAAGCCACCATTGAAAAAGATAGTAAAAACAAGATTGTTGTATATGGATAACCCCTTGCCTCAAATCTAAATAACTCTGGTATCCAAGGAGAGCCACCCAATCTAAAATATGGATTATACCAAGTATGAATAAATATTAAAGATACAACAATATAAATTATTATTAATAATTTATTATATTTATCAAAATCTTTAAAAAAATTTTTTTTCTCAAGAACATATATAAATACTCCTACAAGAATAATAGAAAACAAAGGTCTAACTTCTCTAAATACTAATATAATATCTTGATAAGGTAAAGATAATAATACTCTAACAACAAGTAAAATCAACAATAAAAAACTAACTTTAGCTTTAGAAAATGTATATTTAATAGGTGTCAATATTAATATTATTACCATTATTATATCTGTTATATATATATTAATTCCTATTTTAATGGAAGTATGAAAAATAAAATCATGAGGAATAACTAACATTAAAAAAATATATAAAATAAATAATTTTTCTACTATATTAATTCGATTAATTATCAATAAAATCCCCTAACTTTTTACTCAGCTCTTGCCATGAATATTTTTTTAATTCTTCTTTGTTATTTAATTTATCATTATCAAAATTCATTTTAGAAGCTAAATCATCGATATCATCAAAAAACTCCACAAAAGAAAAATTTCTCTCAACTAAAAAATCTAATTTTGAAGATATTACTTTTGCTCCTGCATAGCCATATTCAAGAGTCTTTATTGGAAAAGCATTATTTGTAAAATCAGATAATTCAAAAGGAATTATACCGATATCAAGCAATTTAAAATATTTATAAACTTCCTCTTTTTTTACATAACCCATAAATTTAATATTGCTATAATTGTATTTTTGTTTAATTGTTTCAAAATATTTTTTATCCATACTTCCACCAACTACTAAAAAACATACTTTATCACTATCTTTATACCGACTAACAAATGCTTCAAGAGCTAATTCTAATCTAACCCATTCATCTATATTGCCAATATATCCAACTATTTTTTTATTTTCTAAATTTAATTCTTTTTTTAGGTTGAATATTGTATTTTCATCAATTTCATCAAAGATATTTGGATAAAATCCATTTTCTAATATTTCTATTTTCTCTTTATCAATTCCAACATTTATAACTTTATTTTTAATTTGATTTGTAATCACTATGATTTTATCGCTATTTTGCATATTTTTGATTTGTAGTTTTATAGAATCTTCATTTATGCCTATATTATTTTCTTTACTTAAATGGTCATCAACTACATCAAATATTTTAGTCTCAACATCAATATATTTAAAATCAAAATAATTTATATTTGAATTTATCAAAATATCTATATTGTATTTTTGTATAAATTTATTTATCATTACACTATTAAATCTTAAAGTTGTATTTGCAGTCTTTGGAAAATTAAGCATAGGAACTCTTATATAATTTATCTTTTTTTCTATGATATTTTTAGTATATAAATTTTTAATTTGAGTTTTTATTTTGTCTAAAATACTACAGTTAAAGCAAGTATTCCACACTAGAAAATAGACATTAAATTTATTTTTATCTAAGTTAATTGCTAATTCATGACCACGATTAAATATATTTTTATACATTGGAGCATGGGGGATAATTAAAATATTTTTTTTCATAAAGTTCCTTTTAAAAGTTTTCGTTCAAAGTAATATGAAGCTATACTCATAGAAATATTGCTAAATAATAAGGCATAAATAATACTAAATGATTGAAAATTTAAATATAAAAAAATATAAAAAAAAATCAGAAATGAACTTAAACCAATAGTTCTAATTAATAGTGTCCATTTAAAATATCCAAATCCTTTGATAACAGAAAAGGCAAATGAATTATATGTAATAAACGGAATAGCAATAATTAATATCTTAATATATTCTTGGCTATCAATATATTCTATTGGAAACATAAAAGCAATAATATATTTTACAAAAATAAATCCTAAAATAATAAGAACTAAACCAAATAAAAAATTATATTTAATGAATTTTTTTCTATATGATAAAATTTTTGATATGTTATTTTCGCTTATCAATTTTGAAAATTCCGGCAATAAAAACCTAAATATAGGAAAGGAAAACACACTAATAAGTGCTAAATATATAGGTTTTGCTACCACTTGAAAAAGTGCCGTTTCATCAACTGAAAAATAATCTATAAATAAAATAATAGCACTATATAATATTAAAGTTGCTATAAAATATTCGCTTGAAGAGATTATGCCGTTTTGAATAAATTGTTTTAAATCATACAAATTAAAATTTAATTTAAAAAGTTTTTTAGTATCTATTGGTAAATAGTATAAAAACAAAGATATTATTAATATATTTGAAATTATCAAAGCATATATCAAATATCTATATTCTAACTTTAAATTTATACTAAAATACAATATAAAAAAAGAGACAATAAACAAAGTTATTTTTAAAAAATCACTAATAGAAGTAATCTTATATATTCTATGAACCAATAAAATATTGCCTAAATATATAACTATACTTAAACTAAAAAACATAAATGAAATAAGTATAAAATCATTTTGAATATCTATTTTAGATGATAAATATTCAAAATATACTATAGGCAAGACTATAACTTGAGCTATAAAAATAGCTATAAAAACTAAAGTATTATAAGTATATATTTGATTTTCTTTGTTTTTACAATGATAAAAAGTTTTATTTAAAGTATCCTTAAAACCTACAAATATCATAGTAATTAGTGTAACGGTATCTAATAAAGTATAATAAATCACTAAATCAGATTTTGATATATGGTGAGCAAGATATATTCTAAAAAGAAAATTTAAAATTAATCCTGCCAACATTAAAGATGAGTTTGTAATAATTGCTTTTTTAATCATTGTCTCTTAATAAAATTACTGATTTTGTAACTGTTAAAATTAAATCTTTTAGCCTTATAATTAATGCCATATATAAAAAAATATCATTTAAAAAATATAAATAAAATGTAGCTATTATCATTTCTACTTCGATAGAATTAATCTTTGATAATATTTTTTTTTGTATCATAAAAATAAAAGGCTTTTTTTGTTTTGTATTAATATTAATTTTAGAAGTTTGTTTTTTATTAGAAGCTAATAAACTTTCTCTAACTCTCCAATCTGCAGCAGCCATATAATTAATAATAATTAAAAAAAGTAACAAAATATTATCTGTAATATACCAAGTAAACAAATATAATATACCTGGCTTTAACCAATCAAACATAATATCAATATATGCACCCAATTTTGAACCTAAATTTTTTAATCGAGCAATATTTCCATCTACTATATCCATAATAAAAGATAACTGAAATAATAATATTGCTAAAAATGTATATTTAATGAAATAAAAATATAAACTAAGAAGAAATAAAAAAAAACCAAAGAAAGTTATTGTATTTGGCTTAATATTTGTATATTTAGCTATTATGTATGTTGGGATGATTGATAATGGATTTGATATATATATTTGCCAAAAAGATGGCTTCTTATGTTCATCATTATAAAGGGATAATACTTGTTCAAAATTAATTGTTTTCATTTTTCAAATCCCTATAATATTTTAATACATATTCAATCCAAACTAAATTATTCAATATAGCTATAAACAAAAAAGCTATTAACAAAGTATCAATACCATATTTTAATAATGGTAAATATAATAATATACCAAATAGTAAAACTTCATTTTGCCATATATAAATAGTTTTTAAAATATTTTTTAATGATGTTTGAATATTTACTCCTAAAATAGGTATATATTCGCATGGATCTTTTTGTTCTGTATTTTTATTTTTACTTTTGAACGACTGTTTAAATAGTAGATTTAACATAAATCCTTGAGACAACACAAAAAATAGATAGATATAAATTAAATCATTTGATAACGAATAACCACTATAAGCTATAATAAATCCAAAAACTCCATAGCTAGTAGAAAAAATTGTATCAAAAAATATTTCCATAAAGTAACCTAGCTTACTTGTTTGATTTTTTAATCTTGCATATAATCCATCAGTTGCATCTAACAATTCGTTAATATGAAATATAATAAATCCTACAATTATTGAAATAAAAGTAGCCTTTAAAAATAAAAATAAAGCAATCAAATTTAATATAATTCTAAAGATGGTAATTTGATTTGCTGTTATTTTTGTATTCCAAATTAATCTAATTATCTCAATAGATAAAGGTCTAGTTACAAAGCTATGAATAACTGTTTCTTGTCTAAATTTTCTTCTTTTTGGTTTATTCAACTATTTACCTTCTCTTAACTTTTTCAATGTCTCATTTAATAATGTTGAAGAAGTTCCTTTTGTATAAGGAAAATACACTATTCTTACTCCCACTTTTTTAAATTTTGCTTCTATTTCTTCCCACTTTGGAGTATTAAACCAATCATCTCCTACAAACATTACATCAAATTTTAGTTTCTCCCACATCTTAAATTTATCCATATCCTCTTGTGGGATTACACTATCAACATATCTTATAGCTCTTACTATTTCCATTCTTTCATTATGAGGAATTACTGCTTTTTTATTTTTATAGCTTACTAATTCATCAGTTGTAACTCCAACTATCAATTTATCACACATACCTTTTGCATTTCTAAGTAAATTTAAATGTCCTATGTGAAATAAATCATAAACCCCACTTGTATATCCTATAACCATATTTTCCTCCTAATCAAAATATTTTTTTATAAAAATTTCTATATTTATAAGCATCCAAATTTTCATAGCAAAGCTATGATTCTCTTTTAGCTTATCACTATTTAACCATTTTTCTAAATTTAAAGTGTTATAAATATTTCTTTTTTTTGCTTTATCACTTAAAAGTAACTCTTTAGCATATTTATTAAAATCCCCTCCAAACCAATTATGAAGAGGAACTGGAAAACCCATTTTTTTTCTATATAAAACCTCTTTTGGTATCATGTCTTCATATGACTTTTTAAGTATATGTTTTGGTATATCATAGCTTTCTGAGATTTTATCGCTCATTATAGTAATTGGCTTATCTTTTATCCATTTTAGTTTATATTTAATAGGAATTGTAAAAGCAAATTCAACTAATCTATGATCTACAAAAGGCACTCTTGCTTCTACACTTGTAGCCATAGTAGTTGTATCTACTCTATGAAGTAATCCAACTAAATGAATTTTTTCAAAAACATACATAATTTTATTATAATAACTTTCATTTTCAATTTGATTAAAATAGTATAAAAATTTATCTTCTAACTCTTTTTCTATTTCTTCTAATTCAAAACTTAATAACTCTTTTTTATCTTTATATGAAGTATAGCTATAAATATTCATAAAATGTTCTATTTCATTTTTAAAAAATCTAACTCCATATTTTTTTATAAAATCTTTTGCTAATTCTTCTTTTTCACTTTCGCTTATATTTAAATTATCTATGTTTTTAATTCTTTCATAATCATATGGACTTCTAAAAATTCTTCCATATCCACCAAATATTTCATCGGCTCCTTCACCACTTAAAACAACAGTAATATATTTTTTAAGCTCTTTTGACATAAGATAAAGTGGCACTTCATTTGGCACTGAAAGTGGAGCATCTTTAAAAGTAATTAATTTTTCTAAATTTTTAATATAATTTTTTCCACTTAAAATTATCTTTTTATGGTCAGTATTATATTGTTTTGCGATGATATTTGCATATTCAAACTCATTAAACCCATCTTCTTCAAATCCTATTGTAAAAGTTTTAATTTTTTCTTTTGAATTTTTTGCCATAATGGCTGTAATTACACTACTATCAACCCCTCCACTTAAAAATGCACCAAATGGCACATCACTTCTCATTCTAAGTTTGACACTATCTTCTAAAATCTCTCTTAGTTTAGTTATATAGTATTCTTCTCCTTTATCTTCTTTTTGTTCTTTGAATTTATCTATTAAACTCCAATACTCTTTAAATTCTATTTTATTATTTTTGATTTTTATATAATTAGCTGGAGTTAAAGAGTAAATATCTTTAAAAAAAGTATCATTTAAAATTGGATAACGAAATGACATATAAGAAGAAATTGCTTTTTTATTTAGCTTTTTTTTATCTATTAAACTTAAAATAGATTTTATTTCAGATGAGAATATAAACTGATTATTATCTTTATAATAGTAAAGTGGCTTAATGCCAAGTCTATCTCTCACTATATAAGTTTCATTTTTTATTTTATCATGTATTGCAAAAGCAAACATCCCTCTAAAATTATCAATACATTTTATTCCATATTCTATAAAACTATTAAGTAATACTTCACTATCACTTGAAGTAGTAAATTTATATCCTTTTTTTAAAAGTTCTTCTTTTAACTCTATATAATTATAAATTTCTCCATTAAACACAAGTATATAATTACCACATTTTGAAACCATAGGTTGCTTTGCATGAGAATCAAGGTCTATAATACTTAATCTTCTATGTCCAAATATTATATTTTTATCTTGATATATTCCACTATCATCTGGTCCTCTATGAGATTGTAAATCAAGTGCTTTTTGAAATTTAGTTTCATTGATATTGTTTTGTTTAAAATTAATTTGTCCTAAAATACCACACATTTAATTATACCTTTTTATATTTTTCATTTTAATTCTATTTGTTTTGCTAATTTTTCTTTTTTATCATTTAAAACTTGATATAAAATCATATCAAATTCTAAATACAATTCAAATTGTTTTGTAATGTAACTTGGAAGTTTTTTAATTTCTTTTGAAAGTTTTTGAATATTAAGTAATAAATCATCATTCTCTAAATCAATATTATTTCCTGGAACATTATTTGGTATAATATAGTATCTATATGCTAGATTTTTTTCTTTAATTTTATTAAATATTTTTTTATCTATTATTGATTCTACAGATAAAAATATTTTATTTGCTTTTGTATATAAATTATGTATTTGTTCGCTTATGCTAAATAGTTCATCAATAGATAAATTTTCTTTACTTAATTTTTGTTGTAAATTTGCAGTATCTTTATTATATAAATTAGAAATAATTTCATCTATTTTTTTATATTCTTTTTCTCTTTTGTCCTTATAAAGTTTATCTTTCTTATATTTATATTTAAAGTATATAAAAATTAACTTTGCAATTCCAATTAAGACTCCTCCTAAACCAATAAAAGTAATAATTGTATTATTTTCTAAAAAAGCAATAATGGAATCTAAACTTATTGTAATATTAAGATTTACCATTAAGTTTTCCTACCATAAAATAGTATCTATTAAAAAAATAAATACCTTTATAATTATCATCACTATTAATAACCTTATAACTTATAAAGTTTACACCATTTTGTTTAAATATATCTTGCCATTGTGATATGTTATACCATTGCTCTTTGTATGCAGAATCTTTTGGATACATCCATTTGCCTTTTTTTTCTAAAAGTGGCTTTAATAACCCAAGCCAAGAGTATGGATTTCTATCACCTATCACAACATACCCCCCCCTATTCAATACTCTTCTAATTTCACTAAAAGCAGTATCTAAATATTTTATATGTTGTAAAACCTCTACAATATAAACTATATCTACACTATTATCAGGTAATGGTATTTTATAAGCACTCCCCGATAAAATATTATTTTGTTTATCAGTATAATTTGGCTCTACTCCTATAACTTTCCAATTAATATAATTTATTTTAAAATGGTTTAGAAATTTACCTTTGCCACAACCTAAATCCAATATAGTATATTTTTGGTTTTTAAATTTTTCAAAAAAATTATCAAATTGTTTTAGATATTTTTTATCCATAGATGTTAAATCATTTGTAACTACACCTTTTAAAAAACTAAAACAAGCTCCAGAATATATTTCTTGTTCATATTCTAATGAGATTTCATATTTATCATACATTAATAGTGTATCAATAAAAAATTTATTATTCCAATTCATAAAACTACAAGAACCATAATATCCATAAAAGAGCACACTACCGGGTAATGCACCTTTTAGATTTTCTCCCTCTTTTATATGTTTTGATTTGAGATAGTGTATTGTCCTAATTGCAAGTTTTTTATAATCTTCATTTTTTTCTATTTTATATAATCTCAAAAGCACACCAGCCCACTGAGCAAGCCCCGTGATACATTTTTCATCATTCGTGCAATTAAAATTTTTATCATATTGAGAACAAAGAATTAAATCTCTATTTAGATTTATTTCTTTTAATTTATTTACATTTTTTAATACTGCTTCTAAAACTTTCTTATCTTTTGTAAAATCATAAATATCTAACAATCCCTCTAATACATAAATAATAGTATGCAAAACTGCATCAACATCTCTTTCAAATTCGCAATAATTAAAATATCCATTTTCAAACTGATTATCTAATACCCACTTAACCTGCTTTAAAGCACTATTTTTAATATTTTCGTTATCTAAAATTATCCCTGCTTTAAAAAGGGCTGCTGCAACTCTTGAATAATATGAGTGAGAAATACTATTATATGCAAATTTTACCCAGCTACCATTTTCTTCTTGAATATCTATTAGCCAATTTGTAGTTTTTTGTATCGCTTCTAAATACTTGTTTTCTTTTGTATATTCATATAGATAATTAAACCCAATTAAACACTGCCCTGTATCAAATACTTGAGGACTACCCTCATCAATATCTGAAAATGAGCCATCATTATTTTGAATTTTAAGCAACCATTCTCCTGCTTTTAAAGCACTATCAATATATTTTTTCTCATTTAGTTTTTTTCCTGCTTCTATTAAGCTTGGTATAATATATCCTGTAGTTTCTATATATCCTCTATCCCATTTTTTATTAAATAAAGAATATTGCCTTGAATATCCATCATCGCCACTTTTTTCTTGAGACAACAATAACCAATTACAAGCTAATCTTATATGTTCTTCATTTGATAGTATGGTAGTATCAGTTGTATATTTATTTGCTATTAATGTTTCTTTTGGATTCAAAACAAAAGATAATACTTTTTTAATTTGCTGTTTTAATTTCATCTATTCCCTTTCAAAATCATCTTCAATTCTAACAATATCATCTTCATCTGTATATTCACCAACTTGTGCTTCTATTAAAACTACTGGTATTTTTCCTGGATTTGAAAGTCTATGAA
>CAYZWZ010000047.1:0-10124 GCA_964482285.1 uncultured Helicobacter sp. | reverse complement strand
TGTCTTTTAAATTATTCCTTCCAATTTAAGCTATTCTTTATAAAAAGGCTTTTAATTGTTGATTATACCAAATTAAATAATAACTAGCTACTTAAATAGTATAAGTTGTGCAAGAGTTTTAAAAATTTTATATGTAGGACTAATTTATTAATTCAAATATAAAATTTTTGAAAATACTGTGCAAATTATTCTACCCATAGGGAAAATAGCCTAAAATGTATCTTGCAAAGATTTTTGTTTTGCATTAGCCCTGCTAGTGCTACAACAAAAATCTTTACAATCTACTATTTTATCTATTTTTTAAGTGCTTAGTTCTTCTTTAATTTGGTATTATATTTTTATTTGGTATTATACCTTAAATTATTAATAAAAAAGGTTTTAAATGAAAATAGCAGTAATACAAGGTCCAAATATAAATATGTTAGGTATTAGAGAACAACATATCTATGGTCCAATGAAAATGGAAGAGATTCACCAACAATTAAAAGGTGCTGCAGAGCAAAATGGTGTTGAGTTAGAATTTTTTCAATCAAACTTAGAGGGTGAATTAGTAGACAGAGTACAAGAGTGTTTAGGTGAAGTTGATGGTATCTTAATCAATCCAGCAGCTTATTCTCATACTAGTATTGCACTTTGTGATGCACTAAAAGCTGTATCTTTACCAGTAGTTGAAGTGCATATTTCAAATATTTACCATAGAGAAGAGTTTAGACAAAAATCAATAACAGCAACTGCAAGTACAGGTGTTGTTACAGGTTTTGGACCATTTGGTTACCATATGGGTCTTATGGCACTTACACAAATAATATCTGAAATTTATCAGCAACAACAAGCAAGTGAAGAAGTAGCAGCTCACGAGCAAAAAGCATAATGATAAAAATAGTAATAGCTTCAGGAAATAAAGGAAAAATAAAAGAGTTTCAAACTCTTTTACCTGATTTTGAAGTTCTTACTTTTAAAGAACTTCTAGGTGATATGGATATAATAGAAGATGGAAGTACTTTTAAAGAAAATGCAATAATAAAAGCAAAAATAATTCAAGATAAACTAAAAGATAAGTTTAAAGATGAAGAGTTTTTAGTAGTTTCTGATGATAGTGGTATTAGTGTAAAAGAGCTTAACTATGAACCAAATATTTATAGTGCAAGATATGCTGGAACTAATGCAACAGATAAACAAAATAATGAGAAATTAATAAATAATCTACAAAATAAAGGTATAAAAACTTCAGATGCTTTTTATACTGCTGCTATTGCTATATTTTATAAAGATGATATGTATACAACTCATGGTTGGATGCATGGAAAAGTTATAGATAAGCAAATAGGAGATAATGGATTTGGATATGATCCACTTTTTATACCAAAAGGGTATAATAAAACATTGGGTGAATTAGATTTTGAAGATAAAAAAGATCTATCACATAGAACTAAGGCTTTAAACTTAGCAATGATAATTATAAAAGATATTTTAAAACAAAAGTAGTATTACTTTTGTTTTATCTTTATTATTCTGTAATAAAGTCTTGTATTTGTTTTGCAATTTGGCTAACACTTAACGAAGCATCTATATAAACAGCATCGAAGTTAAGCTCTTTTATTGCTTGTTTCATTCTTGTTTGTACTTCTAAAAGATAATCAACACCTCTATTTTCAATAGCATCATTTTCTTTTGCACTAAGTCTTTTTTCTAACTCCTCTTTTGATAGTTCAAGTAAAACTATTTTTGTAGGAACAGCTCCATTTAGAGCTACTAGGTTTAAAGATATTGCTATTTCCATAGGAACATCTTTTGCATATCCTATTCCTGAAATTACACCTCTATCGCTGATTATCATCTCATCTGGATTTTGTCTTACTATTTCAAATGAATGTTGAGCTCGATCTGCTAAAAATAGTAACATCTCAGCAACTTTTGATGTTGCTTCACCATTTAAAACCATCTCTCTAATTTTTGCTCCAAGTGGTGTTCCTCCTGGTTCTTTTGTAAAAATTGCCATTGGGTATTTTTGTTTTAAGATATCAAGTTGAGTTGACTTTCCTGCTGTGTCTATTCCTTCTAAGATTAAGTACATATTTATTTCCTTATTAAATTTATTATATTATTTGGTACAAGATGTGATATTTTACCATTATGTTTTATAAGTTCCCTTACAACAGATGAAGATACAAAAGCATTTTGTAAACTTGGCATTAGATAGATTGTTTCAAGATTTTCATCAAGAGAGTTATTTGCATATCCCATTTGAAGTTCATATTCAAAATCACTAACAGCTCTAAGACCTCTTATAATATTATTTACACCTTGCTCTTTTGCAAAATCTACAAGTAAGTTATCAAAAGACATTACAGATATACCTTTTAGATCTTTTGTAGCTTCTTTTATTAACATAATTCTTGTATTAGTATCAAACATTGTTTGTTTACTAGCATTTATTCCAACTGCTACTATTATCTCATCAAATATATTTAATGCTCTTTTTAGTATATCGATATGACCGTTTGTAATAGGATCAAATGTCCCACTATATATTGCTCTTTTCAAACTATTTTTTCCTTTATTGCCATCTTTTAAATAAGTTGTGTTTTATTTTTAGAGTATCAAACCATTTTCCAATAATAAAGTTTTCCATATCATCTAATGTTTGTTGTTTTGAGTAGTATCCAAGCATAGGTGGAGCAATAGTTACTCCCATAGAAGATAGTTTTGTCATATTTTCTAGATGTATAGTATTAAATGGCATCTCTCTTGGTGCTAATACTATTTGTCTTTTCTCTTTTAACATAACAGAAAATACTCTTGTGATTAAACTATCTGCAATACCTACACTACATTTTGCTAAAGTGTTCATAGAACAAGGTAATATTATCATTGCATCTGTTTGAAAACTTCCAGAAGAGATGGAAGCTTCAATACTTGAATCATCATAATAAAGTATATTTTCATTTGATGGCATTGGTATATTTTGTTCAAACTCTAAAGCTTTTTTAGCACTATTTGATATCACTGCATATACATTAATATCTTTTGGTAAAAGTGATATAAATTTCAATCCCAAACTCACACCACTTGCACCTGTAATTGCTACTACTAATTTCATAAAAACTCCCTATTAATTAGAAAATGATTTTAACTAAAAATTGCTTTATATCAAGAATAAAAAATTAGATGTTTTTATAATATTAATAATATTTTAATAAAAAACTAAGTTATAATAGTATATCATTATGTATAAACATTATATTTATAATTATACAATATATTAAATATTTATTACTATTATTATACAATATAGATAAAGGATAAAAATGAACAAGATGATAAGTTTTATAAGAATAAATAAAAATGATGAGCAATATACTCAAGATCAAGCAATTGCAATTGCTAAATATGTAAAGAAAAATAATATTAAATTAGATTCAAATGTTGAACTAGAAGTTAATATTCCAAGCCAAGAAAAAAACATATTAAATTTAATTAGTGATTGTAAAAAAGGGTGTACTATAATTGTTGCAGATATAAATGTATTTGGAAGAACTATATCATCTATTTTAGATGTAATAAATAAGCTTTTAAAAGCTGGTGTTAGAATAATAAGTATAAATCAAAATCTAGATTTAGTAAGTGATGAAGATATGCTTACTAAGATGATTTTAGGTGTTATATCTATGACTATAAAACTTGAAAAAGATCTAATGAGTCTAAGAACAAAAGAAGCACTTACTGCTAAAAAGCTTGATGGTGTTCATTTAGGTAAACCAAAAGGTACAATTCAGAAGTCAAAATTTGATGAAAAAAGAGATAAGATTGAAGAGTTGTTAAAAGTAGGGCTTAGTGTTAGAAAAATAGCTAAACTTTTAGGATATAACAACCATATTGGATTGAATAATTATGTTAAAAAAAGAAATATAAGAAGTATTGCTAATGGGGATGATATATTAGCAAGCTAGGATATTGTATTTAAACAATTATCCTTTTTATATTTGAATTTAAAGATGTCAAAATCTCGTATTCTATAGTATTATGTAGTTTTGCTTGCTCTTTTGCATCTTTGAATATACATATCTCTTCTTCAGTGCTATTTACACTGATATTATCCATAGATACTCTACCTAAGATTTTATTGTTATTTGGTATATCTATATATTCTTGATTAAATCTTTTTAATCCATCTGCATATCCAACATCATAAGTTGATATAGATATATCTTCATTTGATTTAAAAATACCACCATATCCAATTCTTTGATTTTTATTAATTTTTCTTGTTGATAATCTTTTTGCATACAAAGATAAGACAGGTTTTAAATCGATATTATTTTTTAAGAAATTATCCATCTTATAACCATATACTGCAATACCAATTCTATATAGATCTTCATTAGGATTTGATGTTCTAAAAAAAGCTGCAGAGTTACAAGAATGAATCTTAATATTAGATAAACTAAGTTTTTCACATATTTCACGAAGCTCATTTTTTACTAGCTTAAATTGCTCTTTTTGCCAGTAAAATTCACTACTTAAAACATCTGCACTTTTATGATGTGTGAAAATTCCAGAAATTTTTAAATTTCTTTCTAAAGCCTTATGTATAGTGCTTTTAAGCTCTTTTATAGAGATACCATTTCTATGCATACCTGTATCAATTTTTATGTGAATATTAGTATTTTCTTCTAAACATTCGATATCTTGGGGATCGTTAATCACTATGTGAAAAGTATGTGAATAAGTCCCATTATGCACATCAGCAAGAATTAAGATATTTTTGAAATACCCTTTTATTTTGTTTGCTTCATAAGTGTTTTTCACTACTGCATTTTGTATTCCATACTCTTTTGCCATAGTAGATATTTCAATAAGTCCATGTCCATAAGCATTATCTTTTAGAACTATTGCTACTTTTGATTTATCTTTTGCATGAGAGCATATTATGTCTAGATTATGAAAAAAGTTTTTTTTATTTAGTTTAATATAAGCCATTGTTTATCTTATTCTTCTTTGAAGTGATTTTTTATAAGTATAGCATCTTTTTGGTTTAAGACCTCTTGTAGCTCATCTAAACTAGCTTCTTTGATTGTTTGGAATTCTCCAAAATATTTTAGTAGTTTGGCTACTTTAGCTTCACCTATACCTTTTATTTGAAGTAGAGATATTTGTTTATCCTCTTTTCTTTTTTGTTTCTTGTGAAAGCCAATTGCCGATCTATGAACTTCATCTCTTAGTCTTTGTATAAACTGAAGTCTTTTATCACTTGTTTGTAGTTTATATACATTGTCTTTGGTATATAAAATATCTTTTGCTGCACCTTTACTTCTGTTTGCTTTTGCATCAACTTTCTCTTTTGCAATACCAATTACATCTAAATAAACACCAACACTTTGTAAAATATCATATGCTAGTTTTACTAAGGTTGCACCACCATCTATTATCCATACATCAGGTGGTGGATTTTGTTCAAATTTTTCTACTCTTCTTGTTAACATCTCTTTCATTTGATGGTATTCATCTTTTGCTTCAAGATTGTATAATCGATAATCCTCTTTTTTGAATTTATTATCTTCCCATATAATCATAGCTCCTACAGTAGCTTGACCCATAATATGAGAGTTATCAAATGCTTCAAATCTATTAGGTAATTTGTATATGTTAAATAGATCTTTTATATCTTTATAGATATTTATATTTGAAGTACTGTTATCTATTTTTAATAGCTCATTGCAGTTTGTTATTGCAAGATTTAAAAGATCTTTTTTCTTTCCAATTTTAGGATTATTTATAGGTATCTTTTTATTTTGTTGTAAATAAATAAACTCCTTTAACTCATTTACATTATCTAGTTCATGAACAGTAATAATTTCATCTGGAAGTGTAGGTAATGTTTGTTTATAAAAATTAACTATAGCTGTTTTGTATATATCAATTTCTGTATTTACTTCACTTATATTTATAAAGTTATGTGAAGTAGATATTAGTTTACCTTCTCTTATAAACATTTTTATAATTACTGCTCTATTGTCTTTTATTTGTACACCAAATAGATCTATTTTTTCTTTTGATGCAAAATCAAGTGTTGATTTTATTTCAGATTTTTTGATAGTTTTTATACGATCTCTTAAAACCAATGCATCTTCAAATCTAAATTCATTTGAATAAAATTCCATTTTTTCTTTTAGTTTTTTAATCAATTTTGATTTATTGTGTATATAATCTAAAGCTTCATTTATTAGATTTAAATACTCTTTTTTACTCACTTTTCCTTCACAAGGTGCAAGACATTTTTGGATTTGATAAAATAAACAAGCTTGTATACCATTTAAACAGCTTTTTTTCTGTACAAGTGGAACTATCTCATATATACTATCTAGCATATCTTTTGCACCAACACTGTAAGGACCGTAATATTTGATACTTTTACCTTTTAAAACTTTTCTAGTAATATCAAGTCTTGGAAAATCTTGTGAGAAATCAACATAGATATATGGATAAGTCTTATCATCCCTTAAGAGTATATTATATTTAGGTTTTAGCTGTTTTATTAGAGAGTTTTCTAGTATTAATGCATCGTTTTCATTATCTACAATTATATATTGTAAGCTATATACTTCACTTATCATTTTGTGTATTCTTGCACTTAGTTTAGAAGATGGTGCAAGTGTTGGAGTAAATGAAAAATATGATTTTATTCTATTTTTTAAATTTTTTGCTTTTCCTATATAAAGTAATCTATTATTTTTATCAAAATATTGATACACTCCAGGATCTAAAGGGAGTTGTTTAAGGGTATTTTCTAAAGTCATATTGAATTATAGCTAATAATAATAAATAAATGTTTAGTTTGCTATAATTAATTAACATGAAAAATACAATACGAAAAATTTTTGACAATGTTCATTATTGGCAAGAAAAAGATAAATTATTAAAAGCAATACCTGAGTATTATTATTCAAATGCTGAACTTATTATAAACCTTTTACATGTAAAACCTGGGTTCTTAGGTAAAGAGTATGAAGCTAGAAGAGATATGTGGAATCATATGATTGTATCTGCTAAAATGGGTGATGATATTTTATCTAAAACAAGTAGTGATGTTTTAAATTCTTTAGAATTTGCAAAGCAAGCAGTTATAAAATATAATAGAGCTTATATATATCTAAGTGAAGATTTACAAAACAATATCTATATAGTAAGAACTACAATTGAAAATGAACCAACACCAAAAAGTGAACAATATATTGCACCTATATTGATGTATATGCCAGATGTTTATCAAAATGATATTGATCTATCGTTAATGGCTTGTTCTAAAAACTTTCATAATATAAAATATGCTCCAAAACTTCAACGAAATAAATATTTTATAATTGATATTATGAATATTACTCAATCAAATAAAGATAAAAAAACTATACTATCTTATATTGACCAAGAGTTATTAGAAGATAGAGCTTTTGTTGGAAAACTTGGATGTTTTGATAATGTATGTGATAAATTTAGAGGTGATTTGATATATGTTACAAATGCAGCCTCAAATGATATCAATATTTTGAAAAAAACAGAACTATTTGATGAAGCTATACTTGAAGCTGTAATCTATAGTGATTATTATCATGAAAATATAGATGAAAGTATTGAGATTGTCTTTAATTATATTAAACGATTTAATAATAGTGTAGAGGAACTTGATTCTAAAATTGAAGATAAATCTATACTAAATAAACTACTTTGGGATATGGGTGAGATTTTAAGCTAGTTAGATATATAATTGCAAAAATTATATAGGACTAAATATGAAAAAATTAGCTTTTATTTCATCGTTGTTTATCGCAACTTGTTCTTATGCTACTATAAACGCTGTAGTTAGCATAACACCACAAAAAACATTTTTACAAGAGATTGCTAAGGATAAGGTAAATATCACTACTATGGTTAAGCCAGGTGTCTCTATGCACACTTATGAACCAAAACCAAGTGATATGAAAAAGATTGCAAAAGCAGATATATATTTTGGTATAGGTGTTGAATTTGAAGAGCATTGGTTAGATAAGTTTAAAAGCTTAAATCAAAAGATGCTTATAGTTGAGACATCAAAAGGTATAAAAAAACTATCAAGTTTACATAAAGATGAACATACACAAGATGAGCATTTAGATCCTCATATTTGGACAAGTCCATCAAATGTGAAAATAATTGCATCAAATATCCTTGATGCTCTTGTATTAAAAGATAGTAAAAATAAAGAGTTTTATATAAAAAATTATAAAGAGTTTATAAATAAAATAGAAAATACAAATAAACAAATAAAAGATATATTATCTAAAAAAGATCATAATAAATTTATGGTATTTCATCCATCATGGCAATATTTTGCAAAACAATACAATCTAAAACAAATACCTATAGAGATTGAGGGAAAAAATCCAAAGCCAAAAATGTTAAAAGAGTTGATAGTAAAAGCTAAAAAAAATAATATTAAAGCGATATTTGCAAGTCCATATAAATCTGATAAAATGGCTAAACTTATAGCAAATGAGTTAAAAATAAAAGTTATAAAAATAACTCCAATGAGTCAAAAGTGGAGTGATACTTTAATAAAAATGGCAAAAGCTATATAGAAAATAGCTTTTGTAAAGAGAGTGTAAAATATATACTAACTTATTATGCTAAGTTAGTATATACATTTTGAACATCTTCGTCATCTTCTAGTTTATCAAGTAAAACTGAAAGCTCTTCCATTTGTTCATCTGAGATCTCTACTGGAGAGTTTGGTATTCTTTGAAGTGAACCTTTTTCATATTCGATTCCCATATCTTCAAGTTGTTTTGACATATTTCCAAAGTCAGTATAATCAGCAAAGATTTGTAAACTACCATCTTCTTCTTGTTTGATCTCTTCAAGACCTGCATCAATTAGTTCCATCTCTAGTTCTTCTAGATCACCATCGTATTTTTCTATTTCAAATACTGCTTTTCTATTGAACATAAACTCTAATGAACCAGTTGGTACAAGAGTACCTCCATTTTTGTTAAATATCATTTTGATATTTGCAACAGTTCTTGCTGTATTTTCAGTTGCTGTTTCTACAAACACAAGTACTCCATGTTGCCATTTCCCTTCATAGTTTACTTCAGCAAGATTTGCAATATCTTTTCCACTTGCTCTTTTAATAGCAGCTTCAATATTGTCTTTAGGTAAGTTTTGTGCTTTTGCAGTTGCTATTGCAGTTCTTAGCGTTGGATTCATATCTGGATCTGGACCTGCTTTTGCAGCAAGTGTGATTGCTTTTGCAAGTTTTGGAAATACTTTTGACATATTTCCCCATCTTTTCATTTTTGCAGCTTTTCTATATTCAAATGCTCTACCCATCAAATTCCCCTTTTAATTTTTCTAATTCATCTTTTACTATATTTACATGAAGTATTTCTACTTTTTCACCTTTTATAGTTTTCTTTTGTCTTACTTTTACATTTTCCCATGCAGCACTTATTATACCATCTGGATTTATGATATATGTAGTTCTCATAACCCCCATATATTCTCTACCCATAAATTTTTTAAGATGCCACACATCATAAGCTTCACACATTGATTTATCTTCATCTGCTAAAAGCATAATCTCTAAATCTTTTTTCTCTATAAAGTTTCTATGCTTTTTGGGACTATCTGGACTTACTCCAATAACCATAGCATCAAGATCTTCAAACTCATCGTTTGTTTTTGTAAAATCACATGCTTCATTTGTACATCCTGGAGTATTGTCTTTTGGATAAAAGTATAAAACTATCCATCTACCCAATAGATCTCGTAAACAAATCTCAACTTCATCTTGATTTGGCTTACAAAATTCAGGTGCTTTTGTGTTTATTTCTAACATATAATCCCTTTATAATATTTACGCAATTATAACAAATAAATAATATAATGGTTCTTATAGTTAAAATAGAAGGGTAAATGTTATTGATTTTAATTAAATTGTTAAGGGTTGTTTTTTCATCTGGGTAACAATAGCTAAATTTTTAATATATTTATATTATAGTAAAACTTTATTTATTTTGATAGTTTAGAATTTTTTATAACGATCGACTTAAGAGGACGAGGTAATTAACAGCTTGATTTTTAGCTTTTGT
>CAYZWZ010000046.1:0-10193 GCA_964482285.1 uncultured Helicobacter sp. | reverse complement strand
TTTTTTATAGGAGAAAATACTCCACCATCTATAGAATTAGTCATATTATATTCCTTATAAGTGTATATATAAATTATACTCTCATTTGTATAAGAAATTAAAATATATTTCCTAATTATTTAATAATTTTATCTTTTCTTTTATTCTTTGAGCTATATTATATAATTTCTTATTAGTAAGGTAATTATCGAATATTCCATAACTTCTTTCTTTATATCTTTGTATTTTTCTTTTCTCTTTTTTTTGAAGTTTATGTTCATCTCTAAATATCTTTACATCTTTTATATTTTTATAATCTATCGATTTTTTACAATAAGATATTATAGTAAGTTTTTGCATATTAAGTTCACTTTGACCTATATGATTTGCAGTTGCTATATATAGTATATCATTTCTATAAAATGCATATAATACAAAATTAAATTGTGATTTTAAAAGGATTTTATATAAAAAAACTGTAACTTTGTATCGTTTTCTTATCTCTGAAAACCTAGAGTTTGATGCTATTGAAGATAATATCCCTGTTGTATCTTTACAAGTATATGAGATAAACTTTGGTTTTTTAGTAAAAAGTTTATCTTCATTTTTAAAAAATTGCTCTTTTAAGGCTTGTTTATAACTTGCTATATCATCTTTCATAATTTATTTCATTGAGTTTTTTAGTTTTTGTATCTCTGCACCAATATCGTCTTGTCTCATAAAATGTTCACCAATTAAAAAGGCATCAACACCTATTGAGTTTAGTCTTTTTATTGTTTGTATATCTGTAATACCACTTTCTGCAACAATTATTTTACCATTTGGAATAAGTGGTATTAACTTATCACATAAAGTCATATCCATCTCAAATGTTTCAAGATTTCTATGGTTTATACCTATAATATTAGCTCCACAAGACATAGCTTTTTTAAGATCAGGAAGATCATGAATCTCTACTAATACTTCAAGTCCTAAAGATAAAGCTTTATCGTATAGATCTTTTAAAGTTTGTTTATCTAATGCTTTTGCAATAAGAAGTACAAAATCTGCACCATAAACAAGTGCTTCAAGAAGTTGATACTCATCTATTATAAAATCTTTTCTAAGTAATGGAGTATCTACATATCTTCTAATTCCTGTTAAATACTCTATATCACCTTGAAAAAAGTGTGGTTCAGTAAGAACAGATATAGCATTTGCTCCATTGTTACTATAATCTTGTGCTATTTGTAATGGATCAAAATCTTCTCTTATGATACCTTTGCTAGGACTAGCTTTTTTAACTTCTGCTATTATTCTAATAGGCTCTTCTTTTGTAGATGTAAGATAAGGTTTTACATCTCTTGGTTGGTATGGATTATATGCTAAACTTCTACCTAACCAATCTACACTAAACTCTTTTTTTCTTATTTCTAAGTCTTCTCTTGTTTTTTTTATTATATCGTCTAATATCATTTGTTATCCTTATATTTTTTTATCTCTTCCCAGTGTTGTTTTATCTCTATATTGCTAAGCCCTACTTTTGAAACTACATCTTCCATTAAAGTATATGCTGTTTTATACTTTTTATTTTTATAATATGCATATGCTAAAGAATCTTTAAAAGATAAATTATTTGGGTTTGAATTATATGCTTTTTTGATTAGATCTAAAGCTTTTTTTAGTTGTTTATTATCATTTAATAATAAATACCCATAATAGTTTTGATATATAGGGTTTGGTTTATATTTTAGTGTTTTTTCAAATTTTGCATATATATCTTTTTTACTTATACTTTTATCATATTCACTTTCAAACATAGCTATTTGACCAAGTACTGTTATATCTTGTGTTTGTTTATAGATTTTTCTATATAGATTTAGTGCTTTTTTATTTTGATTTGTTATTGAGTATAAAAATGCTAATTTTTTATCATCAAAGCCCTCTTCTTCTAAGTATTTGATAGCTTTTTTTATATCTATTTTTAAATATAAAGATAAAATATAATTGTGTATTTGAGATATCTTATCTTTACTATAAGTTGATTTATAGTTTTTTAACATCTTTTTTGAAAGTTTTATAGCTTTTTGAATATTGTTTGTTCTTTCATAATAATTCAATAGTACTGTACAAACATCTTGGATACATCTATTTTTTCTATAATTTTCCAAAAATTTAATTGCTTTTATTTTTTTATTTAAATTATTAAATAAAATATTTGTATAGTTTATCATAGCTTTTGTATTTTTATTTAACTTATAAGATTTTAGATAATACTTTGAGGCATTTTTATATTCTTTTACTCCATAATAACTATCAGCTAAAAATGAGTAATTATTTGCACTTTTTTTAATACTTACTAATTGTTTTGAATATTTTAATGCTTCGTTATATTCTTTTAATTTAATTAAAGAAAAAACATAATTTTTAAGTAAATACTCTTTTTTTGATGGATATTTTACTAATCCCTCCTGAGATAACTCTTTTAGTCTATTGAACTCTTTATTATAAGCATGAAGATATAATAGTTTTTGAAAGTAATCATAGTTTGGATTTATTTTGTATAGCTTTTCATATACCATTGCACTATTTTTATACTGTTTATTAAATTCATAATCTAAAGCTAAACTAAGTAGTACATTTTCTTCAAACTCTTCTTTATTTAAAACTTTATGTTTTATAACTTTTGTAGTAGTTTGCAACTTAGTACTAGGTACTAAAGTATTATTAGATGAACTACATCCAAACAATACAAATCCTATAAAAAGGGCTGTTATTATTTTACTATTGCTGGGCATTCTTGTATTACTTCATCAATATTTTCTTTGAAATGTTCCCAAAATGGAAAAGTTCGACATTGTGTTGGTCTTGCTTCATAGATACTACATTGTTTTTTATCTAAATCAAAAAATATACAAGCATAATTATTTTCTGATATTTTTCTCTCTTTTATTGAGAACTTATATCCATATTTTATTAAATACTTTTCAAAACACTCTTTTGATGTGATATTTAGATGTTTTGCTAGTGTTTCAATCTCTTGCATACTAATCCAAATATATCCACTCTCTCCTATACAACAATTACCCTCACAAGTAGCACACTTATTTTCATCAAATTTAAAACTATAATCTTTATGTGTAATCATTTTATATCTCTACTTTTATACTGTGGGTGTTGCATCTATCATAAATATTTTGCATATTCTTTGAAAAATCATTATTTTCAAACATAATAAATGGACTTTTAACTTCTAACATACTTTTTGAATCTTTTCTAGCATATATCATAACCAAAGATGCTTCTTTATTGGCTTTTGGATGTAAAAACTGCATAGATTCAAGATTTAACTTGTATTTCTTTAATAATGAAATAATATCATTTAGAAGCTTAACATCATAACAAAAAAAGAACTTACCTTTTGGTTTTAGAATTTTTGATGTTTTTGATATAAAATCTTCTAAAGGCAAACTATCATTATACCTTGCAATTTTTATATTTTTATTTGTTGTTTTTACCACACAAGATGGATAAAAAGGTGGGTTTGATACAACTATATCAAATTTTTTATCAAAATCAATTTTAGGATAATCACCTTTGTATAGATTAAGTTTTATATTATTAACAGATGCATTTTTTTTAGCTAAAAATTCAAACTCATCTTGTATCTCACAAGAGTTTAAAGATATATTCTCATACTCTTTACTTAAAAGAAGACCTAGTATTCCAGATCCTGCACCAATATCAAGTATATCTCCATGGATATTTTTAAACTTACTAAGACAAACTGTTATAAAGTTATATAAACAATACGTATCACTATTGTAACAGTATCCATCTTTTGGTTGGTAAAGTTGCATTAAACACTTCGTCCAGCTAAGAAGTTTTGTACTATCTCTAATTTTGAGTTTTTAAAATGCTCTTCATCTCCATACTCTACAATTTTACCATTGTATAACATAGCAAAATAATCAGCACTTTTGAATGTCTCTTTTATATCATGGCTTATTAATATAGAAGTAGTATTAAATTCTCTTTGGATTTTTAGTATAAGTTGAGATATAGTATCACTTGTAATTGGATCAAGCCCACTTGTAGGTTCATCATAAAGTAATACTCTTGGTTTTGTAATAATAGTTCTAGCTAAACCTACTCTTTTTCTCATACCTCCACTTAGTTCATCAGGAAAAAGATCTCTTACACTTGCTGAATCTAAACCTACAATATCAAGATGTTTTAAAACCTCTTTTTCTATCTCATCTTTTGACATTTTACTATGTTCTACAAGTGGAAATGCAACATTATCAAATACATTCATACTATCAAATAAAGCTCCACTTTGAAATAAAAATCCAATATCTTTTCTAACATCTCTTAATTCATTCTCATCCATGGTAGCTATATTTTTATCATTATCATAAATAATATCACCACTTGTTGGTTTAAGTAAACCTACAATATGCTTTATAATAGTAGATTTTCCACCACCACTTAGACCAAAAATAGCTGTACATTTACCTTGTACTATATCTAAAGTAATACCTTTTAGAACTTTCTTTGTTCCAAAAGTTTTATGCATATCTTTTATTTGCAATATATTATTCATAATCAAATTCCACTGTAAATCCTCTATCAAACTTCTCATAATCTTTATAAAATTCAACAGATTTTGTTTTGTGATTTTTCAAAAATTCACCCAATGGCTCTTTTTGATCATACCCCATCTCACAATATAAATACCTTATATTATTTAAATATGTTTGATCTACTATTTTTTTCAGAAGTTCATCACCCTGCTCTCCACCAAATAGTGCATTTGAAGGTTCATGTGTAACATTTTTTGGTAGTTTGTAATTGTTTTTTATATATGGAGGATTTGATATACACATATCATAATCTTTTACATCTATACTATTGAATATATCACTTTTTACAAATGTGATTTTATCTTCAATATCAAATTTTTTTGCATTTGTTTTTGCTAAAGCTAGTGCATCATCATTTATATCTACAGCTATTATAGATATATTTGGTACTTCTAAAGCTAACATAACAGATATAATACCACTTCCAGTTCCAATTTCTACAACTTTTGGATTTGATATTTTACTTAGTGTTTCAATAGCTTTTTCTACTAATATTTCAGTTTGAGGTCTTGGTATTAGTACATTTGGTGCTACATTAAATGTTTCACCATAAAAGCTAGCTCTTGAAGTGATATATTCAATAGGATAATCTTGTGATCTTTTTTGTACGAGTTTTTCTAATTTTTTAAAAGTGCTGTCATCACACTCTTTGTTGTAGTTGATATGTAGCCAAATTACATTTTGACCTAAGATATGTAAAAGAAGTATCTCTACTTCTTTTACTGGTATATGAGTTATATTCCGTAGTAAAGGACTAAGTTGTTTTACTACTTTTTTATAAGAAGCCATTATTTCTTTGGAAGTTTTTCTCTTAAAGCATCTACTAGATCTTCTGGTAAATCTTCAATTTTCGGGATAATAATATTTGCTTTTAGATATAAATATCCAGTCTCTTTTGTTTTTCTATTATAAGCACCTAATTCTTTAACTCTAAATTTTTGGTTTTGTTTTGTATTTTGAGGTACTTTTAGAGTTATCTCTTTATAAAGTGTATCAATTACAACTTTTCCACCAAACATTGCAGTATAAAGTGGGATATCAAATGATTTAGTTAAATCATCTCCATCTCTTGTATACTCATCATCTTCTAGAACGTTTATTTTTAAGATAAGATCACCTCTTGGGAATCCTTGAGCAGATCTACCCTTACCTTTTGCTCTAATTTTTTGACCAGTTTTAATACCTTTTGGTATTTTAATATCAAAAGTTTCACCTTCTACAGAGATGTTTTTAACACCACCTAATATTGCTGTTCTAAAATCAACACTTAAATTTGCTTCTAAGTCTAAATCTGGAGCAGAATGTCCACCAAATCCACCAGAGAATCCTCCACCAGGGAACCCTGAAGCTCCACCGAAGCCACCTCTAGCAGCTCCACCACCGAACATTTGGTTTAATATATCATTTATATCAACCCCTGCTCCTTGACCTTGAGCAAAATCGTGGAAGTTTTGTCCACCAAACATATCATCACCATGCATATCGTATCGAGCTTTCTTTTGCTCATCACCTAGTACTTCATATGCAGCATTGATCTCTTTAAATTTTTCTTCTGCACTAGCTTCTTTATTCATATCTGGATGATATTTTTTTGCTAGTTTTCTATAAGCTTTTTTTATTTCAGATGCTGTTGCATTTTCACTAACACCTAATGTTTCGTATAAACTTTTTGCCATTTTTTACCTTTTGTATAAAAATTTAGTTAATTTTTACAAATTAACTTCGCTATTATATATTAATATTTAGCACTTGTCAAGGGGGAGTGCTAATTATATTTTTATTTTGCTAATAAACCTTTTTTTGGTCCACTTTTTCCACAACATTGTTTATATTTTTTTCCACTTCCACAAGGGCAAGGTTCATTTCTTGCAACCTTTTTTTCAAACTTCTCTTCATCTTCAGATTTGATCTCAATGTTTTGAACCTCTTTTTGCATATTTTGCTTTAGTTCTTCCATTTGTCGTCTCTCTTCTTCTTCATCAACAAGTTGAATAGTAAACAAAATTTTAACAATCTCTAATTTGATATTTTCTCTTAATTCCATAAATAGGTGATAAGACTCTTTTTTATACTCAACTAATGGATCTTTTTGATTATAACCTCTAAGTCCAATACCAGTTTTTAGAGTATCCATAGCATATAGATGTTCTCTATAACTATCATCTAATATTCTAAGATATAACATCTTTGCAATATCACTTTTTTGTTCAGCAGGAGCTATTGACATCTTTTTATCATAAGATTCAATTAAAAGTTTTGTTAGATTATCTTCAATATCTGCTAAATTATCTGCATAGAAGTCCTCTTTTGTAATATCAAGTCTTAGTTCCTCTTTGATAATAGCAATAACTCTATCAAAATCATAATCTTCTACTGGCATACCATCAATAAATCCAGCATTACTTAATACATGAAGAGCATATTCTCTTATATTTTCAGTGATTTTAGTATCAATATCATAATCAGGTTCTAATAACTCATTTCTAAATGTATAAACTACTTGTCTTTGTTGATTTGCTACATCATCATATTCTAAAATATGCTTTCTACTTTCAAAGTGCATAGCTTCAACTTTTTTCTGTGCATTTTCAACGGCTCTTGTTACCATACCAGATTCAATATGTTCACCCTCTTCTATACCTAATCTTTGCATAACAGAAGCTATCTTATCACTTCCAAAGATTCTTAAAAGGTTATCTTCTAAAGATAGGTAAAATTGAGTAACACCAACATCACCTTGTCTTCCAGATCTTCCTCTTAGCTGATTATCAATCCTTCTACTTTCATGTCTTTCTGTTCCTATAATAGCTAATCCACCAAGATCTAAACACTCTTGAGGTATTTTAATATCAACACCCCTACCAGCCATATTTGTAGCAATAGTAATTGCACCTTTTTGACCAGCATCTTCTACTATTTTTCCCTCTTTTTCATGTTGTTTTGCATTTAATACTGTATGGGCAATTTTTTTCTCTTTTAGAAGTTTGTGTAAATATTCACTTTTTTCAATACTAGCTGTTCCTACAAGCACAGGTTGTCCAGTTTTAGAGTATTCTAATATTTTGTTACAAACTGCTTCAAATTTTTCCCTTTCACTTTTAAAGATAAGGTCGTTTTTATCTATTCTTTTTACTGGAACATTTGTAGGAATAGATACAACATCAAGGTTATATATCTCAGCAAATTCTGTTGCTTCTGTTTGAGCTGTTCCTGTCATACCTGCTAATTTATCATACATTCTAAAATAGTTTTGGTATGTAATATCTGCTAAAGTTTGTGATTCTTCTTGGATTACAACACCCTCTTTTGCTTCTAGTGCTTGGTGAAGACCATCAGAGAATCTTCTACCTTCACTTAATCTTCCTGTAAACTCATCAACAATAATAATCTCACCATTTTGAACAACATAATCTACATCTTTTTCAAATATATAGTTTGCTTTTAAAGCTTGATCTAAGTGGTGAGAAAGTCCTGCATTTTCTAAAGAATATAAGTTATCAACTTCAAATAATTTTTCTGCATTTCTTACACCATCATCTGTTAAAAGTACAGTTTTATTTTTTTCATCAACATAAAAATCACCAGTCATTTTTGCATTTTCATCTGGTCTTTTAGGTTCTATTCTTTCACCTTTTTCAAGTTTCAGTGCAATTTCATTTGATCTTATGTAGTTTTCACTTTTATGGTTTGTAGGTCCACTTATAATTAGTGGTGTTCTAGCTTCATCAATAAGTATTGAATCCACTTCATCTACAATTACAAAGTAGTGTTCTCTTTGAACTTTTTGATCTTTATCATATGCCATATTATCTCTTAGATAATCAAATCCATACTCATTGTTTGTACCATATGTTATATCTGCATTGTATTGCTCTTGACGATCTTCATGGTCTTGGATCTCTGCTGTTAAAACTCCAACACTTAAACCTAAAAAGTTATATAAAGGTTCTAAATCTTTTGCATCTCTTGATGCAAGATAGTCATTTACTGTTACAACATGTACACCTCTTCCAGTTAAGGCATTTAATACTACAGGAAGTGTAGCAACCAATGTTTTACCCTCACCTGTTTTCATCTCTGCAATTCTTGCATCATTTAAAACTAATCCACCAATAAGCTGAACATCGTAATGTCTCATATTTAAGATTCTAGTACTTGCTTCTTTTGTAATAGCATATACATCATTTAAAACTTCATCTAAAGTTTTAGATCCGTTTTGTATATCTTCTTTAATTGTGTTTATATCTGATTGTAGTTGTTCATCACTGTAAGCTTTGTATTTGTCTTCTAGAGCATTTATTTGCTCAACTCTTTTTCTATATTTTTTAATCTCTTTATCATTTTTTGTACCAAAAATTTTACCTAAAAATTGTAACATATATTTTTCTCCAATAGGAATATGATTTATCATAATATAATTATAATAAACGGCTGATTATAGCTAATAGTTTGTTATATAAGGATTAAGCAATAATTATTTGATATAATGTAGACTTTATTAATACTAAAGGAAACAAATGAAAATATTATTAATACTTTTAAATCTTTATTTACTATCTTTTGCAAATATATTTGATATAAAAAATCTAAAAGCCGATTTCACTCAAACTATAAAGAACAATTCAAATAGTATTATAAAATATCAAGGAAATATTATATTTGATACAAATAATATTTTATGGCACTATAATGAACCAGCTAAAAATGTATATATTTCACAATCACAAATAATAATTGATGAACCAGAATTAGAACAAGCAATAATAAGCAATATTAGTGAAGAGCTAAATTTAATAAATATATTAAAAGAATCTAAAAAAATAGATGAAAACACTTATGAAAACACTCTAAATAACATAACTTACACTATAAAAATATATAACAATAAACTACAAGCTATCTTTTACACTGATGAGTTAGATAATAAAGTAAGTATAGTTTTTAAAAATGTAAAAACAAATACAGATCTTAAAAAAGATGTTTTTAAATTTAATCCTCCTGCATATTATGACATCATAAGAAAATAATAGTATAATTGCACTAGGTACAGCAGATAATAGCTTGTAAATTTTTACAAGAGGAAAGTCTGGGCTTCAGTGAAGTATGTTTCCATCTAAAAGATGGCTTGGGTAACCAAAGGGAAAGTGCAACAGAAAATAGACTACCTACTTTCGTAGGAAAAGGTGAAATACTAGGGTAAGAACCTAGGAGAGCTTTGAGTAATCATAGCAGATATGTAAACCCAAACAGAAGCAAGAGTGTATGGTAAAAACTTCACAATTTTCGCACTCGCAAGACTCTTAGAGTAATCTAAAAGCTAGATAAATTATTATCCATGACAAAACGCAGCTTACGCTGTGCCTTATTACTTACAAGCTCCTATTTTTAGGACTTTGTATCACTTAGTTAGTTTGAGTGTGTCAAAACTTGGCTCAAACAAGCTAAAATCTTTATCTAAATTTATATTATCAGCATCAATTACACTAGCATAATGATTAAATTATAATACCCCAAGAAAAACAAACAACATTTTATAAAGTTGAGTGTGAGTCTGCATAATTGAGCGATACGATATTGAGTGCGTTAATG
>CAYZWZ010000045.1:0-10773 GCA_964482285.1 uncultured Helicobacter sp. | reverse complement strand
TACAAAAAAAGTTTAAATAATAAATATTTTTCTTAAAATAGATTATACGAGGTAAATAAATTATGGAATTTTTAAGTGCAGATTGGATTGTAACTTGTGATAAAGATTTTACTATACACAAAGATTCAACTATAGTATTTGATGAAAAAATAATACAAATAGATACAAATGAAAATATACAAGAAAAATACCCAGATGTTCACATACAATATCAAGGTGTAAACTCTGTAATAATGCCAGGATTTATTAATGCTCATGTTCATTTGGAATTTAGTGCAAATAAAACAACACTTTCATATGGTAACTTTGTAAAATGGTTATTTTCTGTAATAGAACATAGAGAAGATCTAATATCAAATGCTACAAAAGAAGTTATAGATAATGAATTAAAAAATATGATAAGAAATGGTACTACAACAATTGGTGCTATATCTTCTTATGGTTTTGATATGCAATCATGTAAACAATCAGCTTTAAATGTAGTTTATTTTACTGAAGCACTTGGTAGCAAAGCAGATATGATAGATACTCTTTATTTAGATTTCCAAGAAAAATTAAACTCTGCTATTTCATTACAAGATGATAAATTTATACCTGCAATTGCTATACACTCACCCTATTCTACACATCCATTTTTAATAAGAGAGATTTTAAAAATAGCAAAAGATAAAAATTTAGCTATATCTTCACACTTTATGGAAAGTAAAGCTGAAAATGATTGGTTAACTAAAAATGATGGTGAATTTAAAGAGTTTTTTACTAATTTCTTAGGACAATCAGTTGCAGTTACAACTCCTAGAGAATTTTTAGATCTATTTAAATATCAAAATAAATTATCTTTTACACATTGTGTACAAGCAAATGAAGATGAATTAGAACAGATTAAAAAACTAAATGCTAGTATAATACACTGTGTAAATTCAAATAGATTATTAAATAATACAAAATTAGATCTTGATAATATAGATGATATAAATTTAGCCATTGGAACAGATGGATTAAGTTCAAATATATCATTAAATATGTTTGATGAGTTAAAAAATTCTTTATTTATACATTATAATATAGATATAGATACTTTAGCATCTAAACTACTTATTGCTTCAACTTTAGGTGGAGCTAAAGCATTAGGATTAAGTAATAAAGGTTCTCTTGAGATAAATAAAGATTCAGATATTATAGTATTTCATCTAAAAGATAAAGTAACAAATCAAGAAACTTTAGCTCAAAATATAATACTACATACAAAAAGAGCTAAAAAAACATTTATAAAGGGAAAAAATGAAATTTTTTAAGATACTATTTAGTCCAATAACAGCTCCTATTAGCTTTATTCAAAGAAACTTTAAAGCTACTTTATTGGTTCTACTTTTAATATTTATATACAATAGCTCAAATAAAGAGACTTTAACTAATGCAAATTTACAAGAGATAAACCTAAATGGTGCAATTATGGATGCAAGTGAGATATTAAGTAAAATAAACTCTGCGAAAAAAGATCATAATATAAAAGGTGTTTTATTAATTGTAAACTCTCCAGGAGGTGCAGTTGCTCCTAGTGTTGAGATTGCTTATGCTATTAGAGAACTAAATAGATTAAAACCTGTAATTGCTTATGCATCTGGAACTATGGCTAGTGGATCTTACTATAGTGCAATTTGGGCAAATAAAATTATAGCAAATCCTGGTTCTATGGTTGGAAGTATTGGTGTTATTATGCAAAGTTATAATGCTAGTAAACTACTTGATAATATAGGGATAAAAACTCAAACTGTAAAAGTAGGTACATATAAAGAAGCAGGAACTCCTACTAGAGCTTGGAGCAAAGAGGAAACTGCTGAATTAAATAAAGTTATTAAAAATACTTATGATATGTTTGTAAGTGATGTTGCAAACGCTAGAAGACTAGATATAAAAGATCATAAAAAATTCGCAGATGCCCATATCTTTACAGCATCTCAAGCAAAAGAAGTTGGATTGATTGATGAAGTTGATACATTAAGTAGAGCAAAAGAGTTAGTAGTGATGAGATCTGGAGTTAAAAACCCTATATGGAAAAGAAAAGATAAAATAGATAAATTTATGGAGAAACTAGTTCAAGGAACTATATCTAATATAAGTATGCAATTAAACCATAAACTATTAGCTTTTTAGCTCTATAGTTTATCTATTGCATTTAAAAATTCATTAAACTCAAAAGGTTTTACAATATATTCTTTTACACCTAAGTCTTTTGATATCTCTTTATATCTCTCTTCTGTGTAAGCACTTATTACAATACAATCAACATTATTATTTTGATCTCTAATTATTTTTAATAATTCTAATCCATCCATATCTGTCATATTTATATCAGTTACAAGTAGATTAATTTGTTTTTTTTCTAATATCTTTAAAGCTTCATATCCATCATAAGCAACATAAAACTCTACATCTAATTTTTTTAAAGTATCAGAGATTACATCTATTATATCTGATACATCATCTACAAAAAGAATTGATCGTTTTTTTAACTTTTCAATTTTATCTAACATAAAAATTTATTATTTTTCTAATTCTTTCTTATCAATTACTGCTTCTATATCCATAAGTACTAGCATTTGATTATCTTCAAGTCTTACATACCCTTTTAAGTATTGAGAAGGTATAGCTGAACCCATAGAAGATACAGGAGAAAGTGATGTAATATCTATATTTTGAACATCATCAACTTTATCTACTACAATACCAAGCATTCTACTATCATCAGTTATTACAGCAATAACTGCTGTATTTTCATCATATATTATTTCACCTGTGTTAAATTTTACTCTAACATCTAAAATTGGAACAACTTCACCTCTTAGGTTAATAAGTCCCTTTACCCATTCTGTTGTATTTGGTAATGGAGTGATCATATCTGGGTACGTTAAAATCTCTCTTATCTTTGGTAATTCAATTGCATATTTCATTTTACCTAATATAAAAGTCATATATTCATTTTGTGTTGTTGTTGATTGTTGTTGTATTGCCATTACTTACCTTTTCGTTAATATATATATTATTATATCTTGCCTAAGCTTAAGATAATTTTTCTTTTTGGATAATTTTACAATTAAACTTATAATTTACACTTTGAATCTCAAAGTTATCATTTTCTTCTAATATATCTATATTTATTAATTTATTATTTTTTGAAACCTGTGCATAACCAATTTTTTCTTTATTTTTTGGATTATTATACTCTACTTGATTTTTAATATTATTTATAGTTTCTTGTTTATTTGAAATAATTTGTTTATACATTTGATTTAGATTTAGCTTAATCTGATTAATATTTGTTTGAACAAAATTAAACTTTGATTCAAATGAATGTTGTGCAAAATTATTTTTTAAGCCATTTAATTCATTAGCTTTATTATTTAATATATTTTTATATACATTACTTATATCATCATATAATGTATCAGCTAATAATCTAAGATCATTTATATTTGGAGTTGATATCTCTATAGCATTAGATGGTGTACTAGCTCTTAGATCAGCTACTTCATCACTTATTACAAAATCATTTTCATGTCCCACTGCACTTATTATAGGTGTAATAGCTTCATATATTGCATTTGCTACAATCTCTTCATTAAAAGCCCAAAGATCTTCAATACTTCCACCACCCCGACCAACTATTATAATACTATCTTTTTCATTTTTAGCTAAACTATCTGCTTTTTTAATATTTGATACTATTTCATCTTTTGCATTTTCACCTTGAACTATTGTTGGTAATAATATCATCTTAGCTAAAGGATAACGATGAGATAATATCTTTTTCATATCTTGTATAGCTGCACCTGTTGAAGAGGTGATTATATATATTTTATTTGGATATTTAGGTAAAGGCTTTTTAATTGCTTTATTAAAATATCCTTTTATTTGTAGCTTTGTTCTTAGTTGTTCATATGCTAAGGCTAATGCCCCTTGTCCATATGGTTCTATACTATTACATAAAAGTTGATAATTCCCCCTTGGAGTGTATACAGTTAATGCTCCTGAGATTATTATTTTAGCTCCAAGTTCAAGTCTAAATTTTAATCTACTTGCATTTCCTCTAAACATCACACATGATATTGTAGAATCTTTATCTTTTATTGAAAAATATATATGACCAGAGTTATGATAAGTAAGATTTGATATCTCACCTTGAACATAAACAGAAGTAAAAGTAGTCTCTAGTAAACCTTTTATTTGAGTATTTAGTTCACTAACACTTATGGCACTGCTCATACTATTATTTAGCTATTTTTCTTGCAATAAATGTTGTTGACATATCAAGGTTATATGATTGTACAAATACAGGCTCTAAACCTACAGATTTTAACTCTTCACACATCTGTTCACTTGTTATAAACTCTTCTATTGATTTTGGTAAATATGTATATGCATCACGACTTCCGGATACCATTCCACCAATTATTGGCATAATATTATTCATATAAAACCTTTTTAATGTTCTTAATATTCCAGTTTTTTCATCTTTTGTAAACTCTAATATAACCATAAGACCGTTTGGTTTAAGAACTCTTGCAAACTCTTTCATACCCTCTTGTCTTTTTACAACATTTCTAATACCATAAGATATAGATATAATATCTGCACTATTATCATCTAAAGGCATATCTTCAGCCCCTGCTTCTATAAATACTCCATCTGGTATTTTTGTTTTTGCAACTTCCATCATTCCTACACTAGGATCAACACCTACTATTTTATCTATTTTAATATTTTTTTCATTTGCAAATTTTTTCCAATCGATCATTAAGTCACCTGTACCACAAGCAACATCAACGATTGAATCTAATTGTTTTTTCCCATATAATTCATATGCCTTATTACAAGCTTTTTTTCTCCATGTTTTATCTATTCCTAAACTCAAAATTCTATTTGCTAAATCATAAGTTTTAGCAATTTTATTAAACATAGTGATTATATCTTCTTGTTTTGTACTCATATTTTATTTGTCCTTATTATAAAAAATATTTTGAAACAAGTAAGCCTATAATAAAGCCAATATTCATTCCAATAAGTATTTTTAGATTTGTAATTTTTGAATCTTTTTTAATTAATTCCTCTTCTTGTTCAATAAACTTATCAAACTTTGAAGTTGCTTTTTCAATATTTTTAAGTGTTGATTTAAGTGTCATCTCTGACATCTCTAATCGTTCAGCTATCTCTTTAGCTTGTTTGAAACTCATATCACTCATAAATATCTCTTATTTTTTCTTAATATCTATAAATTTATCTAATTTAAAAAATATTCCATTTAGAGTATTTAATACATAATCTTTTGCTTCTGTTTGAATTCTTCTAAAAAATAGATATTTTCTAGCACTTTCAACATCACCAGCTTCTTTTGCTTGCATAGCTTTTGCTGTAAAATCAGTATTATTATAAGCCATCTCCCAAACTGTACTTCCTAAATATCTACTCATTGTAATAACTTTATCATTTTTTAGTGCAAAATATTTTGGATCTTGTACAAAATCTGTAATTGTAGAGTTATTAGCTAAATATTTATGCCCAAAGAAGTTAATAAATTGTTCCTCTAAATAATCATCATCTGTATTTATAGCTCTATTTAGTGCAAACATTAAATTATCTTGTGAATTTACTTCTATTTTTTTTAATTTTTTCATAGTAGCAATTGCATTTTTACCATCAAGTTCACCATCACCCATAGGTACAATCCATTTTACATTGTTAAATGTCCCTACTTTTGCTATCTCATCAAGAACTAGTGTTGAAGTTTTATTACCACCTACATCAACAATAATCTCATGATTATCATCCATAAGGATAAGCTCATCAAGCTCTTGAAGTCTATTTGTACTTAACATTCTTTTATTTACGATATCAGTTCTTGTAAAACTTCTTGAATCATTATTTTCATCATCAATTTCAATATAAGTTACTTTTTTGCCATGTTTTTTGTAAAGATATGGTGCTATTACTTGCATAGCTACTGTACTTTTACCAACACCACCTTTTGTTTGAGGAATAATAATCATAAAATAAGTCCTTTAGATTTTATATAATTATTTTATCTAAAATTTGTTTTGTTTTAGTTGATAATAGGCTCAGATATTACATTTGCCTGATTATTATAAAGTTTAATTTTTTTAGCATTTATACTTTTACCATCTTCATTAATATCTATTATAATTATTTGCATAATAGTTTTACATGAATTTGGTATTTCAAAATGTCCTCCAAGACCAGTTAATGCCTTTTTGATTGGTATTTTACTATCCATTCCTATAACATTATCTCTACATCCAGTAAGACCAATATCAGTAACATAAAAAGTACCTTTAGTTATCTCTAAATCATCAGTTCCTACATGAGTATGAGTTCCACAAATTGCACTAACTTTACCTTTTAATAGTTGCATCATAATTCTTTTTTCTGCTGTAGCTTCAGCATGAAAATCTACAAATATATGCTTAATACCATCTTCTATTAATTTATCCACAACTTCAATAGCATGTGTAAATGGATTTAATACTTGTGGCATTGAAAATAATCCCATAAGGTTTAAAACTGCTAATTTCTCACCATTTATATCTAATATTTTAAGTCCGCTACCCTCTACCTCTTTTGGATAATTATCGGGTCTTAGAACTGGATGAGTTTTTAGTAAAACAAACATCTCTTTTTTCTTATCCCATGTATGGTTTCCACCAGTTATAACATCAATACCATAAGATAATAATTCATCACAGTTTTTAACAGTAAGTCCAAATCCATGTGATGCATTTTCACCATTTGCAATCACACAATCAATATCATATTCTTTTCTTAATGATTTTAATTTATCATTTATTATTTTTCGTCCAGGTCGTCCTACTATATCACCTATAAATGCTATTTTCATTTATCACCTTTATTGTTTGTATCTTTTTCTTTTAAATATTTTCTACTGTTAATTATATTTCTTATTAATAAGATTATAAAAAATATTGCAATTGTTCCATTTATTAATGTTGCTGTTAAATTATTATCAATATAAAAGCTATAAGATAGATAAATAAAAACACCTGATATTATTAAACACATATTATATATTCCTTGCACATACAACAGCAGAACTAAATGCCCATTGAAAATTGTATCCACCAAGTTCACCTGTTACATCAAGAACTTCACCTATAAAATATAGATCTTTTTGTAGCTTACTTTGCATAGTATTATTAATTTCATTTGTATTTATACCACCTTTTGTTACTTCAGCTTTAGAAAAACCAAAATTACCAGCAGGTGCGAACTCATAATTGTGTATATCCATATTAAGTTCTCTTGTTGCTCTTTTAAATCTTTTTTGCAAATAGCTATCTTTGTATGGTGCAAAATCTATTGAAATCTTACCTTTTTCCCAATAAAGTGATGTCGTTAAAATAGCAGGTCCAGAACAACCTTTATGTGTAAATAAAAATGAACCCTCAACTACTTTATCATTAACTTTTATTTTAACATCCATAGATAATCCAGATAACTCTTTAAACCAAAATTGATCTTTTTGAACAGTAAAACCTACCAGTGCTGGATTTAAAGTATTTATTGTGTGTCCAAATTTTTTAGCTATATCATATCCAATACTGTTTGCACCAAGATTAGCAAAACTAAGCCCTCCACTTGCAACAATAAGTTTTTTAGATTTGATCTGTTTTTTGTTAGTATTTATTATATAAATATTATTTTCATAATCTACGTCATTAACTTTTGTATTAAGTTCAAACTTACAATGTTTAGTTAAACTTTTAAACATAGATATTACATCATTACTAGACTTACAAAAATATGTACCTTTAACAATTTTAGGATTTAATTCAAAATATAAATTATTCTTTTTTAATAATTTTTTTAGATCTTCATTTGAAAATTGTTCTAGTATATCTTTTATAAATACATTATCACCCTTAAAATATCTATGTGACATATTTTCATTTGTGATATTACATTTACCACCACCTGATACTTTTATCTTAGAAGCAATATTATTATTACTATCAATTATACATATAGATTTATGTTTTAAATTACTAGCACACATCAAAGACGATGCACCAGCACCAATTATACATATATCATAAATCATAATTATCTTTTAGTAATAAGCTCTTATTACTACACCCTTATATGATTTTTTAGAAACCAAATAATATTTAACAGATTGTATTTCAATATTAGGCTTTACAATATCTCTTAATCTTTTTATAATAACTTCTACTCTTTTTCTAGCTAGTTCTCTTTTTTTAGAATCTAATTTAAAATCTTCATTTGTAAAGTCATCTTTTGATATTAAAGGTATCACTTCATAATATTTTGGTTCTTTATTATTTTTTATAAATTGTGAATAATTATCTATACAAGTATTTGTAATATTAAAAGATGCTCTATTCATATCAGTACACATTACAGATTTATAAGTTAACTTTTTGGCAACTTCTTTTTTTAAATTTATAGATTTATTATTTGTAGTATTTTTATCTTCAATTTTTATGATTTTTGTTTGATTTTGATCTTTAGTTTTTTGAGCTATTATCTCTATAATTTTATATTTTTTTTGAATAGATATATTAAGATCTTCAAATTTAAGTTGATCAATTTTTTTATAATTATTTACAAAATCATCTTTTTTAATAAATGTGTAGTTTGTAAATAAGTATATAAAAATAAATAATAATACAAGTAATAAAGTAGCTAATAAATATATAGTTATATTTATTAGCTTTTTTTCATCTTTATTTTCTATTTTTTTCAATATTTCTATCTACTTCTTGATGATCTATTTCCACCTCTAGAGTCACTTCTTCCTCCAGATGATCTTCCACCTCTTGATGATCCACCTCTAGAGTCATTTCTTCCTCCAGATGATCTTCCACCTCTACTTGAACCACCTCGATTTCCTCTTCTATTTCTAGAACCTCTACCGTTTCCACCTCTATCATTTTTCATTCTTTCAAGAAGTATTTCGATATCTTTGTGAGATTTTCCAATTTTATTTTTTCCACCAACTTTTGTTTGCTCTAATAAAATAGTAGCTAATTTATAAGCAATTGTAGATAATGCAAAATCTTCTTTTAGAGAATCTATAATATCACATACTTTATCATCAATTTTAGCATTTCTAATTTGAGCTACAAAACTATCTTGATTTTTATCTTTAACATCATCAATAGTTGGTACAATTTTAGCTTCCATTTGAGCACCAATTGTTTGTTGTATTTTCTTTAATGCTCTAAACTCTGCTGGACTTACTATAGAAACAGCAACACCAGTTTTACCACCTCTACCTGTTCTTCCGATTCTATGTACATAAGGCTCAGCATCAAATGGTAATTGGTAGTTAAATACATGAGATACATCACTTACATCTAGACCACGAGCTGCTACATCTGTTGCAACTAGTACTTCAATTTTATCAGCTTTAAATGATCTAATAACTTCTTCTCTTTGTCTTTGCTCCATATCCCCATGAAGACCTTTAGCAGAGAAACCTTGAGATACAAGATATGTTGCTAATCTATCAACATCTCTTTTCATTTTACAAAATACAATAGATTTTGTAGGATTTTTAAAATCAAATAGTCTCATAAGAGCATCATCTCTTTCATATTCCTCTACAACATAGTATGATTGAGTAATTTTTGTATTTGTAATGTCTTTTTTAGCAATAGCTACTAACTTTGGTGAATTTAAAATTGTTTCTGCAAGCTTTTTAATAGGAGCAGGCATAGTAGCAGAGAATAATAATGTTTGTCTCTCATTTGGAATAAATTTAAAAATATTTTTAATATCTTCTAAGAATCCCATATCAAGCATCTCATCTGCTTCATCTAAAACAACCCATTTTGGAGAAATTTTAATTTGATTATTTTTTAATAAATCTAATAGTCTTCCTGGAGTTGCAACAATTATAGATGCATTTTCTACATGTTTTATTTGTCTAGAATATGATGTACCACCATATACTGTAGCTGTTTTAATATTTAAAAATTTACCAAATTTAAATAATTCATCACTTACTTGCATTGCAAGTTCTCTTGTAGGTACAATTACAAGTGTTTCTACTTGTCCATTACATACCATTTTATTTAATACTGGTAATCCAAATGCTGCTGTTTTACCTGTACCTGTTTGTGCTTGAGCTATAATATCATGACCATCTAATACGATTGGTATTGCTTGTTCTTGTACTGGACTTGGTTCTGTAAAACCTGCTTTGTTTATAGCTTCATTAAGCTCTTTTTTAAGATTAAAATCTTCGAATTTCATTTATGTTTCCTTATGTTAACACTGAAAATAACATTACAGACGATTAAGTATTTAGAAAAGGAACTTTTATTCCTAATTGGGTGTATTTAGAGGAGTTTGAGAAAAGATTACAGTTAATCTTTTATTAAATTCCATAAAATACACAATAAATTCTACTTATAGAATTTTTATAAATAACACTTCTTTGTGTGTTTTGTTTGTTCAGATTAACCGCATTATATCTAAACTTAACTTAATCTATAGATACAATTAAATATTAGTATGATAAGTTTTAAATAAAAGCATTTTATATCCATTAATATTTAAACATATAACTTTTAATTCTATAGATATATATCATGAAACCTCATAATATAGAACTATTAATTTAATACAATACCTGAATATCCTAAAATAGCACAGCTTGATGTCAAGTGCAAAGTAAAAATGTACCAAAGTGCAGAGCAAATATGCACCACTTAA
>CAYZWZ010000044.1:0-12159 GCA_964482285.1 uncultured Helicobacter sp. | reverse complement strand
CTTATGTTATGATTATATTTACTATGATCTCTTATGCAATGCCAATTTTAAGAGGAAGACCTCATGGTAACTGTGTAAAAGCACAAAATAGAGAACTTCTTGCAATGAAACTTATGAACTTTGGTATGATTGGACTTACTTTAGCTCTTACAGCTGCAGGTATTACACAAATATTAGATCAAAGAGTAGGAACAGAACTATTAGGATTTATGGAATCACAAGCTACAATTGAAAATATATATTTAGTTAGACTTGGATTCGGAGTTATGGTATTTACTGGACTTATATTATATTTTACAAGTTTCTTTGTTAAGGAAGAAAACTAATATATGATACAATATTGGCTTGAATTTGAAGAGAGTATTGGTAGAAATTATGATAAATTTTTAAATAAAAAAGTAAATAAATTTTATGAAGAACAAAGAGTTTACTTTAAAGATATCTCAAATTCATTACTTATTTTTCATCACCTTTTAGGTGGTGAAAAAAGTATAGAATTAAAAATTACTGACAAAAAATATATTCATACAACATCTAGAACACTTTTAGAAAAATTAGCATTTTTAGGAAAAGAGTTTTATATAGCTTCAAAAGATAATGACACTATATATCTACCATCATCATTTGCATTTTTTAATTCAAAAGAACAAAATGAGATGTTATATTATTTTCTAATAGCAATAAGTACAAGAATAGATATATCAAATAATCAAGACATAATAGAACAAAATATAAATGCAATTAACTATATAATTTCAAAATATGATGGATTTAATAAGTTTTATAAATCAGCAGTAGATCAACTAAGCAATAATTTTGAACAACTATCATTTCTAAAGTCTTTACATACTATAGATGATAAAGATTTTATAAATGATTATCCTAATCCCTTATGGATATATAAAAAAGAACATATAAAAAATAATAATATATCAGATGATGAAGAGGAGATAACAAGAGGTAAAGATGATGAAAAAAATGAATCTCTTGATATGCAAAAAAAAGCAGAAAAAACAGCAGATGATAAAGAAAATGATGGTTTTTTAGCTTTTTTACCAGAATCGTTGATGAGTATATTTGAAAAAGTAAATGTAGATAGAATAGAAGATGATAGTTTTGATGAAAATGCACTATATCATGCTGAAGATTTAGATGAGATAACAATAGGTAAAAAACAAGCAAACTTAAATGCAAGGGTAAAATTAGATTTAGACTTAGTTGTAGATGAAACAGAGATATATCCACTTGGAAAAGGTCATCTAATAGATGAATGGGATTATAGAAAAAAAACTTATTTAAAAAACTACACAAGGATAAAACCACAAGTAACTCTAAATGTATTACCTTTAGAGTTTCCCAAAAGATTAAATAAAATATTTAAAAAAGTTCAAGCTCAATTAGATCTACTTCAATTAGATAGAATTAAAAATGATAGATTACCTTATGGTGATGAGATAAATATAGATACATTTATAGAGTATAGTTCACATCAAAATAAATCAGCACATCATCAAAAATTTTATACAAGTTTTGAAAGAAAAATGAGAGATATGTCTACACTTATACTAGCAGATGTATCACTCTCAACTGAAGGTGGAATAACACAAGATGTAAGAATAATTGATGTAATCAAAGATGGAATTATGGTCTTTTCTCAAAGCTTAGATAAACTTGATGATAAGTTTGCTATATATTCATTTTCATCATTACAAAATAAAAAAGTATTTTTTAATATAATAAAAAATTTTAAAGAAAAATATAATGAGGTAATAAGAGGTAGAATCGATTCAATGCAACCATATTACTATACAAGACTGGGTGCAGCTATTAGACAAAGTATATCTATACTAGATAAACAAAAAAGTGCAAATAAGCTACTACTTATAATAAGTGATGGTAAACCAAATGATGAAGATAGATATGATGGAAGATATGGGATAGAAGATACAAAAAAAGCTATAGAAGAAGCAAAGAAAAAAGGTATTACGCCATTTTGTATCACTATTGATGTAGATGCAAAAGATTATCTTAGTTATTTGTTTGGAAGAAATGGATATAAAATTGTAAAAGATGGAAGAAAACTTCCCCAAGTTATACCTGAAGTGTATATCAACTTAATAAAATAATTGTATAATAAGAATTACAAAAGGATGTGTTTATGTTAGAACTTATTTATTTTATTTTAGGTGTAATGCTTATATCTTTACCTATTGCTTATGTATTTTATCTAATGGGTATTTTACATGGATCAGCTATGTTTTTCTTAGGACTTGGGGCTTTATGGTTATTGATAGCTTTTTTTTGGATGCTAAGTTGTAGAGGTAAAGGTGGAGGTTGTTTTAGTGGAGTTGTTTTTACTTTTCCTATAATACTTTTACCACTAGGAACTGTTATGTATGTAGCAGATTATTTAATAAAATAAAAAGGGACAAAATGTCAAATATATATTATAAACCACAAGATAATGAAATAGATCTATTTAGCGCAGCAGCAGCAATGGATCTACCTGTATTAATAAAAGGCCCAACAGGATGTGGAAAAACTAGATTTATAGAGTATATGGGTGAAAAACTAAATAGAAAAGTATACACTGTAGTTTGTCATGATGACTTAAGTGCAGCAGATTTAGTAGGTAGACACTTAATAAGTGAAGATGGTACGTATTGGCAAGATGGACCACTTACAAAAGCTGTAAGAGAAGGTGGTATTTGTTATTTAGATGAAATTATTGAAGCTAGAAAAGACACTACAGTAGTTCTTCATTCTCTTGCAGATTATAGACGAGTATTACCAATAGATAGAACTGGTGAACTTATAACTGCTCATAAAGACTTTATGCTTGTAGTTTCTTATAATCCAGGATATCAAAATGTTTTAAAAGGTATGAAACCAAGTACAAAACAAAGATTTATCTCTATGGAATTTACATATCCAAAACCACAAATTGAAAAAGAGATAATTATAAAAGAAAGTGGAGTTGATGAAGAAGTTGCAAATAAATTAACTTTAATAGCAAGTGAAATAAGGAATTTAGATGATACTGATATTGCTGAAGCTGTATCAACTAGACTTCTTGTATATGCTGCAAAATTAATAGTAAAAGGTTTTGATCCATATCAAGCTTGTGTACATACAATTGTACAATCTTTAAGTGATGAAGAAGAAGTATTAGAAGTTTTAGAAAAGCTTATAAAACTTCATTTTGTATAGTTTATAATATATGAAGATTTTAAATTTTCATATATTATATATTAAAAGCTGTATTGAATCCCAGCTGTTGTTTTACCTACAACTGTATCAGTTGTTAATTCGAATGTATATTTTGCATATATATTTAAACTTTTACTTCTGTGAGCAAAACCTAACCCACAACTAAAAAAGTAATCACTCCCACCTGATATTTGATATTGTACTTTTATATCATCTATTAATATACCTGTTCCATATTTTCTTAATCCTACAGGAGTTCCACCTTTATAAGGTATAAAAAGATTATCATATTGAACCATTAATCCATAAACATTTTTATCTTCATTATATTCGTAACTATTTGATTCGTATATTAAACTTTCTTTTTCATTATTATGTAAAAATAGTCCATAACTTACTTCAACACCAGTTCTTCTACTGATATTTTTTTTACCTAAGAATAAGAGTTCTTGTGTATAAAATCTAGAATAAGTATCATATTTTAATTGATAAACATCTTTTGTATATTCAACATATAAATTTTTTAGTGAACCATTACTTAAATAATATAATGGTTTTAACCCTAATTTCATTTTTTGACTATACTCTTCTATTTTAGTAGTATTATTTTGGTAAGTTTTTAAATCTTCTTGTTCTTCACCTTGAGGTTGCTCATAATCAAAATACAATGTATCAAAAAGATTTCCTTTTATACCAGTTGTTTTAATCCCTTGTGATACCTCTTGGGTATCACTATCTGTAAGTGAGTAGTTTTTATAATAAACACCAATTTCTGAACTATATAAGTTTGTACATATTAATGTACTTAGTAAAGTTAGTTTAGTGATTGATTTTAAGTTTGTAGCCATTTTTTCTCTTTATTTTAAATTTTTATTTAGAAATTATATAAAATAAAACTTAAAAAATATCTTATTTAATTCCTATATATATTTTAAGATTATTTTCATTTTCATAAACTTCAAAATCACTTTGATACCTTCTTTTTAGATCTTTATTTTCTTTGAAATATTCCCAAATATCATTCCACATATCAGATACAATATCTGGTAATTTTCCATTTTTTTCAAAAAGTATATATTTACCTTTTTTTATTATTACAGGATTGTATTTTTTTATATCTTTTCTATTTATTTCAACACCAATAGTTACAGTATAATTTCCATTTTGATCGGATTCATAATCACTGTATACTGAATATATTAATGAATCTGGTTTTTTATGTTCTATTTTTGATACTATTTTATTATTAAAAAACTCATTCCAAAGTAATGGTATAGTTGTTGATGCTTTAGAATTATTTGTATTTATACAAATACCTACGATTGTTTTTTCTGTTAAATTAACTTTTGAAATATTCAAGAAAATCCTTTTTTATCAATTATTTGATACAATAACAAAAAATATATTATAAAGAGATATTATGTCTAAAAAACAAAAAATAATTGTAGGTATGAGTGGAGGGATTGATTCTTCAGTTACTGCATATTTACTACAAAAAGATGGTTATGAAGTAGAGGGTTTATATATGAAACTTCATGATACTGTAGATGGCTATCATGAACACAATATAAATAATATTAAAAAAGTATGTGAGCATTTAGATATAAAATATCATATTTTAGATATTAGAGATAAATTTAAAAAAGAGGTTTATGATTATTTTGTAAATTCTTATATAGATGGTATTACACCAAATCCATGTGTAAAATGTAATAAAACTATTAAATTTGGTGCAATGATAGATAAGATGAAAGAGTTAGGTGGTGATTTTTTAGCAACTGGTCATTATGCAACTAGTGATGGAGAGTTTATATATTGTGCAAAAGATAAATATAAAGATCAATCTTATTTTTTAGCTCAAGTTTCAAAAGAGGCTTTAAAGTTTATGATGTTTCCAATGTCACAATATACAAAAGAGTATATTGTAAATATGGCAAAAGAGTTACCATTTTTAAGTGATATTGCAAAACAAAAAGAATCTCAAGAGATATGTTTTGTACCAAATGTATATACTGAGATTTTACAAAAGCATACAAATATTGATCTTCCTGGAATTACATTAGATAAAGATGGAAATGAAATAGGAACTCATAAAGGTTATATGCACTATACAGTTGGAAAAAGAAAAGGATTTTATGTACATGGAGCTCATGAGCCACATTTTGTAATATCTCAAGATAAGAAAAATAATACCATAACAGTTGGAAAAAAAGATGAACTTTATGTAAATGCAGTTAAGATTGATAATTTAAATATGTTTATTAATGATAGTGAATTTAAAGCACAAGTTAAATTAAGATATAAAAGTAATAGTGTTAATTGTAATGTAATTGTAAATAATGATATTGCAATTATTAAACTTCAAGAGAAAGTATTTGGTGTTGCATTAGGACAAGTTGCTGTACTTTATGATGATTGTAAAGTAATAGGTAGTGGTTATATTATAAATACTAAAACAAGCTAAAAGTAAAGATTTGCTATAATCGCAAAATATAATAAATATAAAAGGAAGCATTTATGAAAGAATATAAAATAGTAAGTGGTACAGCAAACCCAGAATTTGCTAAAAAAGTAGCCAAAAATCTAGGTACAAAATTAGTTGATGTAAAAATTAATAAATTCTCTGATGGAGAAATTGATGTTAAAATTACAGAATCTGTAAGAGGGGCAGATGTTTTTATTATTCAACCAACATGTGCACCAACAAATGATAATTTAATGGAATTATTAATTATGGTAGATGCTTTCAAAAGATCAAGTGCAGCAGAGATAAATGCAGTAATTCCTTATTATGGATATGCAAGACAAGATAGAAAAGCAGCTCCTAGAGTTCCTATCTCTGCTAAATTAGTAGCAGATATGCTAGAAGCTGCAGGTGTAGATAGAGTAATTACTATTGATCTTCATGCTGCACAAATTCAAGGATTCTTCTCTATTCCTGTTGATCACCTTTTAGGATCAATTTTATTTATAGATTATATTCAAGAAAAAAATCTTAAAAACCCAATTATTGCTAGTCCAGATGTTGGTGGAGTAGCACGTGCTAGAGCATATGCTGAAAAACTAGGATATGATTTAGTAATTGTAGATAAAAAAAGAGAAAAAGCAAATGTTTCTGAAGTTATGAATATAATTGGAGATGTTGAAGGTAGAGATGTAATTATTTTAGATGATATGGTTGATACTGCAGGTACTCTTACAAAAGCTGCAGATGTATTAAAAGCAAAAGGTGCAACTTCAGTTATGGCTTGTTGTACACATGGTGTTTTATCTGGACCAGCATTTGATAGAATAACAAATTCAGCTTTAGATGAACTTGTTATTGCTGATACTATTCCATTAAAAGAACCACACGATAAAATTACTGTTTTAACAGCTACAAAAATCATGGCAGACGCGATTCATAGAATACATTCACATGAATCTATACAAAGTATATTTATATAGATTTAAGTTTAAACTAAGTATAATTGCGAAACTTTACATTTCTTAAATGGAATGTATTATACAAAAAAGGAAATAAAAATGAAAAAAATTATATTATCAACTATAGCTTGTGCTACAATTGTACTAGCTAGTAATGTTCCAGAATTTGAATTCTCACCAATGCTTGGAATATCAGATTCACATGATAGATTAAAATTAGACAATGATAAAGATGCTGGATTAACTTTAGCTATTAAAGATAATTATACATTCTTTGATCAAACTGAATTAGCTTACTTCTTTACAAAAGATACAGAGTTTAAATCAGCTCCAGGAACAACAAATACTCATAGATTTTTATTAAGTGGTGTAAAAAACTATTCTTTAAGTGATAAATCAGCATTATATGCACTTATTGGTGGTGGTTATGAAAAAATTTCTGATGAAGCAAATGGTGTAACATCTGGACCGGCATTAAACTGGGGTGGTGGTTTTAAATATAAAGTTACAGATAGTATTGCACTTAAAGCAGAAGCTAGACAAATTTTTACAGATAAAGACTTTAGAGAAAATAATGTTTTATATAATTTAGGTCTTGCAATTCCATTTGGTGGTGAAGCAAAAAAAGCTGCTCCTAAAAAAGCTCAATCTCCTAAAGTAGAGAAAAAAGCTGCAGTAACACCTGCTACAAATAAAGCAGAAACAAAATCTATGATCGATATGAACAAAAAAGTTGTTTCTCATTTTGACTTTAATAAAGCCGTTTTAAAAGATGCTGATAAAGCTAGATTAAAAGAATATGCAACATATTTAAAAGCATTCCCTAATGCTAAATTAGTTGTTGAAGGTCATACAGATTCTACAGGTACAGAAGCTTATAATAGAAGTTTAGGTGGTAAAAGAGCAATGGTTACTAAAGAATATTTAGTTGACTTAGGTATTGAAGCTTCAAGAATTAGAGTTGAATCTTATGGTTATACTATGCCAGTTATTGATAATAAAACTCCTGAACATAGAGCTATGAACAGAAGAAGTGAATTAAAAGTATATAGATAATATATTATTTCATTTCATAAAAACTAAAAGAATTTACTCTTTTAGTTTTTATAACAACCTTACAAAAACAATATAAAAACTCCCCTAACAAACCCTTAACAAATTTTTAGATATAATCGCATATATATAATATCATTAGGATAAAATTTGCAAAAAAATATAAGAAATTTCTCAATAATCGCCCATATAGATCATGGTAAAAGTACATTAGCTGATAGAATAATACAAGAATGTGGTTCTGTAGCAGATAGGGAGATGTCTGCACAAGTTATGGATACTATGGATATCGAACAAGAACGAGGTATCACTATTAAAGCTCAAAGTGTAAGACTTGATTACATAAAAGATGGAGAGCATTATATACTTAACTTAATTGATACTCCAGGACATGTTGACTTTTCATATGAAGTGAGTAGATCCCTAGCTTCATCTGAAGGTGCTTTACTTATTGTAGACAGTACACAAGGTGTAGAGGCTCAAACTATTGCAAATGTTTATATTGCAATGGAAAATGACTTAACTTTACTTCCTGTTGTAAATAAAATAGATCTACCTTCAGCAGATCCAGATAGAGTTTTAGAAGAAACAGAAGATACTATTGGACTTGATTGTACAGAACATAATCTAATCTCAGCTAAAACTGGTCAAGGTGTTAAAGAGCTAATTGATGCAATAGTAGATAGAGTTCCACCACCAAATGGAGATGAAAAAGCACCAACAAAAGCTTTGATTTATGATTCTTGGTTTGATAACTATTTAGGAGCATTGGCATTGGTTCGAGTTTATGATGGTAGTATAAAAAAAGGTCAAACATTAAAAATGATGAATACAAAAGTAGAACATAAAGTACTTGACCTTATGTATCCACATCCAATCCATAAGAAAAAAACACCAGAGATTAAAACAGGTGAAATAGGTATAGTTATACTTGGACTTAAAACAACTGATGGTGTAGAAGTAGGGGATACAATAACAGATGCAAAAAATCCAACCGCTGAAATTATTGATGGATTTGAACCAGCAAAACCATTTGTATTTGCTGGTATTTATCCAATAGATACAGATAAATTTGAAGATTTAAGAGATGCTTTAGAGAAATTAAGACTTAATGATTCTTCACTTTCATTTGAACCAGAAAGTTCAATGGCACTTGGAAGTGGATTTAGAACAGGATTTTTAGGTATGCTTCATATGGAAGTTATAAAAGAAAGACTAGAAAGAGAGTTTAATCTTGATCTAATTGCAACTGCTCCAACTGTTGTATATAAAGTAAAAACAACTGGTGGTGATGAACTTACTATTGAAAACCCATTTGAATTACCTGCAGTTAATAAAATAGATACTATTTATGAACCATATGTAAAAGCTACTATTTTATGTCCTGATGAATATTTAGGAAATGTTATAAAACTTCTAAATGATAAAAGAGGAATTCAACTTAAAATGGATTATATCAATCCAACTAGAGTATTACTAGAGTATGATATCCCTATGAATGAAATAGTTATGGATTTTTATGATAAATTAAAATCAACTACAAAAGGTTATGCATCTTTTGATTATGAAGTAGTTGGATTTAGACCTGGAGATTTAGTTAAACTAGATGTTTTAGTTGCTGGTGAACCTGTAGATGCTCTTAGTATTATTGTACCAAAAACAAAAGCAGTTTCAAGAGGTAGAGTATTTGTAAAACAATTAAAAGAACTAATTCCTAGACAACTATTTGAAGTTGCAATACAAGCAAGTATTGGAAAAGATATTATTGCTAGAGAAACAGTAAAATCTACTGGTAAAAATGTAACAGCAAAATGTTATGGTGGAGATATTACAAGAAAAAGAAAACTACTAGAAAAACAAAAAGCTGGTAAAAAAAGGATGAAAGCAATAGGTAAAGTATCTATTCCTCAAGAGGCATTTATGTCTGTTTTAAAACTAGATTAATAAGTAATATTAATATTATAATATAGATTATTGATATAACAAATTCTTAATAATTATATGTTAAAATCTCTAAAAAATTAGGGGTTTTAATATATGTTCAACACTATAAAAAATTTTATAGAATCAAAAAATTTCCAAAACTTTATTATTAGTTTAATTATCTTAAATGGTATAACAATGGGACTTGCAACCTCAAGTTCAATAATGGATACTTATGGTAGTTTAATACACAATTTTGATATTTTTGTATTAACAATGTTTACTATTGAGATAATTTTAAGAATTTATGTAAATAGATTATCATTTTTTAAAGATGGTTGGAGTTTATTTGACTTTACTATAGTTGCTATTTCACTGGTTCCTACATCATCAGGATTTGAAATACTTAGAATATTAAGAGTTCTTAGATTATTAAGATTAGTAACAGTAATACCACAAATGAGAAAAATAGTATCTGCATTAATTAGTGTAATACCAGGTATGGCTTCTGTTGCAGCATTAGTTATGTTGTTTTTTTATATATTCTCAATTATGGCAGTTCAACTTTATGGAGAAACTTTTCCTCATTGGTTTGGAACTTTAGGTGAGTCTTTTTATACATTATTTCAAATCATGACTTTAGAATCATGGTCAATGGGAATAGTGCGACCTATAATGGAAGTACATCCATATGCTTGGACTTTCTTTATACCATTTATTTTTATTGTTACATTTATAATGATCAATTTAATAATAGCAGTAGTTGTAGATGCAATGGCAGAGATGAACTCTTCTGAAGAGAAAAAACTAGAAAACAATATTAAAGATGAAGTTAAAAGTTTAAAAGATGAGATAGCTCAATTAAAAGAGCTAATTATTAATCAAAATAAAAGAGATTAAATCTCTTTTATTGTTAGAACACTATTAAGAACAGTGTCCACCACCACAACATCCAGATGATGCTTGTGGTTTCATATCAACAGCAATTAAAATGTTACCATTTTCTTCTCTTGCTTCAAAAGAATGTTTTTGACAAAATTTTGTATTCATGTGATTTACCATAAGATTTGCTTGTAAAAGTGCTTCATCTTTAGAATCAAACTCTTGAGTATTTTCATATGCACTTCTTTTAAAACAGCCACACTCTTTTTCTACTATAATTGTACTCATGTACTCTCCTTAAATATAATTAGGGAAATATATCATATTAATATTAAACAATTATTAGCTAAAATAATTATAGGGTAACTCTAAAAATAAATATAATATAAGGTATATAATGAGGTGTATAACTTGTGAAAATATCTCTTTATCAATTATATGTAAAAATTGTCAAAATAATTTTTTAAATATATCTTTACAAAAAAGAGAGTTAGAGAAAGATTTTTTTGTATATAGTTTTTATAAATATGATGAGATAAAAGATCTATTAAATGCAAAATATTATTTTTTTGGAGATAGAATATTAAATATATTAGCAAAACTTTCATTTACTAAGTTTAGTCAAAATTTCAATTTTGATAATATTGTTTATGTTATACCAATAGATGATGTTGCAAATAAAACATTTTCACATAGTGCAATTTTAGCTAAACATATGAAAAATAGATATATAAAAGTAAAATACAATTGTCTAAAAGCACAAAATAAAATAAAATTTGCTGGTAAAAGTTTAGAGTATAGAAAAAGAAATAAAAGAGATTTTAAATATACTTATAAATCAAATATAAAAGTAATTCTAGTAGATGATATCGTAACAACAGGTCTTACAATACTAGAAGCAAAAGAAGTTTTAGAAAAAAATAATTGTGAAGTTTTATTTGCTTTAACCCTAAGTGATGCAAAAATATGTTAAAATGCGAAAATAAAAGGATAGCAATTGATAGCAATAGTTGATTATAATATGGGTAATCTTGCAAGTGTATTAAATGCATTAAAACTAATAGATGCCCAAGCAGTTATAGAAAGTAACCCAGATAACTTAAAAAATTATGATAAAGTTATACTTCCTGGAGTTGGAGCATACAAAGATGCAATGGAACACTTAAAAGATACTGGAATGTATGATGCAGTTAAAGAGTTTGCATCTAGTAAAAAACCTATGCTAGGTATTTGTTTAGGTATGCAACTGTTGTTTGAATCATCTGAAGAGTTTGGAGAGACTAAAGGTTTAGGATTAATCCCTGGACATGTAGTAGCTTTTGATAAGTCTAAAATGGATATGGATGAACATAAAATACCTCATGTAGGATGGAATAAAGCTTTTAATAAAAACTCAAAACTTTTTGAAGGATTAGAAAATCCTTATTTATATTTTGTACACTCATACCATGCAGTTTGTGATGATAAATATACAATTGCTACTACTCACTACGGATATGATTTCGTAAGTGCCGTACAAAAAGACAATATATATGGTTTTCAACCACACCCTGAAAAATCTCATGACAATGGGATAGCTATACTTAAAAACTTCGTAAAATTATAATAGGAAAAAAAATGGAAATATTACCAGCAATAGATTTAAAAGATGGAAAAGCAGTAAGA
>CAYZWZ010000043.1:0-12244 GCA_964482285.1 uncultured Helicobacter sp. | reverse complement strand
CTGCTGCTGGATTTAGTATTGTTTCATGGGGAACTATGGGTAAAATTGCTGCTTCTTGGGTAATATCTCCTGTTTTAGGTGGAGTAATTGCTGCATCCTTCTTGTACTTTATAAAAACAAAAATAACATACAAAGAAGATATGATCACAAATGCGAAAAAAATCGTACCATTACTAGTATCACTTATGGCTATGGCATTTATGACTTACCTTATGTTAAAAGGTGTTAAAAAGATAATTAAAGTTGACTTTGTAACAGCTCTTACTATTGGAACTGTATTTGCTTTTGTTACATTCTTTGTTGTTAAGCCTTTGATTGCAAAAGCTGCATCAAAACTTGAAAATAGTAAAGATAGTGTAAATAGTTTATTTACTATTCCACTTATTTTTGCAGCTGCTTTATTATCATTTGCTCATGGAGCTAATGATGTTGCAAATGCTATTGGACCATTAGCTGCTATTAATGATGCAGTTAACTCTGGAGGGATCAACTCTAAAGTTGGTATTCCATTGTGGATTATGGGAGTAGGAGCAATTGGTATTGCTGTTGGACTTGCATTATTTGGACCAAAACTAATCAAAACTGTAGGTAGTGAGATAACTGAACTTGATCAAATGAGAGCATTCTCTATTGCTATGGCTGCTGCTATTACTGTTATTATAGCTTCTCAACTTGGTCTTCCTGTATCTTCAACTCATATTGCAGTTGGTGGGGTATTTGGTGTTGGATTCTTAAGAGAATATCTTGATAGAAGTGATACAAAAATGTTAGAAGCTGTAAGAAGTAAATTTAAACAAGATAAAAAAGATTTAGAAAACTTAGAAAAAGAGTTCAAAAAACTTGATAAAAAAGATGATAAATCAAAAGCAGATTATGAAAGAATTGTTGAACTTTACAAAATTATTGATGAAAAACAATCTTTAGTAAAAACAGAGAAAAAAGAGTTTAAAGAAGTTAAGAAAATTAAATATGTAAAAAGAGATGCTGTTAAAAAGATTATTGCAGCATGGATTATTACTGTACCTGCAGCTGCTACTTTAAGTGCTGTTGTATTCTTTACTATTAAAGGTATTATGACTCCATAATATCTTTTTATAGATATAAAAAAAGGCTAGATGATATTTCATCTAACCTTTTTTAGTTTATAGTAAAATATTAAACATCTTTGTGTAAAGTATTTCCTAATATCTTTTCATACTTAGCAGTTGTATCTATTATATTTTTAATATGATCAGATATATCTACTTTTTTGATTTTTGATGTTTTAGGATAATCTGTAATTATTTTTTCAAAATTATCAACTAATTCATTTAGATCTTTCCCTTGAACTGCTGGAATATTATATTTTTCAAGTAAATCAATATCCCCTTTAAATCCTTTTATTTTTCTTTCAAAAAATACAGGAGAATTCCCACTTGCAAGAGATTGTAATGCAGCATAAACACTAGATGTTAAAAGGTATTTTGTCTCTTTAATAGTTTTAGCATACTCTTCATCTTCTATTACTTCTTTAAAAAATGGAACAAGTTTTTTATCATGTCCCATAAAAAAGTAGTGTCCAAGAAGTATATCCATATCATGTTTTTTAGAATCTATACAAAGTATATTCATCATCTCATCTTCATAATCATCATCGGCAAAGAAAAAACATTTTTCTCTTGTAACTTTTGATTCTTCAAAAAATTCATTATCTATAATATCTTTTGGTATATCAACTCCAACTTCCAATAATATTGTACAAAAATCTTTCATATGCTTTTTTGTAAGATCACTTGGTTCTTGAGAATCATATATTAAAATATCTCTTCTTGTCATAAGATGTGGTAAAGCAGTGATTATATCAACTCCCACACCTTTTTTAATACCAAGTTCATCTTTAGCAAAAGATGCTGCTCTATAATCGCTAGTTGCCAATATTGGATCAACTTTTTCAAGTTGATGATATATTGCAGCACATCTTCTTATTGCTTCTAATCCAAAGTTATGCCCACTTTGAGCATATAAATATGTTTGTATCATTTTATACCTTTTATTTATCCATTTTTCCAACTGCACAAGATACGAAACTCTTTGCTGTTATTGTTATTTTTTGTATTGTATCTAACTTTTCATCACTCATTGGATACCCTAATGAAATTAGTTTTTCTCTTAAAGATTCAATTTTAGATTGATCTATATCTAAAGTGATTTGTCTTGGTTCAACTTCAAGATTAACTTCTACTTCTCCAAACTCATCTTTTAGTGATTTTTTAAGTGTTCCAGCACATCCACCACATTTTACATTTAACACTTCAAAAGTTGTTTTCATTATTTTTCCTTTTGTTTTTTATTTATATTCAAGTGTAGTATATCTACAGCACTTGGAGTTATTCCACTTATTTGAGATGCATTAAATAGTGTTGGTGGATTATAAGCTTTTAGTTTTTCAATAATCTCAGTTGATAATCCTGGAAGATCATCATATACAAAATCAGCAGGTATTTTTAGATTTAACATCTTTTGCATTTTATCTATTTGTCTTTGTTGTTTTAATACGTATCTATAATATTTTGCTTCAGTTATAACCTGATCTTTTAAATAAGGATCAAGATAAGAATATTTAGGTACAAGTGCATCAAATTTATCTGAGGTTATAGTATTTCTACCAACTACATCAATAAGCAATGTTCTATCACTTATTTTATCTTCACCTAAATCACTAAGTAATTGCAAGTTTTCTTTTTTAGGGGTAAACCACTCACTCTCCATAAACAATACTGCTTCTTTAATTGTAGATTCTTTTTCTTTCATTTTATTATAAGTATCTTCAGAAATAAGTTCTAATTCATACCCATAAGGCATCAATCTTATATCAGCACTCTCTTCTCTTAAAAGAAGTCTATATTCTGCTCGTGAAGTAAACATTCTATATGGTTCAGATGTACCTTTTGTTACTAAATCATCTATTAAAACACCAATATAACTCTCATGACGACCTAGTATAAATGGCTCTTTATTTTGTAAATTAAGTACAGCATTAATACCAGCAATTAGTCCTTGAGATGCTGCTTCTTCATAACCAGTAGTTGCATTTATTTGCCCTGCTAAATATAAGTTCTTTATCTTTTTAGTTTCAAGGGTATGTAATAATTCAGTTGGATTTATATAATCATACTCAATAGCATATCCATACCTTACTATTTTTGCATTTTGTAAACCTGGTATTGAATGGATCATCGTTTTTTGTACATCTATAGGTAAAGATGAACTAAGACCATTTATATAATACTCTCTAGCACTTGCAGTTTGTGGTTCTAAAAATAACTGATGTCTATCACGCTCAGCAAATCTATTTACTTTATCTTCAATACTTGGACAATACCTAGGACCCGTACCTTCTATTTGACCTGTAAATAATGGAGCTCTTGAAAAATTCGCTCTAATATTATCATGTGTATTAGTATTTGTATATGTAATATAACAAGGTAGTTGAGTTGGATTAAATTCATCTTTAGGTGTTCTAAATGAAAATGGTGTAGGAGTTTCATCTCCACCATGAGCTTCCATTTGTGAAAAATCAATTGATTTTGCATCTAGTCTAGCTGGTGTTCCTGTTTTTAGTCTTCCTACTTCTAAACCTAACTCTTTTAATTGTGTAGAAAGTGTAGATGATGGTAGCTCCCAAGCACGTCCTGCTTCATAAGTATTTGAGCCTATATGGATAAGTCCTTTCATAAAAGTTCCAGTTGTAAGGATTACTTTTTTTGCCTTAAATTCTTCACCTAATTTAGTAGCTACACCACAAACTTCCCCATCTTGTAAAATAAGTTTACTTACCTCATCTTGATATACTTCAAGATTTGGTGTATTTAGACAAATATTTTGCATATAGACTCTATATTCATCCATATCTATTTGAGCTCGGCTTCCTTGAACAGCGGCACCTTTACTAGAGTTTAACACTCTAAACTGGATACCAGTTGCATCTGTACATAATCCCATCTGACCACCAAGTGCATCTAGCTCTCTAACTAAATGTCCTTTTGCAAGTCCCCCAATAGCAGGATTACAAGAAGCTGCTCCAATTTGTTCAACAAGCATAGTAATAAGTAAAGTTTTTGCACCCATTCTAGCACTTGCAAGTGATGCTTCAATACCAGCATGACCACCACCAACAACTATAATATCATATTGCATTTTAAACCTTTTTGTTTATATATTCGCGATTATACCATAATTTATATTTTACATACACAAAACTATCAAAAGGTGACCTATTTTAATATCTCTTTATATCTATCTCTAATATCTATAAATTCATCTAAATTATCTAAAAATATATCAACAAGTTTTGGTTCAAAATGTTTACCTCTTTCATCTTTTAGAAGTTGTACTATTCTATCTAGTTCCCATGCTTTTTTATAACATCTATCACTACCTAAGGCATCAAATACATCTGCTATTGCAGTTATTCTTCCAAATATATGAATATCAGTATTTGCTTTTTTATTTGGATAACCTGTTCCATCCCATTTTTCATGGTGTTCATACGATATAATTGCTGCACTTTTTAAAATAGCTCTAGGTGAACTTTTTAACATCTCATAACCTAATTTAGCATGAGTTTTCATAATCTCAAACTCTTCAGGTGTATGTTTTCCTGGTTTATTTAATATATTATCAGGTATTCCTACTTTTCCAATATCATGCATAGGTGAAGCACTGTACAATAACTCACAGTCATCATCACTCAAACCATATTTTTTTGCAAATAATTTTGAATATTCAGCAACCCTTTTTACATGATTACCAGTTTCTTTACTTCTTGTTTCACTAATAGCTCCCATTCTTGAAACAACGTCTTTTTGTGTTGATATTATTTCATCAGAAAGTTCTCTTAATTCTTTTGTTTGTTTTTCAACTTCTATTTGCAATGACTCTTTAAATTTTCTCTCATTTTTAATTAAAAACTCCACTTTATGAAGGTTTTCATTTATATGTTGAGCTATTTCACCTAACTCATCATGATATATTATTTTTATATCATCTACTATATCTTTTTTATGTGATAGAAAATCAAAAAAAAAATGAAAAAACTTGGTATTGATAAATTAAGTGATAAAGATAAACTTATTTTACTAGAATATTTAAAAAATCATGCTGCAGATTCTGATGCACCTGAAGCAGCTGGTATATAATGAGGAAATACAATGAAAAATAAAATATTATTAAATTTAGCAACTATAGCTTTATTATCAACTCAAACTTTTGCTAATAATACAGAAGAAATAAAATTATTAAAAGCTCAAGTTAATGAGTTACAAAAGTATATAGAAGAGGTTGAAGAAAATTTAGAATCTACAGAAACAAAAATACTTGTAGATAAAATTAAATTAGGTTTAGGTATGAGAGTAGAAGCTAATAACTTCCAAACTACCTACGCCAATGGTTCACATCCTTTAAATAAAGGTACTATTTATAGAACAAAATTAAATATAAATATGAAATCTAAAATTGCAAACAATTTAAAATTTTCTGGAAGATTATCTTCATATAAAAATTGGGGGGATTCAAATACAGATACAAATGCTGGTGCATCAATGGATTCTAGACAAGGGAGAACTCCAGATAGTGATAGTTCATTATTTGTAGAAAGAGCTTATTTAGATTGGTCATTAAATACAAATAGTGATTACCCTATGGTACTTACCGTTGGAAGACATCCATCTAGTGATGGTCCCTCTTACCAAATAAAAGAGGGTACTACTAGAAAAGGTACTTATGATGCATTAGCATTTGATGGTGCAACAGATGGTATTTTATTCACATCAAATTTAGATAAAGCATTACCTGGTACAACATCACTTAGAATTGGATATGCTATTCCAAATAATGGTTCAACATACAATGATAATATGAAAGATACTAAAGTACGGGTACTATTTATAGATAAAACATGTGAAAAGATTTCTTATAAACATCTATTTCAATTTTATACTGTAAAATCAAAAGATCTTGTGGCAAATCCAGATTTAGAAACTGAAGACAAAAATGTTGGGGACTTAGATATTTCAGGAGCAATGTTTGAGATTAATGATATCTCAGGATTTGATCTATTTGCACACTACTCTTATTCTATTGCAAAACCAAATGGAGAACTTGTTGATTTAGGAACACTTGGTAGTCAAGGATTACTTACTTCTACACAAGGTGATACTGAGGAAAAATCTGGTCATGCAATTTGGCTTGGAGCAAAATATAATATGAATAAAGTTTGGTCAATTGGAGCTGAATATAATAAAGGTAGTAAAAATTGGTTTAGTTACACATTATCTCCTAATGATTCTATTAATAAATTAGCTACAAGAGGAACAGCTATTGAACTTTATATTTCTAAAAAGATCAATAAACATGCAAATGTAAGATTAGGTTATATTGATATTGACTATGATTATACAGGTAGTGGAAACTGGATTGGTGAACCTGAAAAAATTACAAGTGCATTAGGTACAGATAATATAAAAGAAAAAACAAATTTATATTTAACTCTTAATGTTTTATTCTAATATTTGATAAAAAACTATAAAATGAATTAATATTTTATAATTTTGCTATAATTATAGTTATAAAAATATTAGGAATTTTAAACATGGATTTATTAAGTATCATAGTAATTGCTTTAGCAACAGCTCTTTTATTAAACTTGCTATTGCGAAAGTTACATATATCTACAATTGTGGGTTATATATTTACAGGTATGATATTATCTTATTTTATTGGTTTTTCAAAAATTACAACAGAAGAGTTAGAGCATATATCTGAATTTGGTATAGTCTTTTTAATGTTTACTATTGGCTTAGAGTTCTCTATTCGTCACCTAAAACAGATGAAAAAAGAGGTATTTGTATATGGAACACTGCAAGTTATTGTAACTTCTATGTTCTTTGGTTTTGTATCTCATCATCTATTTGGTATAGATGTTAAAACATCAATTATTATTGGAGCTGCTTTATCTTTATCTTCAACTGCTATTGTACTTAAAAGTTTAAATGAAAATGGAGATATACATAGACCTTATGGTAGATATAGTGTAGGTATACTTATATTTCAAGATTTAGCAGTTATTCCAATACTAATTATGATAACTCTATTTACAAATGAAACAGCAAGTTTAGGTGATATGGTTACAAAAACACTAATTTCTGGTGTAATTGTAATCGTTACTTTATATATCTTTGGTAAATATATTTTACAGTGGTTACTAGCTTTTGTTGTAGATAGTAAAACTGAAGAGTTATTTATATCTACTATTATTCTTATTGTATTATCTTCTGCACTTTTAGCTCATATATTTGGATTTTCATATTCACTTGGTGCATTTATTGCGGGAATGTTAATTGCTGAAACAAAATATAAATACCAAATAGAAGCTGACCTTGTACCATTTAGAGATCTTTTACTTGGATTATTTTTTATAACTGTAGGTATTCAAGTAAATATTGAATTTGTTATTGAAAATATGTTTACTATTATTAGCTTAGCTGTAGTTATATTAACATTTAAAGCTATTATGATTTTTGGAATTATTAGTATATTTTCACTTAAAAAAAGAGCCTTTAAAACAGCTCTTGCTTTAGCACAAGTTGGAGAGTTTTCATTTGCTGTATTTGCATTAGCAAATGCAAATTCACTAATAGATTCTCAACTACATCAAACTATGTTAAGTGTTGTTATTTTATCTTTAATCTTTACTTCTATTGCTATTAAGTATGTAAGGGCATTTACTGATTATTTCTTTGTAAATAAAACAGAAGTTTTAGATGATCCAATAGTAACTGCAGATATTAAAAACCATATTGTAGTGTGTGGGTATTCAAATTTAGGTAAAAAAGTTGTAAAAAAACTTATCAAAGAAGATATACCATACATGGCTGTTGAGCATGATAGAGATCATGTAAAAGAAGGACATGATGCAGGTCATGCAGTATTTTTTGGAAATGCAGCATCAAAAACTATGCTTCATTTTTTAAGAGTTAAAAATGCAAGTGCAGTTATTATTGCTATAAACAATGATGAAAAAGCAAGATTAATTGCTGAATCAATTAAAAATATTGATAAAAATATTAAAGTTGTAATAAAAATTTCACACCATTCACAAATAGTAGATTTGGTTCAAATAGGTGTAAAAAGTTTTATCAATGAAAATGAGATAATAGCAACAAAACTAATAAGTAAAGCTACTACGTGTAATCTTAAATAAGATTACAAGCTAATAAGTTTTTCACTTAACTCTTTTGCTAATATCTTATAGTTTCTTTTTATACTTAATAATTTTTTTTGAGCTTTATTTCCAACTAAACTTATATCATCATGCGTAAAATTTATAATATCTTCTAATTTATTTGCTATATCATTCGTATTAAATTCACTAAAATATGCTTCATCGTTATCAAAAATAGAACTATTTTTATTATTTTTTGTTAATAAGCTAGGTAAGGAACAAGAACTATAATCTATAACTTTATCACTTAAAACTGTATCATAAAATCTATTTCTAGGCATTAGTGCAATTCCTATATCGTGTTGATTTATTTGATATCTTAGCTCTTTTAAACTCATGGCACTTATTAGATTGATATTATTTCTAATATGTGAATAATGTTTAAGTAGATCAATAATAAACATCTTTTTAGTTGTAGATATAGTTAATTGCCAGTTAGTATCTTTTAGTTTGGAAAAAGCATCTAATATAACATCAAATTGTCTTACTGAATCTATACTACCTACATATATAAATTTTTTAATATTTTTATCATTTGAGAGAATATGTTCATTTAGATTATTTGGATCTAATCCTGTAAAAATTGGAAATGTTTCTATATTTATATTAGAATAAAATTCATTTTTTACTTCTATAGAAGCTGGAGAAAAAAGATCACATTTATTTACAAGAGTATCTCTTTTGTTTATTTTCTTTTTATACTGATATTTTTTTACTAATGAATATGGGAAAAAACTATCTATATACTCTAACTTATGATGTTTTATAGGATATGAAACTCTATATATTATTTTATAATTATACTTACTTTTAAATCTTAATACATTTTCTAACACAGTTTTTTTATTTCTTACAAATACAAAATCATAAGAAGATATATCTATATCTCGTCTAATTAGGTATTCTATTATATGTTTTTGTTTAGAAAGTGGTACTATTAAGTGGTTACCTTTTTTTGAAAAAGAGAATTTATATTTTGTCATATAAACTATATCTATATCAAAATATTCTTTTAAATATATATCAAATAATGATGATATTGTACCATTTTCACTATACTCTTCTTGATCAGTTATATAAAGTATCTTTTTCATTTTATATCCCCTTCTTCTAGATCATTTTCAAAGCTTTTTATATCAAAACTTTTATTTAAATATTCACATATCAATATTACGTCTCTTTTTGCATTTCCAAGACATGAAGTAGCTCCAGGAGATGGTGTCATATTAAATATAATCCCATCATTTGTATTAATAGAAGCTTCCCCTAACATTAGTTTTTGATTTTCTTTATCTAATATTTGAGCTCTTACCCCTCCAAATCCATGTGCATATTGTATATCTTCCATTTGTAACGATGGTACAATTTTTCTAGCATCTTTTAAAAATGCAATTTTCCCAAAATATGGTACTTCAAATAAAAAGTTTCTAAGTATATATGATCTTATATCTTTATCTTTTAAAAGTCCATAAAATATTTTTATAACATTTAGATCAAGTTGTAAAGTAGATACAAAGTCAAAAAATGTACCACTTTTAAATCTCTCTAGTTTAGGTAAAACTAATGCAGTTGGTCCAAACCTTGTATTTTCATTTAAAGTTAAATCAGGATCTCCATGAAGTGCTGCAAAAGGTAGCTTTGGATTTTGTACCATATAAACTTTACCTTTTAGTATCCTCTTATTACTTTTATAAAAACTTCCTGCCATTGGTATTTGTCCATAATATTTACCATATCCCATCTTATGTGCAAGATGTAAACTATGAGCTCCTGAATTTACAATTATCATTTTTGCTTTATACATTTTATTAGAAGATGTTTTTACAGTAAAAATACCATCTTTTTTAGATATATCTTCAACTTTTGTATTAAAAAACACATCTGTTTTTATATCTTTATTCTCTTTTGCATTTTTTATAAAGGTATCACTTAACATTTTAAAATTTACTGTTGTATATTCATTTGATGTTCCTACACCAATTATCTCTTCAACTCTTGGATTTCCATTTTCATCAAATACTAAAGCTGGTTCAATCTGTTTTAATCTCTCTTTATCATATACTTCAAGATATGGATAGAGTTTTTTAAACTCTTCATATCTTTTTACTATATATCTGCATTCCTCATAACCTATTCCTATTGCCATTTTTTGGTGTTTGAACATTATTTTATTTTCATATTTATATTGTAAACAATACTTTTCAACCATTTTTGCTGTTCGTTTTACCTTTTTGGCTTTTTCTAAAGTATAATTTGTTTCAATATCCCCACAATGAATTGTTTGAGAGTTTGCTCTTGCATTTGAGTTTAATAATGAGATATCTTCATATTTTTCAAGTAAACAAACCGATTTTATATTAGTATACTTACTAATCTCATAAAATAAAGCAGACCCTGAAACTCCACCACCTATAATTAATAATTCATATACATTATCATTATCCATATTATTTACCTATATATAATTGTCTCGGTCTTGCTATTTTAGATTCATTATCTTTTTTAAATTCAATCCATTGTGCAATCCAACCAACTGTTCTTCCTATTACAAATATTGCAGTAAACATCTGTTTTGGAATACGAAGTGCTGTTAATATAATACCTGAATAAAAATCAATATTAGGATATAAATTTCTTTTTATAAAATATTCATCATTTAATGCAACTTCTTCAATTTTTGAAGCTATTTTCATAAGGTTTGAATCAAGATTTAACTCATCTTTTAATTGATCTTGTAATTTTTTAAGTATCCTTGCTCTTGGATCAAAGTTTTTATAAACTCTATGTCCAAACCCCATAAGTTTAAAATTATCATTTGGATCTTTAGCTTTTTTTATAAACTCATCAACTCTACTTACATCACCTATCATTTCAAGTTGGGCTATTACTGATTCATTAGCACCACCATGTGCTCTTCCCCATAGTGCATTGATTCCAGATGATATTGCAACATAAGGATGAGCTCCTGTTGAAGCTACCCCTCTTACAACTGTAGTTGATGCATTTTGTTCATGATCAGCATGTAGAGTAAATATAGTATCAAGTGCTTCTATTTCTAAATCAGTTATAATCTCTTGTCCAGACGGTGTAATTTTTAGTTGTTCATGAGGATAAGCTCTTAACATAAATAAAAAGTTTTTTGTAAAACTATACTCAATGTTTGGCTGAATAAAAGGAGCTCCAATACTGTGCCTATATGCAAAAGCTGCTATTGTAGGAATTTTAGCTATTAATCTATATGCCATCTCATTGTATTCTTCTTGGTTACTTATATCTAAATGATCAAAATAAAATGACGCAAGTGATGTTACTCCTGCGCTAAGTGTTGCCATTGGATGAGCATTATCAGGAAAAGCATTAAATATAGTTTTTAAACCTTCATGTAAAAAACTTCTATGTCTTAATTCTAAATCAAACTCTTCTAGTTGTTTTTTTGTTGGTATTGTTTCATGTAGTAGTAAATAACAAGTTTCTAAATAGCTATGATTTGAAGCTAAATCTTCAATATTTATACCTCTATATTTTAGTTCACCTTTTGCCCCATCTATAAATGTAATTTTTGAAGAACATGATGCTGTTGATGTAAATCCTACATCATAAGTAAATAATCCAGTTTGTGAATAAAATTTTCGTAAATCAAGAGTATTTGGTCCTCTTGTACTTTTTAAAATATCAAAAGTAAAAGCTTTTTCTTTTCCATCTATATTTAAAGTTACTGTAGCTGTATCTAAAGTTTTCATATCAAACTCCTTGTTACAATAACAAGTATATTCCTATTGAGCTTTATTTAAAATTCTATAAACAAACTAATTTATATTATTTAAAATTAATATATATAAAATTATTAGTTTATTAAATTTATATTTAATTTATAGTAAAATATTTTATAAGAAGGATATAATACCCCAAGAAGTCAAGACAACATTTTGTAAAGTTTAATTCTCAAAAAGGTAGAATTAAACAATAAAAAGAGGGTAAAGATAT
>CAYZWZ010000042.1:0-12730 GCA_964482285.1 uncultured Helicobacter sp. | reverse complement strand
CCTTTTTTCTCACAGAGAGTGATTTGCTAAAGCAAACCGCTTCGCTTCACAAGAAAATATCCCTCTCTTGCTTTAATAATTTATTCTCTGCTCTTAAGCGTTTTAGTTCCTCTTGTGGAGTCTCTTTAACTGTAGATGTAATATCACTTTTACCTCTACTATCAATTTTTATATTATTTGCTTTTTTATAAATCCTAACCCAATTATAAATTGTCTTTGTATGAATTAGTGTAGCCAGATCAAAGTGCAGTGTTAACAGAAGTTAATCTTCTCCACAAATTGTTTTATATATACAAAAAGTACAAGCTTTTTTATCTTCACATTTATAAAAATCAACTGTTTTAGTTTTTAATGATTTAAATATATCATCAAGTCTTTTTATTTTTTCTTGTAAAACAATCTCTTCTTTTATACTAGCATCGTTTAGATCATAATATGCTACTTTGCTTACATTTATAGCTCTTGAAGCTAAATAATAAAACTCTAATTGAAAATCAACACTTTTTTCATATGTTTTTAATGTATCAATTTTTAACGATGAAGATGTTTTATAATCAAGTATACAATAAGTATTATCTTGTAATTTATCTATTCTATCAATAGTACCTTTTATAGATATACCATTATAGTTTAACTCAAATGGTTCTTCTAGTTTATATACTTTTATATTTTCTGTTTCAAATCTAGTTTTCTCGTTTTGTATAAACTTTTTTAATTTTCTTTTATAAACTTCAAGTTCTAAACTAAGATATGGATTTTTATTTTGATATTTACTTATATTATCACAAAGATATTTATATGATAAAATCGATTTATTATACATATCATCTAGTACATTGTGAATTATTAGCCCTACTTCATAAGCTTTTGGTTTTAGACTTATTGAGTGTTCTTTTATTTTTAAAATATAATTAAAATAATATTTTCTTCTACACTCCATATAAGTTTTAAGTGAAGTTGCTGACCATTGTTTTGTACTTAAATCTATATCTAACATTATTTGTTTATCAAATATATTTAGATCAACTTTTGTTTGAAGGATTGAAGAGAAATCAACCTTATTTATATTAAGTTTAATAAATAGTTCACTTGAAAATCTAGAAATTGTATTTGAATCATCATCTAAATATGATATAGATATTTGTTTAGCTTTATCAAATAAACTTTTATAATAATACTTTTGTAGATTCTCTCTATCTTTTAAACTTGGTAAATTTGTATGCTCTTTTACTTTTGATGATAAAAACTTATCTTTTATACTTCTTTTTGGTATTTTATCATCATTAAAATCTATTACAATTACACCATCAAAACTAATATTTCTAGTCTCTAGAATACCTAAAACTGTAACTTTTCCACTTCTTGTATCATCAACTGTTATTTTACTAAGCTTTGAAAAAAATATTTTATAGGCATCTTTTAATTTTAGTTCATTATTTAACTCTTCTTGAATATTACTATTAAAAAATAGATTATCTATTGATAATTTTATATCATTAACTTTTTCTATAATATCTTTTGATACTTCATCTTCTATTATATAATCTATTAATCTAAAGAAACTCTCTTTTTGTAAACTATTATTCCATATTGATTTTAGTTGTTCTAAATAATCTTTATTAATTTCTAAAAAAGATATATTCTCTTTATACTTTGGTTCATCATTATTTAAAAATTCAGCAATCGCACTTGCTTTTTTAAATGAAGTTGATGAATAAATATCATTTCCCATTGCAAAGTTAAAATAATTTTCATTATCAAATAGCTTTAAATATGAAGCAAACTTTTCATCAGGTAATACCACTACAATATTATTAGCACTAATTTTACTTTTTACCATATTTACTATTGCATATTTTATAAAAGATATCTGTGTTATTCTTTGTTTTACTGGATATATTATATGATTATTTAACTCTTTTTTATAGCTTTGTTTATTTACTATTTGCTTATTACTTAGATCAATCTCATATATATTATTTTTTTCTAAATCTAGGCCAATTTTTTTAAACATATCAATATTTTTTGTATTAAATTGATTAAGAGTTAAATTTATATTTAGTTTTACATATTCACTAGCTTGGCAAATAACTTTAAACTCAAAACTAGAAAAATAACCCTCATAGTTTATTATGATATTGTCATACTCTTTTAAGTACTCAATATTTATCTCATAATCTTTTGGTAATATTGAACTATCAATATAATTATTTTCATCTAATATATTTGTATATGACTCATAAATAGATTGTAAAATATCTAAATGTTCCATATAAAAAGCATATGTATCACTAGAGTTTATATCTTCTATTGTTTTAAATTCACTATTTAATTCATTGAAAAATTTAAATATATATTCACTTTGATTATAAAATTTTGAAAAGTTTTTACTTAGACCTAATTTTTCTAAACCAATATTATCTATTGCCTTTTTTAAATATAATATTCTTAGGTCTTTATTGATTAATGTTTTTTTTTGATTTATTATTATTTTAGAGAAAAAATCACCAATTGTAATAGTTTTACTTAAAAATTGATTTGATGATTTTTGAAAATCTATATAACCCCTAATAGCTCTACTAGTAGGAAATACTATTAAAGAGTTATTTAGCATAATTTTTACTTAGAGTTTGTCTTAATATAAAAATGACCGATATCATCTCCAACTGTAATTTTACCCATAATATTCCAGTAAGATTTTTTAGGTATTTTAAAATTATTTATACCATCTTTTAGTTCAAATTTTATATCATCTTTATGATTTACTGTTGTTGTTACTAATATTTCAGCTTTATAATTTTTGATCTCTTTTGAAGTTTTTTTATCTATTACTTTTAAAGATATTTTATTATCTCCATTATTTAATATATGTTTTCTATCTTCTGTTTTTTTAACTACCCTTTGAGATAAAAATATATCTTTGTACGAAAGTTTATTAAACTCTTTATCATTTATTACAATTTTAACATCATATTTATTATTAAATAAAACATTCTCTTTTGCTATTTGGTTAAAATTATCATCTATTTCATGGTAAGTACTAAAAAAAGTATTATCATCATCTAATCCAACACCAGCACTCATTGTCATCTTTATAGTCCAAAAAATAAGTCCTAAAGAGAATATAAATTTTGCTATAAATATAGCATATGTAGTTCTTTTAGTCATTCTTTTTTCCCTTTTTTTCTCTCATTACAACAATAGTATATGCTACAATACCTATAAATACCATTGTATACATAAATATCTTCCAAAAAGAACTTACAGTTTTACCAGCACTTCCAATACTAGATTCTAATTTAATATTCTTACTTTCTGCTAATTCATCAGCAATTTGAGCATAACCATTAAGTGAAGCTGCACTAACTTTTGATTTTAACATATTTTTATCATGTGATGCTAAAAGTGGAATAACGTATTCATCAAGTATCTCATCTTTTGATACAATATTTTTTAATTCTTTTTTAGAATATAATAAATTTGTATAATACTGATCAATAGCCATTGTTAATATTATAAATGGTTTATTTGTGATTGATTTAACTTGATCTAATAATTGTTTTTCTAAAATCTTAACTTGTGTGTATCTTTCTTTTCTAGGAAGTGTTGGATCTATCTTATTACTTCCTTTAATATCTAAATAAACTTCTATACCAACTTTTTGTTCAAGCTCAACTCCAATAGAGTTTATTTTTATATATGCTCTTTGATCCAGTAAACCACTGTGGTTTATTATATATGTTTTTTCATTTGCACTTACTATTGAAATAAGTAAAAAAAACACTAAAAATATATTTTTCATATATTGTTCCTAATTTTAATTTATTAATAAAATAAACAATACTTATACTATAAATACACATTGCTTATTTTATTTTTGTATTATATCTAATATGCAATTAAACAATAAAAAAAGGGGTGCAAAAGCACCCCTTTTTTATTTTATTTTTGAATTATCAAAAATCATATTATCCAATATAAATTCTTGTTGGATCCAAAAATGATAAATAAATTGATATTGCAGCTGATGCCACTAATAAAATTCCAATTACTCTATCCATAATTTTCCCCTTATTTTTCTACAGTTCTATAACTGTTATTGTTTAAGCTTTGATCTTTTATAGCATGAATATCTTGATTTATACTATAATAAACTTCTGCATTATTTTTTTGAACTACAATTGCATTGTATCCAAGTACACCTAATATACTTAAAAGTAATACTGTTGCAATTAACATTCCAGTAACACCATGAAGAGAAAATACTCCTCTTTCATTTTCATTCATTTTAACAGGTAATCCCATGACTATTCTCCTAAACTTTCGATATATTTAGCTACACCTTTAATTTGTGTATCTGTTAATCTTCCACTAAATGAAGGCATTGTACCAATAGAACCTTTTTTACCTGTAGCTAAAACTTTAGTAACTAGAGTTTCAGTATAAGTTGTAAGATTTGGAGCCATTCCACCCATACCTTTAGCATCTGCACCATGACATGAAGCACATGCAGCAAATTCAGCAGGAGCTTCACCTTTAGAACCTGTAGATATCCATGTAGCTATTTTATCAGCAGCATCACCAGAAGCCATACCAGCTGGCATATCTCCCATTGGGTATCCAAGTCCTGTAGAACCGTTTGCAATAATATCTAAAACTTGAGCTTTTGACATTCTTGTTGTAAAATCTTGAGCTTTACCATTAATACCTTCACCATCAACACCGTGACATGGAGCACATTGTACTAAGAATACAGATTCACCCATATTTTTAAGTCCAGTATCATCAATATTTTTGTGAGTTTCTTCAAACTTAGCTTGATGTTCTAATGTTTCTTGATTCCATTGACCAACTTGTGAGAATTGATTTGTTGGATAACCTACGAACCAGTACCATAACATCCAAACAATAGTAGCTATAAATAATAATGCCCATCCTATTGGAAGTTCATTTTTATATTCACCAATACCATCCCAGTTATCTTCTACTAATTCACCATCTGCTTTATCATTTTTAATTTGATTTACATACTTTAATGATACAAATACTGTAATAACAATAATTGCAACACCACCAAGCATTGTTAAGTCATTTATATAATCTTCACCTAGCTTAAAAGAATCACCTGCCATAAAGTAAGTTCCTGCTAATAATGCTACGATAAGAATAATTCCACCTATTACCATAGATTTCATACTAATTTCTCCCTTTTTATTTATTTGCTTTAATTTTAGGCTCTAATGGAGCAGAATCAATACTATCATCAAGAACTAACTTTGAATAACTCTCATAATCTTTTTCACCAGTTTTATCTCTTTTGTATATTGAATATACCCAAGAATAAAACACAATAAAAGTGATTAATGTCATACCAAATTTTGCCCAACCTTGTATCTCTAGTAATGTTTCATGTTCCATAATTTAACCTTATTTTAAAGAATTTAAGTAAGCAATTAATGCAACTATTTCAGGTATTTTACCATTAGCTACAGCATCTTTTACGTCTTGATCTTTCATATTTGCAGCGATCTCTTGTGCTTCTTTTAAAGCTAAAGATTTTGCAACTTCAAGATTACCTAATTTTGGCATACCAGTTTTATCATAAGGAACACCAAATACATTTTTAACTGTTAAAGCTTCTGCATATGCAGTTTCTATATCAGCTATGTTTTTAAACATATGAGGGTAAGCTGGCATAATTGTACCTGGTACAACATCCGCTGGAGCTTTCATATGATTTTCATGCCAATCAGTTGTTCTGTAATTTCCAACTCTTTTTAAATCTGGACCAGTTCTTTTTGATCCCCATAAGAATGGTCTATCATAAGCATACTCACCAGATAATGAATACATACCATATCTATCAGTTTCTGATTTAAATGGTCTAATTAATTGTGAATGACATGCATTACACGAATCTTTTATATATACATTTCTTCCTGCAAGTTGCAACACTGTGTAGGGTTTAGTCCCTACAGTTGGTTGTGCTTGTTTTGAAAAGTCAGGTAGTACTTCTACTAACCCAGCAAATGCAATAAATAAAAATACTGTTACCGCAAAGAAAAACGGTCTTTGTTCTAACCAATGAAACATAATTTATCTCCTTCTTTCTTAAGCGCCCATAGGCGATGCACTTGTTGGTTCTTTATCAAGAACTCTACCAGCAGTTGCTGTTTTGTACATATTGTAAGCCCACATAAATGCACCAATTAAGTATAATAATCCACCTATACCTCTAATTGTATAGTAAGGGTGTAATACTTCAACTGTATCAATAAATGAGTAAACTAAAGAACCATATTCGTCATATGCTCTCCACATCATACCTTGAGTAATACCTGCAATCCACATAGATGTAAAGTATAATACGATACCTACTGTTTGAATCCAGAATTGTGTTTCAAGTAAAGATTTAGAATAAATCTCTCTACCATACATTCTAGGAGCCATGTGCATTAAAGCAGCCATAACCATAAATGCAACCCAACCAAGAACACCATCGTGAACGTGACCTGGAATCCAATCTGTAAAGTGAGCAATAGCATTTACTGATTTAATAGCTTGAATTGGACCTTCTATTGTAGATAACATATAGAATGTAGAACCCATAACCATAAATTTAATTAATGGATTTGATTGTAATTGTCCCCACTCACCTTTCATTGTAAGAAGCATATTAATAGCTGATCCCCAAGATGGTAAAATAAGTACAACAGACATTGTAGAACCCATAGTTTGAACCCAATCAGGAATTGTTGAATATAATAAGTGGTGTCCACCAGCCCATAAATAAACAAACATTAATCCCCAGAAAGCAACCATAGATAATTTATAAGAATAAACATTTTGTCCAGATTCTTTTGGTAAGAAGTAATAAATCATAGCAACAATTGGAGTAGTAAATACGAATGCAACAGCATTGTGTCCATACCACCATTGTACTAATGCATCATTTGTTCCTGCATATAAAGAAACAGAGTGGATCATTGAACCATATCCACCAGAAGCAAAGTATGTTGGAACTTCTGCATTATTAAATAAGAATAACATTGCAACAGCTAAGAATGTTGCAATATAGTACCATACAGATACATATAATGTTCTTTCTCTTCTAATCCCGATCATTCCAAAAATAGCGATTCCCCAAAGAACCCACCAAACTACAACCATTAAATCTAATGGCCATTCTAACTCAGCATACTCTTTAGATGTAGTAATACCACTTAATAGTGTAACTACTGCTAATAAAATTGTTATTACGTAAAGAGCAAAATGTAATTTTGCTACCCCCATTAAAAATGGTGATTCTTTTAAAGACACCTTTAAAACTCTTTGACCTACGTAGTACCATGTTGCGAACACACCACTTACTGTAAATCCAAAGATAACTGCACTTGTATGTAGAGGTCTAAGTCTACTAAATGTACCATATTCTCCTGCTAGATTACTCAATTCTGGAAAAGCTAACTGAAAGGCGATAAGAACACCTAATGTCATCCCAATTAAACCAAAAACGATTGATGTAAATGTGAAAGCTTTAGAAATTGAATAATCATATTCAATACTAGTATTGTTTTGCATTATATTTCTCCTTTTATTTTAAGCAAAGATAAGTATTTTTATTACAATAATAAAAACACTTAACACTGTAAATCACATTTTAGAAAAATATTCTTTAACATATGCTGAAGAAAACATAATTTATCGGTGTAATATTATTATTTTATATTATATTAAGTTATAAAACAAGATTTAATATTACTTATTAAATAATTAATCTAATTTTAAGAAATGTAATACTATAATGTTTTTTATATTTAGGAGTTTATTATGAAAAAACTATTTAATCTAGCAATTTTATTTTTAGGTGCATCAATTATTTTTACGGGATGTAATCAAAACACTATTGTAATACCAAAAGAGAAAGCAAGTACAAATACTATTAATGTTACATTAAATGATGCTATATTATCTTTAGCAAACCAATTATCACAAAATAATAAACTTCAAACAAATGATACAGGTACTATTACTTTAACATCGTTTGTTGATCTTAAAAAATTAAATCAAACAAGTCAATTTGGTAGAGTTTTAGGAGAGTCTTTATTTTCAGAACTATTTATTAGAGGTTTTAATGTTACAGATTTTAGAGGTCAACAAGCAATATCTGTTAATAATAGTGGTGAATTTTTTATAACTAGAAATATTAATAAACTTTCAAGTGAAGTTCCAAATACTTATATACTAGTTGGTACTTACTCAAAAATAGATCAAAATGTAATAATAAATGCAAGAATACTTGATAATAAAACAGGAAAAATTGTAACAAGTGCAAGAGCTATGTATGCAAATGATGACTGTAGTTTATTTGGAACTTGTAATAATATTAGAAGAAAAATAAAAATAGTACCTCAACAAATAAAGATGGATATTATTTCACAAAATAGTTCACACCAAAGAATAAAATTTTAATAAATTTATAACTTTTTAAATAGTTCTTTGTTAGAATGTCTTATTATTAAAGGTATTCTAATTATGATAAAAAAAATTTTACTAACAACTATTATATTATTTGTTTTTACATCATGTACTACAAGTACATCTAAACATATAAATAAAAAATACAGAACAAGTGGTTTTTCATTTTTTGCAAATAATCATTTTGATGATTTAAACAATGCAGTAATTGAACTTGCAAATCAACTTCTTTTAAATATCAAATCATCTAATCAAAAAAATAATCAATTTACAGTAACTACTTTTGTTAATTTAAATGACTTTGAATCAACATCATCATTTGGTAGAGTAATAAGTGAAACTCTTATAAATGAACTTCATACAAGACATTTTAAAGTTATAGATTTTAGAACACAAAATGACTTAAGTGTAAATAGTGATGGAGAATTTATATTAACAAGAAAAGTTGATAAACTAAAAGATGAAATACCTCAATCTATGCTTATTGCTGGTACTTACTCTATTATAAATGATAAAGAGATTGTACTAAATGCAAGAATAGTTGATAACTTTACTTCTGAAGTTATATCAACTGCAAAAGTTATATACACTTATGAAAACTGTAAAGTGATGAATATATGCTTTAATAAAAAAGTAATATCTACAACAATGATGATAGAAAAAGATAAATAAGATGAATTTTATAAAAATAATTAGTTTAATATTAGTATCTACATTTTTTATATCGTGTGGTAATTTTCCAACATATACATCAAAAGTGAAAAAATATTTTGTAAATCCTGAAACTACAGTAGATTTTAAAGATATAGCTTATGATTTAACAGCACCTATTTGTCCTAAAATACAAAAAGATGATATGATATATATAAGTGATTTTGTAAATGAAAAAGATCTTAAAAACCATTCTCAACTTGGATTTTTATTAGCAAACCAAACAAAAGTAAATATCCAAGATGAAGAATGTAGTCCAAAAATATTAATACAAGATTTACAATTGGCAACATCAATGAAACTTAGTAAAAATGGTTCTAGAGTATTAACAAGAGATATAAATAATATAAAAGTAGAAGAGATTGATGAAGAAAAGAAGATTATAGTAGGTTCATATCTTATAACATCAAATCAGATTATTTTATTTTTAAAACTTATAAACTTAAATGATGGAACTACAATTGCTTCAAGTACTACTACTAGATTATTAAATGATGAATTTAGAAGTTTAGAAGGTATCCAGACTACAAAAGAGAAAAAAGAACAAAATGTAAATAATATCTATAGACCTTTTCATCTATAGATTTACCTAAATAATTATATTATCTCTTTTAACATAAGGTTATATGTAGTATCACCTCTAAACTCATTTTTGTTTACTGTGGCATTGAAGTTTATATTTTCTCCTATACTTAAATCTTGACAATCTTGAAAAATAAGCATATCTATATTTGCAACCCCATTACTTAGAGTTACTTTTCTAAACTGTTTTTCACTACCCATAAACATTATATTTAGTATTTGAATATTTTCAAAATAAAATACAGGTAAAGAGTTTTCTAATCCAAATGGTCTAAAAGAGTATATAGTATTAAATAATTCACTATTTACATCATGAAGATCTATTTGACATAGTGCTTCATTTGTTATTATTTTATCCTCTTTGGGGATCTCATTGATTGCTTGATTTATAGCTTTTTTAAAATCATTTAACTTACTATTTTCTACAAGTAAACCAGCTGCACCTTTGTGACCACCATAGCCTATTGTATAATCTTTTACTTTAGTAATTAAATCATATAAATTGATATTTGCTACACTTCTTGCACTAGCTTTTGCTTTTTGCTCATTTGTATGAAATACAAATGATGGTTTTTTAAATGTATCACATAGCTTTGAAGCTACAATCCCAACTATACCCTCATTCCAATCATCACTTGAAACAATAATAACCTCATCATTTGAATCAACTTGAACTTTTGCCTCTTCATATATAGCTTGTTGCTCTTTTTTTCTTCTTTCATTTAATTCTATTAAATAATCTAATAATTCATTTGCTTCAAATGTATCATAAGATAATAAAAACTCCAAAGCAATAGAAGCATCTTCCATTCTACCTGCACAATTTATAAGTGGAGCTATTTTAAAGCCAATATCCTCTTCAGTTATAATATTTGAAAATCCAAATCTCTCTCTTAGGGCTACAAATGCTGGTCTTTGTGAACTAACTAAAATTTGAAGTCCTCTTTTTACAATAGTTTGATTTAAACTTACCATTGGCATAATATCTGCAATAATAGCAATAGTTAAAAAATCAAAAAGCTCCATTAGGTTGTATTTTAAACCTAACTCTTTTTTAATACTAGCACATAAATACCAAGCTACATGAGCTCCACATATTTCAGGAAATGGAAATGTACAATCACTTTGTTTTGGATTTACAATAGCATATGCATCTGGTAATTGTTCCCCTACAGTGTGGTGATCTGTAATTATAAGATCTAATCCTCGCTCTTTACATATAAGTGCTGGTTCAACGGCACTAATACCATTATCTACAGTTATTATTATTCCATCATAAACCATATCAAGTATAGCTTCACTTATTCCATATCCATGTTCAAATCTATTTGGTATTATATAATTAACTTCAACCCCTACAGCTTTATTAAAAAACTCAACCATAATAGCCGTTGAATTTACTCCATCGGCATCATAGTCCCCTATTATATTGATTGTTTCATCATTTTTAAGTGCAGCTACTATTCTGTTTGTTGCTTTTTGCATATCTTTGAAAAGATGTGGTTGTGGCATATCTTTTAATGCTTTATATTTATCATCTTTTATTCTGTTGTTTAGTTCATCTTTTATTTGTGATATATTTAGTTTTTTCATTAAACGATTATAACATATTTTTTTGATATAATAAGATAGATAATAAAATTAGGAATTCAAATGAATTTAGAAAATAATGATAAACAATATGTATTAAATACATATGCAAGAAACTATGTAAACTTTACAAAAGGGCAAAATGCAACTTTATTTGATGAAAAAGGTAATAACTATATAGATTTTACATCAGGAATTGGAGTAGTAAGCGTTGGTCATGCAAATAAAAGAGTTGCAGATGCAATATATAATCAAGTAAGTAGTATTACTCATATATCTAACCTTTATGCTATTGAACCTCAAACACTTTTAGCTAAAAAAGTTGTGGAATTAAGTGGATATGATATGGCTTGTTTTTTTGCTAATAGTGGAGCTGAAGCAAATGAAGGAGCTATTAAAATAGCTAGAAAATATGGTCATGAAAAATTCAATGACAAAAAATACAAAGTAGTAACTTTAGAAAACTCTTTTCATGGAAGAACAATCACAACTGTAAAAGCAAGTGGTCAAACATCTATGCATAAAGATAGTTTTTCACCATACCCTGATGGTTTCTCTTTTGATGCAAGTATCAAAGATGTATATGATTCAATTGATGATAAAACAGTTGCAGTTATGATAGAGCTTGTTCAAGGTGAAGGTGGCGTACAACCTCTTCCTAGAAAAGATGTTCAAGAACTAGCAGCATATTTACAAAATAACGATATATTACTAATAGTTGATGAAGTACAAACAGGTGCTTATAGAACAGGTGAATTTTTAGCTTCAAATTTATATGATATTGAACCAGATATAATCACTATGGCAAAAGGTGTTGGTGGTGGTGTTCCAATTGGAATAGTTCTTACAAAACATAAAGATCTTTTAGTTCCTGGTGACCATGGTAGTACATTTGGTGGTAACTACTTAAGTACAAGAGCAGCCCTAGAGGTTTGTAATATATTAGAAGAACTTAAAAAAAGTGGTCAGTTATTAGAAACTATAAAATATTTCAATACAAAATTTGATGAATTTTATGAAAATAATAAAGATATATTTACTTCAAAAGTTGGAATAGCTCTTATGAAAGGGCTTAGAGTTAAAGATGCTCAGACTTTAACAAGTATTGTTCAAAAAGGTTTTGAAGAGGGTGTATTAGTTTTAAAAGCTGGTCAAAACACTTTGAGGTTTTTGCCCCCACTTACAATAACTAATAAAGAGATAGATTTAGGCTTTGAAAGATTAGATAAAGCCCTTAAAACAATAGCTTAGAAGAGTTAGCCAATTTTAAAGGCTAACAGTATAAAACTAAATAAGTTTATTTAAGGGGTATAAAAAAGGGTATAAAAAGCTATTTTAGTTATAATTTTAATAAAAAGGTAACTAAATG
>CAYZWZ010000041.1:0-12957 GCA_964482285.1 uncultured Helicobacter sp. | reverse complement strand
AAGATGATTTACTATATTAAATACTATGAGCTTTACTAATTTGATTTATCATTAAGTCATATTTTTAGGACTTTATTACTTACTCATGTAGATATTTAATTATAAATCTTATTTATCTAGAGTTTGCTTTCTAGATCTATTTATTAATTTGATTAGTTTTATCTTTTAATTAGTAATATTTAGCTATAATCCAAAAAATACTATTAGGATTAATCATGAAGAAACGAGTTTTAGTTAAATTTTCAGGTGAAGCATTAGCTGCTGATGCTGGATATGGAATAGATACAAAGATACTTGCATATATCGCTGATGAGATCAAGCAACTAGTTGATAATGATATTGAAGTAGGTATTGTTATTGGTGGTGGTAATATTATTAGAGGTGTTAGTGCAGCTGCTGATGGTATTATAAAAAGAACTAGTGGTGATTATATGGGTATGCTTGCAACTGTGATAAATGGTATTGCGTTTCAAGAAGCTTTAGAGCATATTGGAGTTGAAGCTAGATTACAAAGTGCAATTAAAATGGAACAAATTGCAGAATCTTTTATAGTAAGACGTGCAAAAAGACATTTAGAGAAAAAAAGAGTAGTAATATTCTCAGCAGGTACAGGTAACCCATTTTTTACAACAGATACTGCAGCCACATTAAGAGCAAGTGAAATTGGTGCATCTATGTTAATTAAAGCTACAAAAGTTGATGGTGTTTATGATAAAGATCCTATGAAGTTTGAAGATGCTGTAAAACTTGATGTTTTAACTTACGATCAAGCATTAAATGATCATATTAAAGTTATGGATGATACAGCAATTGCATTAGCAAAAGATAATCAACTACCAATAGTAGTTGCAAATATGAATGAAAAAGGTAATTTACTAAATATAGTAAATGGCGATTACACTAAGTGTTCAATAGTAAAATAAGGAAATAAAATGAGAATAGAAGAGATATTATCAAAAGCATTAGAAAAAGTTGGAAATGATAGATATATACTATCAATTGCAGTAGGACAAAGAGCAGATGAACTAAGTAAAGGTGCTAGACCTTTAATCGAAGGTAGTGTATTAGCTCAAATGAAATATACAGATATTGCAATTAATGAAATAGCTTCTGGTGTTTTAGTTGTAGAAGGTTTTGTTGATAAAGACTAGTATATATCAGTGAAAGATTTTTTAAATAAAATAAAAACTATTAATAGTGTTGAAAATGCTATTAAGATATTAGAGGAATCTTATCCTTTAAATAAAAAAACAAATGAAGCTTTAGAATTATGTATTAAAGCTCATTCTAATCAATTTAGAAAAAGTGGTGAACCATATGTTGTTCATCCAATTCTAGTTGCAGCAATAACTGCAAACTTTTCACAAGAAGAATCTATGGTAATTGCATCACTATTACATGATGTAGTTGAAGATACAGATTATACTTTAGAATATATTATTGAGCATTTTGGTGCAGATGTTGGACATATTGTGGATGGACTTACTAAAATAACTGAAATAAGAGATAGTAAAATATCAGCAAAAGATGAAAGATTAATTAAAACAGCATTAACATTTAGAAAGATGTTAATAGCATCAACTGATGATGTTAGAGTATTAGTTGTGAAATTATTTGATAGAACTCATAATATGCTTACTCTTGATGCACTTGAAAATAAAAAACAAAAAAGAATATCTGAAGAGACACTTTTAGTTTATGCTCCAATTGCTCATAGATTAGGTATGAGTTTTATTAAAAATACACTTGAAGATCTCTCTTTTTATTATTTATATCCTGATGAATATAAAAAAATAGATAATTATATAAAACTTCATCAAGCTCAAATTCAACAAACTTTTGATAATTTTGTAAATAATATAAAAGAGTTGATTAATGATGATGAGATAAAAATATTTTCTAGAATTAAACATTATTATTCTATATATCTTAAAACACAAAGAAAAGGTATAAACATTGAAGAGGTTTTAGATCTATGTGCTATTAGAATAATAACTAAAGAACCACTTGATTGTTATGAAGTTTTAGGAAAAATACATACAAATTATAAGCCATTGATTGCAAGATTTAAAGACTATATAGCAATCGCAAAAGATAATGGATATCAAACAATTCATACAACAGTATTTCATAATACTAAAATATTTGAGATACAAATAAGAACAAAAGATATGCATCATGTTGCAGAATATGGAGTTGCAGCTCATTGGAAATATAAAAATGGTTCAAATTCTCAATCCTCATTAAATCTAAAATGGTTACATACGCTTGAAGTGAATAATGAAAACATTGAAGAGTTTTATGATGATACTAAGCAGGATCTATTTTGTGAAGAGATTATTGTATATTCTCCAAAAGGAAATATATTTACACTTCCAAGAGAATCAACAGCATATGACTTTGCATATTTAATTCATACAGATGTAGGAAATAAAGCTATAGATTGTCATATAAACACAATTAAAAAACCATTATTAACTCAACTAAAAAGTGGAGATATTGTAGCTATTAATATGGGTGAAAATACTATAGCGAGATGTTCATGGTATGATATGGTTAAAACTACAAAAGCTAAAAAGAATATAAGGTTAATTTGTCAAAATAGAATAAAACAAATTGATAAATTAGTAGGTCAAAATATTATAAATACAATATTTTCAAAATATAAAAAGAATATACTAGAAACTATAAATATTAATAAGCTTGAAAAAATAACTACAACATTAGATCATTTGAAAAATATTAAAAAAACAATATTAAATACTATAAAAGAGGAAGATGGGTTTATAGCTAGAATTAAATTATTTAATACAAAATTTAAAGAACAAAAATTTGATAATATAATTATATATTCAAACTTTAATATTTCAAGTGTTTCATTTGATCATTGTTGTCATCCAAAACAAGGTGATGATATTGTAGGATTCAAAGAGAATAAGGATGTGATAATTCATCATAAAATGTGTGAAAATGCATACGATATGATGAAAGAAAATAAAGATATGGTTTTTGTTTCATGGAGTGATGATAAATACTATAAATATAAAATGGTATTATCTTTACAAAATAAAAAAGGTGAATTAGCAAGATTGTTAAATCATCTATCTAATAATGAAGCATTAATTTTAAGTATAGATTTTAGAAGAGATGAATCTACTCATATTCAATATTGTACATTAGATATGGAGATTAAAAATCCATCAATAGAAAAAGTTAAAAAATTAGTTTCAAGAAAAGCAAAAGTAGTTGAATGTTATTCAAGTATTGATGCTTATAAATAAAATAAAAGGTTAAATAATATGGAAAATAAAATAAAAAATGCATTAGCAGAAATAAAAAGAGGAACAGCAGAGATAATAGATGAAGAAGCTATAACAAAAAATTTAAAAAATTATTTTGAAAATGGACAAAACTATTATGTAAAAGCTGGCTTTGATCCTACTGCTCCTGATTTACATTTAGGACATACTGTATTGTTACAAAAACTTGCTAATTTTCAAAAATATGGTGCTATTATTCAGTTTTTAATAGGAAACTTTACAGCAACTATTGGTGATCCAACAGGTAAAAGTGCAACAAGAAAAGTTTTAACAGATGATGATATTGTAAAAAATATTAAATCATATACAACACAAGCTTTTAAAATTTTAGATGAGAGTAAAACTAAAATTGTTTATAATAAAGATTGGCTTGATGACTTAGGAGCTGCTGGTATGCTTACACTTGCATCAAATTTAACAGTTGCAAGAATGTTAGAAAGAGATGATTTCTCAAAAAGATATTCAACAAATACTCCAATTGCAGTGAGTGAATTTATGTACCCTTTATTACAAGGGTATGATAGTGTTCACTTAAAATCTGATGTAGAGATTGGTGGAACAGATCAAAAGTTTAATCTACTTATGGGTAGACAACTTCAAAAAGCTTATGATATTAAAAAACAACAAGCTGTTTTAATGATGCCAATACTTGAAGGTCTTGATGGTGTTCAAAAAATGTCTAAATCTTTAGGTAACTATATTGGAGTTACAGATGAACCAAATGATATGTTTGGAAAAGTACTTAGTATTAGCGATGATCTTATGTGGAGATACTATGAATTATTATCTTCAAAAACACTGGATGAGATCGATGAACTTAAAAAGGGTGTTGAAAATAAATCATTACATCCAAAAGCTGTAAAAGATGCACTTGCTATGGAGATTGTAGATAGATTTCATGGAGTAGGAGCTGGACTTAAAGCAAAAGAAGAGTTTTCTAAAATATTTGCAAAAAAAGATATACCAACAGATTTAAAAGAATACACAATTGAATCAGGAATAGGTATTTTACAAGCTTTAGTGGATACTAATTTAGTAGCTTCTACATCACAAGCAAGAAGAGACTTAAAAGGTGGAGCTGTTAAAATAGATCAAGTAAAAGTGGAAAATGATAAAATGGTTTTAGAAGCTGGAGAATATGTTTTACAAAAAGGTAAAAAGAATTTTGTAAAAATCATTGTTAAATAATTTAAATATAATAAATTTGTAACAAATTATTATGCTAGTATTAAAGATATATTTGATAGAATAATACGTTTTTAACTAGCAATAAAAGGATATAAAATGAACCCACTAAAAATAGGGAAATATGTAATAGAAAAGCCAATTGTTCAAGGTGGAATGGGTGTTGGTATATCTTGGGATAGATTAGCTGGAAATGTTTCATTAGAAGGTGGATTAGGTGTTGTTTCTTCTGTAGGAACTGGGTATTATGAAGATAAAAAATTTTCAACAAAGAATATATCTAATAAACCTTACTCTGAAGGAAACTTTTATTCAAAACCTGCTTTATTTAAAATAATTGAAAACGCAAGAAAAATATGTGGTGATAAACCACTTGCTTGTAATGTACTATATGCTAGTAATGATTATGGAAGAATTGTAACAGATGCTTGTGAAGCAGGTATTGATATGATTATTACAGGTGCAGGTCTGCCTACAAATATGCCTGAATTTACTAAAGACTATCCAGATGTTGCATTGATTCCAATTGTTTCAAGTGCGAGAGCATTAAAACTTATTTGTAAAAAATGGAAGAGGTATAATAAACTTCCAGATGCAGTTATAGTAGAAGGACCATTAAGTGGAGGTCATCAAGGATTTAATTATGAACAATGTTTTCAAGATGAATTTCAACTAGAAAATATAGTAGGTCCAGTAATTGAAGAAGCAAAAAAATGGGGGTCTATACCTATAATTGCTGCAGGTGGTATTTGGGATAAAAACGATATTGAAAAATTTTTAGATTTAGGATGTGATGGTGTTCAAATGGGTACTAGATTTATTGGTACTTATGAATGTGATGCACACCCAGAATTTAAAAAAGTGATTCTTGATGCAAAAGAAGAAGATATTAAATTATTAAAATCACCTGTTGGTTTACCAGCAAGGGGAGTTGTGACAAACTTACAAAAGATGATAGAAGAGAAAACTGCTCCTAAAGTTGCTTGTATATCTAACTGTGTTGCTCCTTGTAATAGAGGTGAAGAAGCAAAAGCAGTAGGATATTGTATTGCAGATAGACTAAGTGATGCTTATATGGGTAAAACTGAATCTGGATTATTTTTTACAGGTGCAAATGGTTATAGAGTAACTGAATTAATATCTGTAAAAGAACTTATGGATAAACTTACAAACGGTGAATAGTGTTTAAGTGAGAAAGTATATATTTAATATTCTTATTTTATTAGCATTTTTATTTAGTATAAATTTAAATGCTAGTTCAACTAGTGATAGATACTTTTATGCTAAAAAAAACTACACTACTGCTGTTTTAGTGGGTAATAAAGAGAAAGAAAAAAAGTACCTAAAAGAGATAGTGACTTTAGGTCATGCATTAAAAAAAGATGTTCGCTCTTATGAAAAAAAGCTAAAAAGATTTTCATTAAAGAAGCTTTTTATTCAAAATGATAATTCAACTAAATATAAAAAGAAAACAAAAGTAATTTCTAATAAAAAGTATTCAATAAAAAGTGTTACTACATTTGAAAATCAAATTATTGTAGAATTTAATCATAAAGTTTCAAAATCATATGTTAAATTTTCAGAAAAGAAAGTTGGAGATATATATTATGATATTTTTGATTTTAAAGGTAATTTTAAAGATGCAAGTCCTTTAAAACTAAGAATAAAAGGTATTCATAAAATTTGGGTATCTCAATATAGATACAAAACATTAAGAATAACACTAAGTAATAAATATAATATAAAAACTATATATAAAATAGAAAAAAATAAAATAATAATTAAAGCTTATCCTAAAAAAATATATAATAATAAATCAAAAAAAATTAAAATTGTAAATACCGTTAATAAATATATAAAAAATAAAATTATTGTAATAGATCCAGGTCATGGTGGTAAAGATAGTGGAGCAGTAGGGCCACATAAAAGATATGAAAAAAAGGTAGTCTTAAATATCTCAAAATATTTATATAAAGAACTTAAAAGAAATGGATTTAAAGTATATATTACAAGAAATAAAGATAAATTTATAGAGCTTAAAAATAGAACGAAATATGCAAATAGAAAAAATGCTGATATGTTTATATCTATACATGCTAACTCTGTACCAAGATCAAAAGCAAAAAAAATAACTGGAATTGAAACATTTTTCTTATCACCTGCTAGAAGTGAAAGAGCAAAAAGAGTTGCTGCACTTGAAAATCGTGCAGATATGAAAAAAATATCAGGATATAGCTCAAAAAATATAGTACTTAGTCTATTAAATAGGGGAAAAATAACAGCATCTCAAAAAATGGCAATAGATATCCAACAAGAAGTTTTAGATAATCTTAAAAGATATTATGGATCAAAAATAGTTGGGAAAGGTGTCCGAGAAGGTCCATTTTGGGTTCTTGTAGGTGCTCAAATGCCATCAGTTTTAATAGAAGTAGGATATATTTCTCATCCAGAAGAATCAAAAAGAATAAGTACTAAGGCATATCAAAAAAGAATAGCTCATGGTATATATTTGGGAATTATTTCTTATTTTTCAAAAAACTAATATAATAAAATATTATTAAAAATTTTAAAATTTATGCAAATTAACATCAAAAAGTCATAATCAGTTCATACAAAAATATTATAGTATCTTACTAGCTTAATTAGTATAAGCTAATTTACAAATAATTTAATAAAGGATAATTATGAATAAGTTATTAAAACTTTCAATGGCTGCAGTTGCAGTTGTAGGTTTAAGTGCAAACGCAAGTACACTTGAAAATGTTAAAAAAGCTGGAGAGCTTAAGTGTGGGGTTTCTACAGGTCTTCCTGGATTTGCAGAAGTTGGAGCAGATAAAAAATGGAAAGGTCTAGATGTTGATATGTGTAGATCAGTTGCAGCAGCTGTTTTAGGTGATGCTTCAAAAGTTAAAATTGTTCCATTAACAGCAAAAGAAAGATTTACAGCACTTCAAAGTGGTGAAATTGATTTACTTTCTAGAAATACAACATGGACTCAAAGTAGAGATACATCTTTAGGTGTTAACTTTGCTGGTGTAAACTACTATGATGGTCAAGGTTTCTTAGTTGCTAAATCTTTAGGTGTTAGTTCTGCTAAACAATTAAATGGAGCATCTGTATGTATTACTGCAGGTACTACAACTGAGCTTAACTTAGCTGAGTACTTTAAAGCTAACAACATGACATTTAAGCCTATCACTTATGATACAGCTGATCAAGTTAGAAAAGGTTTTGAAGCAGGTAGATGTGATTTAATTACTTCTGATGCATCTCAATTATATGCACTTAGAACACAAATGGCTAAGCCAGGAAACTATGAAGTTTTACCAGAAATTATCTCTAAAGAGCCATTAGGTCCACTAGTAAGACAAGGTGATGATCAATGGTTTAATATTGCTAAATGGTCTTTAAATGCACTTAAAACTGCTGAAGAATTTGGAGTAACATCTGCAAATGTTGATGATATGGCTGCAAACTCTAAAACACCAGAAGTTAAAAGACTTTTAGGAACACAAGGTGACTTAGGTAAAACTATGGGTCTTGATAAAAAATGGGCATATAATATTATCAAACAAGTTGGTAACTACGGTGAATCATTTGAAAGAAATGTTGGTATGGGATCTCCTTTAAAAATTAAAAGAGGACAAAATGCTTTATGGAAAGATGGTGGATTACAATACTCACCTCCATTTAGATAATAAATTGATAAATAAAACTTAAGCTTAGGCTTAAGTTTTTTTATTTTAAAGTAATAAAAAAGTATATTTAAATATACTTTTTTATTAATTTATTAAAAAATAATAAATTGATAATAAAATTATAAAGGTTTATCGTGTCTATTTTAAATAATAAACAATTTAGAGATATTGTATCTCAGTTAATAGTTGTAATCGGTTTAGTGGCATTTTTGTGGTATATTACTACAAATTTATTAACTAATATTGATCAAAGAGGGATTACTACTGGATTTGACTTTTTCTCTAGTACTGCAGGTTTTGCAATTAGTGAATCTCCTATTCAATTTAATTCCGAATCAACTTATTTTAAAGCATTTTTGGTTGGATTATCTAATACACTAATAGTGTCAGTTGTAGGTATATTTTTTGCTACAATTATTGGACTTGTAATTGGAGTTGCAAGATTATCTCATAATTTCTTAATTTCAAAATTAGCAACAGTATATGTAGAGTTTTTTAGAAATATTCCAATATTATTACAAATTTTATTTTGGTATAATGTTGTTTTAGCAGCACTTCCAAGTCCAAGAGGTAGTATAGAGTTAATATTTAATTCATTTTTAAATAATCGTGGATTATATGTACCTAAAGCTATTTTTGAAAATGGTTTTTTAATGATATTTATATCTATAATAGTAGCAATTTTAATATCTATTTTTATAGTAAAAAAAGCTAAGAAAAAGTTTGAAGAAACAGGTAAAGAGACAAAAGTTTTCCCAATAGTTTTATTAACACTTATTGCTATACCTTTATTTGTTTATAATATTACTGGTGGTGGTTTATATTTTGATAATCCACATCTTCAAGGATTTAACTTTAAAGGTGGAATGAACTTCTCTCCTGAATTTTTAGCACTTACTTTTGCACTTAGTATCTATACAGCTACTTATATATCTGAAGCTGTAAGATCTGGTATTGAAGCAGTACCAAAAGGTCAAAAAGAAGCAGCAGCATCTTTAGGACTTACACCATATAAATCACTAGTACTTGTTGTATTACCTCAAGCTATTAGAATATCTATACCTCCTATTATTAATCAGTATCTAAACTTAGTAAAAAACTCATCATTAGCAACTGCTATTGGATATCCAGAGTTAGTTACAGTATTTAGTGGAACGGTATTGAATCAAACAGGTCAAGCAATAGAGATTATTATGGTTACAATGGCAGTATATTTAACAATAAGTTTAAGTATATCAATGTTATTAAATTATATTAATAAAAAAATGGAAATAAAGGGTAGATAATGGCAATATATGAAGTAAAAAATGCAAGACCAGCCCCAGATAGTGAAAAAGGTATATTTAGATGGATTTTAAATAATTTATTATCAACACCTTTAGATGTAGCTATTACATTTTTAGGACTGGCATTTATATTTTGGATTATACCTCCATTTATAAATTGGGCATTTGTTGATGCAACATTTGTAGGTCAAACAAAAGCCGACTGTACAGGTGGCGGAGCTTGTTGGGTATTTATATCTCAAAAATTAAGTATGTTTATATATGGATTTTATCCACATGAAGAGCTTTATAGAGTAAATATAGTATTTGCTTTATTCTTTGTATTTTTAGGACTATTTAAATATATTGGAAGATCATTTATTCAAAAAGTTTTAATATTAACTGCTTATCCAGTAATATCTTATATATTAATTGCAGGTGGATATTTTGGATTAGAAGTGATTGAAACATCTAAATGGGGAGGATTGATGCTTACATTAGTAATTGCATCAGTTGGTATAGTTGCATCATTCCCATTAGGTATTATTTTAGCATTTGGTAGACAATCATCTTTACCTATTATTAAAAATCTAAGTGTTGGTTATATTGAGTTTATTAGAGGTGTTCCACTTATTACATTATTATTTATGGGATCAGTTGTTTTACCACTTTTCTTCCCTGAAGGTGTTGATTTTGATAAGCTTTTAAGAGCTTTGATTGTTATTACACTTTTCCAAGCTGCATATATAGCAGAGGTTATTAGAGGTGGTTTACAAGCAATACCAAAGGGTCAATATGAAGCAGCAGATTCATTAGGACTTTCTTATTGGCAAAAGATGTTACTTGTGATATTACCACAAGCATTAAAAGTTTCAATACCAAATTTAGTTGGTGTTTCAATTGCACTATTTAAAGATACTACACTAGTATTAATTATTGGTTTATTTGATCTACTTGCAATGGTACATTTAACAAACAGTGATTCAAATTGGTTAGGACATGATACTGAAGGATATGTATTTATTACATTTATTTATTGGTTCTTCTGTTATGCCTTATCAAGATATAGTAAAGTTTTAGAAAAAAGATATAACACAGATCATAGATAAGATAAAGGAAAATAATGAGCAACATAATAGAAATAAAAAATGTAAATAAATGGTATGGTGATTTTCACGTATTAAAAGATATAAATTTAAATGTAAAAAAAGGTGAGATTATCGTAGTTTGTGGTCCTAGTGGATCAGGAAAATCTACAATGACTAGATGTATAAATTATCTAGAAACATTCCAAGAGGGTACTATTAATGTTAATGGTACAAATCTTGAAGATGATGTTAAAAAGATTCAAGAGGTAAGAAGTCAAGTTGCAATGGTATTTCAACACTTTGAATTATTTCCACATCTTAGTATTTTAGATAACCTTATTTTAGCACCAATGCATGTACATGGGATACCTAAAAAAGAAGCTAGTGATATGGCTATGAAATATTTACAAAGAGTAAATATAGCAGATCAAGCTGACAAATATCCAAATCAACTTTCAGGTGGACAAAAACAAAGAGTTGCAATAGCAAGAGCATTATGTGCTAATCCTACTATTATGTTATTTGATGAACCAACATCGGCTCTTGATCCAGAAATGATTAATGAAGTACTTGATGTTATGATTGAGTTAGCAAATGAAGATAAAACAATGATTTGTGTAACTCATGAGATGGGATTTGCTAAAAAAGTAGCTGATAGAGTTATATTTATGGCAGAAGGTCAAATTATAGAAGAAAACACACCTGATGAGTTCTTTGATAATCCTCAAACAGATAGATTAAAAGAGTTTTTAGCTCAAATTATTCACTAAAATAAATAATAATATTAAAAAAAGGTGATAGGAAACTATCACCTTTTTTTTATTAGTTTTTAGATATAATCGCGATATATTAAATAAAAGGATCATTATGGGATTAGGAGTAGGAATAGTAGGGTTACCAAATATTGGGAAATCTACAACTTTTAATGCTTTAACAAAAGCACAAAACGCAGAGGCACAAAACTATCCGTTTTGTACAATAGAACCAAATAAAGCAATTGTACCAGTGCCTGATAAAAGACTTGATGAATTAGCTAAAATTGTAAATCCAGATAAAATACAACATTCAACAATTGATTTTGTAGATATTGCAGGACTTGTAAAAGGTGCTAGTAAAGGTGAAGGTTTAGGTAATCAATTTTTATCAAATATTAGAGAAGTTGAAGTTATCTTACATATGGTAAGATGTTTTGAAGATCCAAATGTTGTACATGTTGAGGGTGATATTAATCCTATAAGAGATATTGAGATTATTGAAACAGAACTTATCTATTCAGATATTTCTCAACTAGAAAGAAAACTAGATAGACTTAAAAAAGCAGCAAAATTTGATAAGGAAGCAGCAGCTACTTATGAAATCGCTCAAGAATTAGCAGCCCATCTTGATGCTCTTAATCCAGTAAGAACATTTGACAAAAGAGGTGATGAGTTATTTGAAGCACTTGATAAAGAGCTTAGATTTTTATCAAATAAAGATGTAATTTATGGTGCAAATGTTGATGAAGATTCTTTAGTAGATGGTAATAATTTAGTAAAAATTGTTCAAGAGCATGCTAATTTAGTGGGAGCTGATTTAATTATGCTTTGTGCAAAGATTGAAGAAGAACTTGTTGATATGGATGATGCTGATGCAAAAGAGATGTTAAGTGATTTAGGTGTTGAGGAATCAGGACTAGAAAAAATTATACATACTGCTTTTGATAAGCTAGGACTTCAAAGTTACTTTACTGCTGGTAAAGTTGAAGTTCGTGCTTGGACAATACCAAAAGGTTGTACTGCTCCAAAAGCAGCAGCAGTTATCCATAATGACTTTGAAAAAGGATTTATTAAAGCAGAAGTTATAGCTTATAATGATTTTATCGAATTTGGTGGAGAAGCTAAAGCAAAAGAGAATGGAAAACTAAGAATAGAAGGTAAAGATTATATCGTTCAAGATGGTGATATTATGCACTTTAGATTTAATGTCTGATTCTGATATACTATAAGTAGTGATCTGTCAACCCTATATCATACACAGAACCTAAATTTTTAAGCAACCATTTCTTTTTCAAGGAAACTGCACTGTCGTTTGTTTTGTAACATATTCATCTCTTCAAACTCTACAGGTGATAAATTATTATTTGCACTATGACTCCTTTGTCTATTATAATAAACTTCAAAAGTAGCGAATAGCGGTTGCGAAGCAAACTTTCCTGTAATATATTCAAATATTGATCTATTTGCTTGAGCTTTTGTTTCATAAATTTCATGATAAATTAATTCAGTTTTTAGAGTATGATGTAATCCCGCAGGTACGAGGACAAAAAAACTCTCAGCAACTGCATTATCCCAACAATTCCCTTTCCTGTATAATACCCCAAGAAGTCAAGACAACTTTTTATAAAATCTAATTCTCTTTTTCA
>CAYZWZ010000040.1:0-13287 GCA_964482285.1 uncultured Helicobacter sp. | reverse complement strand
GATTCCTTCCTCCTCTTACGATTACAAACGATGAAATTGACTTAGGATTTAAAAGACTTGAAGATGCCGTTAAAAATATTTAGTTCTTTAATCTTATCATCTTGTATTGGTATATCACTATTTGCTAGTAGTGATATACTTTCTAATACACAAAATAATATATTAGGTTTAAGTGCAAAAAAAGCTAAATCAGATGTATCAAAGCTTGAAAAGGATTGGATAGATAAAGGTGCAATAAACTATAACTATACATATACTAAAACAGATAACTCAAATATCCCCACTTCAAAAATATCAACATTGAGATTAAATCAATCTATATTTAGATCAGGTGGTATCTATTATGCTATTAAATATGCATCTAGTTCAAAAAAAGATAGTGACCTATTATTAAAAATAAATAAACAAAATACTATATCATCAGTTTATAATAATGTATACAATATAAAAAAACTAAATATTCAAATCCAAAAACAAAATCTATCTTTAAAAAATGCAATTATAGATTACGAAAATAAAAAAGAATCAGTATTTAATGGACTTCTTGATATATCATTTTTAAACAATGCTCTATTAGTAAAAAATCAAATAAAAATTGCCCTTCTAGATCTGCAACTAGCAAAACAAAAAAGTATAAATACCCTGAGTACACTTAGTGATCTATCGTATGATAAAATACCTTTACCAAAACTAGATATTCTATCTAAAGATCAATTTGAAAAAGAGAATTTAAATATTAAAAAATCTATAATTGATATTAAAAAACAGAACTCTCTAAGTGGTGTATCAAATGCTCAATACCTTCCAAAAGTTAGTGTAAATTATAATAAAATTTATGATCATACAAATAATAATGATTCATATAATTATGGATTTAGAATAGATATACCAATAGATTTTCAAACTTTAGATGTACTACAAAGTAATAAGATAGCAGTTTTAGAAAAAAAAGAGAATCAAAAACTAATAAAACAAAAAGAAGATGTGTTTTTTAAATCAATAAAACTTGATATTGAAAATATAGATCAAAAAATATCTCTTACAAAACAAAATATAGATGCATATTCAAAATTGGTATCTCAAACAAAAGAGCAATACGAAGCTGGACTTAAAACTAAAAATGATCTAAATGTATTGACTAATTCAAAACATAGTGAAGAGTTAAGTGTAAAAATATATGAAATAGATAAACAACTAAAACTATTAGAACTATATACTAGGATAAATAATGATAAAATTTAGTAAATATTTTAATGATTGGTTATATAGTACTGATGGTTACTATAGTAAATATAAAGATATAGGTAAAGATGGAGATTTTTATACTGCTGTATCAACTAGTAGCTTCTTTGGAGGAAGTATTGCTAAAAGGATTATAGATACAATTGAGAGTGGATTTATACCAAAAAGCACAACTATAGTTGAAGTTGGAGCACATCATGGATACTTAATAGCTGATATAATTCAGTTTATTTATACTCTTCGTCCTAAACTACTTCAAACACTTAACTTTGCTATTGTTGAAAGATATGAACACTTAAGGATAAAACAAAAAGCTTATTTAGAAGAGTGTTATGGAGATGCTATTAATTTTAAACACTACAATAGTATTGAAGAGTTCAAATCAAAACATGCAATCATAGTAGCAAATGAGATATTTGATGCATTTGCTTGTGATATGGTTTATACTACAAAAGAAGATCAACTACAACTAGCCTTTGTAAATGATCATAAAATTGAATTTAAAAAATGTGAAGATCAAAGAATTACAAAGCTTTGTGAAAAATACAAAATCACAAAAGGTGAAATAGCTGCTGGTTATGAAGAGTTTGCAAAAACTTTAGATACAAATATAGCTAAATATGAATTTATAACATTTGATTATGGTGAAAAATATCCAAGAAATGATTACTCATGTAGAGTATATGAAAAACATAATGTATATCCTATATTTGATGAAGATATAGATTTAAAAAAATTGTATAAAAACTCAGATATAACTTATGATGTAAACTTTTCACATCTAATAGATAGTTTTGAGCAAAATAACACAAAATGTGAAAAGTATGAAACTCAACTAAAAGCATTGGTTGATTTTGGAATAATTGAACTTCTTGAGATGCTTCATAAAAATGTAGATGAGAAAACATATCTTAGATATGCAAACCAAGTAAAAACTTTACTTGAACCAACAGGAATGGGTGATAGATTTAAAGTAGCCATTTTTAGAAAAGAAAACATATAATATAGGAAAATAAATGAATAAAAATATATCAATAATAATACTTGCTGCTGGTAAAGGTAGTAGAATGAAATCTACTCTACCAAAAGTTTTACATAAAATATCTGGATTTGAGATGCTATATTATAGTATAAAAGAAGCTAGTAAACTAAGTGATGATATCCATGTAGTACTTTACCACCAAGCTGAACTTGTAAAAGCTACAATGGAAAAATACTTTACAAATATAAACTTCACTATTCAAGATCATGAAAACTATCCAGGAACCGGTGGGGCTGTTATGAATATTGATCTAAAATATGATAATACTCTAGTATTAAATGGTGATATGCCACTTATTCAAAGTAGTGAATTAGAAAAGTTTTTAGACTACACAAATTCAGCAATTGTTATGTCTGTACTATCTTTAAATGAGGCTAATGGTTATGGAAGAGTAATTATAAAAGATGATAAAGTAGTAAAAATAGTGGAACAAAAAGATTGTAATGAAACTGAACTGATGGTTACTACTGCAAATGCAGGAATATATAGCTTTGATACAAAATTTTTACAAGAAAATTTATCTAAATTATCAAATAATAATGCTCAAGAGGAATACTATATAACAGATTTAGTAGAAATTGCAATTAATGCAAACCTTGAAGTATCACCACTTATTGTTGATGAGGAAAACTTCAAAGGTGTAAACTCTAAATTTGATTTAGCTAATGCAGAAGTTTTACACCAAAATAGAATCAAAAAAGAGTTTATGAGTAATGGTGTGATTATGAGAATGCCTGATACTATTTATATAGAAGCAAGTGTACAAATTGAGGGTGAAAGTATAATAGAAAATAATGTAACACTTTTAGGAGATACAAAAATAATAAATTCTCATATCAAAACTTCATCTGTGGTAGAAGATTCAACTCTTACAAACTCTGATATTGGGCCTATGGCAAGAGTTAGACCAAATAGCATATTAGAAGATACACATCTTGGAAACTTTGTAGAGGTTAAAAAATCAACTCTACATGGTGTAAAAGCTGGTCACTTAGCATATATAGGTGATAGTGATGTACAAAGTGGTACAAATATAGGTGCTGGAGTTATTACATGTAACTATGATGGAATAAATAAATACAAAACAACTATTGGTAAAAATGTATTTGTAGGAAGTGATTCACAACTAATTGCACCATTAACTTTAGAAGATGATACAATGATAGCTGCAGGAAGTACAGTTGTAGGTGATGTTAAAAGTGGTGAGCTATATATCACAAGAGCAAAAGCTAAAAAAATAGCTGGATTCTTTTATAAGTTTTTTAAAACTAAAAAATAATAAATTATTATGCCAGGAAGGGTAGCCAGTTTTGATGATGCCCAATTTAAATTTGATGCATCATCTTTAATACAAAATGATTTAATATCTACTTTAAAGCCATATTACAATATAGCTCCTACTCATGCCGTACCAGTTTTATTAAACAATGGAAATTACCTAACTGCCCATTTTGGATTCTTTGCTCCTTGGGCAAAAGATAGAAAAACAATCCATGTAAATGCTAGAAATGAATCTATCTTTGAAAAAGCAACTTTTAGAGATGCATATAAACAAAATAGATGTATAGTAATAATAAATGGTTACTATGAATGGATAGATTCGATACCCTACTTTATACATAGTGCAAAAGATGATTATTTTGCAATTGCAGCAATATGGGGTGAATATTATGATAAAGAGTTAAATCAAAATATACTTAATGTTGCTATGATAACATGCCAACCAAATGAAAAAATAGAAAAGATCCACCACCGTATGCCTGTAATACTAAATAAAAAAGATTATAAAACATGGCTACACAATAACGATATAAATACTTTAAATAATCTATTTCAAATATATTCAAATGAACTTATGACTTATCATGAGGTTAGTAAAGATATAAATAAAGTTGGATTTGATAATAGCTCTTGTATAAAAGAGTATAAAAATAAACTAAGTGGACAGCTTAGTTTGTTCTAAAGGTAAATAAATGAAAAAACTATACTATATTCATGATCCAATGTGTTCTTGGTGTTATGCATTTTCAAAAATTATTCAAAGATTAGAAGATATAATTAAAAATGATATAGAAGTTATATATGTATCTGCTGGTTTAGCTTCTCACAGCGATAATGAGATGCCAAAACATATGCAAAATTATATTATAAATACATGGCATACAATAAATTCACAATTAGGTATAGATTTTAACTTTGACTTTTGGAGTAAAAATAAAGCAAAAAGATCTACTTATTTATCTTGTCAAGCTTGCATCGTAGCAAGAAAATATGATAAAGAAAAACAAATGATTAAAGCAATTCAAAAAGCTTATTACCTAAATGCTAAAAATCCATCAAATATAGATATTTTATGCGAATGTGCTTCTAAAGTAGGTATAGATAAAACTAAGTTTCAAAAAGAACTAATTTCAAAAGAAATTATAAGTATATTTAAAAATGATCTACTTTTAAAAGAAAAATTAAATATAAATTCATTTCCATCACTAATTCTATTCACAAATAATAATTACTATCAAATATCTATTGATTATAAAGATGAAAATATAATATTAGATCAAATTAATAATATAATTGAAAAGTAAATTATTATATTTTACACTTTAAATCATTATAATTAAAATAATGATATAATAAGTAATATATAAAGAGTGGAAGAGATGAATTTACTAAAAAATAAAAATATACTAATAGGTATCACAGGTAGTATAGCAATATACAAAAGTCTTGAACTAATAAGACTATACATAAAAGCAGGTGCAAATGTAAAAGTTATAATGACACCTGCTGCTAAAAAGTTTATAAATCCAATAACATTTGAAACAATATCTCAAAATAAAGTTTTAGATGATACAAATGAAGATTGGAGTTTTGATACTCAAAATAACCACATAGCAATAGGTAAATGGGCAGATATATTTGTAATAGCTCCATGTAGTGCAAATACAATCAATAAACTAAGTAATGGAATTGCTGATAATATTTTATTACAAACAGCACTTGCTTATGATGATATAAAATTATTATCACCTGCTGCTAATACAAAAATGATGGAAAACCCTCTAACAAAAGCTAGTTTAAAAATGTTAAAACTATGTAATTTTAAACTTCTTGAAACTGTAACTAAAGAGCTTGCTTGTAAAGATATAGGAAATGGTGCTATGTCTGAAGTTGAAGATATATTTCATGCAACAGCAAGGGAACTTTTAAAAGATACTTACTGGAGTAATAGAAAAGTTGTAATGAATAGTGGAGCTAGTATCGAAAAGATTGATGATGTAAGATTTATATCAAACTTTTCATCTGGAAAAATGGCTACTAGTTTAGCTACAGCATTATATTATAGAGGTGCTGATATATTTTTTATACATTCAAGTTCTAGTATTACACCAAATATAAGTGCAATGCATAAACTTCAACTAGATGATACAGATTCTATGCTAGCTTTTATCGATGATGCAATAAGAGTAGCAAAAAAAGGTGTATTAAGTGAAGCTACACTTATGGATAATTCTACTGTTGAGCTAATACAAAAACAGCCATACTTTTTTGGTGTTGCTGCTGTTAGTGATTATATTCCTAGATTTCCACAAAATGGTAAGCTAAAAAAAGATGATATTGGTGATACTTGGGATTTAAAACTAAAGAAAAATATAGATGTACTATCTTCAATAAATAAAGAAGGGATCTATACAATTGGATTTAAAGCAGAGATGGATAAACAAACAGCATTAATAAATGCAAAAAATATGCTTGAAAAGAAAAATATAGATGCAGTTTGTTTAAATCTACTTAATAATTCATCTTCATTTGGAAGTGAGAATAACCAAATAGATTTAATCACAAAAGATGAAATAATAGAACTACCAAGTAATAATAAACTTTCTTTATCTTTAGAGTTACTAGATAATTTAAAAGAGAAATTTAATGATTAAACAAAATATACCTACTCATATAGCTATTATTATGGACGGTAATGGTAGGTGGGCAAAAGAGCAAGGTCTAAAAAGAACAGCAGGTCATGAAAAAGGTGCTTCTGTTGTACGAGATATTACAACTCATTGTGGAAATATTGGTGTTAAATATCTAACACTTTATGCTTTTTCCACTGAAAACTGGAATAGACCAAAGCTTGAAGTTGAATTTCTTATGAGATTGCTTGAAAAATATTTAAAATCTGAATTAAATATATATTTAAAAAATGATGTTAAGTTTACAACTATTGGAGATATCTCAAGGTTTTCAAAATCTTTACAAAAAACAATTTCAAATGTAAAAGAGAAAACTGCTCATTGTAAAAGTTTAACTCAAGTTTTAGCACTAAATTATGGTTCAAGAGATGAAATTGTAAGAGCTATAAACAAGGGGATCAAAGATGGGATCAATAACTTTACTGAAGATAATCTAAACTCTTATTTAGATACTGCAGATATCCCTGATGTAGATATGCTAATAAGAACTTCAGGTGAGATTAGACTAAGTAATTATTTACTTTGGCAATGTGCATATAGTGAAATGTTTTTTACACAAACATATTGGCCAGAATTTACACCAAATGAATTAGATGATCTAATTAGTGATTTTCAAAAAAGAGAAAGAAGATTTGGTGGAATTTAGTGCTTGACATATTTGTTATATTATTCGCTTTAGTTTTTGGAAGTTTTTTAAATGTACTAATATATAGACTTCCTCTAGATAAAAGTTTTTTTACACCTATTCGTTCAACTTGTCCTAAATGTAACTACCAATTAAAATGGTATGAAAATATACCACTTATATCATATATATTTTTAAAAGCAAAGTGCTCATCATGTAAAAGTGATATATCTACAGTATATTTTATTGTTGAACTTTTAAGTGTAATTATCACATATAGTTTATTTCTAAAATTAGGTTTAAATTACAATTTTTATATCACTGTAATATTATTTTATATCCTTATAGTTTTATCATTTATAGATTTAAAATATAAAGCTGTTCCTGATTATTTATTACTAATTGCTTTGCTTTGTACTTTTTTATTATCAAATATAAACTATCAAGATATGTTTATATTTACAGGTGTTTTTGTACTACTTAATTTTATTTTAACATTTTACATTCAAAATATAAAATCAAAACTTACAAAAAATAAAGAGCTTCAAATTCAAACAGCTTTGGGTGAAGGTGATATACCTATAGTTGCAATTATTGCTGCAATTTTAGGCTTAAAATTAAGTATAGTTGCCGTTTTTATTGCTTCCATTACAGCAATTATTCCATCAATTTATAATATAATACAAAAAGATGATATTGAGACACCATTTATTCCATTTTTAGTTTTTGGCTTATTTATAGTTTATCTCTTTAATACTAAAATATTATACTATATAGGATTATAAATATGAGTAGACTTTACAACTATTTAAATACTAACTTAAGTTCAACATTTTTTCCTATATTTATAACTTTATATGCAATCACATCTATAATTTATTTAGTAAAAATAGCATCACTTACTTCTATTATTACAATGGATGGATTTGAGATGATATATTTATATTTTTTAAATATTCCTACAATTTTATTTTATTCTTTGCCAGTTTCTTTTTTTGTATCTGCATCTATCAATATAGCAAAATTATCTAGTGAATATGAATTAATTGTTATAAATAGTTTTGGATTAAGTCCATTAAGGGTGATGAAAAGCTTAATACCTATTTCACTTCTTATGAGTATTTTACTTATTATTATATCTTTTATTTTAATCCCAAAAGCAGGTTATTCAAAAAGTATTTTTATTAATAAAAAAAAACAAGAAGCACGATTTAATATAAAACCAAGTGAATATGGACAAAAATTTGGTCCATGGTATATGTATGTTGAATCAAAAGAAAAAAATAGCTATTTCAATATTATTTTATACAAAAATAAAGAAAACTCAAATACATTTATAAGTGCAAAAAAAGCTGTTTTAATCAATAATGGTAATTCACTTAGCCTTAAGCTGTATAATGGAACATCTTCAATTGTAGATAATAATAATCTAAAATTAGTTGAGTTTTCAAAAATGATTATTAATAATGAACTGCCACAACCAAAACAAATATCTACATTAAAAGATATTATAAATTATTGGTTATATAATTCAAGAATTGATAAAATGTTATTTTATTATTTTATATCTATTATGCCAATAATATCTATACTATTATATATTTCAATAGGTTATTATAATCCTAGATATCAAAAAAACCATTCTACTGCATATTCGATGTTTTTTTTAATAACTTATATTGTTATTTTACAAAAATTATCAAAAACTGAAGATTTTAACACTATGATATATTTTCCTATTCTTTGGATTTTACTATCTATTGTTATCTATTTTATAAGAGTTAAAAAATATTTTTAATGACTGCAAAACTTACAATCTCATATGATGGTAGCAAATACTACGGCTCACAAATACAACCTAAAAAAGATACAGTCCATGGAAGGTTAAAATTAGCACTTAAAACATTAGGTATAAATAGTGTTATAAATTTTTCAGGACGTACTGATAAAGATGTTCATGCTTCAATGCAAGTTGTTTCATTTTCTTTACCATCATATTGGAATGATAAAATAAAACTACAAGAGAAATTAATCTCATTTATGCCTATGAGTATAAAAATTCATAATCTAGAGATTTTAGATTATGAGTTCCATGCTCGTTTTAGTGCAAAAAAAAGATCATATAGATATATCATATCAAAAAAACAATTGACTGCCTTTAATAGCTCTTATATGGCTTATTATGAGGATATAAAAGTTGATTTAATAAACAAAGCTTGTAAATTATTTATTGGAATTCATGATTTTGAATATTTTCATAAAATTGGAAGCCAACCTGCAACTACTACTAGGGAAATTTATGATGCAAGGTTTTATGAGTATAAAGATATGTATATATTTAAATTTACAGCAAATTCATATCTAAGAAGTCAAATTAGAATGATGGTTTATTCACTTTTAGAAGTATCAAAAAATAATCTAAGTTTAGATCAATTAAAACAACAAATAGATAAAAAAAAGATTTTTACAAGAAGACTAGCTAGTCCATTTGGATTATATTTAAGTAAAATATATTATTAGTTTTTGTACTTGCTCTAAGATTTAGAGCAAGTACTATTTTTATAGTGGATTAGAATCCACTATTTTGTACTGCCGCACTTATTATATTTAATAATGGGTCAACACTAAAGATTGATGTTGTTGTATATATAACAGCCATTGCAATTACCACTGTAATAATTGTATTTGACATTTGTTGATATTCAATAACTTTTCCATCTTCTCTTTTTAATAAGAAAATATGAACAATAACTTTTAAGTAATAAAATGCTGCTATTGCAGAGTTAAGTACCATAATAATTGCAAGTAACATCTCGCCTGAATTAATAGTAGCTGATACTAAATACATTTTACCCCAGAATACTGAAAATGGTGGTACTCCAGCTAGTGCTATCATAATAATACCAAACATAAATGCACTTAATGGTGCAGTATGAACTAATCCAGTAAATTTACCTAAATCATAATCACTTTTAAGTCCATAAAAAGATGGTTTTTCTTTAGTTTTATAGATCCATAACATAGCAAATGCTCCAAGAATTACACCTAAGAATAATATCCAGTATAAAAATAATGCTTCAATAGCTTGAGTAGTTCCAAGCATAATAGCAACAAGAACAAATCCAGCATGTGAAATTGAAGAGTATGCTAACATTCTTTTAATATCTGTTTGTACTAAAGCAATAATATTTGGTAATGTCATAGTTACAACTGCTAATAGATATAAAATTCCATGAACCCAAACATCTCCAGCACTAATAAATACTTCAAAGAATCTAATAGCAACAACTAATATAGCCATTTTAGGAACAACTGCAATATATCCAGCTAAAGTTGCACTTGAACCTTCATAAACATCTGGTGCCCATAAGTGAAATGGAACTAAAGATAATTTAAATCCAATTGCAGCAATCATAAATACAACACCAACTAAAATAACTGTATAATTATCAAAGTTTGTTTTTGCAAAATGTTCACTCATAATACTAAGCTCTACACTTCCAGTTAAATAATAAAAGATCATAGAACCAAATGCAAAGAATGCAGCACCTAAAGCTCCCATTGTAAAGTATTTAATTGCAGCTTCTGTTGCTTTATCTCTATTATGCATTGCTATCATTGTGTATAGTGCCATTGATGCAGTTTCAAGTCCTACAAAAATAAGAATTAAACTATCACTTGCAACCATAAATTGGAATCCAGCTGTCATAAATAAGAATAATGCATAATACTCAGGGTATGAGAATTCATGAAATTTTTCTTTTGACAGTGAAAGGAAAATAAATAATGCTGAAGTTATTACAATAACAGCTTGAGCTAATAGTGATATACCATCAACAAGCATAATATCAAAGAACCCTCTTGTTGGTCCACTATATCCTATAATTGCACCTAAATCTACTATTAAAAATACAACTGTAAGTGCTACATATAAGAACTTATCAGTTTTATTTGTTATTAAATCGATACATAAAATTAACAATGCTCCAAATATTGCAATTAGCATTGGTGCTAATGATGCAATATTTAAACTTGCCATATCTATTGAAATTGGAGTAATCATTATTTTTTCTCCCCTATTGTATTTACAGACTCAATAAACTCTTTTGTCTGTGGTTTGATTGCTTTTGCATGCATTATTTGAACTATCTTTTTAACACTTGCATCAGCTGGTTCTAAAATTGGTTTAGGATGAACCCCTAAATAAACAACAAGCATTACTAAAGGAATTAGTGCAGCATATTCTTTTCCATTTAAATCTTTTAAAGATAAGTTTGATTCGTGCACGATTGGTCCAAAGAATGTTCTTTTGTATAATACTAACATATAAACTGCACCTAAAATAATAGTAAGTCCAGCAACTGCAGTTAATATTGGAGAAACTGCAAAGAATCCAAGTAATGATAAAAACTCACCAACAAATCCAATTGTAAGTGGTAATCCAACTGATGCCATTAACATAATACCAAATATAGTTGCGTACATAGGCATAACTTTTGCTAATCCACCAAACTCACTCATCATTTTTGTATGTTTTCTATCATAGATTACACCAACAAGCATAAATAATGCCCCTGAAACAATACCATGAGATATCATTAAGAAAATTGATCCACCAATACCTTCAACATTTAATGCAAAAATACCAAGTATAATAACACCCATATGAGATACAGAAGAATAAGCAATAACTTGTTTCATATCTTCTTGAGCATAAGCAACCATTGCAGTATATACAATTGCAATAAGAGCTAAGATTGCCATTGGAATTACAAGTGCAGTTGTAGCATCAGGGAATAATGGTAATGAAAATCTAATAAATCCGTATGTACCCATTTTTAATAAGATTGCTGCAAGTATTACAGAACCAATTGTAGGTGCTTGACCATGAGCATATGGAAGCCATGTATGAAATGGTACCATTGGTACTTTTATAGCAAATCCCATAAAGAATGCTATAAATAGCCACATTTGCATATTGTATGGCATTTGTAACATATACCAATCAAGTAAATTAAAGCTCCATGTTCCTGTTGTTTGGTAGTACATAAATGCAAGGTATAACATACCTACAAGCATTATTAATGAACCCATAAATGTATATAAGAAAAATTTAACTGAAGCATAAATTCTTCTAGGTCCTCCCCATGCACCAATGATATATAACATTGGTACTAATGAGAACTCCCAGAATACATAAAATAATATTACATCTAAACTAACAAAAACACCAATCATCGCTACTTCTAGGAAAAGTACAGAGATAATTAGGTTTTTAATATCTTTAGTAATTGTAAGACCAATTAAAGATAACATAGTAACAAATGTAGTCATAATAACTAAGAATAATGATATACCATCAATTCCTAAATTATATGAAATTCCATATTGTGCTATTAAAGGCACAAATTCAGTAAATTGCATAGCACCATTTGTACTATCAAAACCATACCACATAAAACATGATATTATAAATTCTATTGCAGTAACTACAATACCATATACTCTTATTGATTCTTTATCTACAAGCAATCCAATGATTGCTGCAAATGCTGGAAAAAATATTAATATCGATAACATATATTCCATTCTTATCCCCTTACTTCACACCAAAAGCTACTACGGCAATAAGTAATATTAATAAACCTAATGTCATAATCTTTAACGCTTTTGATAAATTTCCTGTTTGCACAACTCTTGCTTCACTACCACTTGTATAGATAAATTTAGCTATACCATCTACTATAGTATCTATAAATTTCATATCTATCTCTTTCCATTGGAATTTAGATAATACTAAATATGGTTTTGTAATTAGTGTATCAATCATATATGGCATATAATATTGATTTGCTAATAATTTATATATAAATGTATTTTTCATAGTTTTACTATAATATGTACCATCTTTATTAAATTTCACATAAGCAAATATCATACCACCTAATGAAAGTGCAACTGTTACTATTAATAATATAGTACCTGTAGAGCCTTCTAAATGTGGGTGATAAGGAGGTAATGTATGTGTAACAAATTCAACAAATGAATGTTCTGCAAAACCAGCAAATACTGCTAAAATAGCAAGTGGTGTCATAGCTGCTATAACAAAACCATATGTCTCATGTGGATGTACTTTATCATGATCATAATTTTCTCTACCATGGAATACATACATAACAAGTCTAAATGAATAGAATGCTGTTAAACCTGCAGTTACCCATGTAGCTGCCCAAATTAAATATGCATGCTCTGCAAATGCTGTTGCTAAAATAAGCTCTTTTGAGAAGAATCCAGCCATTAGTGGGAATCCTGCTAGTGCAGCTGATGCAATAGTCATAATAAGTGCAGTTTTAGGCATATGCTTTTTAAGTCCACCCATTTTCTTAATATTGATCTCATCATTTGTA
>CAYZWZ010000039.1:0-15404 GCA_964482285.1 uncultured Helicobacter sp. | reverse complement strand
ACTTAGAAACTTCTCATGTACTTCCAGCACTTTTAAGAAAGATGCATGAAGCAAAGATAAACAGCACTCCACAAGTAGAGATATGGGGAAGTGGAAAACCAAGAAGAGAATTTTTATATAGTGAAGATATGGCAGATGCTTGTGTGTTTTTACTCGAAAATATAGACTTTAAAGATACCTATGATAAAAATCAAAAAGAGATAAGAAATACACATATAAATATAGGAACAGGTGTAGATATAAGCATAAAGAAATTGGCTTTAATTATAAAAAAAATAGTAGGTTATGAAGGTGAATTATACTTTAATAATATAAAACTTGATGGAACAATGGTAAAGCTAACAAATCCATCTAAACTCCATAGTTTAGGATGGAAACATAAAGTAAAACTTGAAGATGGAATTTGTACTATGTATGAATGGTATTTAAGAAATGTAAAGTAATATATAATAAAAAATATAAACTTAATATATGAAAAAACTAATTATTTGCTTTCTACTTATAACGATGTATATAAGTTTATTTAGGAGATAGATAATAAGTAAAATAAAAATATTAAACGAACTAAGAAGTAAAGCTTATATATGTCAATTTTATAAGTTAAAATTATAAATTTTAAGAATTAGATATTTAGATTACAATAGAATTAGAATAGAAAGGATATAACTATGCAAAAAGTAATAGAAGAGTTTAACCAGCATTTAAAAATAATTAAAAATATCATAAAATTATCGTCAAAAAATTTATTAGCTATTATACTTATACCTGAAAGAAGTGTTTTAATATCAATAATTAATGACTGTGAATATAATAGAATATTAGATAGAAAAGAATATTAAATGTGTGGAATTTTAGGTCAATTATCATTTAATCAAATTAACAAACAGCAATTTAAAAATAATCTTTTAAAAATAAACCATCGTGGTCCAGATGACTATGGAATTTTTATAGATAAAAATATTGCATTTGGTCAAACAAGATTGTCTATTATAGATTTATCTTCAAATGGTCATCAGCCTATGATATCTGAAGATGAAAATTATATCATTATTTATAATGGTGAAGTTTATAATTTTGAAGAGATAAAAAAAGATTTACTTCAAAAAAATTATAAATTTCATTCAAATACAGATACAGAAGTGATATTAAATGGATTTATAGAGTATAAAGAACAAATAGTAAATAAATTAAATGGAATGTTTGCTTTTTCTATTTACAATAAAACTACAAGAGAATTGTTTTTAACAAGAGATAGAAGTGGAATTAAGCCACTATATTATTATAAAGATAATGAAATTTTTATATATTCATCTGAAATAAAAGCTATTAATATAGATAAAAAAGTAAATAACGAAGCTAAAGTACTATTTTTACTTTTGGGTTATATACCAGAGCCTTGGACTATCTATAAAGATATTGAATTCTTTCCAGCAGGGTATTATGGTTATTTGAAAAATAATGATTTAGAATTCACTAAATACGATGAGTATAAATATGAGCCAAAAATCCAAAAACCATATAAAGAGATAATAGAAGATGTAAAAGAGTTATTTGATAAAGCTATACAAAGACATCTTATATCTGATGCACCTATTGGTACATTTCTCTCAGGTGGTCTTGATAGTTCAGCTATCACAGCAGTATCTGCAAAATATAAAATAAATTTACATACATTATCTTTAGTATTTGAGGATAAAGAATTAAGTGAAGAATATTATCAAGATTTAGTTGTGAAACAATATGAGACAGAACATATTAAGTATCTAATAGATGAAAAACTATTTTTAGAAACTATTGATGAGTTCTTTAATAGTATGGAACAACCTACTATTGATGGATTAAATACTTACTTTGTATCAAAGGCAGCAAAAGATAGTGGATTAACTACTGTATTGTCAGGTATTGGAGGAGATGAGATATTTTATGGATATGGTTCTTTTAAAGATGGAAAAACTTTAAAATTTTTATCAAAAGTTCCTTATAATTTAATGAAATTTTTTGAATATTCAAATAAATATAAAAAGCTAGAACTTTTACAAGCAGAAAAAGAGTTGGCTTATTATTTACCAAAAAGAGCATTATTCTCACCTAAACAAATATCAGAAATTTTAAATATTGATAAAAAAGAAGTGTATAGTTTGATAGTAAAATTATGGAAAATTTATAATTCATCAGATATAAATCAAATAGAAGATAAAATATCTTACTTTGAGTTAAATATGTATATGAAAAATCAACTATTAAGAGATAGTGATATTTTTGGTATGGTTCACTCTTTAGAAATAAGAGTACCATTTTTAGATAAAGATTTAGTTGATTATGTACTTAAAGTAGAGCCACAAGAAAAATTTGGAGATTTTAATAAAAGGCTTTTAGCAGACATATTAGAAGAGATATTACCAAAAGAAATTTTTGATAGAGGTAAAATGGGTTTTGTTTTACCTTTTGAGTATTGGTTTAGAAAAAATATAGATAGATTTGATATAAATAAAGATATAAAAGAAAAATTTAGAAATAAAAAAATTACATGGGCTAGATTTTGGGCTATGTTGGTATTGGAGAAGTTTAATGAAAAATTATAGAGAGAAAATATATAAGTATTATTCAAATATAAGTGGTAGAGATTTAGCACCACAAACAATTGAAGGTTTTAAATCAAGAGAGCCATTTTTTGATAAAATTATAAATGAGTACTTTCCTAAAGATAAAAATATAAATATTTTGGAAATAGGTTGTGGATATGGAAGTTTTGGATATTTTATACAAGATCGTGGATATAAAAACTATATAGGTATAGATGGTAGTGCATCACAGGTAAATGAAGCTCAAAGATTGGGTATAAATATACAATTAGATGATTTAGTAGAATATATAAAAAAATTAAATGATAAAAGTGTAGATTTACTTATAGCCATAGATGTGATAGAACATTTTACTAAAGAAGAATTAAGTGATTTAGTTGATGATTTTTACAGAGTTTTAAAAAAAGGCGCTAAAATAATTACCCATCAACCAAATGCTGAATCTCCTTTTGGAAATAGTATAAGATATGGTGATTTTACTCATGAGTTAGCTTTTACAAGAAGTTCTATATCTCAACTATTTTTATCAAGTGGATTTGAGAGTGTAAAATCTTATGAAGATAAGCCAATAGCACATGGATTGAAAAGTAAAGCTAGAAGAGTATTATGGGATAAAATGATAAGACCAATATATAAACTTGCTCTTATTGTAGAATCTGGGGGAGTAGACAAGGATATTGTTTTAACCAAGAATTTTTTAACAACTATAAAAAAGTAAATTGATGAATGTAGCAATAATAACTGGGATAACAGGACAAGATGGAGCATATCTATCAAAACTACTTTTAACTAAAAATTATAAGATAATTGGATTGTTAAGAAATAAAACTAGTTTAAATCTCGATAAACTCAATTATTTGAATATTACAAAAAAGATAATTTTTGAAAATTGTGATTTGAATAATTTGGCTGATATAATAAATATAATAAATAAATATAAGCCAAATGAAATTTATAATTTAGCTTCTCAAAGTTCTGTAGGACTATCATTTCGTAATCCACTTGATACATTAAATTTCAATATTTTTTCAACAGCAAACATATTAGAGGCTATTAAAATTATAGATAAAAATATTAAATTTTATCAAGCGTCAAGTAGTGAAATGTTTGGTAGTACAAACAATTTACCATTTACCGAAAAATCTATTTTTTATCCTGTAAGTCCTTATGGTATTTCAAAAGCATCAGCACATTGGATAACCGTGAACTATAGGGAATCATTTGGATTATTTACTACTTCTGGAATACTATTTAATCATGAATCTGTACTTCGAGGAAATAATTTTATAATTAAGAAAATTATAAAAACATCTTTTGATATACTTAAAGGCAAAACAGAAGTTTTAGAAGTAGGTAATATAGATATTAAAAGAGATTTTGGTTATGCACCTAAATATGTAGAAGCTATGTATTTAATGATGCAATATGAAAAACCAGATGATTATATAATATCATCAGGAGTATCATTAAGTATTAGAGAAATTATAAATTATATATTTGATAAGTTAAATATATCAAGGGATAAAATTGTCATAAATGAAGAATTTTTTAGACCAAACGAGATAAAAAATATATATGGAAATTCATTTAAAGCAAAAGAAATTTTAAAGTGGAATTATGAGATGAGTTTTTATAGAGTTTTAGATATTTTAATTGAAGAGGAAAAAAAATTATATGAGTAGAATATATTATTTTAATTTAGCAACTTATTCACAAACTGGTGGAATAGAAAATTTTAATAAAACTTTTTTAAAGGCACTAGATAAGATTAGTAATAGTATCACTTCTATAAGTGTTTATGATAGAGAAAATAAAGAAAATTTTGACAACATACAATTTGAAAATTTTGAAAAAAACAAAACTAAAGCAACTTTGTATGTCTTAAAAAATATTTATAAAATTGATAAATTAATTTTAGCACATTTAAATCTACTTCCAATAGCAATAATAGCAAAATTTTTAAATCCTAAATTAAAAATTTATCTTTCAATTTATGGTATTGAGGTATGGAAAAAATTACCTTTTCTATATAGATTTTTTTTTAAAAAAATAAATATTTTATCTATTAGTAATTATACAACTGAACAATTTAAACAATTCAATACATTAGAAGATAATAATATTTTCTATTTACCACCAGACACTGATATAAGCATAAACACTAATTTTGATAATGTTTATAGTCAAAATTTTTTTAATATTTTATCTGTAACAAGATTGGACAGTAATGATAGCTATAAAGGTGTAGATAGTATGATAAAAACAATTCCTTTATTGATAAAAATTATCCCAAATTTAAAATACACTATTATTGGTAAAGGAAATGATAAAGAAAGATTAGAACAATTAGCAAAAGATTTGAATGTAGAACAATATATTGATTTTAAAGGTTTTGTGGAGTATATAGAGCCGTATTATCAGTATTGTGATATTTTTGTACTTCCGAGCAAAGGCGAAGGATTTGGTATAGTATATATAGAAGCAATGAAATATAAAAAATCTTGTATTGCTTGTGATGAAGGTGGTCAAATTGATGTTGTTTTAGATAATGTAAATGGATATTTATGTCAGTATGATAATATTAATTGCTTGTCAAATAAGATTATTCATTTATATAATGATAACAAGCAAAGAATGAAATTTGGTGAGAATGGATATGGGCATTTGGTTGAAAATTTTACTTTTGATAAATTTAAAGATAGATTACAAGCTATTTTAAGTGAATAATACATTATTGACACAAAATACAACTAATTCAGAAATAGTTTTTAAAGACGGGAAATAGAACTTAAAGTATCAATAGATGATGAGAAAATATGGTTAAATAGACATCAATTAGCTGAACTTTTTAATAAAGATATTAAAATTATTGGAAAACATATAAATAATATTTTTAAAGATGAAGAACTAATAAAAGATATGGTTGTCGCAAAATTTTAGACAACCACTAAACATGGAGTAATAAAGAGTATTATAATCTTACATGATTATTTCAGTAGGATATAGAGTTAAATCAAAAAGAAGAATTAAATTTCGTCAATGGGCTACAAGAGTTCTAAAAGTGATAAATATAGGAGATTTCTTAGATGAAAAATAATTTCATAAAAAAGATTAAAATTAAAAATTTATTTTCTATTAAAAATGAGATAGAAATAGATTTTGAAATGGATGTATATACTATGGAATATATAGAGGAGAAACTTAGATGATTAAACTATTAGACTGTACTCTAAGAGATGGTGGATATTATACAAACTGGGATTTTAATGAAAAATTAGTAAAAAATTATTTAAAATACATAGAGAATCTGCCAATAGAGTATATAGAAATTGGGTATAGAAGTAATGTAAATAATGGATATTGTGGAGAGTATTTTTACTTACCAAAAGCTACTTTAGAGTTCATAAAACAGAATAGTAATAAAAAAATAGCTATTATGTTAAATCTAAAAGAGTTTTATAACTCAAATAATTTAAGTTTATTAGATAGATTGGAGAACAGTGTAGATTTAGTGCGAATAGCAACAGATCCATACAAAATAGATATAGCGATAAAATTATCAAAAGAGATTAAAAAACGAGGCTTTAGAGTAGCTATAAATATAATGTATATATCAAAGTTAGATCATAAGCATAGTTTTTTTGATTCTATAGAAGAATTATCAATTTATACAGATATTTTAAATCTTGTTGATTCCTATGGAACTATTTATCCAGAGCAATTAAGATTGTTAATTCATAAAATACAAGATAGAACAAATATCGATTTAGGGTTTCATGGGCATAATAATTTAGAATTAGCTTTTAGCAATACTTTCGTAGCCTTGGAAAATGGTGTAAAATATATTGATAGCACAATATTAGGCATGGGTAGAGGTGCAGGAAATTTAAAAACAGAGTTAATTTTAACATATTTGAAGTCTATGCAAAAGTTAGATGTGGATTTAAATAGTTTATCAAAACTGAACGAACTATTTACTCCACTTTTACAAAAATATAAATGGGGAACAAATCTAGCTTACATGATAAGTGGGGCCTACTCGTTAGCTCAAAAAGATGTGATGGAATATCTCGAGATAGATAGGTACTCAATGGGGACTATCATAAAAAAGATACAAAATAATGTTGAAAATATTTCACAATACAATTTAAACTTAAAAAGTAAAAATGTATTGATTATTGGTGGGGCAGATAGTGTGAAAGAGCATATTAATGCCATAAAAAGTTTTGTTATGAACCATAATATTACTATCATACATGCTACATCAAAACATCTTAAAATATTTGATAATATAGATTCTTTGCAATTATTCGCAGTAGCAGGAGATGAATCAAGTAAAATAGAAAATATACCAAGTAGTATAAAATATGCTATAACTTCTTCAAAACCTATGGTTGATAGTTTAGAAGTAAATACATTTAGATTAGATGATATTTCTTTTACTAAGTATATCGATTCTCCTTTATCTATAAGTTTAGAAATATCAAATTTATTAAAAGCAACAAATATTTACCTAGTAGGATTTGATGGATATAGTAGTTTAAAAAGTAAAAAAGAGCTATATCTTATGAATGAAAATCAAGAGATTGTAAATAGTTTTGATAAGAATTTAATATTTTTGACACAAACAAATTATAAAAATATAATTCAAAAATCTATATATGGATTGATACAATGAAACTTAATAAATATGAAATAATTATTTTAGATTGTGATGGTGTTATCTTTGATAGTAATTATTTGAAAATAGATGCTTTTGCTAAAACATTTGAAGAGTTAGAGTTTGAAAAAAAAGATGTAGAAACTTTTAGAAACTATATGAAAGACAATTTTGGTATATCACGATATGAGTTTGCAAAATATTTTATTAAAGATATATTGGGGAAATACTTTGATAAAATATTATATGAAAATATTTTAAAACTTTATTCACAGAAAGTGTATGAGTTATATTTAACAGCAGAGTTCACAAAAAATTTGATAAAATTTCTACAATATTATCAAAATAAAAACTTATATATTGCTTCTGGTAGTGATCAAAAAGAATTAAGAGATATATTTAAGCAAAAAGATTTACAAAGTTATTTTAAAGGTGTCTTTGGTTCACCTAAAAAAAAAAGTAATATAGTAAAAGATATAGTTAGTGCAAATAAAAATACAATAATGATCGGTGATGCCCAGTCAGATATGTTAGCTGCAAAAGAAAATGATATAGATTTTATTTTTATGAGTAGTTACAGTACAAGTGATACTATGAAGCAAGACATTAGTTTAACTAGTATAAAAAATTTAGGAGATTTAATTTGAAAAATGTAGTAGCTTTTTTACCAATGAGAAAAGGAAGCCAAAGAGTTAAAAATAAAAATATAAAAGATTTTGCTAATATCAAAGGTGGGCTTACATTTATAAAAATAGCACAACTTCTAAAAGTAAAAAGATTAGATAAAATTATAATTTCAACAAATGATGATGAGGTGAAAAATATAGCACTATTTTTTAATTCAAAAAAAATCATTATAGATGACAGACCAGAAAAATTAGCAAGTTCATCTACTTCTACAGATGATTTGGTAAAATATGTTCCAGCAATCATAAAAGATTCAGTTGTGTTGTGGACACATGTAACTTCACCATTTGTATCTGAAAAATTATATGATGATATGATAGATAGTTATTTTGAAAATTTAGGTAAATATGATTCACTTATGAGTGTAACAAAAATACAAAAATTTCTTTGGAATGACAACTCTCCTATAAACTATGATAAATCAAAAGAGAAATGGCCAAGAACTCAAACTATAAAACCTATTTATGAAGTAAATAGTGGTGCCTTTATAGCAGATATTGATATATATAAATCTTTAAATGATAGAATAGGAGACAATCCATATCTTTATGCTCTAAGTGAAAAAGAGGCTTTTGATATTGATTGGGAAGATGATTTTGAAATAGCTCAAATATTATGGAGTAAATATGGCAAAATTTAATTTTTGGGATTTTAAGCTTAGACTTGATGACTATTTTTTTGAGCTTGTAAATATAGCTATGAAGTTAGTTTTTCAAGTTAAAAATATAAATGGAAAATATAATTTTTTAAAGAAAAATATTGAGTTAAAAGATAAGTTTAAAAATAAAAGAGCATTTCTAGTAGCAAATGGACCATCTATAAATAAACAAGATTTAAGACCTTTAAAAGATGAAATTACATTTTTTGTAAATAGAGCTTTTTTACATAAAGATTATCACTATATAAAACCAACTTTTCATATAATAGTTGATCCAAAATTAGCTACGGGTGAGTGGGATATAAAGTTTTTAGATACTATTTTAGCAAAGAATCCAAATGTGATATTTTTACTAAATTATAAATGGTATTATCTTGATAAATTTCAGCCTTATATAAAAGATAAAAGATTTAAAATATATTGGGTTGCAACTGATCTTTTTACTACCCCTTTTCACAAAAGAAGAAACATAGATATAACAACCTTAACTTATGGTGCAGCAGTTACAGGAGTTGCTTTTATGAGTAGTATCTATATTGGTATAAAAGATTTTTATTTTTTAGGTAAAGATGGAAATGGTCTGTGTTATGAGATACTTGAAGAGGATAGTCATTTTTACGGAACAAATCCAGAAAATTCTACAAAAACTATAAAAGATATTACAAAAGATTTATATATGATGCATTTAAGTTTGAAAAACTGGATATATTTTAGTGAATATTGTAAGCAAATTGGTTTTAATGTTTATAACTCTACAGAGGGTGGGATTTTTAATATGTTTGAGAAAAAGAGATATGAGGAAATAATAAAATGAAGTTAAAAGATAAATTATCAAAATTAGATATAAATTTAGAACTAGAGATAAGAAGTGGTGTGAGTTCTATACATATGTTAGATAAAGAAGCACAAGAATATATCAATCTTATACTAGAAGATTCTAGTTTAAAAAGTTTAACATATATTATTTATCCTAATGATAATACTCATAGAAATATTGTATTGTTAGATAAAAATGGTAGTATATTAAAAAAATCAGAATCTTATATGAGTAAGCTTGTTTATAAGCCATTAGATTTTGAGATAGAATATTCTGCTATTCAAAGTAAAATATTAGATTCTTACAAAGATTTAAAGGTAAATATATAAATGTTTATATTTGACAAATCAAATCATTTTTTGATATATTAGAAGAGGAAAAGTGAAATGAAATATAATCCAAAGTTTACAATTATTATACCAACATATAATGAAGAAAATGATATTGAAGATACTATTAAAAGTTTATTGGTATTAAATTATAATAATTTTGATATTCTTATTATCGATGATTCTATAGATAGTACACCTGATATTATAAAAAGGTATGAAAATCAAAATGTAAGACTAATAAAACCAAAAATTAGACAAGGTAGATGCGAAGCTAGAAATATTGGTATAAAAGAAGCAACAGGAGAGATATTATTAATCTTAAATGCAGATGTTCATTTACCAGTAGATTTTATCAATAGAATTTTACCTTATTATGAAAAAGGTGCTGATTATGTTATGGTAGATTCTTCTGTAGAAAATATTGATGATTTATTTGCTAGATATATTGATTGTGCACATAAATATAGAGTAAATGAAACAAATTGGGTAGATACATGGAAATGGACTGAAGGTTTTTCTCTTAGAAAAGAAGTAGCACTAAAAACATCACTTTTTCCATCAGGGCATATAGTACCTATTGTTGCGGGTGAAGATGCTAGGTTTGGAACAGAATTGGAAGAGATAGGGGCTAAAAAGATTGTAGATTTAGATATAGTAGTAACACATATAGCACCAGCATCTTTTGAAGAATACTGGTATATACGAAAAGGAAGAGGTTCAGGTACTCCTCAAATTAGAAGATTCTTAGATAAATGGAGTTATTCTAAGATAAAAAATAGAGAATACCTAAAGCTTATTAGATTTATATTATCAACTGTTACTATTTTGCCTATGTTATATAAAAACTTTAAACTAACTAAGTATTCATCTAAAAATAGAATAATAGATACTTTTAGATTTTCTTATGCTTGGGTTTTAGAACAAGCTGCTTTTAGTGTAGGTGCATTTGAAGCTTTAAATAAAATTATTGAAAAAGAAAGTAAAATATGAAAGTTATAACTGTTGCTTTCAACAGATTTCATATTTATGATCAAGCCAAAGAATTAAATAAGCATGATTTATTATATAAGTTAATCACTAATTATCCTAAATATAGATCTAGGTATTTTGACATAAATGATTCAAAAGTAATTTCATTACCATTAACTGGTCTATTAAATTATTTGAGAATAAGTTATTTACAAAATAATAAAATAAATAATAAATTAATAGAATTATTACATAATAAGTTTTCTAAAAATGTTGTAAATATACTTGATGTAAATGCAGATATTATAATATTTTTATCATCTGTTGGACTGGAGGGCATAAAGTTTTGTAAAAAGAATAATATTATTTCTATCGCAGATCATGGAAGTGCTTATCAAGAATATGAAAAATCAATTCTTATAGAAGAAAATTCAAAATTCGATTTATCAGAATATTCAAATATTAAATCATGGATCATTGAAAAAGAAGCTAAAGAGTTTAAAAATGCTGATTTTATATTTCTTGGTAGTAATTATGCAAAAGAAACATTTTTAAAGTATGGCTATCCAGAAGATAAACTGATTGTAAATAATTATGGTGTAAACTTATCTAATTTTAGAAAAATTGATAAGAATGATAACATGTTTAGAATAATAATTGTTGGTGGTATCAATTTAAGAAAAGGTATTCATTATTTACTAAAGGCCTTTAATGAATTAAATTTAAATAATTCTGAATTGTGGGTGATAGGTGGAGGATACCCAAATAAAGAAATGGAAAAAGTATTTAAAAAAATGAATATTAATTTTAATAATATTTATTTTAAGGGTACATTTCCTCAAAATGAATTGTATAAATATTATTCACAATGTTCTATATTCTGTTTACCATCTTTATCAGATGGTTTTGGAATGGTAGTCCCTCAAGCTATGGCTTGTGGATTACCAGTAATATTATCAGAAAATACTGGTGCAAAAGATATTGTAAAAGAAGGATATAATGGATATATAGTTCCAATAAGAGATGTAAAAGCTATTAAGGAAAAAATATTATATTTATATAATAATCCAATACAATTAAAACAAATGCAAAACAATGCTCTAAAATCAGTTAAGAAAGGCTTATCATGGGATGATTATGGTAGTAGGTTAGTAGAAAATTTAAAAATGATAAAGGCTAGTAAATGAGTTTAGATAAAGAAGATAAAACACCAAAAGATTTTTGTATCAAAGAAGAGACAGTTAAAGAAAAAATTAAAAAACCATTTAGAAAGTATATTTATCCAATATTGTCAAAATATAGAGAAATAAATCTTGAAAAAAGATATAAATTAAAAAACAAACTTGGGATAGATAGAATTTTTGCAGACCAAAGAGGAAACGATTATGAAACCCATAGAAATAGAATAAATAAATATAAAAATATTAAAGGTTCTACTGTATTGATTATCGGAATAGGAACAGGTAGAGATTTAGAAAGTTGGTTGAAATATAATCCAAAAAAGATTATTGCTATAGACTATTTTAATTATCAAAAAGCATGGAATATGAGAATTGAATATTTTAAGAATCAATATGATACTAAAATTGAATTTATTCAAACAGATATATTAAATATGGGTATGATTAAAAATAATAGTATTGATATAATTGGTTCTGATGCAGTTTTTGAGCATATTAATAAATTTGATGAGGCTATGGTTGAATTATATAGAGTTTTAAATAAAAATGGTATATTATACGCTAATTTTGGGCCGTTATGGTATTCATGGGGTGGGGATCATATTTCCGGAAGAAATAACTTAGCTAATGGATATAACCATATAAAATTAAGCAAAGACGATTATAACAAATATTTAGATGGTTTTGGAGAATATGACCATGCTGAAGATGATGGTAGAACATGGATAAGGAATAATCTTTTTTCATATCTAAAACCAATGGAGTATATAAAAAAAATAAAAGATGTAGGATTTGATAAAATATATTATTCTGTTATATTAGAACAAAGAGCAATTAGTTTTGAAAAGGAATATAAAGATGAATTCAAAAAGCTAAAAGAGAAATTTGGTTTAGAAAATTTAATTATTACAGGTATGACTATAATAAATGTTAAATAAAGATTTTAGAATAACGATTCTTACTGTTGTATTACCTATAATATTACAATTAATTTATATTAGATATGTTTCATATTATATTACTAAAAGTGATTTTGGGAACTTTGTAATCTTAAATACATTTGTTATTTCATTATCACAAATATTTTTATCTATTCCATCTCAATCATTTATGAGATTTTATCATAATTCAGAAAAAGTAAACTTTATAAATGAATTTAGAACTTATTTAATTGGTGTAAATATTATTAGTATATTATTTATATATTTTCTATATCTTTTTTATGAAGATAGATTTAATGTTAGTGTGTATATATTGATATATATATACTTTGCTATATCAAATAATTATTCATTAAATCAACAAGTGTTTTTATTAAATATGGATAGAAAAAAATACTTAGTGCTTAAGTTTATAGAAGGAATGGCAAAATTTATATTTCCTATTATATGGTATTTTATATATCAAACTTTAGAATCTTTTTTAATTGGTTTAGTTATAGGTTATACATTATCATTTATAATTATTTCATTTTATTTAAAAGAATATCCTTTTAAAATAGAGTTTAATTTTAAAAATCAAAAGAAATACTTTTTATATGCATATCCTATTATATTTTCATCTATTTTTAGTTGGAGTATTTCATTTAGTGATAGATATTTTATAGATTATTATGTTGGAACTAAAGATGTTGCTATCTATGCTATATTGGCTACTTTTGCAGGATTTGCACAAGTTCTAGGTATGATATATAGTATATATGTTAACCCTATTATATTAAAACAATATGAAGAAAATAAAACAAAAGGGTTAAAATTACTAAAAAATTATTTAGTTAGATTTTTATATTTAAATATATTTGTCTTTATGATTGTACTTTCATTACCAAAAAGTCTATTTACTATTTTTATAGAAGAAAGTGTTATCTACAATGAAACTTATTATTTAACATTTATATTGCTAGTCATTGGGATATTTTTAACAGTATTTCAGACAGCTATGAGTATGTACTTTATTTTATTAAAAAGATTAGATATACATGCTAAGATATTCATAGTTGCTTCTAGTGTGAATTTTATATTAAATTTTTATGTAATTCAATATGGAATAATAGCTGCTGCTATTTCGACTTTGATGGCTTATTTGGTTTTGAATGTTGGGCAAGTTATATATTTAAGGGGTGTTAGTGATAATAAATAAAAAAGAATTTATGGGAGTTTTTGTATTAATAAGTTATTTAGCACTATATATTTTACATGTTAAATTTTTTTTTATCTTATTACCTATTGCTATTTTGATATATATTTTAATAAGTTTAAAATTATCTAATATAAAATTATTTATATTTTTTTATTTATATATGACATTTATATTAATAAGTTCTTTTTTATATAATGACTTAACTATATTATTAATGGATAGTAAGTTTTATATTATGATATTAATATTTTATATATTCTATATACTAAGTTATAAAAGAATTTTGAAGATAGATGATTTTTTAAATGCTGTATCAATTCTAATAGTTTTAATAGGAATATTTGGAATATTAAGTATATATTCTGGTGTTAGATTTGGAAATAGAGGAGATTTTGGAAATGCTTTGGTCATATTATTACCAATATTACTATATTTTAATATTAATAATAAAATAACAAAAAAAGAATTTTATCTATTTATCATATTAAATTTAATAGTTTTAGTTATTTTACAAGGTAGAACAGCATTAATAGCTTATGTTTTTTCAATATCTCTTATATATATATATAGGAAAAAGTTGAATTTACATATTAGTAAAAATATTATGTATATTTTGTTTATATTGAGTTTTTTAGCGGCTTTTAAAATATTTATGTATAGAGCAGGTGTAAATAATGAAAATTTAGAACATGAAGCGAGATATTTAGCTTATTTTATTTTTATAGAGATTCTACAACATATAGACCTGCAACATTTATTATTTGGTTTTGGATTTGGTGCATATTTTGATAATTTTGCAGATAATATATCTATTGCTTCTGCACATGTAGCACAAATTAAAAACTCATCTGGTGTAGGTCATTATATTAGCTGGGGATTTCATAATAATATAATTAGAATGTTCTTATTATTAGGATTAATTGGTTTATTTCTATTGTATATTTGGCAAATTTCTTTATTCTATATTACTAAAAGTGATTATATAGATAAGAGGATTATTATTTTGAAAACTATATTAAAAATTATATTTTATTCAACTTTATTACTATCATTTTCAAATGGAATATATGGTACAACATTAGTATCTAGTTTGTTATTTAGTTTTCAAGGTTTACTATATGGTGAAATAAAATATTTAAGGAATCATGTTAAATGAAAATCAACCTAATAATCCCATCATTCTATCCCGCAGTTGTTTATGGAGGACCTATATTTTCTACTCTTAATACTTCTAAAGAATTGGTAAAATTCGATGATATGGAAGTATGTGTATCTACCACAAATACAAATATGACCTCAAAACTTGATATAGAGGTAAATAAAGATATAGAGATAGAAAAAAATCTATTTGTAAAGTATTATGATGAAACTATTATAGG
>CAYZWZ010000038.1:0-15687 GCA_964482285.1 uncultured Helicobacter sp. | reverse complement strand
GAAATATTAATATGTATATTTTAGTATTAGAAAGTATTTATATGTTTGGGGGTTTGGAAGTGTTGATGGGTTTCTTTTATGTTGCTAAAAGGTTGCTTATTGTATAATTATGATAGTTGAAATTAAAGATGAAAAGGAAATATAATGAGTAATAAAAGAAAAAGACTTCATATAAAACAAGCTCAAATACATACTAATCCAGTAGTTAAAACAGAACCTAAAACAGAGAAAAAAGCAGATGTTAAAAGTGTTAAAGAAGCTGTAAAAACTCAAAAAACAGAAGCTAAAAAAATAGGTGTTGAAACTGTTAAGTCAAAAGAAACAAAAATAGAACAAAAAGCAGAAATTCAAAAGCCTAAAATTGAAGTAGAAGTGCCAAAAGTTGAAATAAATCATAATGAAAAAATCAAAAGAAATCTTACTTTATCAGTAAAAAATGATAGTGATTTAGAAAAATTAAGTGATAAAATTGGACTTACTAAGTCTAAAATAGTTGATATTATGCTTTCTAAAATGTTCAGAAATGAAATAAATAATGAGTTTGATTTATATGAGTTAGAAATTAAAGTGAAGCAATAAGGCTTTTTCAAGCTTTATCTATGTTATAATTTCATTGTTGTATTATCAAGCAAGGGCTATTTATTCTTCACTTTATAGCCCTTGCTTTTCTTCTTTATATAATCTTCTATATACTTATTTAATCCAAAAAAATCTAAATGTTAAAATGTTCTATATTTTGCTTATATGAGTTTTTTATATTCTATGTAAGTATTTTATAGGGGAAAAGGTTTTAAGAGGTTATAGGGCTATAAGATTAAGCCCTATTGAGTTTAATTTATTTATCTTTATTATCAAATTTTTTCATTTGTTCATTCCATTTTTCTTTTAGTTCTTCACTAATTCCAAATTTATTTAAAAATAGATTATTTTATTTTCTTTTTCTCTTGTATCAATATTCATTTTTTAATCCTTTTATATTTTATTTTCTTTTATTGCTATTTCTATAATTTCAATACTGTATTTCATTTTATTTTTTCCTTTACCTATTTATATAGGATTTTGTTTTTTTATATTTTATCCAATTAAAATTGGATATGTCAATATTATAATAGATTTTTTATTTTTAAATTACTAAAAAATTACTAAAAAATTATTAAATTAAAATGAATTATTTTTTTTTCTTTTATAATAGAAATAAGTTAGTTAATAAAACTAGCAAAAAAACAAAATATAAAGGAGTTAATTATGAAAAAAATAATTACTAAAATAAGTTTAATGAGTTTAGCTTTAATAGCTTTAACAGTTTCAGCAGAAGCAAGATTGATTAAAATTGATAATGAGGTTTATTGTAGTGCTATTCCAAAGGCAGAACATAAAAGAGATAAGTTTATAGCAAATTTACCAAAAAATGCTCTTATTAGTTGTGGTATGTATGTTTATAGTGTTAAAAATAAAAGTTGGTATGTTAATGATTTTTCAGATTTAACAAGAAAAATAAAAGTAGAAAAGACTAAATAAAAATGGAAGATTTAATTTTTACTATTGTTTTTGTAGTTGTAGCATTTTTCACTTTTAAAATAGTGATAAGTGCTATAAGTTCAATGATAAAATTTTTTATAAGTATTATTGTTATTGTTGTTTTTATTTATACTTATAACAATTATGAAGAAGTTAAAAATTTTGTATTTAGCAAAAGCAAAAATATAAATATAGAAGAAATAAAAAATAAAGTGAAAGAAAATACAAAAGTAATAAAAAACAATATAACAAATCAAGCACTAGACAGCTTAAAACAATAAAAAAGGAAATACAATGAATGATAAAACAGAGATTATAATTATCAAAGAAAATATTTTAAATGTTATTTCAGAAGTTGAAGAAGAATTTGAAAGAAGAAGAAAATCTATGAAAGAAAATAATTTATTTTCTATTGATAAAAATTTTTTATTTTGTCTTATATTAAAAGAAGAAATAGAAAAACTAGATATAAAAACAAAAAAAATTGTTAATGAAAAAATTGAAAGAATGTTATTTTTAAATTCAAAAGCAATAAATATAATATTCTTTTTTGATAATCAAGCACTAGACAGCTTAAAACAATAAAAAAGGAAATACAATGAAAAGAACAAATTTTATAGATACACTAGAAAAAGAGTTAATTTATAATCAAGAAAAAATTTATAAGTATGAAGAACTAATAGCATATTTAGAAAACCATGAAGAAGTTTTTTATAATTCAGATTTACAAGATATAGAAGAATTGATAAGATTTACAGAAGAACAAAAAAATAAATTATTGAGAAAAATTTTAGTTGATAAGCTTTTATTAAATATTTAAAAGCTTATTATATAGTTTATTATATATAAAAAAAATTATTATTAAATTATTAAAATATTATTAAATAAGATATAAAAATAATTTTTTTCTTTATAATATATATGAGTTAGAAATTAAACTAACAAAAAAAATAAAATAAAAAAGGAAAACAAAATGAAAAAAATAGTTATAGTATTATTAGCTTTATCAGCTTTTACAGCACTTCAAGCAGATATATTAAAAACAGAAAAATATAAAGTTTCTTATAAGCAGTATGAAAAAAATAAAGCATTATTAGAAAAAAGAAAAAATAATCTTGATAATATAGGTTTTGAAAAAGCAGTTAAAATAATAAATAAAGGAAAATAAAATGGAAAAAGAGAAAAGATATATAGCTACTATTGATTTATATTTATATGATTATACAGATGAAGAAGCAAAAAAACAAATTAAAGAATTGATAAACAAGATAAATAATATAAAAACAGATAGTGAAGCAAGTATAGTTTCTTTAAATGAGTTAAAATTTGGAAGCCTAAAAGCAAGAAAAGTAAGTTAAAAAAAGGAGCAAAAAATGGCAAGTATAGTAAGAGTTAAAAAAGAAGTAGTAAGTTTTTCATTAGATAAAGAAATAAAATCTAAACTTGAAAATTTTACAAAAGATAATAACATTTCTAAATCTAATTTAGTTAATAAAATTTTTTATAAATTAGATAGTTTAGAAATGTTAAATGATATAGAAAAATTAGAAGAATTTTTAAATATTGAAAAAGTTTAAATTAAACATTATTTAATATTTAAAAAGATAAACTTTTGAGAAAAAGGAATAGAATGAAAAATAATAACAATGAAAATATAGTTATTAAAAGTCTTAATTTTTTTTGGAATATCTTGAAAAAGATAGATGAAAAAATTTTTAATCCCATTTTAAAATGGATTATAAAAGATATGCAAAATAGCATTAACCCTTTTTATAATCCAAGAAAAAAATAAAACACAAAGGAAAACAACATGGAAAACAATCAAAAAGTAGAAATTATAATGCAAACTGCTAAAAAGAAATTAGCAAAAAAAGATAATATTGTAAGAGAAATTCTTGATTTTACAAAAGAACAAACTAAAAAAATAAAAGATATTGGTTTATTATATGATATTGTTTTTAACAATGCTTATAAATTAGAAGATAATGACAAAGAAGTTTTATATAGATATATTTCTAAAAATGAAATATCAAATGCTTATGAAACAATAGAAGATTTTAATAGCTCAATTAAAAAATTGATTAGTAGAAATATAGATAGTTTTTATGAATTAAAAGAAGAAAATGAAAGATTTAAAAATTTTATAGAAGATTTATCTAAAATTGAAGATTATAAAACTTATGAAAATAAGCTAAATGATTTTTATGAAAATGTTTTATTTTTAGAAAAAATCATAGATAAAACACAAAAACAAATTGAAGAAAAAGTAGAAGAAATAAGAAAGATTAAAAATCTTAGTTCAGTATTATTAGAGATAAATACAAAATTTGATAAGTCATCTTTTAGATATCAAGCTTCAACAAGATTAAATACAGATTTTAATGAAGCAACAAAAATAGGAATTTCATAATCTAAAAATTATGAAAACATACTAAAAAAATTAAAACAAAAAGGAAAATAAAATGAAAAACAGTCAAAAAATAGTGGTAGATTTAAACTTAGATTATTTAGATTTAAGAGGAAAATATAGTTTAGATATAGCAAATTTAGAAAATGTTTATTCAGACCTAAAAAAAGTTATCTTACAAGTAAAAGAGCAAGGTTTGGGAAATCAAAAAATATCATATTCAGAAGCAGAATTTATAAATAAAGTGCCAAAAGTTGAGTTAAAAGCAATCAATATTATTAAGCTTGATAATGATGAAGATTATTTTGTTAAAGATAATATTAGAACTTTTCAAAATATCAACCATTTACAAGCTTTCAAAAATGGAGAAATGGTTTTAACTGAAAGATTTAGAGAAATCAAAAAACTAAATATTTTATATAATCAAAAATTAGATGATATGTTAAGTAGATTAGAAAAAATATATCAAAATTGGAGAGGTGGAAGCTATACTCAATCAGATATATTAAATCAATATTTAGAAATAAGTCATGAGTTTGATAATTTTACAGATGCAGAATATAAAAAATATGTTCAATATTTTAATCATACTGGAAATTTTGTAGAAACTATCAATAATTTTGATTTTGATATGTATGATAAAAAATTTATTGGTTATAAAAAATATCAACAATAATAAAAAAAAGGGCTATAAACCCTTTTTTTCTTCTCTCTCTTTTCTTCAATTTCTCAAAAAAACAAATTATTAAATAAATAATAAAAAAATATTAAATTAACTCAATTTATTTTTTTTTCTTTTATAATAGAAATAAGTTATTTGATAACTTACAACAAAAAAAGGAATAAAAATGAAATTAGAAAGCAAAATAAACTCTTATAAAGTTAATCCATATATTGATTTGTTAGGTAGCTTTTTAGGATTATTTGGTTTTTTATTATTTATTTTTTTATATAGTAGAAATGAATATAGTTTAAACAATTTAATTTTAAGTATTGAAGTTCAAAATATAGAAAGTATAATGACAAATTTATATGATATTTTTAATACTTATTTTAATGATTTAAGCTCTTTTGTTATTCAAAGTTCAAAATATATTATCAATAATGGGTATAGCTTAGATAATGCTTTTTATATTTATAAAGAGTTTGCCCTCAACTTTTCAAATATCATAGCTTTAGCAGTTATGTATAGTGGTTTATATCTAAGAACAAAAGGAAGTGCAGCAAGAAGAATAATAACTATTTCAAGTAATTCAATTTTGATAATAACAACAGCTTTTTTATTATCAATAGCAATTTAAAAAAAGGAGTTAAAAATGAATAATGAAAAAATAATAATAAAAAATGGAAAAATAAAAAAAGTTAAAGAAAAAAAGAAAATGACAAAAAAAGAAATTATAGATAGATTTTTATTTATTTTAAGTGTTTCTTTATTTGTTTTAGTGTTAAATAATAAAATTAATTATATGTTTTTTATTCAAGTAATTTTCATATATTTTTTATTTTTGATTTTAAGTAATGAATTAATTTTAAAATTATTTAATTCAAATTTTGAAAATGAAGAAAATGAAAATGAAACAGATAAAAAGACAAATACAAACAAAAAAATTAAGGAGTAATAAATGGCACAATTAATAGGTTTAATAGTAGTAGTTTTAGGACTATGGGCAGGTGGCAAGTGGCTTATAGATACTGGTTATATATTTGGAGTAATAGGCTTTATAATAGTTTCAACTATTATTTATTTTGCAACAAGAAAAAATACAAGTATCAATGATAAAGATTTAGCAGAGTTAGCTGATTTTATAGTAGAAAAATATGGCTTAGAAATAGCAGAAGTAGATATAGCAAACAATAGATTATCTTTTAAAGCAACTAAAGAAAATTTTGATAGAAAAAATAGAAACTTTTTTGACTTTAAAGAAAATTTTGAAAAAGATTTAAGAAAGTTTTTAAAAGTTCATAACAACACATATAAACTTTTAACATTTACAGCAGATAAAAATGATTTAGAAGTTAAAGTTAATATCAAAGTAGCTAAAAAAGAAAATAAAGATATTGAAGCACCAAGCAAAATTTTAAATTTAGCAGAAACTTTAAATATTAAAGATAATTCAGGAGATTTTGCAGAATTAGTTTATTTTGAAGAAGATAAAGAAGCAGATACTATGACATTAAAATATGAGTATATTGATGGAATTGATAATAGAAAAGTTTGGAATAGCAAAATAGAAGTAATGAAACAAATTTTAGGTTTTAATTTTGTAATTGAAGATAAGCCAAAAGAGAGAGTTATAGAGATTATAAAAGTTCCAAGACTTAAAACAGCACTTGAATTTTATCAAGAGGGCTTTAAATGGGAAGACTACTTACAAAAAGGGAAAATTTTTGAGGGTATGACAAACAAAGGAGCATATTATAGAAGCCTTAAAGGACTCACACACACAGGTGTTGCAGGGCAATCAGGTTCAGGTAAATCAGTTCAACTTCACTTATTTTTAAAATCTGTTTTCTACAATATGGAACACTTTGAAAAAATATATTTGGGAGATCTCAAAGGTGGTTTAGAACTTTCATTTTTAGAAGATTTAGAAAGTGATAAGTTAGATTTTTTTGGAGAAGCACATGAAGTTTTACCAATTATTTTAAATTGTGAATTAGAGATGGATGCAAGAATGGCTTATATGAAAGCAAATAGAATTAAAAATATTGTTGGTAATATTATTCTTTTTGTAGTTGATGAATATAAACAGCTTAATGATTTACAGATGGGAAAATCAGGAGTTAGCAGACAAGTAGGAAATTTAATAGTGTCAAAAATTGACAGAATTTCTGCATTAGGTAGAGCAATGAATGTTAAATTATTTTTACAATCTCAAAACTTTACAACTGACAGTATAGAAAGCTCAACAAGAAATAATATTCAATCTTTAGTGCTTATGAAAACTAAAAACCCAGAAATACAAAATGCTTGTATTCCATACAGTATGAGAGAAGAAATGCCTAATCCAGCAGATTTCACAGTTGGAGAAAAGATTTTACTAGATAGTGAAAGTGGTCAAACTACTCATATTCAAGCACTTTTCACAGAAGCAAATGAAGATATAACTATTGATAATTCTATGAAAGCTTATCAAAAAGGAATGGAAAATCAAGAAGAAGTTAAAAACATAGAAGAAGAAGTAAAACCATTCAAAATTAAAGTTCTTGAAAGACATATAGAAAATGGAGATAACTTAGAAGAAGAAGTTTTAGAATGGTATCAAGCAGAATATGAGAAACTAACTGGTAAGTCAGTAGAAGAAGAAAATGAAGCTATTGATGTTAAAGAAGTTAAAAAAGAAAAACTTTCAGAAGCAGACAAAATTTTAAAAGAAAGTGAAGATTTTGTTAATAAAATGGAAGAAGAAAATGAAGAATTGCTTAATGAAATGGATAATTTATTAGCAAAATTAAAAAGCTAAAACCAAAAAAATAAATACTATATATTAAATTATATAGTATTTATCCCCTCTTTTTATAAAAAATCACTCAAATTTAAAATTTTTTTTATTGTTAAACTCCCCTATTTTACTACTCTTTTTATTTTAATTCATTAAATTATTAAAAAAATAATAAAAATTTAATAATTAAAACACAATTATTTTTTTTTCTTTTATAATAGAAATAAGTTAGAAAGAAAAACTAACAAAAAAGAAAAATAAAAGGATTAAAAAATGTTTTATATAACAATTCAACAAAATGACTTAAATCAACTACTAACAGTAGTTTTAGGAATGGTAGTTATCTACTCAATCAAACTTTTCATAGATAAAAAAAGTTTAGAATATGATTTAAAACTTCAAAAAGATAGATTAAAAATGATAAAAAAATCATATAAAGAAATTAAAAATAGTTGTGTAAATTATTAAAACAAAAGGAGTAAAAAATGAGAATAGAAATATTTAAAAAATTAGATAAAGTTTTTCAAAGTATAGATTTTTTTAAAATAAGAAATACAATTCAATATAAAGAAGAATTAGAAAATATTTATAAATTAGTTATTGAAACAAATTTTGATAAATTAGAAACAGAAGAAAGAAATAGAATAATTGAAAATATAGATATAAAAATAGAAAAACTAAAACAATCAATAAAAGAATAAAAATAAAAAATAAAAGGATTAAAAAATGTTATACAAAAATAAAAAAGAAATTAAAGAAGCAAAAATACAAAAGTTATATGAGTTATCAAGAATGTATCTAAAAGAGATTGACAAATTCAAATATATATTAGAAACAATCAATATAAAAAATAGTGAAGATTTTGGAGAAAAGCAAGACATAGAAAACTATATAGATTTTCTTTATAAAAGATATGACTATATTATTAGTATCTTAATCAATAAAGAAGCAGAGAAGATAAGTAATCAAGAGCTACAAACTTTATCATACTACTAAAAAAGCACTATAAGAGAGAATTTTCTCTCTTAAAATCTGTAATAATTCAATTTTCAAAAACTTTCAAGACATATTTACCACAAAAAGCCAAAAACTCAAAAATAAGCCCATTTTTCAATCAAATCATTAAAATCACTACTTTTTTGGAGTAAATAAGTATATTTAAGTATTGTTTAATCTATTTAATATTATAATATTATAATTTAAATCAAAAAAGGCTAAAAAATGAGTATAATTAAAACTTGCAAATTATTCACAGTATTAAAAAATTTATATATCTGGTAGTTATTCTTTTGTTGAAGATTTAATAGAAGAAAAAAAATATATATATTATGGAGATTAAAATGAGTGAAAAAATTATAACCCTCTTTAATAAAAAGGGAGGAACTGGAAAAACAAGTTTAGCATTTAACATTGCAAAAGATTTAGATTATTTTTTGCTATCAAATGATGATAGTGTTATAGAAAAAATCTATGAAGAAAAAGCCAAAATCATGGATAATTTAGAAGTTGTAAAAGGTGCAAATATTGTTTATGATTTGGGTGGTTTTATTGAAGCTGATACAATAGAAATCTTTAAAGCAAGTGATTTAATCTTAGTGCCAACTACTCTTGATATTAACAGTATTAAGAGAACTATTAACACAGTTGAAGAACTTGAAAATTTTAATAGCAATATTGTTATTATTGTAAATAGAATAAACAGCAAAAGAGCAGAAAAATATAAAGAGAGCTTACAAGCATTAACAGAACTCAATAAAGAGATTTTGTTAATAAGAGAGAGTGAAGCACTTGTTAATAGTATGTATAAAGCACAAACTATTTTAGAACAATACAAAAGTAATGCTTTAATGAGAAATGCTTTAAAAGGTATCACAGAAGACTATATGAAGTTATTAAAAAGAATAGGAGAATAAAATGGACATCAATGAACTTTTAACAAAAGATAAAAAAACACTTACAGCAGTTAAAACAGAAAAGAAAAATAAAAAAATGGGAAGACCAAAAAAAGCAGTAAAGACAGATAATAAACTTTGTTGTTATTTGACAGATGAAGAAAATGAAAAGTTTGAAGTTTTAGCAAATGAAGAAGCATTAAGCAAAAGTGCTTTTACAAGAAAAATTATATTAAAATACTTAAAAGAGAGCATTTAACTCTCTTTTGGTTTTCTCCCTCTTTTTGGGAAAACAGCAGGGTTTGAAGCTTTAATAGCTTTAATCTCTTCTTCAATCTCTTTATTGATACTTCTTAATTTATCAATCTCTTTTTTATTTTTATCAATTTTTTGTTTTAATTCAAAAACTTCTACTTTAACAAGTTTTGCTTTTAATTCCTCATTTTCTTTTTTTAGTTGTTCAATATTATCACTCATTATTTAATCCTTTTTTTTAAATATATTTATAAAATAATATATAAATAAACTTAAAAAAAAATAATAAATAAATTTGATAAATGAAAAATTTTTTGAAAATAATAAATGAAGATAAGAGCAAGAAGTCCAAAACTTGCTCTTAAATGAAAAATAAATTTTAATATAAAAGAATTAAATGCTAACTCTTCAACAAAAATTAGGAAAAAAGCTAAACTACTTCTTTTTTCCATATCTATATTATAAAGAAAAAAAAATTTTTGTTTTATTAATTAATATTTTTTTATCAATTTCTTTAATTATATAGTTTCTTATATAGTATAAAATAGAATTAAATATACTATATAAGTATATAAAAATAGTTTATATCTCATATAATCAAAAAAATATGAAACTTTTTTACACACTATTAAGCCCTATTTTTTGGGCTTTTAAAAATATTATGAAAAATATTATAAAAAATTGCATAATTAATACTATAAAATAAAAAAATATATTATAATACTATATACAAGAAGACAAAAAATAACAGATTATATCTGTAAAGTGAAGAATATAGATATAAAAAATAAAACAAAAAGGAAAACAAAATGAGTAAAAAAGGAAATTCTTTATTTGAAGAAAATAAAAAAGAGGCACTTAATATCACTATTGATAGTGATTTAAAAGAAAAAATAAAAGACTTATCAAAAAGCAATAAAATTTCAACTTCAAAAATAGTAAATCTAATATTGAGAAAGTTAGAAGAAGATAAAAAATTAGAAGATTTAAAACAATTAGAAACTTTTTTGAAAGATTAAAAAAGGGTATAAAATGGAATTAAATGATGATAATACAACAACAACAACAAAAAAAACAGATTTAATAAATGATATAGAAAGCATTATTGAAAAAACAGTAGAAATAAAGACTACTACTACAACAACACAAATTCAAAAATTAGAAGAAAATTTTGAATTAAATTTAGATGACAATGAAAAAGATTTAGAAAAGTTAAGTGAAGAAGAAAGAAAATTTGATGAAATATATAAAGAAGTTTTCTCAATAAGTGAAAAAATATCAAATGAAAAATCTATAAATGAAAAAAATTTAAGCATACAGTTTCAAGCATTAAATAAAATTATTGATAATGCTAACTTACATAATGAAAAATTAAATGATTTAGAAACAGTTATAAAAGATAGTATTGATACAGTAATAGAAACAATAGAAGAAAAAGAAGATATAGACAAAAAAAGAGCAGAAGCAATAAATAGAAAATTAGAAAATATAGAGAATGAAACAAAAAATAAAACAACTAAAATAATTTTAGCAAGTTTAATTTTTAATCTTATAACTATTTCTTCAATCATTTCTTATTTCATTTTTTTTAATTAAAAGGAATAAAAATGATAATAGTAATAAATGGAAATATGGGAGAAGAAATAGGAAGTGATGTTGAAAGTTTTGAAGAATATATAGAAATACATTATAAAACAACTGAAACAGAAACAGAATTTTATGAAGCAGAAGAACAAGCAAGAAATATTTATAATAAATTAAAAGATTATGAAGAAGAACTTATACAAATTAAAAAAGAGAGATTATATTTTGAAAATATAGATAAGATTAAAAAACTAAAAAAATCTTATGAAGATAGAAAATTTAATATTGAAGAAATTTTAAAAAGATTAAAAGAAACAAAAATACAAGATAGTTTTGTAATTGAAGAAACAGAAAGATATAAAAAACTTCTCAAAAAAACAGATGAAGAAATAGAAATATTAGAAGATAAAATAAAACAATATAAAAAATATGTTGATAATACAGAATATGAAAAAGAACTTGAAAGAGATATAAAAAAACTAACACTTGAATACTATGAAGCAAATGAGATAAAAAAACAACTTAGAAATAAAATACAATTAGAAGAAAATAAGATACAAGTTATAGAGCATTTAGTTAAAAAGATATTAGCAAAAGGCTCAAATTATGAAATTTCTAAAAACAATACACAAGTAAAAGAAGATTATTTTAGACTTATTAGAACTTATACAATGAAAGATAAAAGCTCTAAAAGTTTTGATAATGAATATTATGATTTAGAAGAATTTTTAAATAAATTTGGAATAAGTAGTGATATTATAAGTAATTTAAGAAAACAAGAACAGACACTTAAAAAACTAAGACTTAAAAAAAGAAAAGAAAAAAACTCTTTATTAAATAAAATCAATAGAAAAGAAAATAATAAAAAAGGTGGAGGAAGAAGAAGAACTATAAATTTTCAAAAAGCAGAAGCAATAAGAGAAGAAATAGAAGCTATTAAAACAGAAGTGAAAGAGATAGAACAAGAAGCTATAACAGAGATAAAAGAGAAGATAAAAGATTTAGAAAAAGAAGAACAAGAAAAGATTTTAAAAGAAGTGCAAAAGAGATTAAAAGAAGAAGAATTAAAGAAAAAATTTCCATCAGAAATGAAACAAATAGAAGAAATGGAAGAAGTTATAAAGCAGTTTGAAACAAATATTAATAAAGAAGATAAAGAAATAGAAAGAAAAAGATTTAAAGAAATACAAGAAGAAGCAAGAAAAATACAAAAAGAAAAACTAGAAAAAGAAAAACAAGAATTAGATAAAGAGATTAAAAAGCAAGAAAAAATTAAAGAAGAAAGAGAGAAAAAAATATCATATAAAATATTAAATAAAGCAACTAAAATAATTAATAAAATATTTAGTTTTTTTAGTTAATAAAAAAATAATAAAAAATTAATAATTAAAACAATATTATTAAATTTTTTATTATAATAATAGTAATTAAATAAAAGGTTTTAAAATGAAAAAAACAAAAGTTATAAAATATGATTTAAACTCAAATGAATTAAGAGTAGTTAGTGAAAAAATTGATAATAGACAATATAGCTTAAAAGGTTATAATAAAAATGGTAGCTCAAATTTTAATACAGATAAGAAAAATTTAGAATATGACAATATTTTATATTATGATATTGAAACAATAAAAATTGGACAAAATTTTGACAATGAAAATTACACAACTTTAGATTTATCATATAATATATTATATAGTTTTTCTATTTTAGTGCCAAAAAAATTTAAAAAAGATATTGAAAATTTAAAAGAATATTATGAAATTATTTTTAGTGAAGAAGAAAAGAAAATATTTGATATTGAAGAAAAAGAAGAATACTACTTAATTTTTTCATATTCTGAAAATACAGAAAATAACCTATTTGAATTATTAGATATTTTCACTTTCTTTAGAAACAATCATAATAATTTAAAAGTTATAGGTTTTAATAATAATAAATTTGATGACTTAATTTTCAAACATTTATTAGAATATAATTTAATTAGAAATGAAAAGGACAAATTTAATCAATTAATAGTTAAGTTTAATAATGATAAAAATTTTAAAATATCTTTCTATGATTTAATAGATTTAAGCAAATCATTTAGACTTCATACATTAAAACAGATTGGAGAATATTTAAACTTTCCAAAACTAAATATAAATGAAGAAAATATAATAGACTTCAAAGAACAAGCAGAGATATATAAAAAATATAATAATAGAGATAATGAGATACTTTTTTATTTTCTAAAAACAATCAATCAAGATTTGAATATATATGAAACAAATATAGCAAGATGGGCAAGAAAACATTTTTATAATAGTATGTTTAAAAAATTAGATGTTGAATATATCAATAGCAATGGCTATATAAATAATTTCAATCTTTATGGTGGTAGAACAGAACACTATACACATATAAGTCATAATGTTAAGTATTTAGATTTTAATAGCTTATATACTTCTTCAAGAGTTGTTTTAGATATTGTTAAACCAGTAATAACAGAAAAGAAAGTAAAAGGAACAAATAGAACTTATAAGAGTGCTAACTATTTTTTGAAACAATTAGAAATAAATGAAAAACTGAACTATCTTATAAATTCTTTTAAATTAGCTTTTGTGAATGAAGAAAACAATAATGACTATACATATAAAGCATTAGCAAAACTATATGATCAATATAGCAAAAATAGTTTTTATATGCTTAAAGTAAAGCTAAAAGGATATGATGAACTATTTGAAGATAAAAAAGCCTTGTTGGACTTCTATTTCCCTTTTATTAGAAAATCAAAAGGTAAAAGCACTTTCTCATTTTCTAATAGAACAACTTATGAAATTTCATTCTATGAGATTATCTTTTTAGCTTTTTTTGATTTTGAAATAATTGAAGCTTATGAAATTGGAAAAGGAGAAGATATACTCAAAGAAGATTTAATAGAGATATATAAAAATAGAAAAATATTGAAAGAAAAAGGAGATAAAAAAGAAGCACTTGAAAAATTAAAATTAAATTCTGGTTATGGAATTTATGCAACAAGAAATAGAACAAGTGAAAAGATTATAGATAAAAGACTAATTGAAAGTTTAGATAATTTTTTAAATAGAACAGAAGAAACACTTAATGCAGAAACAAGACAAATAATAAATGAGCTTCAAGATGATTTATATTTTAGTTGGGGAACTGATTATTTTAAAATAAAAATGATAGGTAATGAATATTTTAAAGTAATGGAAACAAAAGGGAAAAAGTGGACTGATAACTCAATTCCTATTTTATCAATGAATATAGTTTCAAATAGTAGATTTATGCTTTATAGTTTAATTCTTGATTATGTTATGAATACAGAAGAAGCAAAAATAAAAATACATTATACAGACACAGACAGCTTATTTTGTGATAAAGATATATATGAAAGACTTGAAAAATTAGGTTATGTTGGAGATAAATTAGGGCAATTAAAAGATGAAATACCAGAAAATACTATTGAAGAATTGAAAGTATTTGCACCAAAAACTTATATTTATAAATTAGATAATGGATATGAAAGAAAAACTTTTAAAGGAACTGGAACAACTGAAAGAAAAACTATTATATCTCAATCTTTAAAATCTAAATTTTATGTTGGAACAAAGACAGCTTTAAATGCTGAAACAGAGCAAAAAAGATTTTTAAAAAATAATCTATTTTTAAATAAATTTGGAGTTAGTGAAGAACTAAAAGAAAAATGGAATGAACAAATGAAAAAATTTGATAATAAAGATAAATAAATTAAACTCAATAGGGCTTAATCTTATAGCCCTATAACCTCTTAAAACCTTTTCCCCTATAAAATACTTACATAGAATATAAAACCCATATAAGCAAAATATACAATTAATAAAAAAATAATAAATTTTTATTAAATTAACTCAATTTATTTTTTTTTTCTTTTATAATATAAATAAGTTAGTTAATAAAACTATCAAAAAAAACAAAATATAAAAGGATTAAAAAATGGAAACAATATCAAAAAAAGAAATTATTGAAATAACAAAAAAAACACTATTAAAAAGAATTAACAAAATAGGCTTTAAAATAGAATATATTTCAAATGAAACTATTGATTTAGTAGTATTAAACAATTTAAAAAACTTCTTCAAAAAAGGAAAAGACATAATAAAAACAATAGATAAAGAAGAACTTTATAACACAGATATAAAAGAGATTAAAGACTATATAGAATTTTTATTTATTGAAGATTTTAATAACTTATCAATAGAATTATCAGTATATACAAAAGAGATATTAGAAAAAAGCACTATGTTAAAAAACAGATTAGATAGAGTAAAAACAGAACTTGAAAAAGAAGAAGATTTAAAAAAATTATTAAAGTTTCAAGACATAGAAGAAAGATTTAATCTATATCAATATACTTTAACAATAGAAGAATTAGAAAGCATTGATAAAGAAATAGATAGAGTTTTAAACTATGATGATAATTTCATAGATAACATTATAAAAGAAGTTGCATCAACATTATAGAGCTTATTCTTATAGCTCTATTCCCTCTTAAACCCCCAAACATATAAATACTTTCTAATACTAAAATATACATATTAATATTTC
>CAYZWZ010000037.1:0-16246 GCA_964482285.1 uncultured Helicobacter sp. | reverse complement strand
TCTATATTTATTATCTCTAATGATAAATATAGCAACATAACATTTTGAATCAAGATATGAAATAAGATCATACCTTATTTCATTATCAATAATATTAGCAGGAACTACTAAAGCATTGTCATCATTCCATAATAATTTTTTATATTTAATTTTTTATACAACGAACTGCTAAACCAGCAGCTCTTTCTGCCCCCACAAAATTACTAGTACTTTTTGTTTTAACATAGTAATTATAGTTTCTGTATTTGATATTGTATCTCCATTAGATGAGCTACCACCTCCCCCACAACTAATTAAACTTAATCCAAATATAGTAGTTACTATAACTTTAAATACTAAAGATTTTATACTCCAAAACATTTATTTAAAGATAATAGATAAATATGTAGTCTAACTATCTATTAAATACTTATTATAGTCTTTTAATGCTTAATTAGCTAAAAATAAAATTTAAGTTTATTTTTAGCTATAATTAGTAAATTTTCATTCACTAATCTTTTTATCTACAGATTGAATATCTTGACTTTTATTTAGTTTATATAAAAAGTACATTTGTAAAAGTGCAAAAGGGATAAATATAAAAAGTAAAATTACAGATGTAATATAGTTAAATATTAATCTTTTTTTATCTTCATATTTATTTAGTTCATAGATTGAAAGTATAGGAAATAAAGTAGATGGTATAAAAATACTTAAGAATCCTATTAAAAAACCAATACTAAATTCAAAATTACCACTTCCAGGTACATCAGTAGCCATAACGCCTAAAAATGTAGCCATCCATGAAGCACCAATAGCACTTATTACTATTATAATATAGTATATAACTTTTTATATATTTAATATATTTTGACATTTTTTTATCCTTTATACATAAGAAATTGGTACATAGTATTTTACTTTAAATCTTTCATCATCTTCTAAAAAATGATTTTTTTCAAATACTGTATATGATGGAATAGTATTTGTTTCATATCCACTATTGGGTAACCATTTATGGTATACCCATTGGATTAGATTTAATATATCTCCATATTTACCTTCAACTTCAAATACAGCACATACAATAGATGGTATTATAAAATATGGAAGTGATGTATTTGTTAGTTTAGTTTTATCACCTTTAGGAACGACACAAGCAACATAATGACAGTCATCAAGTGGTGTTATAATTGGATTATCATGATATATACCTATTTGTTTATAATTATTTAGATTGTTTGTATATGTCCATGCTAACATCTTTTGCCATGTTTGCTTGGCATTTTTATTATAACCCTTTTGTCTTATATAGTATGCCTTTAGTGGATCTGTTTTAACTATTTTTGCTTGTAGATGTGAGAAATCTACTTTTGCTATAGAAGCAGTCTTAGAACTACCTAATATCATATCTGAATATATTTTATAACCACCATTTTTCCATTGTTTTGGTGTTTGATTAAATCTTTGTTTAAAAGCTCTTATAAATGATATTGATGAATTATAACCACATAAACTAGCAACTTGAGTTATAGTAGAGTACTTATTTGTAATTAAAAGATTTGATGCTTTTTGTAATCTTATATCTTTAATTGTTTCGTAAATATTTTTGCCCATTTGTTCTTTAAATATTCTGTGAAGATGATATTTACTTACAGAAAACTCCATAGATAATGTATCAATATTTATTTCAGATTGAATATTTTCATTTATATAGTTTAGTAAATCATTGCAAATTTTGCTATGTTCTAGGCTTGTTTCTTTTTTATGCATAACAAATTGTAACATAAATTTAATAATACTTGACAAATAAATAAAAAAGTGGTATTATTTCATTAGCACTCGAACATAGAGAGTGCTAATTAAAATAAAAAGGAAATATTATGAGTAATCAAATATTTGAAAAATTAACAAATCAATTAAACGAAACAATAGAATCAGCACTGTCTTTGGCAATGCACAATAAAAATCAAGAAGTACAACAAGAGCATATGCTTTGGGCAATGCTTGTAAACACTAATTCACAACTGAATCAAGTATTAAATAAGCTAAATGCACCAAAAGAAGCAATTCTTTTAGAGATTAAATCATATAGTGCAAAATTACCACAAGTATCTAGTGTGACAAAAGAGAATATTAGAATATCAAGATCATTAGTTGATCAGTTACAAAAAGCTGAATCACTTATGGCAAGTATGGGTGATAGTTTTATAGCAGTAGATACATATATTATATCTTCACTTGAATCAAAAGTATTCAAAGATGTATTAGGTAAATATGTAGATCTTACAGAGATTAAAAAACATTTAGAATCTAGTCGTGCTGGTCAAACAGTTGATAGTGCAAATGCAGATGAAAATCTAGAAGCATTAGAAAAATATGGTATCAACTTAAACCAACAAGCAATTGATGGTAAACTTGATCCTGTAATTGGTAGAGATGAACAAATCACTAGAATGATGCAAATTCTTATTAGAAAAACAAAAAATAATCCTATACTTTTAGGTGAACCAGGAACTGGTAAAACTGCAATTGCAGAGGCATTAGCTCAAAGAATAGTAAATGCAGATGTACCTACATCATTGCTTAATAAAAAAGTGATATCATTAGATATGAGTGCTTTAATTGCAGGTGCTAAATATAGAGGTGAGTTTGAAGATAGACTAAAAAAAGTTATCGATGAAGTTAAACAAGATGGAAATATTATCTTATTTATTGATGAGATTCATACAATCATAGGTGCAGGTGCATCTGAAGGAAGTATGGATGCTGCAAATATCTTAAAACCTAGTTTAGCAAGAGGTGAGTTACATACTATTGGAGCTACAACACTTAAAGAGTATAGAAAGTATTTTGAAAAAGATACTGCAATGCAAAGAAGATTTCAACCTGTAAATGTTGATGAGCCAACAGTAAATGAAGCTTTACAAATCTTAAGAGGTATAAAAGAGAAATTAGAAACACATCATAATGTTAGTATAAATGATTCTGCATTAGTTGCAGCTGCTAAATTATCTAATAGATATATTACAGATAGATTTTTACCAGATAAAGCTATCGATCTTATTGATGAAGCAGCAGCAGAACTTAAAATGCAAATTGAATCAGAACCTACAGTATTAAGTACTATTAAAAGACAAATTCAAACTTTAAAAGTTGAACAAGAAGCACTTAATATGGAAAAAGGTAATAAAAATGATGATAGAATTGAAGAGATTAAAAAAGAGATCTCTAATTTAGAAGAGGAAAAAAGAGCATTAGAAACTCAATTTGAAACTGAAAAAGAGACATTTAATGCTATTTCTCAATTAAAACAACAAATAGATGAGTTAAGAACTCAAGCAGAGATTGCAAAACGAGAGAGTAAATTTGAACTTGCAGCTAAAATAGAATATGGAGATATTCCAGAACTTGAAGCAAAAATCAAAGAAAATGAAGAGATTTGGGATAAGATGCAAGAGCAAGGAACATTGCTTAAAAATTATGTAGATGAAAACTCTATATCAACTATTGTATCTAGATGGACAGGAATACCAGTTGATAAAATGTTATCTAGTGAAAAAGAGAAAATCTTAAAAGTTGAAGAGGTTTTAAAACAAGATGTAATTGGTCAAGATGAAGCATTAAGAGCGATTGCAAGAGCGATCAAAAGAAATAAAGCTGGATTAAGTGATGCAACTAGACCAATTGGTAGTTTCATGTTCCTAGGGCCAACAGGTGTTGGTAAAACAGAATCAGCTAAAACTCTAGCTAAGTTCTTATTTGATGATGAAAAATCTCTTATAAGATTTGATATGAGTGAATATATGGAAAAACACAGTGCAAGTAGACTTGTAGGTGCAGCACCTGGATATGTTGGATATGAAGAGGGTGGTCAGTTAACAGAAGCTGTTAGAAGAAAACCTTATTCAATTATATTATTTGATGAGATTGAAAAAGCTCATCCAGATGTATTTAATATCTTATTACAAGTATTAGATGATGGAAGATTAACAGATAACAAAGGTATAACAGTAGATTTCAAAAATACTATTATTATCCTTACATCTAATATAGGATCATCTAAAATTATTGAAATAAGTGATAAAGAACAAAGAAAAGAATCTGTATTAAATGAACTAAAAGGTCACTTTAAACCTGAGTTTTTAAATAGACTAGATGATATTGTTATATTTGAACAATTAAATCTAGAAGCAGTTACAAATATCGTTGAGATTATGTTCAAAGGTATTGTAAATAAATTAAAAGATAAAAACATAAACCTTATCTTAACTGATAAAGCTAAAAAATTCATAAGTGAAGCTGGTTACGATCCAGTTTATGGAGCAAGACCTCTTAAAAGAGCATTAGCTGAAATTGTTGAAGATAGATTAGCTGAATTGATTTTAGAAGATAAAATAGTTGAAGGAAGTGAAGTTACATTTGATGTTGATGATAACAATGAAGTTATAGTAACTATCAAATAATATAAAAGAGAGTTTTAAACTCTCTTTTTTTTATTTTTAAAAATATTTATTGAGTATTAATCGTCCTTATAAACTAAAGTTAAGGTAAAATTAAATATAATCTCGAACTTATTACACGGAACTTAGAAACTTCGTACACAAATTTAAAGGAAAGATTGATGAAAAGAACTTATCAACCACATAACACACCAAGAAAAAGAACTCATGGTTTTAGAACTAGAATGGCTACAAAAAACGGTAGAAAAGTTATAAAAGCAAGAAGAGCTAAAGGTAGAAAGAGATTAGCTGTTTAAATAAACAACATAGAATAAACTCTTCTAAAGAGTTTTCTAAAATCTATAAAAGCAACAAAAGATGGCATACTAAGTCTTTTGTTGCTTTTTTTATTTCTGATGAAGATTTAAAAGTTGCATTTGTAGCTTCTAAAAAAGTAGGAAATGCAGTACATAGAAATAGAGCAAAAAGAGTTTTGCGTTCTTTGGTCTTAAAAAATGAAGATAATTTACCACTTGGTAAATATATATTTGTAGCTAAAGATGAAATATTTAATAGAGATTTTAAGACATTGAAAAATGATTTTAAATATGCAATTAAAAAACTCAAAAATCTAAATACATAATCTATGAAAATAATAAATAAACTATTTTATTATTTAATTAGATTTTATCAAAAATATCTAACAATTTTATCTTTTGGTTCATGTAGATACCATCCTACTTGTTCATCATATGCACTTACTGAATTTGAACATAATAACTTTTTTGTAGCATTATTTAAATCTATATATAGAATTATAAGGTGCAATCCCTTAAGTGACGGTGGATTTGACTATCCTACTACTAAGCAAAAATTCACTAAGTGTGAATTTAAAAGAATTAGGGTAAAATACTGGTACATACCCAAAGATAAAAATAATTATCTTATTTTAAAAAATTGGGAAAAAAACAATCAGGATAAGTCAACGAATGTCAATGAATAACCAAAACAAACAAGATACACAAAAACGGATATTATTAGCTACTTTAATATCATTTGTCTTTTTTATAGCGTACGATTTTTTATATCTACAGCCACAGCAACAAGCACAAATTGAATATGCAAAAGCACATCCAAAGCAAGAAGCTAATAAAAATGTAAATACAACAAATTCTGTTTCAGTTAATAATACAACTGCAAACAATACTATACCAAATATCAAAGAGATCAATAAAGAGACTATAATTTCTACAATAGTTACTACAAACTCTATTTATGAGATAGATTCTCTAGGAAGAATAGCTCAAGTAACACTAAGAGAGAAAAAGTATGTTGATGAAGATGGTAAGCCATTAAAATTATTTAATGCAACTCAACTAAGACCACTTGAAGTTAGATTTGCTGATGCAGCTTTAAATAAAAAAGCTTTTGATACAGCTGTTAGTGTTAGTGCAAGTAAATTAAATATTCAAAATAATTCTCAAGTGCTTACAATTACACAAAATCTTGGTGATACAGTTCTTACTAAGAAGATTGAATTTTTTGCAGATGGACACTATAAACTAAATGTATCAACATCAAATAACCAAAACTATTTTATAACTCCAGGTTATAGACCTGATATTGCAGCTGATATGTATGCAGATCATGGAGCATTATTAACAAAAAGTGATGGTACATTGATTATTATTGAAGATGAAGATATGGATAAAGCTGTTGAACTTGTTGGTATTCAAGCAGTATCTGCATTTGATAGATATTATACAACAGTATTATATAACTTCAAGAAAAATATGCAAGTATCAGTTATGAAAAATGATACTGCTTCACCTGAATCTTTTATTCATGTTTCAAATAGTGCAGAGTTATATGGTTATGCTGGACCTAAAGAGTATAATCTTTTAAAATCTTTTGATCCAGAGTTAACAAAAATTATTGAGTATGGTTGGTTTACATTCTTAGCTAAACCAATGTTTGTGATGCTTCAATATATCCATAATATTGTTGGAAACTGGGGTTGGACAATTGTTATTACTACAATTTTATTAAAACTTGCACTTTCACCATTATCTCATAAGGGTATGGTATCTATGAATAGATTAAAAGAGTTATCTCCAAAAATCAAGCAAATTCAAGAGAAATACAAAGATGATAAACAAAAAGCATCTATGCATATGATGGAACTTTATAAAAAAGAGGGTGCAAACCCAATGGGTGGATGTCTACCTATACTTTTACAAATTCCAATTTTCTTTGCTATTTATAGAGTTTTACTAAACTCTATAGAGTTAAAAGGTGCTGAGTGGATTTGGTTTGTACAAGATTTAACACACAAAGTTTCTATTAATAACTTATGGGATCCATATATTATTATCCCTATTTTAATGGGTGCTACAATGTGGTTACAACAAAAAATTACACCAAACCAAATGCAAGATGAAACACAAAGAAAAATGTTTATGATGTTACCATTTATCTTTACAATCTTCTTTATCTTCTTTGAAGCTGGACTTGTAATATACTGGACTGTAAATAACTTATTTACAATCGCTCAACAATATTATATTAATAAAATGTTCGAAAGACAAAAAGAAGAACGAGCAAAAGCTCATGAAGCTAAAAAGAGCCATAAAGGTAAATAACCTTGTCTACAAATCTAAAAGAACCAAAACTATTTGAAGCAAGTACTTTAAAAGAAGCATATGAAAAAGCTTCTTTGGAGTATAACTGTTCAGTTACAAATATTAAAAGTGAACTAGTTCAAAGTCCAAGCAATGGTTTTTTAGGTTTTTTTAAAAAAAATGCAATAATAAAAGTTTTGGATATTATAGAAGATAGTATCAATATAAAACAAGTAAAGAAGCAAACAAACACAAATCATAAAGTAGATTTTTCATCTAATGATAAAATAATTAATGAGATAGAAGAAAAAGTAAATGATCTATTTTCTAATTTGTGTTATAAAATAGAAAAAATAAAAGTCTCTATGTATGATAAAAATACTGTATTAGTACACTTTAGTGGTGAAGATTCAGCTCTTTTAATAGGTAAAGAGGGATATAGATATAAAGCTATATCATATATATTATTCAACTGGATAAAAGAGCAATATGGATTTATGTTAAGACTAGAAATAGCAGAATTTTTACACAACCAAGAAGAGAATATTGAAAAATATATTGAATCTATAATTGATGAGATAAAAGAGCAAGAGTATTACAAAACAAAAATACTTGATGGTATTTTAATACACATTGCACTTACAAAATTAAGAAAAGAACTACCAAATAAATATATAACTGTAAAACAAAATATTAATAAAGAAAAATATATTTTAATAAATGAGTATAAACATAAATGATAAATGATGATACAATAGTTGCAATTGCAACTGCTTCAGGAATGGGTGCAATCTCAATAGTAAGACTTAGTGGAAAAGACGCTTTAGAAATTGCACTTAAAATTACAAAAAAACAGGATCTAAAACCAAGACTTGCAACACTTAGTAAAGTATATGATAAAAGTGATGATCTAATAGATGAAGCTTTGATTATATACTTTAAAAATCCACACTCTTTTACAGGTGAAGATATTGTTGAGTTTCAATGTCATGGTGGAATTGCAATTACAAATCTTATTTTAGAAACTTGTTTAGCTTATAATGCAAGATTGGCAAATCCTGGTGAGTTTTCACAAAGAGCATATCTAAATGAAAAAATAGATCTATCTCAAGCATTTGCTATTTCAAAACTTATTGAAGCAAAAAGTGCAAATGCAGTTAAACTTTTAGCAAAACAACTAAAAGGTGAACTAAAAGAGTTTGTAGAAGAGATAAGAAAAGATTTATTATTTATATTGGCTTATGTAGAAGTTAGTATAGATTATGCAGAAGAGGATCTTCCTAGTGATATATTTGAACAAATAAAAACAAAAATTGACAATATAACTTTAAAACTAAATAACACTCTTGATTCAAGTAAAAGAAGAGAGGGGATGATAGAAGGTTTTAAAGTAGCAATAGTAGGAAAACCAAATGTTGGAAAATCTTCACTACTAAATAAACTTTTAAATACAAATAGAGCAATAGTAAGCTCTATTGCTGGAACTACAAGAGATACTATAGAAGAAAATATAAATATAGGTACTCATATTATTAAAATAGTAGACACAGCAGGTATAAGAGAAGCTAGTGATGAGATTGAACAAATAGGTATACAAAAATCAAAAGAAGCAATAGATGAAGCTGATATAGTTTTAGCATTGTTTGATAATAGTAGAGAGTATGATAGTGAAGATGAGCAAATAAAAGAGCTTATTTCAAATACACAAAAACAAATAATCACTATTTTAAATAAATGTGATTTAGAAAATAAATTTGATAGATCAAAAGTAAATAAAATAGATATAGAACTAAGTATAAATAAGTCTTTAGAGAAATCATCTTTAAAACCACTTGTTGATGCACTAGAAAATATTTTAAATACAAACAACTCAAGTGATGATATGACACTAGTATCAAAAAATCAAATAATAGCTGTCCAAGATACACTAAATGAGATAAACCAATCAAAAGTACTTTTGCAAACTGGTGAGTTAGAATTTTTTGCACACCATATAAATGAAGCTTTACATAATATATCTAAAATCACAAGACCTTATGAAAATGATCAAATGTTAGATGTAATGTTTGGTGAGTTTTGTTTAGGTAAGTAAAGATTACATTTACATTAAAATAAAAGGGGAATTAATGAAAAACTTAATGAAAGTATTATTACTTATTTCAGTAATATTATTAGGAACTGGATGTATAAAAAATCCATATCAAAAACAAAGTGTGAAGAAAACATATACATCAGATAAAGATGTATTGATGTTTATTCTTGATGGTTCAGGAAGTATGACTACTGCAGATAAAAGTGGTAATATAAAAATGGTTGCTGCTAAAAAGATGTTAAAAGATATATCTAATCAGTTAGATAATACAAAAACAAATGTAGGACTTATTGGATTTAGTAGTGGTTGTAGAAGTACAAAACTATTAATAGAACCAAATAATAATAACCTAGAACATGTAGTTGAAGTATCAAATAGTATAAGAGCTTCTGGTAAAACTCCTCTTGCTCAATCTATTAAAACAGCAGGAATGGTACTTAAAGATATTAAGAAAAAAGTTAATATTATTATAATAAGTGATGGTGAAGAAACTTGTGGTGGAAATCCAGTATATGAAGCAAAAAGATTAAAAAGTGTATATGGAATTGATGCTAAAATATATGTTGTTGGGTATTCTGTTGATAATAGAACTAAATATCAGTTAGAAAGTTTAGCAAAAGCTGGAAATGGTAGTTATTATGCTGCAAAAGATGCAAGTGCATTAAATACAATTATTACAAATATTACAGATGAATTAGATATTAAATCAGATAACTGGGAAGGTAATACTTATAAATTTAAAATAAATTTTGATAGCTCATCAGCTGTATTAAAAGATAAGTACAATGAACAAATTAAAAAATTAGCCAAATATTTGATAAATACAAACTATTCAGCAGAGATTCAAGGGCATACTGATTCTATTGGTAATGCAAAACTAAATCAAAAATTATCTGAAAAAAGAGCAAAAGCAGTTGCAAATAGATTAATAAAATTTGGTGTACCTAAAAATCATGTTTATGCGGTTGGTTTTGGTGAGTTAGCTCCAATAGCATCTAATAAAACAAAACAAGGTAGATATGAAAATAGAAGGGTAGAAGCACATATTATAAAAGATGGAAAAATGGATATCTCTTATATTAATAAAGCTAACAGTAAAAATAAAATTAATGTTAGAAATGCAACTACAAGTTCATTTATTGGATATTATAAAGTTTTAGATACAAAAAGAACATATAATAAATATCACTTATGGATGGAACTTTATGCGAATAACCAAGGTTTTCATTCTGATTATATAAATAATGCGAAACAAACTCCAAATGGAAAAGAGGATTTAGCTTGGAAATTTGATAAAAAAAGAGCATATTTAACACTTGATTACTCAAACAATGGTAAAAAACCAGGTTGGGCAAAATTCAAAGGTAAGATTTCTGGAAATACAAATAAATTTAAATTAAAAGGTCATTGGGGTAATGGAACAAAAGCATCTGTTATTATGATCAGAATTACTAAAGATGAATTAGATTGTATGAAAAGATCAGGAATATTTAATAATGGAAGATGTTCTAAATAGATAATAATTAAAGCTTTTTTAGATATTATAAGAAAAAATTATAGTATCTAAAGGAAGTATATGAACTTTGAAAAAGCAATTTCAACTCCAATAATATCTTCTGCGGCATTTTCATACTCTACATGTAAAGAAGCAGAAGATATATTTAGTGGAAACTCAAATAAACCATTGTATTCAAGAATGGGAAACCCTACAACAACAATTTTAGAAAATAAATTAGCAAGAATGGATAATGCTATAGCTTGTATTGCAACAAGTTCTGGTATGGGTGCTATTAGTATGAGTATAATGTCATTATGTAGTAATGGTGATGAGATAATTGCTATTGGAGGTTTATTTGGAGGCTCTTATGCTTTATTATCCCAAACTTTAGTTAGGTTTGGAATAAAAACTACTTTTTTAGATGCAAATGATGTTGATAAAATAAAAGAATATATAACTGATAATACAAAGCTAATTTATTGTGAAAGTGTTGGTAATCCAAATTTAAGATTACTAAATATTAAAAAAATAGCAAATATCGCAAATACTGAAGGAATTGCTTTTATGGTTGATAATACATCTACACCTTTAATAGTTAAACCAATAGATCTAGGAGCAGATATATGTGTATATTCAACAACAAAGGTTATATCTGGTAACTCTTCAGCTTTAGGTGGTGCTAGTGTATTTAAAGCAATAGAAAAAGATGGTAAGTTTTATTCAAAAAGATATAAATTTATGAAACCATTTTTAGATAAACTAGGAGCTAAAGCATTATATGGGGTTAATAAAAAAAGAGCTTTAAGAGATTTTGGAATGAGTGCAAATGCAAATGCTTCATATCAAACACTTTTGGGACTTGAAACTTTAGAGTTACGAAATCAAAGGATAAATTCTTCATGTGAAATTATCTCACAAGCTCTAGATGATTATTCAATTACTATTAATCACCCATCTTTAAAATCAAATATAGATAATAAATTATACAAAGAATATTATCCAAATGGATGTGGTAGTGTTATAACAATTGATATGAAAACAAAGCAAAAAGCTTTTAAATTTTTAGATTCTAGTAAACTATTAACTCTAACAGCCAATATAGGAGATAGTAGAACATTAGGACTACATATGGCAAGTACAATATTTAGTGATTTTACACAAGAAGAGAAAAACTTTTTAGGAATAAGTGAAGGATTGATTAGGTTATCAATAGGTTTAGAAAACCCTTATGATATTATAGATGATCTTATAAATTGTTATAGTTTATCAAAATAAAAAAAGCCTAGAAGAAAACTTCTAGGACTTTTTAATATCTATAAAAGATATAGTTATTTAACTATATCTTCTATGATTTTTACAATACTTGGATCTTCTAAAGTTGAAGTATCTTGAGTTATCTCTTCACCTTTTGCTATTGCTCTTAAGATTCTTCTCATAATTTTACCTGATCTTGTTTTTGGAACATCTGGTACAATAGCAATATCATCACAAAGTGCAATTGCTCCAATATCTGCTTTTAGTATTACATTGATTTGAGCTTTTAGATCCTCTTTTGATATTGAATCTGGCTCTTTTAATACTACATAAGCAAAGATACCTTCACCTTTTATCTCATGTGGTTTACCTACAACTGCATTTGCAGCAATTGCATCACATTTTTTAACACTAGCTTCAATTTCAGCAGTTCCAATTCTATGACCTGATACATTAATAACATCATCAGTACGACCAGTTATTGTAATATAACCATCATCATCCATCATAGCACCATCACCTGAGAAATATACAGGTTTTCCATCTTTTTTACAATCACCAAAGTAAGATTTCACAAATCTTTCATCATCATTCCAGATTGTTCTAATCATTGATGGCCATGGTTTAGTAATACAAAGGTAACCTTTTTCACCTATTGGAGTTGTTTCTCCATCTTCATCTATAATCTCAGCTACAATTCCAGGAAGTGGGAATGTTGCACATGCTGGTTTAATAGGAGTAGCTGCAGGAAGTGGAGATATCATATGTCCACCTGTTTCTGTTTGCCAATAAGTATCAACTATAGAACAGTTACTATTTCCTACTGCTTCGTAGTACCATTTCCATGCAGGAGGATCAATAGGTTCACCTACAGTTCCTAGTATTCTTAGGCTTGATAGGTCATATTTAGCTGGTTCATCTTCACCAGTTTTATGTAATAATCTAATAGCTGTAGGAGCTGTGTAGAATTGATTTATTTTATATTTTTCAACCATTTTCCAACATCTTCCAGCATCAGGATAAGTAGGAACACCTTCAAACATCACTGTTGTAGTACCAGCTGCAAGTGGACCATAAACTATATATGTATGACCTGTAATCCAACCAATATCAGCAGTACACCAATAAGTATCTTCAGGTTTAACATCAAATACCCATTCCATTGTCATTTGCGCCCAAAGTATATATCCACCACTACTGTGTTGAACACCTTTTGGTTTTCCAGTACTTCCTGATGTATAAAGTAAAAATAATGGATCTTCAGCATCCATATGCTCAGCTTCAAACTCATCACTTTGAGTTTCTAAAAGTGTTGCATAATCACTATCTATATCGTTTGTTGTAATAGCTTCATTATTTCTTTTTACTACACAAACATTTTGAATACATTCACAACCACCATGATCTAAAGCTTTATCAACAACAGGCTTTAACATATATGGTTTACCTTTTCTATAAGCACCATCAGCAGTTACTACAAGCTTAGCTTGAGCATCTATAATTCTATCTCTTAAAGCTTCAGCAGAAAATCCACCAAATACGATTGAGTGAATTGCTCCAATTTTTGCACAAGCTAACATAGATACAGCAGCTTCAGGTATCATAGGCATATAAATAACTACTCTATCACCTTTATTTATACCATATTCATTTTTAAACATATTAGCAGTTTTATTTACTCTTCTTGCTAATTCCTTATATGTGATATGTTCAGATTCACCATTATCAGCTTCAAATAAAATAGCTGTTTGATCAGCTTTATCTTTTAAGTGTCTATCTACACATTGGTGAGCTACATTTAACTTTCCACCTTCAAACCATTTGTAAAATGGTGCATTTGATTCATCTAATACTTTATCGTATTTTTTAAACCAATCAATTTTTTCATCAGCAAAACTTGCCCATGTACCTTCGTAATCATTTTCAAATTTTTTTACTAAATCTCTATATTCTTCCATGCTTGAAAAAGCAGGGTTTTTAAACATTTTACTCTTTGGGTTAAATGTAGTACTCATATTATTCTCCATCACTTTATTTATTATTATAATTATTTAAAATAGCATTAAAATAGCATTTTAAATTAAAAGTACATAATGATACCATTGAATTCTCAAAGGAAGATTAATTTAATCCTTTAACATTATTATCCCAGCAAACCTACCACATGATGAATCTTTCCTATATGAAAAGTATGGCTCATTTGAACATTTAGTACAAATGTTGCTTATACTTATATTTTGCTCTTTTATACCACAATCTATTAGTTGCATTTTATTTATACCTTGTAAATCAATATTTCTATTTTGTACAAAATTACTTCCAAAGTTTTTTTCTACAATATTTACCATCTCATTTGATACTTCATAACAACACTTTTGAATACTTGCCCCTAGTTCTACTTTTATATTATTTGTATCACAATTAAAATTATTTACCATAGTATTTATCACATTTGAACTTATATTTAAAAAAGTACCATTTCTTCCAGCATGAGCAACGGCAATAGTATTAGTTGTTTTATCTTCAAATAATATAGGTATACAATCAGCAACCATTACCATAAGTGGAGTATTTTTTAGATTTGTTACAATGGCATCGCATTTGTATAGATTTTGATCTTTATTTACAATTTTTACATCATTTCCATGAACTTGATCCATATATTTTAAATTTTTAATATCAAAATTGTGTTTAATAGATAAATTATTTCTTGCAATATCTACTTGTACTTTATCTTTTGTAACATGATATGCTAGATTTTTATCATTAGTAGTTGTAAATATATTTGTTTGCATTTTATATTTTATTATAAAATATCTTTAAAAAAGAAAAATAATAAAATAAATTGTATAATACAAAAAAGGATTTATATGGTATTTGATTTAAACAAAGATATAAAAATAAATGAAAATTATAATCTATGACTTGGCAAGATATTATAAAAGATGAACAATCTAAAGATTATTATAAAAAGATACAAGAGTTTTTAGAACAAGAGTATAAAACAAAAAAGATCTATCCATCTAGAGATAAGTTATTTAAAGCTTTTGATCTTTGTAAATATGAAGAGTTAAAAGTTGTAATTTTAGGTCAAGATCCATATCATCAACCCTCTCAAGCACAAGGTTTAGCTTTTTCTACCCCTGCTAGTATAAAAAATCCACCATCAATGGTAAATATAATCAAAGAGGTGATATCTGATATTGGTGATTGTGAAGTTTTAGATGGAGATTTAACACCTTGGGCAAAGCAGGGTGTTTTACTAATAAATACAGTATTAAGTGTAGAAGATTCAAAACCAAATTCTCATAAAAATAAAGGTTGGGAAAAGTTCACTGATAATATTATTAAATATATAAGTGAAAATAAAAAAGATATCGTATTTATATTATGGGGAGCAGGTGCTATTAAAAAAACAAAAATAATTAATGAAACTAAACATCATATAATAACTTCACCACATCCTAGTCCACTATCTTCATATCGTGGATTTTTTGGCTCAAAGCCATTTTCAAAAACAAATAACTTTTTAAAAAGTATAAACAAGGAACAAATAATATGGTAATAAATAAACATACAAAAACATTTTTAAAATTAAGTGCAATTTTAATGGCTCTTGCAATTAGTATTGGAGCTTTTGGCGCACATACTCTAAAGCCATATTTAGATGAGTATGGATTAAGTATTTATTCAAAAGCTAGTAGCTATGAGTTTTATATGACTATTGGATTATTTATAATATCTTTCATATCAATTATTATTCCAAATAGTAAAAAAGTTAAAACATCATTTTATTTAGTTCTTAGTGGTATGATCATATTTTCATTTTCATTATATACTTTAGCACTTACTAAAATAATGTGGCTTGGAGCTATTACACCTATAGGTGGATCTTTAATGATAGCTGGGTGGATTGTATTGTTTTTTGCTATTAAAAATGATATTGAGATTAAGGACTAAAGTCCTAAATTTCTCATAAAATTCATTGCTATATTCTCAGCTCTACTTTTAAATACAAAACCTTGAGGCTCTTCATAAACACTATCTATAGTTTCAAAAAACATCTTTAACCAAGTAGGAAACATATCTCTTGTTAGACCCATATTTATATGTGCCATCATTGGATTACCTTGATAAGAAGTATCTTGTAGTGCTATCATAGCCCAAAAGTTAGTTAATAAGTCTGTATGCTCTTTCCATATAGGAGAGTTTATATCTTCACCTAATCTACTTTTAAATACCTTTGATACATCTGTATCTTCATTTAATATTCTAGTATAAAATTTCATTACCATCTCATTAATATTTTCTTTGGTAATAGTGTTATATTTTTGTGCGCTAAATTGCATATTAGTTTCCT
>CAYZWZ010000036.1:0-16272 GCA_964482285.1 uncultured Helicobacter sp. | reverse complement strand
AAATGGCAACAGTAACATTTAAACAAGATACAGTATGTAATCTTGCAGGAAACGAAATCAATGTAGGTGATGCAGCACCAGTAGTAACAGTAGTAAACTGTAACCCAATGCTTCAAAACGAAACAGTAGGTGGAGCTCAAGATAAAGTTCAATTAGTAGTAGTTGTACCTTCATTAGATACACCAGTATGTGATGCAGAAACTAGAAAATTCAATACTGAAGCAGCAGCTTTAGAAGGTGTAACAGTTACTACTGTTTCTATGGATTTACCATTTGCTGCAGCAAAATTTTGTTCAACTGCAGGTATTGAAAACTTAAAAGTTTGTTCTGATTTTAGAAATAAAGATTTCTCTAACGCATATGGTATGCTTTTAGCAGATGGTCCTTTAGCTGGTGTAACTGCTAGAGCTATCTTCGTTATCAATAAAGATGGTAACGTTTGTTATAAAGAATTAGTACCAGAAATCACTGCTGAACCAGATTACGCAGCAGCTATTGAAGCGGCTAAATCAGTAGCATAATAATTTAACTTTAATTAGTTACTTTAAAAAGAAGGGATTAAGTTTTACTTAATCCCTTTTTTAATACCTAATTAGTTATAATTGCACCATGAAATTAACCAATAATACCAAACTTTTAGAAAATAAAAATATTGCTGGATTTATATTAAAGCCAAATGCAAAACATTTAAAAGATATATATCTTCAAATAAAAGATCTATTTAATAAATATAATATAGATATTTTACTTGAAGAAGATTCTGCAAAAATGATAAATCAAAAAAATGGACTAAAATTTGACGACCTATGTCTAGAGTCTGATTTTCTTGTTACTATTGGTGGAGATGGAACATTAATCTCAGTTACTAGAAGAAGTTTTATTTTTAATAAATCAGTACTTGGAATAAACCTTGGTACTTTAGGTTTTTTAACAACAGTATTACCAGATGAACTTGAGAACTTTTTAATAGATTTTCAAAACGACAACTATAAAATAGATCAAAGAATGATGATAAAAGCAAATATAGGATTAAATGAATCTGTTGCTTTTAATGATGTTGTAATAAGGGGAAAATCTGTTGCACATATGATAAGTCTTGAATCTTTTATAGATGGAGAAAAATTCAATACATATTATGGAGATGGATTAGTTATATCAACTCCTACTGGTTCTACTGCTTATAATTTAAGTGCTGGAGGACCTGTAGTTTATCCTTTAACTCAAGCATTTATTGTAACACCTATATGTGCTCACTCTTTAACACAAAGACCTCTTGTATTACCTGCAAATTTTGAACTTGAAATATCAACTCCAAATACACAAGGTGCTGTTGTAATAATTGATGGACAAGATATGTTTGAATTAAAACAAAATCAATCAATAAAAATAAAAATAGCATCAAAAAGTGCAAATCTAATAAGAACTAAAAGTAGAGATTATTTTAAAGTATTAGATGAAAAATTAAATTGGGGGAATTAAAAACCAATGATAAGTAGGTATTATTTAGAAGATTATTTATCTTTTAAAAATGTAAATATAGAATTCAATAAAGGTTTAGTGATTTTTTCTGGGCCTAGTGGAGCTGGAAAATCTATATTTATGAATTCACTATTAAATCTTTTTGGAAATGCAAGTACAAATGCAAATCTAAGTGAGATAACTATAGAAAATATTGATATTGAAAATGAATTATTTAATATAACAAAAGATGATGATATAACAATTAAGCAAATAACAAACTCAAAAACTAGATATTTTATAAACAATCAAAGTATTGCAAAAAAACAATTAGAAGAGTTTACTAAAAAGTTTTTTAAACATCTACATCTAAAAGATACTAGTGATTTTGAATCAACTAATATTTTAGAATTTTTGGACTTTTTATCTTCTAAAAATAATAAAGAGTACAAAGATATACTTAATAGATTTACACAAGAATTTAAGCAACTAGATCAATTTAAAGATAAACTAAAAAAAGTTATAGAAGATGAAAAAAATATTGAAGATATTAAAGAATTAATATCTATCCAAATAAAAAAGATTGAAGATATTAATCCAGTAGAAGGCGAATATGAAGAACTAAAAGATATAAAAACAATGTTTAGTAAAAAAGAAAAAATAGAAGAATCAATATCTACTGCTAGATCTTTTTTAGATAATACACACCAAATATCAAAAGCTCTTGATATATTAAATATAGATTCATCTTTTTTTGATGATGCAATAAATGAAGTAAATAGTCACTTTGATAATTTTTATGATAAATTGTTAAATTATGATGATCTAGATATAGAAGTTACATTAGATAAAATAGAAAATCTTTCATGGTTAATCAAAAAATATGGAACTATATCTGAAGCTTTAGAGTTCAAAGAAAAAAAGAAAAAAGAGTTAGATACTTATGAAAATATCACATTTGAAAAAGAGCTATTAAATAAAAAAATAAAAGAGCTTAAAGAAAAAATATCAAAAGATGCTATAACTATAAGTACATACAGAAAAGAAGCTTTAAATATTTTAAAAGAAGATATGAATAAGTATCTCTCAAATCTATATCTTGAAAATTTACAAGTAGTGCTACATGCAAAAGAGTTAAATATCAATGGTGTAGATAAAATCGAATTTAAATTAAATAATATTAGTTTAAATAAAATAAGTTCTGGTGAGTTTAATAGACTAAGACTTGCTTTATTAACTGCAAGAAGTAATTATGAGATAAACTCTAAAGGTATATTATTTTTAGACGAAATAGATGCAAATTTAAGTGGTAAAGAGAGTGCCTCAATAGCGAAGGTATTAACTAAACTTAGTAAAAACTATCAAATATTTGCAATATCACATCAACCACAACTAAGTGCAACAGCTAATCAACACTTCTTAATTAATAAAAAAGATGGTATTTCAACAATAAAAGAGCTTAATGAAAAACAAAGAGTTCAAGAGATATCACGGATGATTAGTGGAGAAAACATCACAAATGAAGCAAAAGAGTTTGCAAAAAAATTATTAAATATAAAGGATTAAATTTGAGAATACTAAGTGGAATACAACCAAGTGGGACAATACATATTGGAAACTATTTTGGAATGATAAAAAAAATGATTGAAAGTCAAAATGATGGTGAACTTTTTGCATTTATTGCATCATATCATGCTCTAACTTCTGTAAAAGATAAAGAATTTTTACAAAAAAATACATTTGAAGCAGCAGTTAATTTTCTAAGTCTTGGTATGGATCCTGAAAAATCAACTTTTTGGGTGCAAAGTGATGTTTCTGAAGTATTAGAATTGTACTGGATATTATCAAACCATACACCAATGGGTTTACTTGAACGTGCTCATAGCTATAAAGATAAAACAGCAAAAGGGATAGCATCAAATCATGGTTTATTTTCTTATCCTGTACTTATGGCTGCAGATATACTACTTTTTGATAGCAATATAGTTCCTGTAGGGAAAGATCAAATACAGCATGTAGAGATGACTAGAGATATTGCAAATACATTTAATAACACTTATGGTGAAATACTAACTATGCCAAAAGCAAAAATAGATGAAAATGTACAAAGTGTACCTGGAACTGATGGAGCTAAAATGTCTAAATCTTATGGAAATACTATTGATATGTTTGGATCTAAAAAAGCTATAAAAAAACAAGTTATGAAAATAGTAACAGATAGTAAAGAACTTGATGAAATAAAAGAGTATCAAAACTGTAATGTTTATAAGCTGTGTGAACTATTTATGAATGACAATGAATTAAAAGATTTGCAAAAACGATATCAAACTCCAGGTGAAGGTTATGGACATTTTAAATTAGCTTTACTTGAAAAAATAACTGAACATTTTGCTCCATATGAACAGAAAAGAAACTATTATATAAATAACCCTAAAGAGGTAAAAGATATATTAGCTCATGGTGCATCTAAGGCAAGAGTAATTGCAAAGGAAAAAATAAGAATAATAAAAGATGCTGTTGGATTAAATTATTAACAAATAGTCAAATAGACTATTTGTTATGATTATTGAAGAAATTTTTTAATATTTTTATTTTGATTTAACTCTTTAGCTATCACTTCTTTGTGTTTTTTTAAGAAATTAATATTCTTATAAAATAATTCACTAAATAATTTTAAATGTTCTGATTCAAGATCTAAATTAGATAAAAAATCATCTTTCATATACTCTATAGTCCAAAGTTGTAAAGAGTAAGCTTTATCGTAGTCATTATCTAAACTATCGATATGCTGCAGCTTATTATAAGCTTTTAAAGACCAGTTTCGTCTTTCCATGCTTCCGTAAGACCTTTTACCACTTTTGCTACTTGATCTATAGATGTTAAGTTATTATCTATACCTGCACTAAATAGTGTTTCTATTTGATATAGATATAAACCATCTAAATAATATGCTATATCTCCACCATCAAAATCTAATATATTTCGTAGTTCATCAAATATAGCTATTGATTTATTTATATACAAAAATTTTTCTTCAATATTATCATTTTCTATTGCTTCTTTAATAAATGATAAATATTTAGTTAAACCTTCATATAATTTTAATATTAACATATAAGGATCTTCTGTAATTGCTGCTTGTTGGTTGTATATATCTATTCCCATACTGTCTCCATTATTTTTTAAAAACAAAACATTTTATAATAAACTAGCTTAAATAATAGTTTATCCTGATGCAGTAGATTGATCAATCATCATTTTCATACCACCGAATGCAGTCTCCATTTGAGTAATCATTGCAGTATATGAGGCAAATTGAAGTGCCATTTGTGAATATTTCTCATCAAGAGTTTCTTGAGCAACTTTTTTCTCTTCTTCTAATTCTGATTTTTTATTAGTCATATTTTCGCCATATTTAGTCATAAGTCCATCATAACCATCTAAATCATCTAAATATTCTTTTAAATATGTTCCTATACCTGGTCTTTCTGCAACACCAATAAATATCTCTTTTAAATCATCTGGATTATTTGTTAACGCCTTTCCTAATTGCTCATCGTCAATTACTATTAATCCTGATTTATCTACACTCATTCCATAATTAAACATATTTAAATCACCATTTACACCATAAGATCCAAATAATGAATCTTTAATTGAACCCATAATTAATTTTAATGTACCAGTATCACTAATTGGTGAATCTGCTGAATACAATTCTTCATCAACCATTACTACTAATTCATTATATTTATCAGTTATATCTTTTATTGAAGGTAAAATAGATGAATTATCTTCTTGTATTGAAATAGAAGAATCACCAATTTCTACAGCAGTCATTGTAAGATTACCTTGAATTTTTATTGTATTTGATGATACATCATAATCAACACCATCAATTTTTGCATTTAAATTTTGTGCTGTAAGTGTATGATTTGCACTATCTGAATATCCTAAATTATCAGCTAAATCTTCATCTGAAGAATCTGTTTGTGTAATTGTTAGTGCATTATCAAGTCCAGATTCTGTACTTTTTATTACTAATCTATATGTATCTGTTCCAACCTCTTCTATTGAAGCAGTTAGTCCCTCTTTTGCATTTATTTCATCTGCAAGTTCTTGATAAGTTTTATCTTTTGTTAAAAAATCAAATTTATCTCCTGTACCTATTTGTACGCTTAACTTGTCACCATCATTTTGTCCAACAGTCATTGTAGTATTTGCATTAGAGAATGTAGATGATTGAAAAACATCTTTTTGTGCTAGTTGAGATACTGTTACATTTGTAGTACCTGGATTAAGTCCAGCTATATCAATAGCATCAAATACAGCAGAAGTTCCAGTAGAAGAAGCTGTAACTTGTTCAAAAGCATTTGCACTTGATCTATAAAGATCAAACTTATCAACTGCTGTTAATAATTCATTTATTTTTAAATTTATTGCATCTATTTTTTCTAGTTCTTTATCCCAATCTTCAAGTTTAGTATCATATATATCAACTTTACCTTTAGCTTCTGCAGCTTTTAACTTATCGATTAATTCTTGATTTAATCCACCTGATCCTGAACTTCCTAGTCCCAATATACCTTCTGCCATAATATCCTCCTTATTTAATATTAACGTTTCATTCCAAGTATTGTTGCTAACATCTCATCAATAACTGTTATTAATTTTGCATTAGCCTCATATGCTGATTGAAATTTTATAAGATTTATCATCTCATCATCTTTATTTACTTTTACTAATTTATCATAATTTAATTGTAATGATTTACTAACTGCTTCTTGAGTATCTTTTAAATAATCAACATTTTCTTTATCAGCAGATACTTCAACTCTAAGTCTTTCATAATATCTACTAAATGAAGTATCATTTTTTTCTCTAGAACTATATTCTAGATTATCTTTTGATTTTAATTCATCTTCACTTGATTTATATTTAATATCATCATTCCATTGCATATTAACTCTAAAGTTTACATCATCTTCCTCTGTTGATGCTATATTTATACTTGAATTCCATTGCATTGTCGCTAAATAATCTAAATCCTCTTGAGTTAAATTACCTATTGCTGATTTATCAAATGATAAAGTTTTTACAGATACACCTTCAAATAAATTTATTGGTTTAGCTTTTGCTTTTTCATGATGCAGTAATGAATTTTCTTCCCCAGATACATATACACCATCATCAATTTCTATATAAGTATCTGTATAATCACTTAATGCTTTTGCAAAATCATCAAGCATACTTTTATATTTTGTAAATTTATTATCTTCACTTGTTGTATCTAAATTATCAATTAAAGATTTAACTTTCCCAGCTTTTATATCAAGTTCAGAATCAAATATTTCAAAATGAACATCATTTTCAGCAGTTTTACTTTTTATTGGACTTTTTAAACTTAATACTGATACTTGATCTCCATTTGAATCCAAAGTATCATTATCATTTACTATAAATCTACCCTCAAATTCACCCTCTTTACCAGGTATTTTTGATTCAATTATTAAAAAATGATCTTCATCTGTTGGTTCATATGCTACTTTATTACCATTTTCATCTAAAGAGTATTGTCCATTAAAAGCTTCTATTTTTGAATTTATCCTTGGATCATTATTGATTTTATATGTCATTGCTTGTACAATATTATCTTTATCTACAGTTTGTCCATTTACTGTTTCACCTGCTTCAACTTTAATACTTATCTCTTTATTAAAATAGTAAGTCAAGGAATCATTTTCAATAGGTGCAGAATTTTCTGACCAAGTTGATTGATTGATTAATGTACTTTTATTTAATTCATCAATTGTACCATCTGAATTTATTAAATCTACAGAATAAACATCTTTTTGAGTGATTTTATCCTCTTTTACTTTTATATCATGGATATTAGTATTATATCTTATTGCACTAACTCCACCAATACTTAAAACATAATCATCTTCTCTATTTACATCTATTTGTACATATTGAGATAGCTTACTCTCTAAAGAATCTCTTTCATCCATAAGTGCATTTGTTGTTGCACCGCCTGAATCAATGATTTTTTGATTAATCGTTCCAATATCTCTTAATATAGAATTGATTTCACTAACACTATCATCTAAAGTATTAGATACAACTTTCTCTTTTTCTTCAATATTTGTATATAATGTTTTTAGGTCATCGACTAAAATTTGTCCAGTATTTGCAACATTACTTCTATAAATAGAATTGTTAGGGCTAGCTCTTAATTCTTCAATTGATTGAAAATATTTATCTAAATCAGCAGAAAATCCACTGTCATCTGTTTCATAAAATATAGCTTCAATATCTGCAAGCATTGCTGATAATTCTTGATGCTGTACATCTTTACTTTGTTCTTTTACTAAGTTATCATAGACATACATATTTGTAACTCTATTTACACCATCTACTTGGACACCTCGCCCAGTAATTCTTGCATCATTGTGATCCATCTCTTTTACATCAACAACACGTTTTTTATAACCTATAGTATTCTCATTTGCAATATTATTCATAACATTCTCAACTTGTACTTGAGATGCTGCTAATCCTGATTGTGCTACATTTAAACTATTTAACATGAGAATACTCCTTATTGTTTTATTATATAATACATTTCTTAATTTAAGATTAAATTAAAATATTAAAATGGCCAAATTGTTTCCAATATTTTTGTACCCCATGACTTATTTAAAGTATCATTTTCATCACCATCTTTTTTATATAATATTTTAAGATTTGCAATTTGTGAAGATAGTACAGTATTTGTTGGACTAATATCATATGGTCTTATAATTCCTGAAATTGCTATTTTTTGTTTTTGATTATTTATTAATAATTCTTTTGTACCTTTTATAAAATAATTTCCATTTTGATATATTTGAGTAATTACTACAGAAACAATAGTTGAAAATTTTTCATCAACTTTTGAAGAGCTACTACCTTTAAATGTACTATTAGAATTACTATTAAAACCTACGCCAATAGTGTTATTTATATTATATAGTGTTTTTGTTAATCCAGCACCACCTGTTACACCTTTTACTGGAGCTACTATACCTCCACCTAAAGATGATGTATTGCTCTTTGCTAAATCTTTAGAGTTTTTAGAGTTATTTTTTAGTGACTCTTCAATATTCACTTGTAGAATATCACCTATTTGAAGATCTTTCTTATCAGCAAATAATGATGTTCCTTGTTGAGAATATAGACTTCCTTTATAACTTTTTCTTTTTTCTTTTTGTTGTAATTTTATTTGCTCTTTTGGTTTTTCATTTAGATCTATACTAATATCTTTTTTCATTGAACATCCGTTAAATAAAAAAATACTAATTATTAAAAATATACTATACTTCATATCTACTCTCTACTATAAATTTTAACTCAATTGCAATTTTTATATTTTCAGGAGTACTTTTAACCAAAGCCATAACACCATATCGTATAAATAATGGTTCTATATCTGTATCCCAATCACATACAATAATAAGTCTATCATTTTTAATCTTTATTGATTGAATATGTTTTTGTCCTATTAAATCTACTATTTGTTCTGCTTCATTATAGACTAATCGATTTACTTTTGATTTTAATTTTTTCTTATTCTCTAAAATCTCATTCTTTAGAAGTAATTCAGTTTCTAATTTTTGTTTTTCTTCTTTAAATTTATTACTCATATGTATATAGTAAAAAGAGAACATAGTAACCAGTAAAGTCATTGCTACAACTTTTCTGATTAAATTTTTATAACCTTTCCCTTTTACTATTAAAATCATTTTTTATCCTATTTTATTACAAATGTAGTGAAATATATCTTTTGAACATTATTTCTTTTTATATCTTTATTTTTTGCTGTTGCTTCATTAATAATAATATTTATTTCATTTAATAGTTCTTCTTTAAATTGATCTTTACCACCAACAGTTAACAATGCTTCACTTGTTCGTGCTGCAACAAGTTGTATAACAGCATCAATTATTTCATCTTTACTAGCTTCCACTAAGGCTTCAATAGTTGGTTCTGTACTTTTAATTGCAAAAGATAACTTCATAAGTTTTTCTCTACCTTTAGCATTTGTAATATTTAAAACTAAATCTTTTATATTTGCTTTAAAATATACACCTTCATCTTTAGCTTCTTCTTTTTTCATCTCTTCTTTTTTCTCTTGTACTGCATTTGGATCTTGATTCATTTTATTCATAACCATATATCCTAGAAAACCTACTGCACCAATTAATGCAACTACTAATACAATTAGTACTATCATCATTGGATTACCTTTTTTAGGTTGTTCTTCTACTTCTTCATTTTTTTCATCAGCCATTTATTTTTCCTTTATCTTATTCTCTTTATACTTATTTAACATATCCATTAATTTTGTTGATGTTTTTGTATCAAATTTTTTTAACAATTCCATAACTCTTTTATTTTTTAATCTTATAATAATATCAAATACCTCATTAATCTGTCCTGCTTTAATCTTTTCTTCTAAAATATTTTTTACTATTTTTATTTTCATCTTACCATACATAGTCATAGCTTTACTTGATATTGTAAGATTAATTTCATCTAAAATTCTTTGATTTTCTTTTTTTGTTTTTTCAATTTGATCTAGTTTTTCTTGTATATCTTTATCTAATGCTAAAAGTTTATTTTTATTTATTTTATATTCTTTCTCTTTTATTTTATAAAATTCATCAAGCTCATTTTTAAGTTTTATTAATTCTTGTTTCTCTTTTACAAATGTACCCTCTTCCATCATTTTTGCTGATATATTTGTAAGTATAAAAAAACTTAAAACAACTAATATTTTATACATTTTGTACCTTTTGTTTATTTAACATATTTTTTATAAATTTTGCTTGTATATATTCACTAGCTATCTCTTCTTCTTGTTTTATCTCTTTTTTAAATTTTTCTTTTTTTTCTTCTTTTAATAAATAATCATATTTTTCTAACTCTTTTTGATATTTCATAATCTCTTTATCATATTTTAAAAGATCGCCATTTAATTTTTGTTTTTCCATATTATAAAGTTTTATTTTATGTTTTAATGTATCTTTGTGAATAGATAATAATCTAAAATCACTTATTGCACCATATCTTTCAACACTAGCACTGTTTAAAGTATTTGAAATATCTTCAATCTCTATATCAATTTTATGTACTTTAGATTTAATTTGCTGTTTTTTACTAATATTTTGATTTAATTTTAATTTATTTAAGTCATAGAGCTTTGATATCATTGTACTTTTCCAAAACTAATTATTATATCCCACAATCCAAATGTATAACCTTCTATTTTATCACTCATCCATGGTAAAGATAAAACAATAAATATAGATACAATAATAACTTTTGGTACAAATGATAATGAAGCATCTGATATTTGAGTAACTGCTTGAAATATACTAATAACAACACCAATAATCATACTAACTAATAAAGAAGGTAATCCTAGTAGTAATATAATTTTTACTGTTTGTTGAGAGATATCAAGTAAATCCATTATGAAGCTTTAATTTTTATTGATAGTTCCAATGTTTTATTATTTAATAACTCTTTTATCAATGCAGTTACATCATCTATATTTGAACTATCAATTTTTAGTTCATTTGTTATTTTATCATCAACAATACTATTTTCTTGTATTGTTTCATCAATACTAATTTCTTCATTAATATTTCTACTTTCATTAGAATTAGAAGAAGATATATCAGAGACATCAACATCTAGTGCACTTAATAAATCTTCTTCAAATATCTCATCAATTTGTGTTATCTCTGCCATATCTCTTTCCTCTTTTTTATTAATTTCATCTTCTAAAATCTCTTTATCTTCAATAATATTTAGTTCATTATTAATTTTATCCCTAATATATTCAACCAATGCTTCATCTGAATTAAAACACATATCATCTATTCCCGCTTCTTGTAAAACATGTTTATATATAGCATCTTTTGGTTTTAAGAAGTTAAGTTTATCTGTTATAATATTTTTATTAATAATTTTATCACTATCTATTAAATATATGCTTAAAGGTTCATCTTTTATTGTTTTTTCCAAAATAGCAACATCATTTATTTCATGGATATCTTTATCTAAGTTAGCCTTTAACAATAATATTTTCATATGTTTTTTAAACGATTTAGAACCATATATATAAATATTCAAATGATACCTTTTATTTGTTTTTATTATTTTTATAAATTATATCTGAGTTTTATATAATTTTAGATAAAATAAATAAAATACACTCAAAGGTTATATATTCATGAAAAAAATCTTATTATTTATTTTTATTGTAATTAACCTATATTCTCAAACAATCAAAGATGTATCTAATATAGTAGGAATCAGGGACAATCAACTTATAGGTTATGGACTTGTAGTTGGATTACCTGGAACTGGTGATAAAAGCCAGTTTACTATGCAATCATTACAAAATTTATTAAGAAATTCATATGTAAAAATACCTACATCATCTATAAAATCAAAAAATATAGCAACTGTGATGGTAACTGCTACTTTACCTGCTTTTTCAAGACAAGGTGATAAAATAAAAATAAATGTATCTTCAATTGGAGATGCAAAATCAATTGATAATGGAGAGCTACTATTAACACAATTAAAAGGTGTTGATGGAAATGTATATGCATTGGCTCAAGGTAATATATTATCTAATCCAAATTCTAAAACTACAGGTTTTATATATGGAGGAGCTACTGTTGAAAATGAGATACCTTATACACTACAAGGTGAAAAATCAATCACACTTAGTCTTTTTTCAAATGATGCTCAAACTGCTTCAAATATAGAATCAAAAGTAAATGAATATTTTAAAAAACCTATTGCTATGGCATTAGATACAAGAACAGTTAAGATATTAAAACCAAATAATATGTCAATAGTAACTTTTATAGCAAAAGTTCAAAATATTCAATTGAAATCAAAATTAAAGAAAAAAGTGATAATAGATATGGCTAGACAGATCATAATTGCTGGTTCAGATATCACAATAAAACCAATAACTATATCTCAAAAAGATTTTACTATTAAAATTAAAAAATCAAATTTGTCAAAAAAAGAATTTGATGATAATACTATAAATGCAGGTGTTGATATTGGTGATGATTTAAAAATTGGTAAAAAAGCTGTTAATATTAATCTAAATAATGCGTTAGTTAATTCATATAATGAACCTACAGTTTCAGATCTAATGCGTGCTATGAAAACTATGAAATTAGATATAAAACAGATTATTCAAACATTACAAATGTTAAAAGAACTAAATGCAATTGATGCAAAACTTGAAATTATAAGGTAATAATAAAATGGCAGAATTTTTAAGTCAAGATGAGATTGATGCACTTTTAGATATAGCAGAAGATGGTGATGCAAACCTAGAAGAAGTAGAGATAAGACCTACTAAACAAAAAGAAAAAGCATATACTATATATGATTTTAAAAAACCAAATACAATAACATCAGATCAACAAAAAGCATTTGAAGCACTACATGATAAAATGATAAGATCTGTAGTAACTGATTTATCAGCAATGCTTAGAAAAGTGGTTGAAGTAAAAATTAGTTCAATTGAACAAATGACATATGGTGAATTTGTATTATCAATTCCACCAGTAACTAGTATAAATACTCTTTCTATGAAACCACTTGAAGGGAGACTCGTAATTGAATGTAATCCATCAATTTCACATAAAATTATAGCGGAACTTTTAGGAAATGGACCATCTTATGTTGCTTCAAATCAAGATAGAGAATTAAGTGATATAGAACTTGAAATATTAAACCACTTCTATGCACTACTAATAGATAATATGAAAATGGTATGGGATGATATTGCAACATTAAATTTTAGAAGTGTTTCACATGATACAAATGCTAATTCTATACAAATCATCTCTAATCATGAGATTATTTTACTTGTAAGTATTGATATCAAAATAGATGAAGAAGAGGGAACAGTATCTTTATGCTATCCAATATCATATATAGAACCACTTTTTCAAAAAACTGTAGACAAAATGTTAGGTTCTTCTAATAATAAAAAAGTATCAAAAAAGAAAGATCTAAATACTCTTCTATCTGGAGCAAAAATGAATGTTGAAGCTATTGTAGCTGAAACAAATTTAAGTATTAAAGATATACTAAACTTAAAAAAAGATGATATTGTACTATTTAATAAAAATGCAACATCTTCATCTGCAAAAGTTTATATAAATAGAAAAGAAAAATTCGCTTCTATTGCTGGTGTTGCTCATAATAGAAAAGCTGTTCAAATAAATACAAATATAGATCATGAAAAAATGGAAACTCTTGAGAAGTTAAGAATTTTAAGAGAAGAAAGAGACAAAATTGAAAAAGAAAAAAATGAAAAAATTGCTAGACTTTTAGAGACAAAAGATCAATTTATATAGATTAAGGATAGATAATGTTTAATGGTGCAAATATACTTATAACGGGTGGAACAGGAAGTTTTGGTAAAAAATATACAAAAATCCTACTTGAAAAATACAAACCAAATAAAATCATAATTTTTAGTAGAGACGAACTAAAACAATATGAGATGGCTCAAGATTACAATGATAAATGTATGAGGTATTTTATAGGTGATGTAAGAGATGCTCAAAGATTACAAAAAGCTATGAGAGGTGTTGATTATGTAATTCATGCAGCCGCATTAAAACATGTACCAATAGCAGAATATAATCCTATGGAGTGTATTAAAACAAATATAAATGGTGCTCAAAATGTAATAGATGCGGCAATTGAAAATAAAGTTAAAAAAATAATTGCTCTTAGTACTGATAAAGCAGCAAATCCTGTAAATCTATATGGAGCAACAAAATTAGCTTCTGACAAATTATTTGTAGCTGCAAATAATTTAGTTGGAGAACAAGATACATCATTTTCTGTTGTAAGATATGGAAATGTTGTAGGTAGTCGTGGTTCTGTTATACCTTATTTTAAAAAACTAGTAGCACAGGGCGCTACTAAACTTCCTATTACAGATATAAATATGACAAGATTTTTTATAACACTTGATGATGGAGTTAACTTTGTACTTAAAAATTTTCATCGAATGAGTGGAGGAGAGATATTTATACCAAAAATTCCATCTATGAAAATAACTGATATGGCAAAAGCTATTGCACCTAATTTACCATTTGATATTATAGGTATTCGTCCTGGTGAAAAACTGCATGAAATAATGTGTCCAAGTGACGATAGTCACCTTACATTGGAATTTGATGATCACTATGTAATAAAACCAACTATTGCATTTACTAGTAAAACAAATGATTATAGTGTAAATAAATTAGGTGAAATTGGAATTAAGGTTAATCAAGGATTTGAATATAACTCTGGAAATAATACTCAATGGCTTGATGCAAAACAACTTATGGATATGATTAAAGATTAAATATGAATTTTATACCATATGGCAAACAAACAATTAACCAAGATGATATAGATATCGTTGTAAAAACACTTAAAAGTGACTTTTTAACAACTGGATTAAAAGTAAATGAGTTTGAACAAAATATATACAAAAAAACAAATTCAAGATATTGTGTAAGTGTATCAAATGGAACAGCAGCACTTCATCTAAGTGCTTTAGCTTTACTAAATAAAGGAGATAAAGTACTTACAACACCTAATTCTTTTCTAGCTACCTCAAATTCTATTTTATATGCCGAAGCGATACCTATATTTATAGATATTTGTAATGATGGTAGTATTGATTTAGATTTATGTGAAGATTATTTAAAGAAAGATTCAACTATAAAAGCAATATTTGCAGTATCATTTTCAGGTAAAATTTTAGATCGCGATAAACTAAAATATCTAAAATATAAATATAATATAAAAATACTAGAAGATAATGCTCACACAATGGGAGTTGAATTGACATATAGTGATATATCTATTTTTTCATTTCATCCTGTAAAACATATCACAACAGCTGAGGGTGGAGCAATAGTGACAAATGATCAAAATTTATATGAAAAAATTAAATCTTTAAGAAATCATGGACAAGATGATAAACATAATATGAGATTACTTGGATTTAATTATCGACTTTCAGATATAAATTGTGCTCTAGGAATTTCTCAACTATGTAAACTAGATTATTTTATAAAAAGAAGACAAGAGATTGCAAAAATTTATAATGATACTTTTAATAATCATCCCATAATAAAACCATTATATCCTTATACAAACAATTCATATTATCATTTATTTGTAGTATTAATTGATTTTAGTAAATTAACACTTTCAAAAGAACAACTTATTAATCAACTAAGAGAAAAAAATATTGGGGTGCAAGTACACTACAAACCAATCAATAAACAAGCCTATTATAGATCTTTAGGATATGGAGAAGAATATACACCAAATATGGATAAATATATTTCACAATGTATATCCCTTCCTATTTATCCCCTTCTTGATAAAACTGAACAAGAATATATTACAAAAATATTAAACAATTTACTTCAATTAAAATAATTATATTAATCTAATATTAAGAGATGTATAGTATAATAAATTATATTTAAAGGGTAATTATGGATACAAAATATAATTTATTAAATCTTATGTTAGATGATATGCAAAAACAAGCTAGTTTATATAAACCTACATCTTTTTGGGAGTATGGCTCAAAGCTACTTATAGATGAACTAGAGCAAAATGATATAAAAAATTTTAGAAATCTGCACAAAACTAGAAGTTTTTTTGTTCCTGGATATAGTGCAGTTGAGTATTTAGAAAATCCAA
>CAYZWZ010000035.1:4591-16281 GCA_964482285.1 uncultured Helicobacter sp. | reverse complement strand
CCTCTAAGATGTTTAAAAAGCCTACTACATTACTTTGAATGTATGCGTGAGGATTCTCAAGAGAGTATCTCACCCCTGCTTGAGCAGCAAGATTACATACTGCATCAAACTGCTCAGTTTTAAAAAGCTCGTCCATAGCATCTTTATCTGCAAGGTCTATTTTATAAAAACTATGTTTAGGGTAACTTTGAGAAAAAACTTTTTTATTCTCAGCTATATCTTCTTTTTGGATTCCAAGCTCTTGTAATCTTCCATATTTAAGATTCACATCATAGTAGTCATTTATATTATCTATACCTACTACTTCATCGCCACGCTCTAAAAGTTTTTTAGCTAAATGAAAACCAATAAATCCTGCTGTTCCTGTTACTAGTATCTTCATTTTTTCAATCCTTTTATATTGATACCATGCCATTCATAAAGCATTATCAATGCAAAGATAAGTCTCTGATTAAAACTTTCTTGTTTTAACTGCTCTTCTACCCATGATATTACCTTTTTTGTATTTAACTCTTGAATCTCTCTATGTTTAAAAAATTGTTTTACACTTTCATTTTTAAACCAACTTTTTATCCATTCATCCATAGGCAATACAAACCCTTGTTTTGGTCTGTTAAAGATAGAATGTGGTAAATATCTTTTTCCAACACTTCTAAGTAAAACCTTATACTCTTCTTCACAAATCCACTGCTTAGGAGATAAAGAGTAACTAAAATCTATAAGATGATGGGAGAGATAGGGTGCTCTTCCTTCTAACGAAACTGCCATTGCCATCCTATCTAACTTTACAAGTAAGTTATCTGGTAACCATGTCATAAGATCTGTAAGCATCGCTTTTTGCATACCATCATCACAAGCATCTATAAAACTAAACAAGTCTTTTTCATAGCTTGTCTCTACTATAAAATCTTTATTCATAAAAGCTTTGCAGCTATTAACTGACATTAATAATGGAAATCCAGATGGTGTAATACCTTGCTTATTATCTACCAAGGTAGATAAATCATTTACTTTTTCAAACTGTTTATAGTATTTATATCCGCCAAAAATCTCATCTGCACCCTCTCCTGAAAGTACAACCGTTACATATTTTTTAGCCTCTTTAGCTAACCAGTAAGTAGGAAGTGTAGCTTGATCTGCCAAAGGTTCATCCATTTCTGCAACAACCGTTGGTAGCAGTTCAACAAATTTACTTTCATCAAACATAAAATGATGATGTTTGCTATTGATATGCTTTGCCACTTCTTTTGCATACTTACTTTCATCATGTATATCTGAGTGAAATCCCATTGAAAATGTATCTATTTGAGGATGTTTCTTAGCTGCCATTGCAGCGACTATAGAACTATCTACTCCTCCAGATAAAAAGACACCAACAGGTACATCAGCTCTTAGTCTAATGTCAATAGAGTCTTCTAAAATCTTATGTAATTTTTCTTCCGGTTTTTCTACTTTTTTACTAAAAGTATTTGGTATATAATAACAGGCTTCTTTTAAGTCAAAAGTATTTAAGTCTAAACAAACATAATGTGCAGGTAAAACCTTTTTTATATCTTCAATGATAGAGTCTCTTCCTGTAGTAAATCCTAACATTAAGTATCTTGACAAAGCAGTAGCACTATACTTATCATCTACCCAGTCAAGATTTAAAACAGCTCGTAAATCAGAAGCATAAGCAAACTGTTTATGCTCTTCATTTATACTATAATAGAGTGGTTTTTCTCCAAACCTATCTCTTGCTAAATAAAGTTTGTTAGCCACTTTATCATAAATAGATATAGCAAACATTCCATCAAGTCTCTTTACTAAACCATCTATCCCCCAAGCATCGTAACCATGTGCTATCACTTCTGTATCACTGTGGCTAATAAACTTATAGCCAAGCTGTTGCAACTCGGCACTTAGTTCTATATGATTATATATCTCACCATTTTGAAAAGCTATAATATTTTTTTTATTACTAAAAAAAGGTTGTTGACCACCCTCTATATCTATGATAGAGAGCCGTCTCATAGCAAGTTCTAAACCATCCTCACTATAACGACCATCACCATCAGGACCTCGTTTATAGATAATATTTAGCATATTATCTATATATTGTGTTCTCTTATTATCTTGCTTGTCTATGATACCTACAATTCCACACATATATAACCTTTTATTTTAACTTTTAAAATTTATGCTTGGTCCAATTTACATGAGACTCTTCAATATACTCAATTGTTTTCTTTTTACTACCATAGCCCATAAATACAATCTTTCCTGGATCCTTGTAGCCTTCAAACCATTGCCTAACTATAGGAATTACATGTGGGTGCTTTAACAACATCTTTTTCAATGTATCTATTTTCTTAAAAGTTCCATTAGTGGTTACTGCGATAACCTTGTTATCTTGTTCACCTTTATCCAAGAGTTTTAGCATACCAATAACTTTAACCTTAAGGATATCACCACGATGAGCACTTTCAGATAAGACTATAATGTCTAAAGCATCACCATCACCACTTAATGTTTGAGGAATAAAACCATAATTACCAGGATAACCTAAAAATTTAACTTCTCTAGGTTTTCCATGTCTAAACTCCCACTCTATATTTCCACTTTTATGTCCAACTTCCCATTTTTGTCGAGAACCTGCTGGAATTTCAACTAGGATTTGATAAGCATCACCATCTTTATAATTTACATCATTAATGAGATGTATATTAGATAGCATTGTATATTTATCTTTCATTTTATATTCAATCTTTTGAGCTTGAGCAACACTAAGTGTTACTATTAAAGCTATAAACAGATTAATAAGTAATGTCATTTTTAGCACTCACAAGTACAACTTCTGTAATTCCATCTTTTTTACTAAATTCACTCAAGAAATCATTCATCTCTATCTCTTCTTTTAAAGATATATCATAAGTCATATAAAGTTTTTTATTGTCTCCTGATGGTTCCATATGAAGTAAGGCATTATTTTGCGAATGCTCATTTATAAAATTCACATAGCTATCATCTTTTGTTTTATCAAAATAAAATCTAAGTATGAAATCACTAGATTTTTGAACACCAAAATTAAACTTGTATAATATCCAAGCAACACCTGACATAAAAGCAGTTGCATATACAGCTATAAAGTAGTTACCTGTTCCTGCTCCCATACCAACAGCAAGTGCCATAAATACATAAGCAGTATCCTTAGTGTCTTTTACAACTGTTCTAAACCTAATAATACTCAATGCCCCTACAAGTGCGAAAGCTCTTGCCAAGGAATTGCCTATAACCATCATAACAAACCCTATGATGATAGTTACAAATATGATAGTCAATACAAACGACTGAGAATAAGACAACCCTTGATGTGTTTTCTTATATGTCCATGCTATAAACAGCCCAAGTATAAATGCCACTAAACTATTTAAAACTACTTCCACAGGAGTGTAATTAAACACTCCACTCATCGCTTCTACTAATTGATTTTCCATTTTCTTCCTTTAATCATCTAAATTTTCTATAAGAGATGTTGCTTCCATCCCTGTACAATATTTTGAAATCGACTGTCGATTTAACTGATACTTTATCATAATCCTATGGAACCACGGAGGTACATGCTTTCTAAACTTTACTTCCATAATTGTATAACCATCTATTAGTTTCCTCCTATATAATTCATCTTTGGGAAATAGCTCTGTTGTATGTGTACCATAAAGTTCCCCATCAAAAGTGATGCGAAATTCATAATCATATTTACTTTGATATGCCCGTCTTGAATAATCTATAAGCATAACAGGCTTGATATTTTTACGATATTTATCATATATAAACTGTTTTGCTACTGGATTGTCATCACTTTCCAATGGTTTTAACAGTTTAAATACATCATTTATATTTTCATTGTTATGCTCTATCTTTGTTCTATGCTTATATACAAAGTTATTGTATCTACCTTTTAGCTCTAGCATTATTGGTATATTTTCATCATATGTTGTTGAGTATGTTCGTATTCTAAACTTTTGCCTATGCATTATTCCATCAGTTTTTTCATAGTAAAATGAATAAACAGGGTCATCAAAATAAAGACTTCTTACTAAGTACTTTTTATCATCAAACTGTTCTACAAATGGATCAAGTTGCATAAAATAAGAGAGTTCTTTTTCTATATCAGCCCTTTTTGCATCGTCTAAAATATACTTAAATTCATATCGTAAAAAATGTTCTTGTATCTTACTCATGGTAACCTCTTCTTTCTTTACTGATTAGGCTATTTTTATCTTTAAAAAGAGGTTCTTTAAAATCACACTCTATAAAATTATCACTACTTATGATAATCTTTTGTTTTTCTAAACTTTTCTTATCAAACTTATTTGGAGTATCTATATCGCTATTATTGATAATCACTTTTGATTTTTTCCCAACAGTAGCATTTAAAATATTTTTATCAAATATACAATGCTCTAGCATAATAGTTCCTCCCTCACTATATCGTAAGTTTTTATGGTAAGCATCTACTGCTTTTTTATTTGCTATAAAAGAGGTATTGTAAATATATGCTTTTGAAGTATCTTTACTTTGCATACCTATTTCGCTACCTTTTATATAGTTATTTATAGCTAAAAGATTACTTCCTTCCCCTATAGATATACCTTTGTCAGCAGAGTTATAAAACTTTGTATTTGTAACAACTGCATTTGTAGTCATAAGATCTATTGCATCATTCCCACTATCTATAAACTCACAGTTATCTACTTCTATATTTGATATATCTACATCAAGTGCATCTGAGAGTGATCTTATAAATTTAGTATTTTTAAACTTACCTTTACTATATATTACATGTACCATATCATCTGTTCTATGGCTATCGTAAAATTCACAATCTTGCACTAAAAAGTCTTTTACATTATGAATAGATAGCATTGCAGTATACTCATACAAAGCACCCTTATCCCCACTACCATCTCTAAATATACAATGTTTAAACACTGAGCCATTAGCTTTTGCATCTTTAAGAGCAAAAGTATTCCAATGTTTTGTTTTATCTTTTGCTTTAAAAGTGATAGGGTTTTGCTTCGTCCCGATAGCTGTAACTTTTCCTAAAACTTTTAATGTGGTATTTTCATCAAAGATTATTTTTGTACCTGGTTTGATAATAATATCTTGATTTATTATATTAAACCCTTTTACATATTTTATACCTTGCCAAACTATAGGAGTAGTATCTTTATATTCTTGCACTACATTATGAACATTATGAAAGTTTTTTTGTTCTATGTGAGGAATTTTCCTAACTCTTAAAATTTGATTATCCATATTTAAAAACTGGTATTTTACATCTTCTATATCATTTACATTTAAACCTTCAAATTCTAAATCGTAAGTTGCTTCTGTATATATAAGTTTTTTCCATGGTGTATTTTTTACAGGTATTATTTTAGTATTAGCTAATAGTTGTAAATCAATAGTAATGACATTATTATTTTGAGTGAATTTTATATTATGTTTTTTTTCTACTCCATTTAATATATATTTGATACTCAAAGATTTGAGATTTTTATGAGGTTTAATTTTTAATATAACTGTATTAATCATTTTATAATTATTAATGGATAATCTAAGTCCATCTTTTAAAATAGAATAAGAATAGTCTTGTTGATTGACTTTTCCTATAAAATTATTCAATGTTAAATCAAATCGTTTTTTTATATTATCATACAAACTATTCAATAATTGGTTATTAACACTTGTCCTCTTAAAGAAAGTATTTTTATTTATATTTATCTCTTTTTTTATTTCTTGCTTTGCTAAAGCAAGAAATTTATCTTTTTTAAACTTATTAAAACTATATAGAACATTATATTTTTCTTTTAAGATATTATAGTTTTTATATAAACTTTCTAGTGGTTTAGCACTTATTATATTAAGTGTTTTATCTTGAAGCCAAGCTATTCTCCATGGATTTGGATCCCATATTATTGGATAAAATTTTTCATAATAATTATCATATAATAATAACCAATTATGTGTAAAGTCATAATGATATGAAGCAGTTAAATCTATAAAAGTTAAAAATGAAGCCATAGTATTATCATTATATAAAGAATAATTATTGTCTTTGATATTTGTTAGAAACTTTTCTAAAGGTTTTTTACTATTTTTAGGGTAATGATTATTCACACAACTTTTAGTCCATATAGAACTATTTGAAAACAAATTTATTTTTACTCCAAATATAAAATTCTGTCCTTCCATATCTCCTTTATATACATCATTTGGCATCATTTTATTTTTTCTTAAAAAGTTTTCATCAATCTGTTCTATCATCATTCTATAATCATTAAATTTTCCATTGATATAAAAACTCTTTATAGTTGCTTCTGGAGCAAGTAGATTTAATTCTTTTGCTAATTTAAAAGATAATATATGATTGCTAATAGCTTCATTTCCCTTTGGAACAATAAAGTTAATCTTACGATTTGAATGTATTAAATTTGTTTTTTTTGTTTTTATTCTCCAAGACTTTTCATTATATAACCAGTGCCAAAAATTATCTCCCCTCAATTTAATTTTTAATGGTAAAAATTCTCCATTATATATTAACGCTATTTTTTTATAATCTAGGTTTTTAGGTGGAATATTTTTAAAAAATTTATTTTTAATATTATTTGAAATTAAAATATTTACATCTATTTGATTTTTATATCCTAAGGAACTTAATACACCATTATATAATGAGTTATAGTTATGGATTCCTAACTGATATAGTCTATGCCCTTTTGTCATATGTAATTTAATTTTATCCATTACTTTATTCTGGTTATATATATCTAGTAACCAAATAGAATAAAATAAAGATAAAGGTAAAGTAATAATTAAACTAAAAATAATAAACTTTTTAAATTTATTCATAATTTACTCCATCAAAAAATATTTTCATTTTAATATTTTTTATATCTATTTGTTTTTTTAGCTTTATAACTATAAAAGGATTAATATCTCTAATTATTAAAGAATTTTGTTCTTTTTTTATATCATTTAAAGAGTTTATATTTTTTTTTGTATAAATATCTTCATCATTAACTATAATATTAAAGTCTTTTATCTTTAATCCTTTTAATGATGGAAAATCTAATCTTATTTTAGATACATTTTGAAAATCAACATTATCATTTGATACAAATTGATTATTATCCTTTTCTAAACTAAAATGAGAAGAATCTTTTTCATTAAATCCATTTCCTTTATCAAAAAATAGCTGCCATTCACTATTTTGTAAAATCTGTTTCTCTACTACATTATTTCTTTTGATTTTACATCTAAACTCTATATCTAAAAAACCTTGATAATTTTTGAACTTACTCGGTATGTCAAATATAAAATACGGATCATCCCCTATAATTTCATATCCATTTTTACTAGAAGCAAGTTGATTGGTGTTTTTTATCTGAATTTTATCTTGATTGATAGACAATGTAACATCCGATACAAAAGTTCCCATAGGCAAGGTATCTATATCTACTCTAATACCATTAAAACTTTTAAAATTTGTTTTAAATTTTAAATGATATATGTTATCTTTAAGAGTATAATCTAAATCACTATACTTAACAGATTGATTTTCAGAAAATGATTTTGTCTTATCTTTATAATATATCTGAAATCTAACACTATTCTTTAGCTCAAACTTGGCTGCTCTAAAGGCTTCAAGTGCTTTGTTGTACTCTTTATCTTTAAGTTGATATGACATATACTTATCTACAACTTCTCTTATATCATTATGTTTTTTATAAAGCTCATCCATATAAGTCGAAGATAAGTTTTCATCTACTAAAGATGAAACATCTATATATATAAATTTTCCTACAAAATCATAAGGATAGTTTTTTTTCCATTCTTTTGCAATCTTAAATGCTTTTTGTTTATCATCATTTTTTATATAATAGTCTATAAGCCATTTAGCGCTTTCTTGTCTATAAGTATAATACTTGTTTAGTGTGCTAACATCTTCTAGTTCATCATAAAGTTCACTAAAGTACTCTAACTTTTCACTGCTATCTTTTTCTTCTTTTGCTTTTTTATACAAACTCTTAATTTTATCACCATAAAAATCTGGTATCATTTTATCTATCTTATTTACAGTATCTGGATAATATTTCCATAATACAACTGTGCCTATAGCTAAAATACTAACAAATAATGATACTAAACCCATTATAAATAAAATATTTATAATAGTTTGTTTTGGTTTATTAAAAATAAATATTTTCATCTATCTACTCTCTCCACTAAGCCATGCTTCTTGAAATACTTTTTCATATGCTAAACCCATCTCATTAGCTGTTGGCAATACATCAAGTACTATTTTTGCATTTTTAGCTATTTGTTTTTTAAACTCTTTATTATCTAGTAACTTTTTCAAATTTTCTGTTAATTTATTTATATCTTCTGGTTGATAATATAAAGCACTTACATTATCTTTTACTTGTTCTACTATCCCAAATACAGGAGTTGTAATGATGGCGAGTTTATAATACATAGCTTCTTGAATCACTTTTGGAAAACTCTCTACTCTTGAATTGCAGACAAATATATCACTAGCCATATAATACTTATGCACATCCATCGTTTCATCTACTACAACTATTTTTTTTTGCTTACTTAATGGTAGAGTCTCTATTATTTCATGCATTCTTTGACTATATGGTAGTGACTTTCTATCTCCTACTATATATACTTTTATTCTTTTTACATATTTATCATCAAGTTTTTCTATGGCTTGAACTAAATCAATCTGTCCTTTTCTCTCACAGACTGTACCAAGAGCTAAAATACAAACTTCATTAGCATCAATATTTAACTCTTTTCGTATACTCTCTCTATCTAAGTTTTGAGTTCTTTTTTTAGCTAAATCTTCATCAAAACCATTGTAAATAGTCATAAAATTATTTTGAGTATTTAATGGTTCATATACTTCTTTTGTAGCATCCGCGACAAAAACCACTTTATAAGGATACTCTATAGCCTGTAACATGCGGTTTTTAATCTTTAAATTATGGTTATAAGATGAAAAAGGTTCTTCACTCTCTCTTATGTTCCAAATACAAGGAAGATTAAGTAGTTTAGCACATCTCATCGCCCAGCATGTCTCGATTGTATTGCCGTAAACAACATCTATATTTAGCAATCTTATCAACTCTATTTGTTTTTGAAGAAATGATTCTACTTTTTCTTGTGTGTCAACATTAAAAAGGTTAAAGCCTTCGATTATATGTACATCTATGCCTTCTTCCTCATAAAGTTCTATAAGCGGACCACTTGTATGGCTAACTATCACTGGTTCAATTGAACCTTTTCTTTTTAATGTTTTTGCCAATTCATAAAATGATTTTGGAGCTCCTTCTAAATTAAGATTATGTGTAACCATCATAAGCCTAAATTTTGGTACTTGATGCAAGATGAGCGTTTTAGAATCAACTTTATAGTCTGAACAGTTTAATGCTAAATTTTCATTATAGTACGGATCGAGCCAATCTCCATATTTTCTTATATAGTTTGCTTCTTCCACAGGCTTATCACCATGACCTCTTGTAGCACCTTCATAATGATATAGTTTTGCTTCTGGTGCTAAAACATTCCTATAGCCTGCTTTGTAAACTCTATATCCATAATCACAATCATTAAATGCTACAGCAAAATCTTTCTCATCAAAACCATTAAGTTCTTCAAAAAGTTTCTTTGGAGTTAACATACAAGCGGCAGTTACAGCTAAAAAGTTTTTAGAAGTAACAGTTGAAGCCATATATCCCCATTCCCAATCTGCAAGCAGTCTTCCTGAAGTCATAGGAAAACCATGAGATATATTATGCAATATCCCTGCATGTTGTATACGGTTATCAGGGAAAAGTAATCTTGCCCCCACGCTTCCTACACCTTGAAATTGCATATAGCCTACCATTTGAGAAAGCCATTTAGGATTAATAACTTCTGTATCATTATTTAAAAATAATAACAACTCTTCTTTTACATATTTTACAGCTTCATTATTAATATATGCAAAATTAAACTTCCCTTTTGGAGATTTGATTTTTAAAACTTCTATATCTTTTAAACTATTAAGATATTTTAATGTTTGCTTATCATCACTTTCATTATCTATTATATATACTTTATAATTTTTATATGTTGTTTTCTTTAAAGAGTCTACACACCGTTTAAGTAAATCATAGCCATTTTTAGTAGGTATTATGATACCAACACTTTTTCCAGTCTCTTGAAAATCTATAGCATACATAGCATTACCATTTTTTAGAGCCCATTCAGGTTGATACACTTTACCCTTCACTTCTCTTCTTTGAAGAGTTTCTTCAACAGCTTTACGACCAGCTTCAAAACTATAGTTTTTTTCATCTCCACCAGCTGCAGTTGAACCAGGGATAACTCTCCAATGATACAACACTCTTGGTATATGCCCAACATGTTTTGCTTTTTCAGTAGCTCTTAAAAAGAAATCATAATCTTGAGAACCTTCAAATCCTTTTCTAAATCCGCCTATTTCTTTGTAAAGTGATGTTTTCACACATTTCAAATGACCGCAATACATAAAAGAAAGTAGATATTCTGGTGAAAAATCAGGTTTGAATTGTGGAGCAAATCTATTACCTTCTGTATCGATTTTATCATCGTCGCTATATAAAATCTCAGTATCTTTATGTTTATCTATATATAATGCTATCTCAGCAAAAGCATCTATTTCTAATTCATCATCTTGATCTAAAAAGACTAAAAAGTCACCATCTGCCATAGATACAGCAATATTTGTGGCTTCGCTAATATGAGTATTGTTTTTATTAAATTTTAATTTTATATTTGGATAATTCTCTTTTAATTGTTCTAGAAATGGTTTTACATAGGTATTTGTACTACAATCATCCACGATACAAATTTCCCAATTAGTATAAAGTTGATTTGACACACTTTCTATAGCCTTTTTTAAAAACTTCAATGGAGGATTATAAATAGGAATAATAACACTAATTTTTATATCTGTTGTAAGTTTTTCCAAATTCTCTCGTAGATATGCTTTACGATTTTTTGTTATTTGATTGACATTTTGCCATGATTGATATCTGTTAATCTTTTTCTTAACAAGATTAGAGTCTTTATTTGTATCAAGACTTGTTGCAATTTTCTTTTCTAATATATTTTTTACTGCTGGTTTCGACTGCCTACCTTCTTTATGTCCATATAAAATATAGTGGGCTAGTGGATTGATACCTATTTTCCTAACATCCACATTCATTTTTAAGTAAAATTTTGTATCAAATTCAGCACTTGGATTTCGACCTTCATCTGCACCAAACTTTATATAGTGTTTTATAGGATCAACACCTATTTTTCTAACATCAGGATAAGTAAATAAATAATATTTCATATCAAATAGTTCACTATTTTTTATTGCCTTATACCATTTTTTATATCTTAAATATTGTTTCATTTTACAAATCCTTTTATCTTCCTTACTGTTTTTGAAAATACAGAGTAACTATCTTCATAAAACAGAACTAATTCATCTTTCAAAGACTCTATCTCTTCTTGTTGTTCTTGCATTGTTTTTGATTTCTGTTCTACATCTTGATTTAGAGTCTCAATTGTTTTTGATTTCTGTTCTACATCTTGATTTAGAGTCTCAATTGTTTTTGATT
>CAYZWZ010000035.1:0-4491 GCA_964482285.1 uncultured Helicobacter sp. | reverse complement strand
TCTGTTCTAACATTTGTTGCCAAATATTAGAACACTGGTCTTTTGCTAAAAGACCAATTGCAATATATTTTATATCTATTTGAATTTTATTGATATCGCTCTTATTAATTTTTAAAAATATTTGAGGATCTTTTGTATCAAAATAATATATATTGTCTTCTACATAGAATGCATTTGTTTGTAATATTTTAAGATCTATTTTATCTGCTTTTATGGAATTAACTTTAATAATACAAAAATCATTTAATGGATCAAATCTTAATTCTTTTATGCTTTTTATTGCCGATAAATCAAATATATTATTATTTATTTCATTTAATGATATAAATTTCTTAAATGAATTCTCTTCTGAATAACCATTACCATTATTTATATAAAGTTGCTGCAGCTTGAATTTATCGATTAAAATTTGCCCAGAAGAGTCTATTGTTTTTTGTAAATACTGATGCTTTATTTGAAAAAATGACTTATTATTTGCCACCATATTCTGTATAAAATTTTTTTCCATCGTATTATAAATATTATTATCTATTTTTAATGCTCTATATTCTACATAGTTTATCGGCATATTAAAGTCAAATACCCACTCGTAGTCTATGATATAAATCAAATCTTCCTTATATATAATATTTGAAAATATTAAATCAATATTACTAACACCATAAAAACATTTTTCACCATCAAGTTTAAAGTAATCAATATCCCCAAATATTTTTCTAAATCTATCTGTAACCATAGTTTTACTATCAAATTTAGTAGTTTTAAAACTTTGCATAATAAAGTTTTTATATTCTTTTATTAACTTTTGGAGTTCTACTTTTCCATTTATTAATGCTTGATTATATTTAGTTTCAAAACTAATACCTTCTATAAATTCAAAAGTTAAACTATCTTCTGTTTCGTCAATTATTTTAGCTAATTTTATTTTATTATTTATAATAGTATTTGAAAGTTTTATATAATTATTCTTCATATTTTTAAGATGTGATATAGCTTCTTTACAAACTGCTTGTTTTTTTACAAACTTTTGTCTATCTTCTTCATATATAATTGTTTGTAGTTGAAATTTTTTATTTCTTTCACTATTATTTTTTACATATAAAACTTTCATTTATTCTCCACATATTACTAAAAATGAATTTGAAAAAAATGGAAACATCTCATTTTCAATAATCCCTTTAAAGGCTTCTGTTTCGCTAAAATATTGATATCTTTCATTATCAAAATTTGGTGCATTTTGAAGTAAAGTACTACTATCTGGTAAGTTCTCATCACTATATATTTCAAGTGGCATTTTATAATCAGGATAAGGATAATAGAATTCTTGATTTTTATATCCACTATCATATAGCAAGTTTTCTAATTCCTTTTTACCAAAAGTTCTTACACTATTGTTATCTATGTATCCGGTAATGCCATCAAACTCTTTACCCGTATGATCTTCTTTTGCACCTGCAAAATATTTTAATCCATATCTATTTTCTATTGCTATAATTAATTTTCCATTTGACTTTAATAACTTTTTAACATTTATCAAAAAGTCTTTGTAAGGTTCTTTTGTATTGGTAAAACTTCCCGCATATTCCAATACTCCTATAAGAGTAATATACTCAAACTTCTCTTTAAATTCAATATCATTTAAGTTACCCACTATTATCTCAAGATTTGAGTATTGTTTATTTCTTGCAAGATTTATAGAAGATCTTTTTTGTGATAGTTCTACTACTTTAACATTATTGACGTTTTTACAAAAGACTTCAGTAATAGCACCACAACCACCACCTATTTCAAGTAAATTTGCTTCTTTTTTAAATGGATACCAATTGATGATATTTTGTCTTATTGGACTTAGATGATATAGTATCGGCCATCTATTATCATTAGCTAGCACTTTATCTATATTATTAGTACTTTTAATTATGTTTAAAAGCTCATTTTCAATTTCTCCATCACTATAGAAATCTTGACCTTTATAAAAATCTAAGTTTAGTTTATTCATCAATAACCTTTATTTCTATCTCACTATGTAAATCATAAAACCCAACCATTTCTTCAGTACCAATGACTTTAAACAATACACAATCGTATAACCTATGATATACTTCTATCTCTCCAGTTTGTATATTAACACATCCTAAAGACAAGGCATATTCTCCTTTTTGAATATTGGCTTTTTGCTTAAAAGTTATAATCACTTCATCATCTTTTTTATAACTTTCATTATCAAACACTTTTTTCATATATGTATTTGTACCTGTTATTTCTAATCCTTTTATATCTTTTATTGTGTAAGCCATTGTAGGCATCTGAAAATTTGAATTAAATTTAACTTTTATAAATATTTTAAATTCTTTATTGTAATCCAATATAGTTGAAGGAATATTTTTATCATTAAATATACAATAATCTATTATTTCAATCTCTTTATTGCCATAATCTAATAAGCTATTAGGTGGAGGCATCTTATCTTTAAATAACTCATTGTAATTTATTTTTTTAGATTCTTGTTCAATTATATTTTTATCATAAGTATTTGTTAATATTCTTTTAAATACATCGACCGCATCTTTAGAATTTGTTTCAACGACTTTATTACCATGTTCTATGACAATTGCTTTACTGCAGTACCTTATAATTGAATCTAAGGAATGGGTTACAAATAATATGCTTACTCCAATATTCTGCATCTCTTCAAATCTTTTAAAACACTTCATTTGAAATGCCATATCTCCAACACTTAAAGCCTCATCAACTATCAATATATCAGGTTCAACATTTATAGCAACACTAAAAGCTAATCTAGCAAACATCCCACTACTATATGTCTTAACTTGTTGATGAATAAACTCACCAATATCTGCAAACTCTAATATAGTATCTATCTTAGACTCCATCTCTTCATGAGAGAAGCCCATGAGTGTACCATTTAAATAGATATTTTCTAACCCTGTCATCTCAGGGTTAAAACCTGCTCCAAGTTCTAAAAGTGAAGCGATTTTCCCATTTACTTCTATGCTTCCACTTGTAGGGGTTAGAACACCTGTTATCATTTTCAGTAGAGTAGATTTACCTGCTCCATTTTTACCGATAATACCTACCGTTTCACCTTTTTTTATCTCAAAACTTACATCATTTAGTGCATAAAAATCATGATGATATGACTTTTTAAAAGGATTTAGTGCTTCTTTTAGTCTATCTTGTGGTTTATCGTAAAGATGATAAATCTTTGTAAGATTACTTACTTTAATTGCTACATTATCATTCATCACAATACATCCGCAAAATGTGGTCTAAGTTTTTTAAAGGTTAAGCCACCTAACACAAAGAAAATAGATGTAAATATCCAAAAATATATAGTCATATTTATATCTTCCCAAAACCAGTGTTTATATATCATACTATTTCTATAGCCTTCTATTATGTATGTCATTGGGTTAAGATTAATAATCCAATGATACTTCTCAGGAACAATTGAAATATTCCAAAAAATAGGTGTTAACCAAAAACCAAACTGAATTATTATTGCCACAAACTGGCCAATATCTTTAAAAAAAACCACTACAGATGAAGTTAACCATGAAAGTCCTATAAGCAATACAGAAGTTGCAAATAAATAATAAATTATTTGCAACCAATAAAGATCAGGAGAATAACCATAATATACAAACATCCCGAACATACAAAAGATAAAAAAGATATGGACAATGACTGCGGATAGTAAAGGGATTAAAGGTAATAGACTTACACGAAAAACAACCTTTTTAACAAGAAAACTATTTGACATAATACTGTTTGTTCCAGAGGAAAGTCCTTCTGCAAAATAAAACCAAGGGAACATACCTGATAATAGCCACAATATAAAAGGAAAGTTATCTACTGGTTGAGATTTGAACCCAACTTGAAAGACAAACCAAAAAATCGCAACCATCGCTGTAGGCTGAATAAATGCCCAAAATATACCAAGAAAATTGCCTACATATTTTTGCTTAAAGTCATTTTTTGTAAGCTCCAGCAATAATCTTCTATTTTGGAAAATAGCTTTTAAAAATCCGAACAATTACTTAACCTCATACTTCTCTAAATACCAATCCACAGTCTTAACAATCCCTGTATCAAAGTTCTCATCAGCTTTCCAGCCAAGCTCAGTCTCAAGTTTTGTGGCATCGATTGCGTAGCGTCTGTCATGTCCTGCTCTATCTTCTACGAAAGTGATAAGCTCTTTATAACTCTCTTTTCCAACTTTTTCCTTTGGTGGAACCTTCTCATCTAAGACAGATGTAATTCTATCTACAATTTGAAGGTTTGTTCTCTCGTTTCTTCCACCGATATTATAGACATTTGCCTCTTTTCCGGTATGATAAACCAAATCAATCCCTTTACAGTGGTCAAGTACATAGAGCCAGTCACGAATGTTCTTTCCATCTCCATAGATTGGGATACTCTCTCCTGCTAATGCTTTTCTAATAATAGTAGGAATAAGCTTTTCATCAT
>CAYZWZ010000034.1:0-16893 GCA_964482285.1 uncultured Helicobacter sp. | reverse complement strand
GGGGATTTTTACCCATATCTAATAGAAATGTCACATGGTATAAAGTATTCTCAAGATGTTATAAAAGCCTATATTGGTGATACTATTACTAATGAATTTAAAATTACAAAAAATGATTTTATAATAAGACATGTGGTAATGCCAAAGCAAAATGGAATATACCAAGGTTTGGTTATAGATGATAAGATTAAAGATAGCATAATATTTAGATTTGATTTAATAGATAATGGATATAAAGTTGAGAATTATTTAAATACACAGATAACTATTATTTTTTTTAAAAATATTCAAAATAACTCTGAGATATTAGATAATATTAACAATAAAATAAAGGTTATTATGGATGATTGATAATGTATTATTCTTATCAAGATTTAGTAATGGAAATATTAATTCACGCCCAGATACATATAGTATTTGGGATGCATATAAATATGGATTAAAATCACATATAGCTAATTTTGTTTCTTATGATTATTATGACTTATATTTTGAAAATGGTAAAAAAAGATTTGAAGATATTATTGAAAAAATTATTGAAAACAAAAATATAAAATATCTATTTATAGGATTTGCAGCTGAAGATTTTACATTTGATTTAAATTTTTTAAAATATATAAAAAATAAATATAAATTATGTATAATAAACACATCTCAAGATCCTGAAACTTTTTTTGAAAATAGAGATCGTTACTATAATCAAATAGCAGATTATATTTTGCCATTTACAGTTTTACCAAATAATTATATATATAAATATTATAATTTAGATGCTATAACTTTATATAGTATATATAATAAATCGATGTTTAACAATTTGGATATACCAAAAATATATGATGTTTCTTTTATTGGCAATGTAAATAAGGCTGATAGAAAAGAGATTATAAACTATTTAAAACAAAATGGTATTAATCTTCAAACTTATGGACCAGGAAGTGAAAATGGATTTGTTGATCATAAAAAAATGATTGAGATAATAAATTCATCTAAAATAAATTTAAATTTTACAGATAGTGCACTAAGTGAAGGGTTTGACTTTAATACAAACACTAATTTTTCAATAGGGACTAAAATTAATTCAAGAATACAACAAGCAAAAGGTAGATTAATAGAGATTTTTCTTACAAATTCATTTTGTTTAACTCAAGAAGGGGAAGGTAGTAGAAAATTATTTGATGATGACAGAATTATTTTTAAAGATAAAAAAGACCTTTTAAAAAAGATAAAGTATTATTTAGAAAATATTGAAGAAAAAGAACAAATAACAAATGAACTTTATAAACAATCATTAGAATTTGATGCTAAAAATAGATTTTCTAAAATATTACCAAAATTAAAATATAAATCAAAAGTAATTGATAAATTATTTATTGATAAAAATTTTATTAGAGATTATACATCTTATCATTTTTTATTCTTTTTTAATTTTTTATTTAAAGGAAATATTAAAAAGTTAAAATATGAGATAAATATCTTCTTTAAATATCATATATTTGATATAAAAACAATTTGGTATCATCTTAAAATGCAATATTTATATGCATATAGAAGATATAAAAGGTTAAAAAAATGATTCACAATATTTTATATTTAGATTCAAAAGATAATAATATAGATCTGCATTTTAGCAGTATGTCAAATTATTTTTTTAAAATAAATTACATAAAATATATAGATCAATATGGCTATTCTAGCATTTATGAATATCTAAAGAATCAAATTATTAAAAATAATATAAACATTATTTTTATATCTTTTTCAGATTGTGATAGTTCATTAGATATAAAAAAATTGAATATGCTAAAGAAAAAATATAATTTGAAATATATATTCATCTTCAATGATAGTCATAATTCATTTGAATATATCGATAGATATTATGCTCAATTAGCAGAATTGGTTATTATTCCAAATATTCCTATAATGAATGACTTTTATAAAACTTTAGATATACCTACATATATAATAAAAAGTTATTATAAAAATAATATTATTTTAAAAAATATATTTTCATCCTCTTTAATTAATTTAGTACCGAATAATACTACTATAGATAATACTATAGATTTTTCACATGATATAATAAATATTTTTAATATTTTAGATAATAATGAAGTTTACAAAATAAATAATATCTTATTAGATGATAAGTTTTTATTTACCCAAGATTTATTTAAAATATTTTGGATCATAAAACGATATATCTACTCTAAAAATATACAAGATGCTATACAACTTGTAAATTATTATAAATATGCATATTATATTGTAAAATTGTATAAGTATATAAAAAATAATCAAAATGATTTAAATGTTTTACATATTTTAAATAAATTATTTTATAAAGAATATCAATTATGAAATATGATTATTTAATTATAGGTGCTGGTATTATTGGAATGACAATAGCATATGAATTAAAAAAGCAGCATAAAAATATAACTATTGCAATAATAGATAAAGAAGATACAGTAGCAAAACATGCAAGTGGAAGAAATAGTGGAGTATTACATGCAGGTTTTTATTATAGTGCCGATAGCTTAAAAGCAAAGCTTACAGTTGATGGAAATAAACTAATGAGACAATTTTGTAAAAATAATAATATATTTGTAAATGAAACAAAAAAAGTTGTTGTTGCAAATGATGAAGTAGAATTAAAAGGTTTGTATGAGCTACAAAAAAGAGCAGAAATAAATGGTGTTGATACTAAAATAATAAGTGAAGATGAATTAAAAATTATAGATTCAAATATAAAAACATATAAAAAAGCTCTTTATTCTCCTACAACAGCATCTGTAGATCCAATTGAAGTATGCTTTAAGTTAAAAGATGTATTAGAAAAGTTAGGCATTGTATTTTATTTTAATACTAATTTTAAAGATATAGATATAAAATATGATTATTTAATAAACTGTGCAGGAGCATATGCCGATAAGATAGCACAGAACTTTGGATTGGCAAAAAATTATACTATGCTACCATTTAAAGGTATTTATTTAAAATATATAGATGATAAAACAGCTATTAAAAAAAATATTTATCCTGTACCAAATTTAAACAACCCATTCCTTGGTATTCATTATACTATTACTGTAGATGGTAGTATTAAAATAGGACCTACTGCTATTCCAGCTTTTTGGAGAGAAAATTATAAAGGTCTAGAGAATTTTAATTTAAATGAAGTTATCGAGATATTATATTATGAAGCAAAATTGTTTATTCTAAATTCTTTTAACTTTAGAAATTTAGCAGTAAGTGAAATGAAAAATTTTGTAAAATCTGTATTTATTAAAAAAGCTAAAAATATGGTATATAATATTGGAGATGATTTTAAGCCAATTCCAGCAGGAATAAGATCACAGCTTCTAAATACAAATACAAATGAATTAGTACAAGATTTTATAGTAGAATATGGTGAAAATAGCATTCATGTATTAAATGCAGTAAGTCCTGCATTTACATGTAGTTTTGCTTTTGCAAAATATGTGGTAGAAGGTATTAAAAAGGTGAATATAAAATGACAGCAATTATTTTAGCAGGTGGATTTGGTACAAGACTACAAAGTGTAGTTAACGATGTACCAAAACCAATGGCAGATATAAATGGGAAACCATTTTTAGAATATATATTTCAATACTTATCAAAGTATAATATTACAAATGTAATATTGAGTGTAGGCTATAAGCAAGAGATAATCAAAAACTATTTTCAAGATAAATATAAAACTATAAATATACAATATTCTTGTGAAGATACGCCACTTGGAACGGGTGGTGCTATTAAACAAGCTTTAAATTTAGTACAAAAAGATGATGGTGTTTTAGTTATAAACGGAGATACTTTTTTTGATATTAATTTAAATGACTTTTACATTTTCAATACAAATAAAGATTTTAATATTGTAATTGCACTAAAAGAGTTAAGAGATTTTGATAGATATGGTTCTATAAAAGTAGAAAATAATTGTATTAAAGAGTTTCAAGAAAAGAAATTTATAAGAAAAGGATATATAAATTGTGGAGTTTATATAATAAATAAGCAAATATTTGATAGACTAAAAACAACTAACTTTTCTTTTGAAAAGTTTTTAGAAACTAATTTATCATATTTAAAAGCATATGCATATATATCAAATGATTCATATTTTATTGATATAGGAATACCATCTGATTATGAAAAAGCAAAAATAGATTTTAAGGAGATGTTTTGATATTATCAAGAACACCACATCGTATATCCTTTTTTGGTGGAGGTACAGATTATCCAGAGTATTATAATGAATTTGGAGGAAAAACTCTTGGTGTTGCTATAGATAAATATTCATATATTAATATTAGAAAACTACCGCCATTTTTTGAACATAAACATAGAATTGTATATTCTAAACAAGAAAATGTCAATACAATATCTCAAATACAACATCCATCTGTAAGAGAAACATTAAAATATTTTAATATTGATTATGGAATATCAATCCATCACGATGGTGATATTCCAGCTCGAAGTGGTATGGGAAGTAGTTCAGCATTTACAGTAGGACTTATAAACAGTATAAACGCATTAAATGGCAAGATGAGTTCAAAAGCTCAGTTGACAGAACAAGCTATACATATAGAACAAAATATTATAAAAGAAAATGTTGGTAGTCAAGATCAAACATTTGCAGCTTATGGTGGACTTAATATTATAAATTTTTTGCAAAATGGTAAAATTAGTGTAGAGCCAATTATATTAAAACAACAAAGAATGTTGGAGTTTCAAAATAATATAATGTTATTTTTTAGTGGCTTATCAAGAACAGCATCAGATATTGTAGCAGAACAGATAAAAAAAACATCTATAAATATACCAAATTTAAATCGTATGAAAGATTTAGTAGATGAAGCAAATAATATTTTAACATCTAATAAAGATTTGAATGAATTTGGAGAACTATTAAATCATACTTGGGAATTGAAAAAATCATTATCTAGTAAAGTTACAAATCCACAGATTGATGATATGTATAAAAAAGCACTTAATGCAGGTGCATTGGGTGGGAAATTACTTGGAGCTGGAGGTGGTGGCTTTATGGCTTTTTATGTTGAAAAACATAATCAAAAAAAAGTAAAAGAAGCTTTAAAAAATTATCTTCATATACCATTTAATTTTGATTTTGAAGGATCAAAAATAGTTGTTTATGAACCAAACCTAGAGGAGAAATAAAATATGAATTATGAATTGGCTTATTCAACTTTTGATGAGCAAGAAAAAAATGCTATGTACAATGTGATAGAGTCTGATATGTTTAGTATGGGAAAGAATGTTAAACAATTTGAAAAAGAATTTGCATCATATTTTGGTATGAATTATGCTATTATGGTCAACTCTGGTAGTTCTGCAAATCTTGTTGCTATTGCATCGTTATTTTATAAAAAAGAAAATGCTTTAAAAAAAGGTGATGAAGTTATTGTACCTTGTGTATCTTGGGCAACCACTTATTATCCTTTACAACAATATGGATTAAAATTAAAATTTGTAGACATAGAACTTGAAACACTAAATTATGATATAGATGAACTGAAAAAAGCAGTAACACCAAATACCAAGATGATAGTAACTGTTTCAGTTCTTGGCAATCCAAATTATTATGATGAGATTGAAAAAATTAGTAAAGATAATAATATAATACTATTTGATGACAACTGTGAATCAATGGGTGCAAAATATAATGGTAAATTTACAGGTACAAGTGGACTTATAAATACCTATTCTACATTTTTTTCACATCATATATCTACCATGGAAGGTGGTCTAATTCTAACAGATGATTTTGAGATATATAGTTTATGTAAATCACTTAGAAATCATGGATGGACAAGAGATCAAGATGAAAATAGTCCAATATATGAGAAAAAAGATGATGATTTTTTTGAAGCATATAGATTTATACTACCTGGATACAATGTAAGACCAGGGGAACTTCAGGGTGCTTTAGGATTACAACAGATTAAAAAACTTCCATATATGATAGAGCAAAGAAGAAAAAATGCAACTTATTTTCAAAGTAAGTTTAAAAATGATAAAAGATTTATTATTCAAAAAGAGATAGGAGAAAGTTCTTGGTTTAGTTTTACTATGATAATTCATCCAGATAGTGGTTTAAATAGAGAAGTAGTATTTAAAACATTGCAAGAAGCCAAAATAGGATATAGAATCATCACAGGTGGAAACTTTTTAGAACATGATGTGATTAAATATTTTGATTATGAAGTTACAAAATCATCTAATGCATCTTATGCACATAATAATGGTTTTTTTGTAGGTAATGCTCCTATTGATTTAACAAAAGAGATAGATTTGTTATACAATACATTAAAGCCACTTAAAGGAGTTAAAAAATGAGTTTAAACATATTAGTTACAGGAGGAGCTGGTTACTTAGGTTCAGTAATGGTTCCAGAGTTATTAAAACTTGGTCATAAAGTTACTGTTGTAGATACTTTTATGTTTGGACAAACTTCACTTAGTGAAGTTTGTTTTATGGATAAGTTTAATGTAGTAAAAGGTGATATTAGAAATAAGGCTTTTTTAAAAGAGTTAGTAAAAGATAAAGATGTAATTATCCCTTTAGCAGCACTTGTAGGAGCTCCTTTATGTAATAGAGACGAAATAGGTACCTTTACAATAAATAGGGATGCAATACAGACTTTAAGTGATATTTTATCAAAAGAGCAAAGAGTTCTTATGCCTATAACAAATAGTGGGTATGGTGTAGGTCAAGATGGTATTTATTGTACAGAAGAAACACCACTAAATCCAATATCAACTTATGGTAAAACAAAAGTTGAAGCAGAAGAGATAATACTTCAAAGAGAAAATTCTATTAGCTTTAGATTAGCAACAGTATTTGGAATGAGTCCAAGAATGAGACTTGATTTACTTGTGAATGATTTTACATATAGAGCTATAAATGATGGTTTTATAGTGATATTTGAAGGGCATTTTAAAAGAAATTATATTCATATTAGAGATGTAGCAAGAGCATTTATCCATGGTATTGAAAACTTTGATAAGATGAAAGGAAATGCTTTTAATGTAGGACTTTCGGATGCTAACCTTTCTAAGCTAGAACTTTGTGATATTATAAAAAAACAAGTTCCAAATTTTACTATTATGGAAGCCCAAATTGGAAAGGATCCTGATCAAAGAAACTATATAGTTTCAAATGAAAAGATTGAGGCAACAGGATTTAAACCACAATTTAGTCTTGATATGGGGATAAAAGAACTTATAAAAGGTTATACTATTATAAATAATAGTAAGTTTGCAAATGTTTAATAAAGATTCAAATATTTATGTTGCTGGTCATACTGGCTTACTTGGAAGTGCGATATTAAAAGTACTTCAAGAAAGTGGGTATAATAATTTAATAACAAAAAGTCATAAAGAACTTGAATTAACTAATAAGAGTGCAGTAGAAAAGTTTTTTAAAGAACAAAAGATAGAGTATATATTTTTATGTGCTGGTAAAGTTGGTGGTATTATTGGAAATAAAACAAATCCAGCTTCATATTTACATGAAAATTTAATGATTCAAGATAATATTTTTGAAGCTGCAAATAAATATGAAGTAAAGAATGTAATATTTTATGGTTCATCTTGTACTTATCCAAAAGTTTGCCCTCAACCTATGAAAGAAGAATACTGGCTAACAGGTGCTATAGAAGAGACAAGTATGGGATATGCTGCTGCAAAAATAGCTGGTATAATAGGATGTAAATCATATAATACTCAATATAATACAAATAAATTTATTTGTGTTATACCAAACTCTATATATGGACCAAATGATAATTTTGATTTAGAAAACTCTCATGTATTTTCAGCACTTATTAGAAAAATAGATACGGCAAAAAAAGAAAATCAAAAAGAATTAACTTTGTGGGGTAGTGGAGATCCAAGAAGAGAGTTTATATATAGTGAAGATGTAGCAAGTGCATCAATTTTTTTAATGCAAAATGCTAAAAAGCTAGAAAATACCCACTATAACCTAGGCTCAGGAAGAGATTTTTCTATAAATGAATTAGCAGATGCTATATCTAAAGTAGTTGGATATAAAGATAAGATAAAATGGGATACTTCAAAACCAGATGGTACTATGAAAAAACTTCTTGATAGTAGTAAGTTTTTAAGTCTAGGTTGGAAACCAAATGTAACTTTTGAAGATGGTTTAAAAATGACTTATCAATGGTATAAGGAAAATTATGAATAATATAAAATTATTAAATGAGAAATCAAAGTTTATAAGATGTGAGACATTAAGAATTCACAAATTAGCACCCGAAACAAGAGTTGCTTCTTCTCTATCTCCTATTGAAATATTTGTATCGTTATACTATGGAAATATTTTAACTTTTAATCCAAAAGATCCAAGAGATAAAAATAGAGATAGATTTATTATATCTAAAGGACATGGTTCTATATCTATGTACCCACTTTTAGCAGATGTAGGTTTTTTTGATAAAAAAGAGATAGATAATGTTTGTACTAATGGTTCATTTTTAGGGGGTATTCCAGATCCAATAATTCCTGGATATGAAACTGTTAATGGTTCTTTAGGTCATGGTTTAGGTGTAGGTTGTGGAATTGCGGTTGCCTTGAAAACTAAACAGAAAGAACAAAATGTAGTAGTTCTTACAGGTGATGGTGAACTTAATGAGGGTTCAAATTGGGAAGCAATTATGTTTGCTCCTCAGCACCATCTTGATAACTTTACTCTAATTGTAGATTATAACAAAGTTTCTATGCTTGATTTTAGTAAAAATATTATAAATTTAAATTCATTAAATGATAAGTTTAAAGCATTTAATTGGAAAGTTTATGAAGTAATTAATGGTCATGATGTAAAAGAGGTATCAAATACATTAAAAGAAGCTATCAATGATAGAGACAATAAACCAAAAGTAGTAATAGTAAATACGATAAAAGGAAAAGGTGTTCCATTTTTAGAAACACACTCTTTAAGTCATATCCTTTCGGTTAAAGCAGATGATATAGACAATTTAATCCAGGAGATTCAAAATGCAGATTAATGCTATGAGAGATACTTTTTTAACTTCTTTATACGAGAAAATGAAAAGCGATAAGAGTATATTTTTTGTTGCAGCTGATTTTGGTGCTCCAATATTAGATAAAATAAGAGAAGATTACCCTGATAGATTTATAAATGTAGGAATTGCAGAGCAAAATCTTGTAAATGTAGCAACTGGTCTTGCCTTAGAAGGTTTTATAGTTTACGCTTATGCAATAGCTCCATTTATAACAATGAGATGTTATGAACAAATAAGAGTAAATGTATCAGTTCTTTCACATGTACGACCTATGAATATTAACTTTATAGGAGTAGGAGCTGGAGTTAGCTATGCTATGAGTGGACCTACTCATCATTGTTTAGAAGATTTATCTATTATGGGTACATTACCAAATATGGAAGTATTTTCTCCAAGTGATTATAATCTTGCCCAAGCTTATGTTGATAGAACAATAGCTCTAAAAAAGCCCAAATATATAAGATTTGATGCTAAACCTATGATAGCTTTAGAAGAAGATATAAAAGATTTTGATAATGGTTTTAGAATATTAAAAAACGGTAAAAAATTAGCTATTATCTCTACAGGGTATATGAGTCAAAAATCTATGGCTATAGTAAAAGAATTTGATATTATGCTTATTGATTTATATTTTATAAATAGTTATGATAAAAGCAAACTAAAAAATGCTTTAAAAGATATAAGCAGTATAATAACAATAGAAGAAGCATTTAAGAGTTGTGGTGGATTAGATGCTCAAATAAATTTTAACTTTAAAGATAAAAAAATAGTTAATTTAGGATTTGAAAAAAAATATACTTTTGAGATAGGAAGTAGAGAATTTGTTCATGAAGAAAATGGTATAGGTGTAAAAGATATAGCAAAAGAGATAAAGAAGGTTTTAAAATGTTAGATATACTATTTATAAATCCTGGGGACAGAAAAGCTGTATTTCAAGATCTTGGCAAAGATTTAACTGCTATTGAGCCACCCTTTCAAATAGCATCTTATGCTTCATATCTTAGAAATGAAGGTTTTAGTGTAGCTATACTTGATGCAAATGCCTTAAATATATCTCCTGAGGAAACAGCTAAAAAAGTAAAAGAGTTAAATCCTATATTAGTAGCAGTAATAATATATGGAAATCAGCCATCAGCATCTACTCAAAATATGACTATATCTGGACAAATTGTAACAGCAGTAAAAGATACTACTGAAACTAAAGTAGTGATGGGTGGGCTTCATCCATCAGCACTTCCCAAAAGAACACTTATAGAAGAAAATGCTGATTTTATAATAGAGGGTGAAGAGCAAATACCTTTAAAAGAGTTGCTTGAGTGTTTAAAGAGTAATAATGACTTATCAAAAGTAAGTGGGCTTTGGTATTATGAAGATAATAGTATCAGAAATAATCCAAAACCAAAACTGATAGATAACTTGGATAAATACCTTCCAATAGCATCTTGGGATTTACTTCCTATGGATAAATATAGAGCCCATAATTGGCACTGCTTTGATGATATAGAAAATAGAGAGCCTTATGGTGCAATATATACATCTCTTGGTTGTCCTTATAAATGTACATTTTGTTGTATAAATACTCCTTTTGGTGGAAATAGTATCAGATACAGAAGTCCTGAATTAGTTGTTCAAGAGATAGAACTACTAAATCAAAAATATGGTATAAAAAATATCAAAATAATTGATGAGATGTTTGTACTAGATGAGAGACACTATATGAAGATAGTAGATTTACTTATAGAAAAAGAGTTAGAGTTAAATATATGGGCTTATGCTAGAGTAGATACAGTACATGAAAACACTTTAGCTAAGATGAAAAAAGCAGGTTTTAATTGGTTAGCATTGGGAATTGAATCCGCTAATGCAGAGGTGAGAGATGGTGCATCCAAAAAGATGAAAGTAAAAGATATACAAAGTATTGTAACTAAAATTCAAGATGAAGGAATAAGAGTTATAGGAAATTATATATTTGGACTGCCTGATGATACAATTGATTCTATGCAAGATACTTTAGATATGGCAAAAGAGTTAAATTGTGAATTTGCAAACTTTTACTGTGCTATGGCATACCCAGGGTCACAACTTTATAATATAGCTTTAAATGAAGGTTGGGAGTTACCAAAAGAATGGACAGGTTACTCTCAACACTCTTACAATATTCAGCCATTACCATCAAAAACAGTAAGTGCAAAAAAGATTGTAGCATTTAGAGATAATGCTTTTCATGAGTACAATGAAAATCCAAAATATTTAGATATGCTAGAAGATAAGTTTGGAAAAGATGTAAAAAAACATATACAAGATATAACTAAAACAAGATTAAAAAGAAAGATCTTAATATAAAAAAGGGATTATATGGTAGTATGGTTGATTGGTATAAGTGGAGCAGGAAAAAGTACTTTAGGTAATAAATTAAAAGCTTATTATGATAAAAATAGTATAAAGTCTTTTATATTGGATGGTGATATTGTAAGAGATTTTTATAATAATGATTTAGGCTATACTAAAGCAGATAGAATAGCTAATATTAAACGAATTATGCTATCAGCATATGTTTTAGAGCAAAATAATATAATACCGATAGTATGTAATATTTCTCCTTTTGAATTTTTAAGAGATTTTGCTAGAGATAAATTTGATAATTATCAAGAGATATATTTAAAAAAAGACATATCAATTGCAAAAGAAAATGATATTAAAGATGTATATAAAAATAATATAGATAAAACTTCAATAGTTGGTATTGATATGGTTTTTGAAGAGCCTAAAAAAAGTAATATAATAATTGAAGTGGATAAAGAAAGTGAAGATATATCTTTTGAAAAATTAATAAACTATTTGGAGAATAAATAATGAGTATAAATTATAGAATAAGTGAAGAGTTATTGCAAGATTGTATAAATTTGGGTAATAGCTTATTTTATCCATTAAATGGATTTATGAATTCTAGTGATTATCATAATGTTGTTGATAACATTAGATTAAGTTCAGGAGAAGTTTGGACTATTCCTATTAGTTTAGATATAGACCATGATACATACTTAAATGCTGTAGATTCAAAACAGATAAATTTAATTTTTAATGATAATACAGTTGCCTCTTTAGATATAGAAGATTGTTTTATTGTAGATTCTCTTCATGATGTTACAAATATATTTGGAACAGATGATTCAAATCATCCAGGTGTTAAAAAAGAACTAGCTAGATTTAAATATAGAGTTGGTGGGAAGATTACAATTATTGATGAATCTATTTTAGAAAATAGTTTACAACCAAAAGAAACAAAAAAATATTTTGAACAAAAAAACTGGAAAACTATATGTGGTTTTCAGACAAGAAATCCTATTCATAAAGCACATGAGCATTTACAAAGAGTAGCTTTAGATATTTGTGATGCACTTTTTATTAATCCACTTGTAGGTTGGAAGAAAAAAGGTGATTTTAGTGAGGAAGCAGTTGTTGATGGATATCAAACTATGATAGATGAATACTACACAGGATTAAATATATATTTTGATACCCTTAAAACTCCTATGAGATATGCAGGTCCCAGAGAAGCTATATTTCATGCTATTATTAGAAGAAATTTAGGATGTACACACTTCATTATAGGTCGTGATCATGCAGGAGTCGGAGAGTATTATGGTAAATATGAAGCACAAGAATTAGCAAGAAAAATATTAGCAAATAATGATTTAGGAATAGAATTATTATTGCTTAGTGAACCTTTTTATTGTAAAAAATGTGAGCAAATAGTATCTGATAAAACTTGTAAACATTCTAGTGAATATGTACAAAAAATCAGTGGTACACAAATAAGAGCTATGTTAGCTAATGGAAAAAGACCAAGTAAGTTATTTATGCGACCAGAGGTTGCAGATAGTATAATAAAACTAAAAGAAAATAAATTTATAAAAGGATAGAAAAGATGAAAAAAATTATAGCAACAGTGGGACCAAGTTTATTACATACAACACCATTAAAAGATGTACATAATGAAAGAAATATTTATAGAATTAATGGAGCTCATGGAACTGTAGATGAAATAGAGCAATATATATTAAAAATACAATCTCAAATACCAGATGCAAAAATACTTATGGATCTACCTGGAAATAAAGTAAGAACAGCAGATTTTAAAGATGGATATATAGACATTGAAGAGGGAAAAGATTTTACATTAAAGTTTGACCAAATGAATTATAATAAATTTTATTCACATTTAAATATAGGTGATACAGTTTGGGCAAATGATTCTATATTTCAATTTACAGTTAAAAAGATAGATGAAGAAACCCAAAATATTATATTAACTTCACACTCTACAGGAAGACTTTTAAACAATAAGGGTATGCATGTAAGAGGGATTCATGAAAATATTCCATTTTTATTTGAAAAAGATAAAGGACTTATAGAATTAGCAAATAAATATAACTTAGCTTATGTTGGATTATCATTTGTAAGAACTCAAGCAGATGTAATAGAAGCAAAAACTTTAATCACAAGTGATAGTATAATTATATCAAAAGTAGAAACTGTAGCAGCAGTTGAAAATCTTATTGATATTTTAGATGAAGTTGAATATATATTAATAGATAGAGGAGACCTTTCTACTGAAATAGGATTAGAAAAAGTTCCTGCTTATCAACAATATATTATAGATAAAGCAGTTTATCATGGTAAAAAGGTATTCTTAGCTACACAGTTCTTAAAATCAATGGAGCATAATCCAGTTCCTACTATTCCTGAAGTTATAGATATGTATAATACTCTAAAAAATGGTATATATGGTATTCAAATGAGTGAAGAAACAGCCGTAGGAAAGTATCCTAAAAATTGTCTTGATACAATAGTAGGATTAATGGATGAAATAAAAAGTGAGCAATTGGTTTGATACAAAAAGTCATATCTATAGCAAAATTAGCTTCATTAGAAATAATGAGAATATATAACAGTGGTTATTTTAATATTGAGATAAAATCAGATGATTCACCTGTAACAAAAGCAGATTTGATTGCAAATAAAATTATAATAGATGAATTAACAAAAATAAGTGATTATCCTATTTTAACGGAAGAGAGTCCAGTAGATTATTCTATAAGAAAAAATTGGGATAGATATTGGCTTGTAGATCCTCTTGATGGAACAAAAGATTTTATTGCGAAAAATGGTGAATTCACTATAAACATTGCACTTATTGAGAAAAATAAACCTATTTTAGGTGTAGTATATATTCCTATGAGTGGTGATGTATATTATGCTGAAATAAATAAAGGTGCATATAAAAATGATACTAAAATTTATAACCATTCAACTAGAAAAGATTTAGTAGGAACAGATAGTAATTTTCACTCAACTAAAGAAACAATAGAGTTTTTTAAAAAGCATAATATAACCAATATTAAAAAGTATGGTTCATCTATTAAAATATGTAAATTAGCTGAAGGGGAAGTTGATATTTATCCAAGATTAAATGGGACAAAAGAGTGGGATACTGCTGCTTCTCATATTATAGCAAATGAAGCGGGATGCAAGTTAATAGATATAACTACTGATAAGGAATTAACTTATAATAAGGAAAATATTAAAAATAATTTCTTTATTGCAAGTAAAAATAATTATAATATTAAGATAAATAGTTTATATAAAAATCTATATATAAATTTTGTAGTTCTTTCAAGTCTAAAATTAATTCCATTTATGAAAAACAAAGTAGGTTATACTGGTCATATATATCTAGATGCTCCTGATAAATATAAAATGATAGATCTTGATAATTTACCTGCTAATATTACTAATATATATATTGAATTTGATCCAAAATATTTACATATTTTATGGAGAGAATATAATAAAATATCATTTTTAAATATTATATTATTTGAGCTAGATTCAAATAATAAAATTAGATATTATAACTACAAGAAACCTACATCTTTATTATCACTTAGTATCTTTAAAAATACCGTAAATTATAATTTTTTAACAGATATTTATATTATAGATAATAAATTAGATTCAAAAAAAATTTATAATTTTTTAATTAAAAATAAATTTAAAGTAAAATTAATAAATTCAAGCTTTGTATCTAGTATTTTAAATAAAAATGTTATTATCTTAAATACAACAAATAAAAAATATACCTCAAATAATATATTTCCATCTTATATTTTACATAAAAGTATTTGTGATCTTATTGATAATTTAGACTATATAAATACGGATATTACAAAAAAACAAATAATTAATTTTCTATTATCTAATATTAGTAAAACTATATATAATCCATTTGCTGCAATTGCATATATATATTTTCCTAAAAAATTAAAAAATTACAATAATGGTAATAAAAATATAGCTTTTTATTCTCCTGGTATTGCATATAGAAATAATTTATTAACACCTATAATTTATAATCTTTTATCTAAAAAATATAATGTCTTTTTCTTTTATGGTGTAAAAAATAATGATAAATTTGAGTCTTATGAAAATTCTTGTTATGTAGGAGGATATATTGTAGGATATTGTGAAATTTTAGATATAATTTTATTTTCTGTTTTTAACCAAGAATTACCTTCAAAAGCAAAAAGAGTATATTTACTACATGATATATATGATTCTCCAATGTTGGGTGATATACATAAACCAATAACTATCCAAAATTCTTCAAAACTAAAAGCACCAAAATTATTAGATATGATTGATTATATGTTTATTCCAGGGAAAACAGTTCTTCCTACAAAGGAAATACTATCATGGAAATTTACAAAAAATTTATGTTTTATTCCAGGAGGTTATTTTAAATTAGATGGAAATATACGAAAATTTAATGATTATATAAGTAAAGTAAATGTTGATTCAATTATATATGCTCCAACAGTAGTAAATGATGCTTTTGATAAATATTGTTCCCAAAAAGAATATGGTTTAGATATTATACAAGCTCTTTTAGATAATTTTCAAAATTATAATATAATTTTTAGACATCATCCTCACACAAAAGATATTTCTACATCTAAAATATTAAATAAATTTAAAAATCATCCAAAGTTTATATATGATTCAGATCCAAGTGAATATATGAAAAATTATGCTCGTTCTAAAATTATGATCAGTGATATTTCTGGAACTGCATTTACATATTCTTTTACAACATTAAGAAGTGTTGTATTTTTTTCTCCATATGAAGATACTATTACTAAAAAAATGGGAGATATATCTTATTTACCACATAGAAAAAATATTGGACATATTGTATTAAATATTTCAGAAATGATTGATAGTGTAAAAATACTTTTAAATGATTATGAATATTCAAAAAATAATATTAAACAATTTAGGGATCAAACTATGTTTAATATAGAATCATCAGAAGAATACTTAGCTAAAAATATTGATTATATCTTAGAAAATAAAAAACATAAGGATTGGATTTATGTTAATAAATAAAACAGCAATATACGGAGTAGGAGTATTTGGGAGAATTTTCCAAAAATATTTAAACAATGTAGATTTTTTTATAGATGATTACACAAGCGAAAAGTTTATCAAAAATAAACCAGTAATTAGTTTGGAGAAAATACCAAAGGATACAAAAATTTATATTTCACCTTTACAATATTCTTTTAAAATAGAGCAAGATCTTAAAAAGAAAGGTTTTATAAATATAGTAAATTTTACAAATAGTATCAAAACTATACCAAATATATTAGAAGAGATCTCAAAGACAAATTATCTATGGTTAACACCAAGTTGCAAAAATATTGATGTAGAGAGTATTAAAAAAGTTAGTAAATTAC
>CAYZWZ010000033.1:0-17534 GCA_964482285.1 uncultured Helicobacter sp. | reverse complement strand
TGACCTTAAAGGTAAAAGTAAAACAGGAAGCAAAAAAATCAAATAATTGATTTTTAGTTTTTCTAAAAATCCAACAAATACTTTTGTATTTGTTGTGATTTAAGCAATTTTTTAAAATTGTTTAAATTACAACAATTATTTTAACTTATCTATGTATAATATATATACAAATATATTACAAAATCAAATTATATTTATCAAAACATATACTTATAATACACAAAAATATCAACATTTTTTTCAATATTTATTTAATTTGAATAAATTTTTAAATATAATATATTCAAATTAATAAAAGGAATTATTATGAGTAAAATGAGTAGAAGAGAATTTGTATATATGATGGCAATGATGGGTGCTGCACCTGTGTTTGCTAATTCACATACAAGACTGGCAGAAACAACAAATAAGCCAGAAGATTATTATAAATTAAAAAAATTCGGAAATGTAAGATTAATGCATATGACAGATAGTCATGCACAGTTATTACCAGTATATTTTAGAGAGCCGAGTGTAAACTTAGGATTCTTTTCAAATTATGGTAAGCCACCACATATCGTAGGACATAAATTATTAGAAAGATATGGAATTAAAGGTAACAAAAGATTAGAGTATGCATTTACTCAAGTTAACTTTGAACAACATGCTAAAGAGATGGGAAGAGTTGGTGGATTTGCACATATTAAAACTGCATTAAACTACTTAAGAGATTCATTTGGTAAAGAAAATACTTTATTACTAGATGGTGGAGATACATGGCAAGGTTCATGGACATCACTTCAAACTAGAGGTAAAGATATGGTTGGTGCTATGAACTTACTAGGTGTTGATGTTGCTGTTGGTCACTGGGAATTTACATATAAAGCTCAAGAAGTTTTAGATAATGTTAAATTACTAGATGCAGAATTCTTAGCAAATAATATTTATGTAAAAGAAGATGCATTAATGGAAGGTGCTCCATCATATGATGAAGATTCTGGACTTGCTTTTAAACCATATACAATTAAAGAAATAGGTGGAGCTAGAATTGCTATTATTGGTCAAGCATTCCCTTATACAACTATTGCAAATCCAAAAAGAAATATTCCAGATTGGACTTTTGGAATTAAACAAGCAGAGATGCAAGAAACAGTTGATTTAATTAAAGAAGAAGAAAAACCTGATGCTATTATCGTATTATCTCACAATGGATATGATGTTGATAAAAGAATGGGTGAAGTTGTAACTGGTATTGACTTTATTATGGGTGGACATACTCATGATGGTGTTCCTGAAGCTTACCCTGCTAAAAATGCAAAAGGTACTACATATATTTGTAATGCTGGATCTAATGGTAAATTCTTAAATGTACTTGATTTAGATGTTAAAAATGGAAAAATCAATGACTTTAAATTTACACTATTACCAATCTTCCCAGATTTAATTCCTGAAGATAAAGAGATGGCAGATTATATTGCAAAGGTTAGAAAACCATTCTTAAAAGAGTGTAATAGAGAGATTGCTACAACTGATACTACATTATTCAGAAGAGGTAACTTTAATGGTTCATGGGATCAAATTATTTGTGATGCATTATGTGATGTTAAAGGTGCAGATGTATCTTTATCTCCAGGATTCAGATGGGGAACTACAATTATGCCAGGTCAAACAATTACATTTGATGATTTAGCTACACAAACAGCTATGACATACCCTGAAACATATGTTAAAGAGATGACTGGAGCTACAATTAAAAATGCTCTAGAAGATGTTGCAGATAACTTATTTAATGAAGATCCATTCTTACAATCAGGTGGTGATATGGTTAGAACTTCAGGTATTTCATATACTATTGATCCAAGAGCTAAAATGGGAAGTAGAATTACAAATATCAGAATGAAAAATGGTAAACCAATGGAAGCAAATAAAGTATATAAAGTTGCTGGTTGGTCTACAGTTAACTCTGTATCTACAGGTGAGCCAATTTGGGAAACTACAGAAACATACCTTAGAAATATGAAACATATCTCTAACTTAAAAGTTGATGCACCAGATATGATAGGTGTTAAAGGTAACCCAGGTATTGAATTATAATATTTACTATCTAAATAAAAAGGCTATTGCATTTGCAATAGCCTTTTTTAGTTTAAAGGAATAAAATGAAGTTATTAGGAAATGTAGTTAAATTATATATATCAAATAATAAAACAAAGCCAAAAGAAGAATTACCTAGTATATACTGTGATGAAGATGGTGTTATTGGTGATAAATTTTATAAAAAAGATAAAAATAGGTCTATTTTATTAAGTTCATTACAAAGCTATGATTTAGCCAAAAATAATAATATTGATATAGAGTATGGATTATTAGGTGAAAATATTTTACTTGATTTTGATCCAAAAGATCTTAAACTAGGTTCTATAATAGAAATTGGTGATATTAAATTACAAATTGCACAAGAGTGTACACTATGTAAGCATTTAAGTTCTATTGATAATAAACTACCAAAATTACTTAAAAAAGATAGAGGTATGTTTGTATATGCTTTAAATAGTGGAGATATTAAAGTAGGTGATAAAGTATATTTAGATATTTAATTTATATTAAATATCTATTTTTTTATTTTTTAAAAATGTTTCAAGAGTTGTTTTAAAAGTTCTTATACTTTCTAGTAAATTTATAAGTTCACTTTCATTCCCAATTGATTCAATTATCTCTTGATGAAATGCAACATATTCATCCTGAACCTTATTTGCAAACTCTGTACCATTTGGTGTTAATTGCACTTGAATAACTCTTCTATCCATATGTGAAATTGTTCTTTTTATATAATCTTTTTTCTCTAATGAATTTAAAAGATTAGTAACTCTAGCAGCTGTTAGATTCATATGACTTGCTAACTCTTTTACTTGAGGAAAAGAGTTTTCAAGTAAATATCTCAAACATTTAAATTCAACAGGTGTAATGTTTATTTTATCACAAAAATATGTCTCTTTCGTTCTACAAACTTTTTCCATATCTAGTGTAAGAGTTGCTATATTTTGAGCAAAGCATCGATCTTTTTTATTATCTTGTTTTATCATATTTTATTATACCAAAAAATTAAAGATAATTTATTTATATAAAAAAGTAATTTAAAATTTTTATAAATAAGCATATAATAAATTATTATTTATTATATGCTATATCTTATTAGAATTTAAATTTATATGCTATAGTTGTAGCACTTTGTGAGTGTTTTGTTGTAATATCTCCAACCCCAACAGTTGTAGCACTTACAGTATCACTAGTTTCTGGTGCATACATATATGCAAATGCAATAGAAGAATCTTTTGTCATATCATATCCAGCTCCAAATGTATATGCTTTTGTAATAGTTGCAGGGAACATCGCATAGTTAAATAGATTCATAGTATGGCCATTTGTATTAGCTCCACCAGCAACAGAAGTTGGATCAGTATTATTTGGTACTGGATTATTAGCTTTATTAAATCCTAATCCATACCAATATTTATTTGCATTATATTTTAATCCAAGGGCAAGTACTTTTTGGTCTTCCCATCCAAAGTCTTTATATCCTTTTGCATCACCCCATTTTATATTTTTATAATCAGCTGTATATGTAATATTATCTATATTAAAAGATACTCCAATTCCAATTTCAGCTGGTTGTTCTAAATGATCACTTTTTGCAGGTAATGCAGCTGCATGTGAACCATACCCAAATGCTAATGCAGCTTTACTTATTTGATCCTTATATTCCATATCAATAGCACTTTTATAAACACCTGCAATTGTTAAATTTTTTGAAGCATCGAAATATCCTCCAATTTGATATCCATATCCATAATCTTGACTTGGACCATTTCCTACATGTTTTAGAGCACCAGGATTTGATTCTGCTGGACTTTGTGCTGTATCGTAATCAATACTTAGTTGCCCATATTGCATAATAACACTAGCTCCAATACCAAAATTATCTTTACTATATGATAGAGATGGTGCAAATTGCATAAGCATTAAAGAACTTCTCATATTATATAGTCCTACTTTTCCTGCACTAGCATTTACATCATCACCTCTCCAATCAGTTCCCATACCAGCTGTTCCATACATACCAAGACCAAATACTAAATTATCATCTAATCTATTTGATAGTGCAACTACAGGTATCATTGATTTATCCTGAGCTGATGTTTTAGATGTAGCTTTTGTTGGATCATCAGTATTACCTGCAGTTGTTTTTATTTTTACACTTGAATCAAATATTGTTCCACCAAATGAGAACTCTTTTTGATTTGTAGTTTTTCCTAATAGTGCTGGGTTTGATAGAGCATTTTCTGCTCCAGTATAATTTGCAATACCTGTTCCACCTAAAGCTCTACTTTCTGCTCCTAATCCAATTAAATTTGATCCATTTGTTGCAAAAAGGCTTATTGCTGTAACTGTACTTAAAATTAATATTTTTTTCATTGTTTATCCTTTAAATTAATTACCTATATTATGATACTATTAATATTAAAAAATACTTAAAATAATATTAAATTTTCTTATACTAATAATAAATAATGAAATAAGATTATCTTATATTATTATAATAATAAGTCTTAGTTAAGATACTAAGAATAAATGCTATTTTTAGTATCTATTTGATAAATTTATGCTAAAATACAAAAAAATATATAAGGAAAATATATGAGTAAATATTTTTATTTTGGAGAAAAAGTTGATGGATATGAAACGAGAGTTTTAAATGAAAGAGAAGCAAGAGCTAGCGCAGGGATAATTTTACTTTTTGCAATGGTTGGTTTTTCATTTGTAGCATTTAGAAATGATTTTTTCTTAACTGAACTATTTTCATTTACTTTTGTCATAGAATTTTTTATAAGAGTATTTATAAATCCAAAATATGCACCGTATATGATACTTGGTAGAATGTTTATTTTTAATCAAAAACCAGAGTATGTTGGAGCTCCTCAAAAACATTTTGCATGGAGTATTGGTTTTGTTCTTGGACTTATTATGATAGGTCTTATAGTTTATAACAATACAGGATATGAAAGAGTTGCTGTTTGTTTACTATGTATTATATTTTTATTTGCAGAAGCTGTATTTGGTATATGTGTAGGGTGTAAAATTTATACACTTATTACAAAAAAACAAGCACAACACTGTCCAGGTGGAGTTTGTGAAATGAAAGGACCTAAGGAGGAGGTTCAAAAAATATATCCTATACAAATAGCAATAGTTATAGCATTTTTGGCACTCATATATTATTCTCAACCTTTAATAGAAGATAGAGTTTATGCCCATGAACTTAGTTTTGATGAATTAGATGCTATGGAGGCTGATTTTGAAGAAGATGATGAATGTGTTGCACCTGATTGGGCTATAAAAATAGGACATGAAGATAGATGGAAACAACACAATTGTAATTAAAATATAATTTCAAAGATTAAAAGGGCTATAACAAATTATAGCCTTTTTTTATAAGTAGTTTTCTTTAGAATCACTTGTATCTAATTTTTGACCAATCTCTTGGTATCTTTTAAAATAATATTTTACAAAATCTTTTATATTTTTATCTTTTGGTAAGAAGTATTTATTTTCTTTTATAGCATAATTATTTAGCCAAATAAGAGCATCTTGTTTTTGTAAATAATGATTTGCTAAAGATGAATAAGTATTGATATACCATTGTTTTAAAGCTTTAATCTGCTCAGCATTTGTATTTATAGTTAGTTTATTATTTTGCCATACTAGAACTTTTGATTGAAATAATCCTGATAGATGTATAAGCCCTTCACAATAATAAGGTTGCACTTCATCTACTTCCATCCAGCCTATAAGTCCTACTGCTCTTTTTATAGTATCTCTTATTATATGTTCTTCTAAATAACTTTCATCATTACTTTCATCCATAAAGTAAGATACAAGTCCTCCTGTAGTAGATTTAAACTCTTCGATATTTTTAAAGTTAGCACTTTTATTCATATCACATTCAGTTGTATCATCACACCATAAAATATGTCCAAATTCATGACCAATAGTAGTAATATCATATACTTTATGCCATGATTGATCTTGTGTAAATAAAAACTCTCTATCTTTTGTTAAAAACTCTTGACCTAAAATCTCTTTACTTAAAGCTAAAAATGGTTTAGCTCTAGTACTTTGTAAAATTTCATCAGAAAAAGCAAATATTTTTTTACCCATCTCTTTACTAACTATTTCATCATTTGGTACAACTTGAGCTGAAAATAGTCCATTGAATTCTGCACCAAAAAATAGTGCTGGACGACCAATATATAGTTGAACTTTTTTAAGTGATTTAAGTGTAAAGTCATAGATTGATTTTTTATCTTTATTTTTATCAATATTATTATATAAAGTATTAAACATATTTTCTAGTTTACTAGCTCTTACATTCTCTTTTTGGTATTTTGGATTTGCTAATCTTATATCCCATTCTAATGCAACTGCTTTTCTATAGTGATCTTCATAGTATTCTAAAGGATGTCCTATTTGAATAGGTGTTTGAAGTTTCATCCAAGCTCTATCAACCTCTGCCCAGTAGTGTACAAGTTTGTTATTTCTTTGCTCTGCAAATGCAGTAATAAGTGCTTGAATATATTTAATATAATCCCATTTTGCATTATAGACTTCATCATCTAATTCTATTAAAGAATCATTAAACTCTTCTAGGGCATCTATTACTTTTGTAACTTCCTTTTTAAATGCTTTTATATATGCTTTATTTTCATATCCATCTTTGCTTGGAACTAGTACACTATAGCTTCTATCTGCTACTTCATCATTGTGTCCTATATCAAAAAGATGATTTTCTTCTAAATAAGCCATAACTTTTTCATCACTACCATGCTCTTTTAGAAGTGATTTATTAATATCGTTTATAATATGTTCAGTCCAGCTACTTTGCCATGATGTCATAGCAATTCCAGTATTATATACACCTTTAAATATAGCTTGGTAAAATGGAGTTAAAAGATTGTTTGATTCTATATATTCAATAGTATCTGCATGATAAGCTGTCCAATATTGTGCTACATAGATATATGCCTTTTCTATTAGGTTTAGTATCTCATCTTCGTTTATATCCATCTTTTTTAAAACTTGTACAAGACTATCATCTCTTAAACTTACAAGTCTAGCTGTAAGTGCTACTCTTAAATCAGGTGTAAGATTTAAGTTAAGCTCTTTTGCAAACTCTTCAATTATACTTAGCTTATCGTATTGTTCTTTCTCTAAGTATTCATATAATAAATTTACATTTGCTTTTTTCTCACTTATATAGTCATATACTTTTTGTACATCATTTAAAAATTGTTCTTTTGTCATTTTAAGCCTTGTTATTAATTATATTTTTTATAATATTAGTTTCGTATCCATTTAAACTTTTTGTATTTTTTCTTTTCCAATAATCTTTCAAACCATTATCACCAGCTTCTTTCCAATAAAGATTTAGATCTTCTCTTTCACCTTTATAGTCAAAAAATGGAACAGCACTTCCACATACAGTTATAATAAGTTCTAAATTAATATCAAATATCTGCCTAGCACCAGGGATATTAGGTAATAATTTTGAAAGTTCATTATATTCTTTATCATTTTTATGGATAACTTTTGCTTTTCCAAATAGTTTTACTATAAGTGCTTGCTCATCAAATGAACAAAACATTATAGTTATTCTATTATCTCTTTGGATATTACTTGATGTTTCATTTGTACTACCTGTTGAATTTAACCAGATAACTCTATTGTTGTTTATAATTCTTAGACTATCCATCCCTTTTGGGGATAGATTTATATATCCATCTTTAGTAGTAGATGAAACAAAATATATTTTTTGTTTTTGTATAAAATCAATTATATCTTGATTTAGTTGTTTAAATTGCGTTGCCATAATAGCAAACTATTTTATCTCTTGCATAGATAAGTAAGAGTTTAAAGCACTCACATAAGCTCTTGCACTTGCTAACATAGTATCTATATTTAATCCATGACCTATCATACTAGAAGATGAACCATTAAATGTTACCTTACAAGTTACACTAGCTAATGCATCTTTACCTTCACTTACAGCTTTTACGCTGTAGTCATTTAAGATACCATTGTAACCAGTTATTCTATCTATTGTTTTAAATATAGCATCTATACTTCCATCACCAATAGCAGCATCTACATACTCAACATCATTATGTATAATACAAACAGCAGCACTAGGAACTCCATTGCTACAGTCACTTATTTGTAAAGATACTAATTTATAAGTTTCGTTAGTTTTTAAAGCTTCATCTGTAAATATCATTCTAATATCATCATCTAAAATATCTTTTTTCTTATCACATAATATTTTAAATCTCTCAAATGAAGAGTTAATTTTATTATCATCTAAATTACTAAAACCTAATTGTGATAATTTATCTCTAAATGCAGCACGACCTGAATGTTTACCTAAAACTATTGAGTTGTTTTTTTCAATTCCAATATCTTCAGGCTTCATAATCTCATAAGTTTCACTATTTTTTAATACACCATCTTGGTGGATTCCACTTTCATGAGCAAAGGCATTTTTACCAACAATTGCTTTATTTGGTTGTGGTTCGATTCCTGTAATTGTAGCTACTAATTTACTAGCTCTCATTATCTCTTTTGTATTTATATTTGTAGTATACTCTCTATATACATCAGCTCTTGTTTTAAGTGCCATAACTACTTCTTCCATTGCAGCATTTCCCGCACGTTCACCTAAACCATTTATTGTACATTCAACTTGTCTAGCACCAGCTTCAATACCAGCTAATGAGTTTGCAACTGCTAAACCTAAGTCATTATGGTTATGTAAAGATATTATTGCTCTATTATTTATAAACTTATTTAACTCTTCTACCATTGAAAAAATTTCATTTGGTAATCTATATCCTACAGTATCTGGTAAATTAATTGTAGATGCCCCTGCAGCAATTACAGCATCACAGATCTCTTTCATAAAGCTCATATCACTTCTTCCAGCATCTTCTAAAGAGAACTCAACATCACTTACAAATGTTTTTGCATAAGTAACCGCATCAACAGCTTTTTTGATAACTTGATCTGGAGTCATTTTTAACTTATGTTCCATGTGAATTGGACTTGTTGCTATAAAAGTATGTATTCTATTATTTGTTGCATTTTGAACTGCTAATCCTGCTTGTTTGATATCATTATCTAAAGCACGTGCTAATGAACAAACTCTAGATGTTGTAACTGCATCACATATTTGCTTGATTGCATCAAAATCACCAGGACTAGCTGCTGCAAATCCTGCTTCTATTACATCTACATTTAATCTTTGTAATTGTTGAGCTATTTGTATTTTTTCAGCTGTATTCATTGATGCACCTGGACTTTGCTCACCATCTCTTAATGTTGTATCGAATATTATAATATTCTTATTTTCTGTTATTATTTGCGACATATTATCACCTTTTTTATTTGCTATTTGTATTTGTTATTGTAAAATTGATTGAAGACATTACTAAAAAGTAAGTTATTTTAAGAGGTTCAGGAGAAGCTTATTGTTACTTATATTATAGTTTTGTTTAGTTGCAATTTTTTGCATAGTACTTCTCCTTTTAATTTATTAGTTACATTATACCAAAAATTAGATTAGATAAATCTTGTGGTATTTATTTTTGATTTTTGTATTATTTAACTGATCACAAGTTTTTTTAGCAATTTTATGATTAATAGCTACAAATGAACAAAGATCTAGTATATCTATTTTACCTACATCACTTTTTTGTAAACCTACTCCTGCTGTTAAAGCACCTAGAATATCACCAGCTCTTAGTTTATGTTTTTTACCAGAATTTATAAATAGTGTTTGATAAGGAGCAATTATTTTAAATTGCTCATTTACTTTTATATCATCAATACTTAAAAGTGTAAATTCATTATCTTCATTTAACTCTTTAAATATACCATATGAAGCATCATCTACAAGTGAAATTGCTAATCCACTTTTACCTGCCCTTGCAGTTCTTCCTATACGGTGAGTAAATACCTCTAAATCAAAAGGTAGGTCATAATTTAATACCATATCAACATCATTTATATCTATACCACGACTAGCAACATCTGTTGCTATTAAAATTGGAAATGATTTATTAGCAAATAAAATTAGAGTTTCATTTCTTTGTTTTTGATCCATATCACTATGAAGTACAAGAGTATCTACACCATAGCTATCAAGTGCATCACTTAGATTATCACAAGCTATTTTTGTGTTACAAAAGATTATAGTAGATAGTTTTTGTTGTTCACATATTATATTATGAACTGTTTTATCTTTTAGATCTTCATCAACTTCATAAAATTTTTGTGTAATATCTGGTTTTATCTCCTCTTGTTCTACACTTACTATTTTAGGATTTTTAGTAATATTATTTGCAAGTTGTTCAATATTGTCTGGATATGTTGCAGAAAATAACATAGTTTGACGATCTTTTGGAAGATAATCTATAATTTTATTTATATCTTCAGTAAATCCCATATCAAGCATTCTATCTGCTTCATCAAGTACAAGAGTATTTATATTATCAACTTCAAAATTATCATCACTTAGGTGTTTTAAGATTCTTCCTGGAGTTCCTATTACTATATGAGCTTTATGTGAAAGTGAATGAACTTGTGGTTTATAAGGCATCCCTCCACATAATGTTGTTATTTTTATATTATGTTTGAATCTTGCTAATTTTTTCATCTGATCTGATATTTGGTTTGCTAATTCTCTAGTTGGAGCTAAAATAATAGCTTGAATTGAGAAATTTTTAACATCAAGTTTGTTTAGTATTGGTAAACAAAATGCTAAAGTTTTTCCACTTCCAGTTTTAGCTTTTGCGATAATATCATTGTTTTGTAATGCTAGTGGTAAAGATTTCTCTTGTATAGCTGTCATTGATGTGTAGTTTAATTTATTTAGGTTTTCTAGTAAATCTTTTTGTAGATTTAAACTAGAAAAGTTTGTATTATTTGTATTTATGTTTGTTCCTTGGTTTAGTTATATATTAAAGTTGTAGTTATAAATCTTGGAAATTTAGATCTTATATCTTTATTTGGTTTTATAGGAAATGCCCTTTTTATTGCAATTCTTGCCTCACCTATTAAAGCCTTGTTTCCAGATATATAAATTAGCCTATGAAATTTTCCATCTGGTTTTACTCTAAATTTTATTTTTATATAGTTTAATTCTTTTTTTGATAATCTAACTTTATTTTTTCGTAAATTTACTTTAGTGATAGTATCATTTATATATTGCTCTAATTGATCAATTTTGATCTGTTTTTTTTCTTTTACGATAGTTTGATTAACTTCTTTAGTTATATTTGAATCTAATTTTACAATAGTGATATTTTTATCACTAATATTATTTTCAATATTACTTATATTTGTATCAATATCTTTTACAATAGTATTATTTAGTTCATTATTTTCTATCATTTCAAATGATATATTAGTATCATCTTCATTTGTTATAGTAATATTTTTATCAATTGTATCAATTTTATTATTTGTTTTATTCAAATTTTTTATAGTTATATTATTGTCTTTTTTAAATTTATCTAATAAAAAGTCAGTATTAATTGTTGGTATTGTTATATTATAATCAAATTTAGGCATAGATAAACTAGGTAGCTTAAATTTTGTAATTGAAAATGTTGAAATGATAAATGAGATAATAAAGTATATAACAATCAATATAATAGATATTAGAAATAAATTTTCTAAAAATTGTCGTAGTCTATAATTTTTCACAGTTAATCCATTTTGTTTTTAATACAATAGTTTAGCATAAATTTATTATTTTTGAAATAAATTGATATTATCTTATATTAAATAAACAATTTTCTATAAATTTTATTTAAGTAACATTGAATATGATTAGATATATAATAGTTTATAAACGAATTAATAAAGGAGTTTATATGCAAACAGCTACTTACAAATATCAAAATAATCAGTGGGATAATAATTTTGATACTACATTAGATTCAAAAAATAGTTTGATTATTATTTTCAGTTCAATAGATCAAATAATTATGAAAAAAGAGTTATCAAATATTATTAATCTATTTCCATCTTCTATTATAATTGGTGCTTCTACAAGTGGTGAGATTTTGCATAATGAAGTCCTTGATGATACTATTGTTATCTCAATAACAAAATTTAAATCAACTAGATTAAAACATTTATTATGTGATAGTATAAACAATGAAACTTCATATAAAGATGGTATAGCAATTGCTAATAAATTATATAAAAAAGATCTAAAAGGTATATTTATTTTATCTGATGGACTTAATACAAATGGTTCAAAATTGACACATGGTGTATCATCTATTTTAAAATCTTCAGTAGTTGTAAGTGGAGGATTAGCAGGAGATAAAGATAGATTTGAAAAAACATGGGTAATACAAAATGGTCAATTAAAAGAGTCTATTGTTTGTTCAATCGGATTTTATGGTAATAATATACATTTTGAAGCTGCATCAAAAGGTGGTTGGAATACATTGGGTTTAACAAGAACAGTTACTAAAAGTAAAGATAATATTTTATATGAACTTGATGATAAACCAGCTCTTGAAATATATAAAAGATATTTAGGAGATAAGGCAAAAGAACTACCTGCTAGTGGATTATTATTTCCATTAGAGTTAAAAGAAAATTGTAGTAACAATGATGAAACAAAAGTTCGTACTGTTTTAAGTATTGATGAAAGTAAGCAATCAATCACATTTGCTGGAGATATACCTCAAAACTCAAAAGTTACACTAATGAAAGCAAATTTTAACCGTCTTATAAATGGAGCAGAAAAATCTGCAGAATCTTTAAATTTTGATAATTATAATGATGAACCATTATTATGTATTGCAATTAGTTGTGTAGGTAGAAAGTTAGTTTTAAAAAGTAGAATTGATGAAGAGATAGAAGCTATAAAAGATGTTTTACCTAAAAATACAAATCTTATTGGATTTTATTCTTATGGTGAGATATCGCCACTTAGATCAGGTGTATGTGATTTACATAATCAAACTATGACTTTAACAGCTATTTGGGAAAGTTATGAATAGATTATTACAAAAACAACTAAAAAAATTAAACTATTATGATAATAAAGAAAATCTTTCAAAAGATGATCTATTAAAATTTATAAATATAGTTAGCTCTACATATGATGAATATGATGATGAGATCAATTTTTTAGAACATACTTTAGAAACTTCATCAGAAGAGATGAATGAAATATATGAAAAATTAAAAGAAAAATCACAAACAAAGTTAGCACTAAGTGAAAAAAAATACAAAGAGTTAGCAACAAAAGATCCACTAACAAATATATTAAATAGATATGCTTTTCAAGAAGAACTAAAAAAAATAATCTCAAACTCTAAAAGAACAGATGCAAAATTTGCATTATTGTTTTTGGATTTAGATAATTTTAAATTTGTAAATGATACTTATGGACACGATATAGGTGATAAATTATTAATTGATGTTGTAAACAGAATTTTACCAAATATAAGGGCAGAAGATCTTTTTGCAAGAATAGGTGGAGATGAATTTGTTTTAGTCTTAACAAATATTAAAAAAGATTCTCTTAATAGTTTAGTACAAAAAGCTATTGAACTTTTTAGAAAAGAGTGGATTATTGATGGTATTAAATTAAATGTTACTACAAGTATAGGTGTAGCTTTATTTCCAGATGATGCTAATAGTGAAATTAAATTAATGAAAAAAGCAGATATTGCAATGTATAAATCAAAAGAATTGGGTAAAAACCAAGTAGTATATTTTGATAATAGTTTTATAGATTAAATTTTAAGTTGATTTATTAAAAGTGGCTCCGGATGCTGGATTCGAACCAGCGACCAAATGATTAACAGTCATCTACTCTACCACTGAGCTAATCCGGAATGTATTAGCAGTTTGCTTTGTGGTGGAATTATATATAAATAAACTTTTATTAAACTTAAAGTAAAGGTATTTTATCGTTTTCTATATGATAAGGCTTCAAGTAAGTCCAATTTATTAATATTTTTATGTTTATTTATATCTGCAATAGTTCTACTTACTTTTAAAATTTTGTTAATACTTCTAAATGATAAACTAAATTTTTCTATGGCATTTTCTAGTAAAGTAGTTGATTCATTATCTAATACACAATATTTTAAAATATCTTCTTCATTTAATTTCCCATTTAACTCTTTTTGACCCCTTTTTATTTGCATAGTAAATGCATCTAATACGATACTATGTAACTCTTCTGAGCTATTGATAGTGGTATCATTTTTATTATATTCATTCATTGTTACAATTAGATCAATTCTATCTAAAAATGGTTCTGAAAGTTTGTTTTTATATCTTTGAATATCTAATTCATTACATCTACAATCTTTAGTAGAACTTAATAAATTTCCACATGGACATGGATTCATAGCACTCGCAAATAAAAATTTAGTAGGATATTTTATTTTAGAATTTACCCTTGATATTAAAATACTATTATCTTCAAGTGGTTCTCTTAAAGATTCTAAAACAATTTTTGAAAAATGTGGTAATTCATCAAAAAATAAAATTCCATTATGACAAAGTGCAATCTCTCCAATAGAAGTACCACCAATTATTGATGCTTTTGTTGAGCTATGGTGTGGTGATATAAACGCCCTTTTTGGTTTAAAGTTTGGTTCTTTTAGTTGTAGTGAATCTAATTTTGCTTTTTCAAGTATAGAAGATAAATCCATAGGAGGCATAATATATTGCAATCTTTTTATAATCATAGATTTACCACACCCAGGACTTCCTTGAAATAATATATTATGATTTCCTGCAGCACTAATTAGGGCTGCTTTTATTGCTAAACTCTGACCTTTTACATCAGCAAAATCATAAGAGTATTCTTTTGTAAAATAATACTTTTTATTATTAATCTCTAAAAAATTATAAGAAAAATCTTGATTTTGTATTTTATATTGCTCTTTTTGTTTTGAGTTGAAAAATAGTATGGCATCTTGTAGATTATCAACAGCATAGATATTTATATTTGGTATTTTACTTATTTTTTCTATCGATTCTTTTGGTATTAGTACATTTTTTATTTTTCCTTGTTTAGCTAAAGATAAAATAAGTATAAATATAGATTTTGTATCTTTTAAACTTCCATCAAGTCCAAGCTCACCAAAAACAAAAAAATCATCAAAATTAATATTTTTTTCATTTAGGGCAACTAATAATGCAATGGCACAATCTAAATGTGAACCTTTTTTTGCAACTTCACTAGGACTTAAATTTATAGTTATCCTTTTTGGTGGAAATTTAAAATCATTTGTAAGTAATGATGATTTTATCCTTTCACGACTTTCTTGAATAGATGTAGACGCAAGTCCAACAATAGAAAAACTAGGAAGACCTTTTGTAAAAGTAGATTCAATATTTACTTCTATTGCATCAATTCCATCAATTGTAGCACATTTTAGGTTTGACATAATATTTGTTTGAACTTTTTTATTAGACATATTTTATCCTTTTTACTTTTATAATAGTATTTTAACAAATAAAATTTATTAAGTTAAAAAATATGTCATTTTGTAATATTATTTATAAACATTACTATGAATACACTAATAAGCTATTAATAATTTTTTAGATAAAATAATGTTAAATTATAATTATATATAGGAATAAAAATGACTAAAGCAAAATATATCTGGATGGATGGAGAACTTACTCCTTGGGATGATGCAAAAGTACATGTATTAACTCACACTTTACATTATGGTAATGGTGCAATCGAAGGTACAAAAGCATATAAAACTGAAGATGGTAGATGTGCTATTTTCAAACTACAAGAACACACACAAAGACTTTTAGATTCTTCTAAAATGACACTTATGGATGTACCATTTAGTGTTGAAGAGCTTTGTGATGCACAAGTTAAATTACTTCAAGAAAATGAACTATTTGAAGGTGCATATATTAGACCTTTAGTATATTTAGGTTACGGAGTTATGGGACTATATCATAAAGATTGTCCAGTAAATGTTTCTATCTCTGCTTGGGAATGGGGAGCATATTTAGGTGAAGATGGACTTAAAAATGGTATCAGACTTAAAATATCTTCTATGACAAGAGGTGGAAATACTTCAGGTATGGGAAAAGCAAAAGCAGTTGCAAACTACTTAAACTCTCAAATGGCAAAATTTGAAGCTGTTGAAGCTGGATATGATGAAGCATTATTAAGAGATGACCAAGGTTATATAGCAGAAGCTAGTGGAGCTTGTTTCTTTATGGTTGAAAATGGTGTTTTAATCACTCCACCAAATGATAACTCTTTAAAATCTATTACACAAAGTACAGTTATTGATTTAGCAAAAGATATGGGTATTGAAGTAGTAAGAAGAAGAATTACAAGAGAAGAGATATATATTTGTGATGAGTGTTTTCTAACAGGAACTGCAGCAGAAATCACACCTGTAAAAGATGTTGATGCTAGAAAAATAGGTTGTGGAGCAAGAGGTGAAATCACTAAAAAGATCCAAGATGCATATTTTGATGTAGTAGCTGGAAAAAATCCAAAATATATTAAACACTTGACATATATAAACTAAAATATATATTTTAAGAAAATAACAGTAAATTAAAATACTATTACAGTATAAAATAAAAAAGGACATAAATAATGCCAATAGATAACGACTATTTTAAAAATAGACAACAAAACAATTCGAACAAAGGTTCTAACAATTCAGGTGGAGGTAATGGAGGTGGTGGAAACTACCAACCACCATTTGAGCCACCAGAACTTTTTAAAAACTTTGGAAAAAATACAGCTTTAATATATATAGCAATAGCAATTGCCGTAATACTATTTGTAGTAAAACCATATAAAGTTATTAATTCAGGTGAAGTAGGTATTAAAGTAACTACAGGTAAATATGAAAAAGATCCATTAAAACCTGGTTTTCATTTATATATTCCAACTATTCAAAATATTATTGTAGTTGATACAAAAGTTAGACTTATTAACTATAAAAGTGTAGAGGGTATGACAGGTTTTGATAGTGGTATTAAAATTAATCCAGCTATTAATATTCTTGATGCAAGAGGGTTACCAGTAAGTATTGAACTTACAGTACAGTATAAATTAAGACCAGATGCAGCACCAGCTACAATAGCTACTTGGGGACTTTCTTGGGAAGATAAGATCGTAAATCCAGTAGTAAGAGATATTGTAAGAAATGTTGTTGGTGGATATAAAGCTGAAGATTTACCTACAAAAAGAACAGAGATTGCAACTTTAATTGAAAATGGTATTAGAGATAATATTGAAAAACTTGCTAATAAACCTGTATCAATTGAATCAGTTCAATTAAGAGAGATTGTTTTACCACAAAAGATTAAAGATCAAATTGAAAAAGTACAAGTTGCTAATCAAGAATCAGAAAGAGTAAAATATGAAGTTCTAAGAGCAAAACAAGAAGCTCAAAAGAAAGCAG
>CAYZWZ010000032.1:0-17975 GCA_964482285.1 uncultured Helicobacter sp. | reverse complement strand
CCAAAGAGAAACGAGCCTATTATGATACTTTACTAACACATTACAAAAATAACCACTAAGTAAAAACAGATGGGAAATATATAAAACTTAAACAAAACTCCTTCTCTTTTGAGTAAGAGGATATATGTCATATATACAAAAGCTTTGTAAAAAAGAGCCTGAATTTAGTAGAACAGAAGTCAGCATTTCTAAAAATGCTAAAGCTTGTTCAAGGGATTCACATAGTATATTTGATAAAGATGATGAAAGTATTTCATTGCTTAGTAAAAATATTGTCGTTAGCAAAACAGAAAATTTTGACTATACTGGTGGATTACATGGAGATTATCAAAGTAATTATCTCAATCTTGATAGAAATAGTGGCAAGATGATTCAAATGTCAAAAGGTGTTATTGTGTGGTTTGGTTTATCTGAGATTTCAGGATACGCTAATGGAGAACCATCATTTCTCATTCCACTTAATAAGCTTAAAAGTTATAAGCTATGAGAAGTTTACATACTATTTTGCTAAGCTGTTAAAGTTATACTCCAGATAGTCTAAAGTTTCATTACCTTAAGTAGCTTCATTTTTAAGTTATTTTGAATTAAAACTAATATGATAAAATAGACAACAAGATGCCTGCGATTTTTATGAGTTTAATAAAGCTTATGAGATGATTGAGCTTGGTAGAATTATTACTAGAGATTTAGACATATAATATATTTAAAAAATAATCAATCTAACACTTCTAATATTTAAAATATATCAGTAGTCTTACTTAATTGACTTTTATCAAAATGAGTATATATTCTACTAGTATTTATATCTGCATGTCCTAGAGCTTCTTGCACTAATATCAAATCTTTGCTATTTTGATATAAAAGAGTAGCAAAAGTATGTCTTAACATATGTGCAGAGTTTTTCTCTTTCCTTAGTCCTACACTTAACATTATTTGTTCTACTAATCTTCCTATATATGCTTGTGTTAACCTTTTTTTCTTTTGATTACAAAAAAGTAAGTTATCATCACATATTCTATTTTCAAGCCAAATTTTAAGATCATCTTTTATTATTTTCTCTTTTATCATTACAACTCTTGGTTTATTACCTTTTCCTCGAACTTGTATAATATAAGCATCACCATCTTTTATAAAATCTTTTATATTTATATTTATAGCTTCACCTACTCTTATACCAGTATAAAGTATAGTTTTTATTATAAGTCTATTTCTAGCACCTATTATTGGTTTTTTATATGGGTATTTATCTATAGCTTCTATAAACTTACTTACTTCTTGTTTATTTAAAAAAGATGGTAGTTTATCTCCACTTTTACCAGCTAATCCACCCCAGTTTTTAAGCTCAATTCCATATCTATAAGAGTTACCATTTTCTTGCTCATTTTGTTTATCTATATAAGAAAAAAAACCAATAAGAGCTATTCTATGATTTTTTTTACTTGCATCTGAAAGTGTTGCAGTATTTGAAGCTAAAAAATCACTCAATAACTCTTCATCTATCTCTTTCATAGATGATGCACCATAATTTATTAGATAGTTATATAGCTTTTCTAAAGGTAAATAATAAACATGTATTCCACTCATACCTAAGTTTCTAAGCTCTTTTATAAGTAGTTTTAGTTTTTTTATATCATCAAAACCTTTTATAAGCTCTTGTATAATCTGCCCTAGTCTATCTTGATTTGTTACTTGTCTATTTGATAAAGATGTTATTTTATATCTTATAAATCTACTCAACCAAAAAAGATATGTTTTAGAAAAAGTTGATTCAAAATCAATAGGATATCTCATAACTTACCTTTTGCTTTTATACACTCAAGTGGTATAAGTACACTAGCTCTTTGTTTATATCCTATATGTGGAACTATTAAATCTTTTGTATTTAGATTTAAATATTTATTTTGTTTTTTTATAAATATAATATCAATATCTAAAGTTCTTGGCGCATCTTTAAAACTCCTTTTTCTACCTAATCTATTTTCATAGATCCAACATAATCTTAAAACTTCTGATGGAGTTTTATTTGTTTTTATAACTATTATTGCATTTAAGAAATCATCTTGATCCAAATAACCAAAAGGTGGATTTTGTAAAATTGGACTTGTTTTTACTATATCTATTTTAGTGTTTGATTTTAGGTATAAAAATAGTTTATTAAATCTATTTTTTATATCTCCTATATTTCCACCAATTCCAAGTGTAATTTCATATACTTTATTTGATAATCTACTATTTACAAAAGGATAGTTATTTGTATAAAATAAGCTAAGTTTATCTGTTAATTTTCTTTTCATATCGTATCTTTACACAAATTTAATAAAATAAGGGTAAAATAGCAATATATTAAATAATTAGGATTTTAGATGATCGACTTCAAAAAGTTTGAAAAATACAGCAAACCAGGACCTAGATATACTTCATATCCAACAGCACCAGAATTTAGTGAAAGTTTTACAAAAGAGGATCTATCACAAAAATTTAAGAATCAAAGTGACAATAGACCAATATCTTTATATATTCACATTCCATTTTGTAGAAGTGCTTGTTATTTTTGTGGTTGTAATGTTATTTTTACAAGTAAAGAGGATAAAAAAGTAAGATATGTAGAGTACTTAAAAAAAGAGCTTAAAATATTAGCTAAACATCTAAATACTTCTAGACTTGTAACACAAATGCATTTTGGTGGAGGTACTCCTACATTTTTAAATGCCGATCAAATGGATGAGGTTTTAAATGCCATAAAAGAAACTTTCCCAAATTTTAGTGATGATGCTGAGATATCTTGTGAAGTAGATCCACGGTTTTTTACTAAAGAACATATGGATGTACTTAAAAAACATGGAACTAATAGATTAAGTTTTGGTGTTCAAGATCTACAAGATGAGGTACAAAAAACTATTCACAGAATTCAGCCATTTGAAGAAACTAAAGCTGTTGTTGATATAGCAAGAGCTGCTGGAATAAACTCTATAAATATAGATTTAATATATGGTCTTCCACTTCAAACAAGAGCTAGTTTTAAAAATACAATAGAACAAATAATAACTCTAAACCCTGATAGATTAGCTGTATTTAACTACGCTCATGTTCCTTGGATGGTAAAAACTCAAAGAAAATTTGATGAAACTACATTTGCAAGTGCATCTACTAAATTAGAGATTTTACAAGACACTATAGAGTTCTTTACAAACAACGGTTATAATATGGTTGGTATGGATCACTTTGCAAAACCTGATGATGAACTATTTCAAGCGATTAAAAAAGGTGAATTACATAGAAACTTCCAAGGTTATACAACTAAAGGTGGAGCTGATTTAGTTGGTATTGGTGTTACTTCAATTGGTGATGGTGTTGATTATTATGCACAAAACTTTAAAGATTTAGCAACTTATGAAAAAGCTATAGATAATGGTGAACTACCAGTATTTAAGGGGTATAAGCTAAATGATGATGATATATTAAGACAATATGTAATTATGGAGCTTATGGCAAACTTTGCACTTGATATGAAAAAAGTTGAAGAGAAATTTAATATCAATTTCAAAGAATACTTTAGTGATGCATTAGCCGCACTAGTTGAATTTCAAGAAGCTGAACTATTAGAAGTTGGTGAATCAAAAATAGAAGTAAATCAAACAGGTGCTATGCTTATTAGAAATATATGTATGCCTTTTGATGCATATTTAAATAAAATACCAGAAGATAAAAGAAGATTTAGTAAAACTATCTAATATATTGATTTATAAAATTAAAACAATATTTTAGATATAATCGCGTACTATATAACATAAGGTAATTAAATGCAAGATATAAAGTTTGACTATACTTCTATTAGTGATGACTGTATCAAATGTGGTAAATGTAAACCAGTTTGTACAATTTTTAATATAAATCAAGATGAAACAACATCACCTAGAGGATTTATAGATCTTCTAGGTGCTTATGATAGAGGTGAACTAGAACTAGACACAACTGCAAAAGATATCTTTGAATCATGTTTCTTATGTACAAACTGTGTAGAAGCTTGTCCAAATGACCTACCAACAGATATGATAATAGAACAAGTACGAAATGATATAAGAAAAAAATTTGGAATTGCTTGGTATAAAAGAGCATTTTTCTTTCTTCTTAGACATAGAAAGATTATGGACTTTATGGCTAAAATGGGATGGGTATTTCAAACTTGTGGTATCAAAATTAATGAGAAAAAACAAAGTGCAACACTTAGAATAAATCTTCCAATACAAATGATACACGATAGAAGTTTACCATACGCAGATAGAATAAGCTTTTTAAACAAGCACAAAGAGTATATCTCAACATCAAATGCAAAAAACCTTATAGAATCAAATTATAAACTACCAAAGAAAAAAGTAGCTATCTTTATTGGATGTATGGGAAATTATTCATATACAAATACTGGTGAAGCATTACTTAAAATTTTAGATAAATTAGGTCTTGAAGTTATGATCCCTAAAAAACAACTTTGTTGTTCTGCACCTGCATATTTTACAGGTGATTTTGATACTGTTGATTACCTTGTAAAGAAAAATATAAAATACTTTGAAAAGTTTATTGATGAAGTTGATGCTATAATAATCCCTGAGGCTACTTGTAGTGCTATGATTAATATAGATTGGGCTCACTATTTACACGATCAAGAAGATTGGAAACAAAGAGCTTTAAAAATAGCTCCAAAAGTACATATGGCTACAAAATGGTTAGAAAATAATACAAATCTAGAAGAGTTATTAGCAAAATCAAATAAATCATTTAGTGATGTAGTAACTTACCATGATCCTTGTCATGCTAAAAAAATGCAAGGTGTTCATAAAGAACCTAGAGCATTATTGAGTAAGAATTACGAAATAAAAGAGATGAGTGATTCTAATAGATGTTGTGGATTTGGTGGAGTTACTATGCAAAGTAACAAATATGAATACTCTAAAAAAGCAGGTCTTCCAAAAGCTGCTATGATAAAAGAGACAAAAGCTTCTATTGTAAGTGCTGAATGTAGTGCTTGTAGAATGCAAATTACAAACTCTTTACATAATGCAAAAGTAGAAGATGTTGTATTTAAAAATCCTATTGAACTAATTGCTGATGCATTAGAGGAAAATTAATCTATGCAAGAATCTTGGCAACATATATATTCAAACTTTGAACCAATAGCTTTTTCTATAGGATCAGTTGGGGTTCATTGGTATGGAATTATGTATGCTATTGCTCTTCTTCTTGCAATTTATACTGCACAATATATAATCAAAAAAGATAATCTAGATATATCAAAAGATACTTTGGACTCTTATATATGGTGGGCTGAAATTGGTGTAATTTTAGGTGCTAGAATAGGATATATACTATTTTATGATTCAAATACATCTTACTATTTAACTCACCCTTGGAATATATTTAATCCATTTCAAGATGGACAATTTGTAGGGATTGCTGGTATGAGTTACCATGGAGCAATTATAGGCTTTATACTATCTACTATATTATTTGCAAGAAAATATAAAATAAAATTTTGGTTCTTAGCTGATATTGCAGCACTATCTGTTCCATTTGCTTATATTTTTGGAAGAGTTGCAAACTTTTTAAATCAAGAACTTATAGGAAGAATCACTGATGTACCTTGGGCAATTTATGCACAAGGAGCTTTAAGACATCCATCTGCTTTATATGAAGCTATTTTAGAGGGTTTAGTTGTAGGTATAATCTTATTTACAATTAGAAAGAAAAAAGCTTTTGATGGTCAAATGGCATTGATCTATGTGATTTTATATTCAATCGCTAGAATAATTGCAGAAAATTATAGACAACCTGATATTCAGTTAGGATTTTTACTTGGTACTTCTTGGCTTACAATGGGGATACTAATATCTAGTAGTTTTATAATATTAGCAAGTGTAGTTTATGTTTACTTATTAAAAAGTAAAGCTAAATAGTAATTACTTAGCTTTCTTTATTTGGATCTTTTATAAATCCAGCTGCAATAGCTTCTTCTTCTAACTTATTTTTAAGTAGATCTAATCTCCATTTGTGTCTTGCTGCAAACTCTTCAACCTCTTTTTCTCTCTCTTCTGGAGTACAAAATTGATAAATTCTTTTTAAAAATAATTTTGGTATTTGTATAGCTATTAATTGAAAGTAATTATCTTTACAACCTCTTGAACAAAAAGCTTTACTCATAGCAATTTTCTTTTTACAAAATGGACAATGTGACATTTATATTCCTCTTCTACTTTTATATTATTTTACTATCAATGCTAGTTAGTTTATAAAACTGGGCATTAGCAATATCATATATATATTTTGGGTCTTTTTCGTGAATTGCTGCTATATTTATATACTCAGTATCTTTATATAGCCAGCCTTCATTAGTATCTTTAATCGTTTCATCTATGAACATTTGAACCAATTCATCTTTTGAAATTATTAAATCTAACATAACCTTCACTTTATTTTTTTTACATTTTAGCAAAAAAAATTACATTTGTCAAAGTTACTTAATAATTTCTTATAATATTTTCAAATACCTGTGTCAAGTTTTCTACTTCTTTAACTGTAGTTCTCTCACCTACACTGTGTATAGTATCATTTATAACACCAAACTCTATAGTATCTATTTTATACTGACCAAAAAACCTAGCATCACTAGTACCACCAGCTGTTGAATTTTTTGTTTGTATATTTAAAACTTCTTTAATACTTGCTCTCATTTTTTGAACAACTTTTGTATTTGCATCAGTCATAAATGGATAAGAACCTTGTGTTAATTTTAATTTATAATCAAACTTTGAAAAATATTTATCGATATATTCTTTTATCTCTTTTTGTGTAGTTTTAGTTGAGTTTCTTACATTGAACATCATATTAAGTTTATTTGGTGTTACATTAGTAACTTGCATACCAGATCTTATATCTGTAATAATTAATTGACTAGGAGAAAAGTATTCATCTCCATTATCTAAATTATGTCCAGCAATATTATTTAAAACTTCACTTATTTGGTGTATTGGATTTATAGTTTTTTCTGGATATGCAGCATGACCTTGTTTGCCTTGAAGTTCTAAATAACCATTTATACTTCCTCTTCTGCCTACTTTTATAGCATCACCAAATACCTCTTCACAAGTTGGTTCTGCAACAATTGCTGATGTTGGTAAGAAGTTTATCTCTTTTAGGTATTCAAGAACTTTTACTGTTCCGTTTATTGCCTCACCCTCTTCATCTGAAGTTAAAAGTATAGATAGTGTTCCATCAAACTCTTTTGCGTGTTTACAAGCATATAAAAAAGCAGCAACTCCACTTTTCATATCTTGAGTACCACGTGCTGTTATAACACCATCAATAATATTTGCTTCAAATGGATCAACATCCCAACCATCTCCAGCTGGTACTACATCTACGTGTCCTGCAAAACATAAATGTTCATTTGTGTCAGTAAATTTCTTATAGTAAAATCTATTTTTTACATCTTCTATATCTAGTGCTATACACTCCCAAGTATCACCTAAATACTCATCTATAAAATCAAAAGCACCAGCATCATTTGGTGTAATCGATTTAAATCTTAATAGTTTTTGAAATAATTCAATAATAGTCATACAAATTCCTTAAATATTGTTCGGATTATACCATTTTTTAGTATTAATTTGATAAAATTAGGAAAATTTTTTAGGAATAAATATGAACTTAGATATAAATACAGATACAATTTTAGCTCAGCTAAAATACACTATAAACGACTCATCTAGAAAACAAGCTCAAAAAGCTATGGATAACACTTTAGGTTTTGATAAATTTGCAAAACATTTAATAAGCTTAAATGATAGTTTAAAACATGTAAATGCTTATGTTGCACTTTCAAACAACAGAGATATGTTTAAAATAAAATCAGATAACTTAGATAATGATGCACTACTTGAAGAGTTCCATGAGATAGTTAAAAAGTGGAGTGATAAGTATAAAGTATCTTTAGAAACTATCCCAAATAAAGAAGTATATTATATTATAGGGATCAAATAATGAGTAATAAAGTATTAGTAATAACAGGTGCAACAAAAGGTATAGGAAAAGCAACTGCTTATAGATTTGCTAAAGAGGGAATTGATATTGCATTTACATACAATTCAAATGATACTATTGCAAAAGAGATTTGTGAAGATCTAGAAAAAACATACAATATTAGAGCTAGATGTTATCCATTTAATATCCTAGAACCAGAATCAGCCAAAGATCTATTTAAATTAATAGATGAAGATTTTGATAGAATCGATTATTTTATATCTAATGCAATGATATATGGTAGAGCTGTTATTGGTGGATATAATAAATTTATGAAACTAAAACCAAAAGGTTTAAATAACATTTATACTGCTACTGTTGATGCATTTGTTACATGTTCACAACAAGCAGCAAAAAGAATGACAAATGGTGGAGCAATAGTTAGTTTAAGTTCTACTGGAAATCTAGTATATATTGAAAACTATGCTGGTCATGGTACAAATAAAGCAGCAGTTGAAGCTATGGTAAGATATGCTGCTACTGAACTTGGTGAAATGGGTATTAGAGTAAATGCAGTTTCTGGTGGACCTATTGAAACAGATGCATTAAGAGCATTTACAAACTATGAAGAAGTTGCAGCTAAAACTGCTGAACTTTCTCCTTTAAATAGAATGGGTCAACCAGAAGATTTAGCAAGTGCTTGTTATTTTTTATGTAGTGATGAAGCATCTTGGATAACTGGTACTACACTTATCGTTGATGGTGGAACAACATTTAAAAAATAATGGCAAAAGATATACAAAAAGAGAAAAATCTAAACCTACCAAACATATTAGCAGCTTTTAGAATAGCATTAGCTCCACTTATGCTTTGGTTTATGATAGATCAAGATAACCCTATTTTTCAAGGGTGGCATCCATCATGGTTTGATTATTTTGCAGGACTTATTTTTGTAATTGCTTCTGTAACTGATTTTTTTGATGGCTTTATTGCGAGATCTTGGGATCAAATGACAACTTTAGGATCTATTTTAGATCCCCTTGCAGATAAAATGCTTGTACTTGCTGGATTTATTGGTCTTATAGCTTTAGATAGAGCAAGTGCATTTGCAGTATTTTTGATATTAAGTAGAGAGTTTTTTATAACTGGACTTAGAGTTGTAGCAATAGAGCAAGGTAAAAGTGTTGCATCTTCTATGGCAGGAAAAGTAAAAACTGTTGCTCAAATGTTTGCAATAGGATTTCTAATAATGAACTGGCCATATGGAGCAGAACTTTTATGGTTTGCTACTGCACTTACACTTTACTCAGGATATGAATATATAAGAGATTATTTAAAATAATCTCTTATATAATTTATCACTTATATTATTAACATCCCATCTCCATAAGAAAAAAATCTATATCTATTTTTAATAGCAATATCATAAATTCTTAAAGTTTCTTCAAGTCCAATAAAAGATGCAACAAGCATAATCAATGTAGACTTTGGAAGGTGAAAATTTGTAAGTAAATAATCTACAATTTTTGGTGGATTACTTGGATTTAGAAATAAATTTGCTTCACCACTAGTTTTATTAGTATCATTATAATACTCTAGTGTTCTTGTAACTGTTGTACCAACAGCCAAAACTTTTTTATCTAAATTTTTTATAGCATCTACAGTATCATCTTTTATCTCATAATACTCACTATGCATAGGATGATCTAATATATTTTCTGATTCTACAGGTTTAAATGTACCTGCACCTACATGAAGTGTTAGATAGTATGTATTAAATCTATTTTTTAATTCTTCTAATAGTTCAGGTGTAAAATGCAAAGATGCAGTTGGAGCTGCTACTGCTCCATAGTTTTTAGCAAAAAGTGTTTGATATGTTGATTCATCACTTTTTTCATCTTCTCTATGTAAGTATGGAGGAAGAGGAAGATGTCCAATAGTATTTAAAACATCTACTAACTCTAAGAAGTTTAATTTGTTACCATCTTGATAAAACTCAACAACCCTACTACCCTCTTCTAAAAGTTCAATTACTTTAGCATTTAGATTATTTTTAAATGAAATAATAGTATCAACTTTTACTCTACCTCTCATATAAACTAAAAAGGTATCATTTAAATATGGTTTATTAAATAGAAGTTCTATTTTTCCACCAGTTTCTTTTTTGTGTCCAAAAATTCTAGCTTTAATAACTTTTGTATCATTGAAAAAAATATTTGTATCTTGAGGAATATAATCTAATAGATTATTATAAGTAGTGTGTATAATCTCTTTTGTAGCTCTATTGTATACTAAAAGCTTAGCATCACTAGCTGGAGTTACTGGATAAGTAGCTATGAGTTCTTTTGGTAAAGTATAATCATAGCTAGATGTTTTTAAAGGATCTAGATTTATTTTAGTCATCCTCTTCTTCATCTTCTATTTTTGATGCAGGGTTAAAAATCTTTGCAATATAAATAGATACTCCATAAAGAATAATAAGTGGCCCAGCCATTAAAAACTGTGTAATAATATCAGGTGGCGTTAATAGTGCAGAAAGTACAAATATAAGTACAATTGCATATTTAAAAAAACTTTTTAACATCTCATCATTTACAACACCGATTTTTGCCAAGAAGAATGTAATAACTGGCATCTCAAAAGCTATACCAAAACCAAACATAAGTTTAGTAAAAAATGTTACATACTTACCAATACTAGGCATAACTGCAACTACTTGAGAACCAAATGTAACTAAAAATTCAAATCCATAAGGTACAACAACATAGTATGCAAAAGAAGCACCTACTAAAAACATTAATGTTGCAGATAATACAAATGGTATTACTAATTTTTTCTCATTATCATATAACCCTGGTGCCATAAATAACCAAAATTGCCAAAATATAACTGGTAAAGAGACTAAAAATGCAGAAAAGAAAGCAACTTTTAAAGCAGTAAAGAATGTCTCTTGTACTTCAATTGCAACCATTTTACTGCCAGGTGGTAATACAGCTTCAATAGGTACCATCATCCAGTTTAATATAGTATCATATACAAAAAAACATGCAAAAAATGCAATAACAAAAAATGCAGATGATATCATCAGTCTTTTTCTAAGATCTGCTATATGAGGTTTTAAATCTTCAAACATTAAACTTCTTTCGTAGATACTTTAGTTGTATCTTTTATTGTTACTTTAGATTCTTTTTTAGGTTTAACATCAAAATCATCATCCTCATCAATTAAATTGTCTAAATTTAAACTAGATAATCTATCTATTCCTATGTTATCTTTAAAGTCTCTTGCTTGCTCCGTTAATCCAGTTTTTCTTATTTCACTATCAATAGTTGATTTTGCATCATCTACACTTGATCTCATTTTTTTTAAAAACTTTGCTATATCAACTGCTGCTGTTGGTAGCTTTTCTGGTCCTAAAGCTATAACTGCAACAATCAAGATTAACATAATCTCCATAAATCCCATTCCAAACATCTATTTCTCCAATAGTAAATATCTTTTATATAAATAATATATCTTATATAGTCGATGATTTTACCAAATTTTTGCTAAAATCTAGGTCAAATTTTCCAAGCAAGGAATACAAAATGGAAATAATCATATTTATAGCTGTAGTTGCTATTTTTATTTTTTTAAATAAAGATTACAATTCTCAAGAGTTCAATCATATTAAAATAGATTCAAAACAAGATTTACAAGGTAAGCTTGAAGATCATGAAGCTGGTTTATTAATAGCCCTTATGGCAAAAGTAGCAAAAGCGGATGGTCAAGTGTGTGAGTTAGAAGCTGAGCTTTTAAAACATACTTTTACTGATATATCTATGGTTTTTAATGACCATGAAAATATAAGAGAACAATTAAAATCAATATATGCAAAAGAGAAAGAAACTTTTGAAAACACTATAGAGATCTGTAATAAGTATTATAAACTTACAAAAAACTCTTACGAAAAAAGAGTCAAAGTTATGCAATATCTACTAAACTTAGCTTTTATAGATGGTGATTTTTCTAATACTGAGCGTATGATTATAGAAGATATTAGCGATGCTATAAAGATAAAAAGACATGATTTAGATGTGATGATAAATGAATTTATGCAATATCATGAAAGTAGAAAAAATAATGAAACTTTAAATATCAAAAAAGCATACGAAATACTAGAAGTATCTGAAGATATAGATGATAAAGAGTTAAAAAAACAATATAGAAAACTAGTAAAACAAAACCATCCAGATATTGTAACAGGAAAAGGTGCAGATGAAGCAACAATAAAACAAGCTACAATCAAACTTCAAGAGATAAATGAAGCTTATGAAGTGATAAAAAAACAAAGAGGGATATAATATTGGCAAAGTTTAAATATGATTATATTGTATGTGAATGTAAAAAAGTTACTTTAGGTGAAATACTACATGCTATTGATAATATGGGTGCTAAAACCATAGAGGATATTCAAAATATAACTGATGCAGGAACTGCTTGTAAATGCTGTATCTCAAAAGATAAAGATTTTGGAGAAACAAAAATGAAACTTTATATAGAAGATATATTAAAAAAGCAGCTTTTAAATAATGAATAAAAACACAAAAAAAGAGCTAATTGATCAAATATTAGAACTAATAAATACAAATGATAATAAAAAAATAGATTTTAACCCAAATTATATAGAATATTTTGAAGAGGATGAACTTGTAGAGATAAGAGATATTTTATTAGGTAAAAAAGAATCAAATAAAAAACCATCAAGAGAACTTATAGATGATATTTTCGAAAACTGCTCTTAATTTAACAAAAGATTAAGGGTATAGAAGATATAATTTCGACCTAAACAAATGGAGGCATAGCAAAGTGGCTAATGCATTGGATTGCAAATCCTTGATCCTCGGTTCGACTCCGAGTGCCTCCTCCATTTAAAGATTCACACTAATTCATATTTATTTTACTTTTTACATATTATTTTTACAAATCATATAAAATAATTTGATTTTATTTAAATAAAAAGATAAAATCTTTTCATGAATACAATTATCAACATAACTTTACTTATACTAGCATCTTTATTAGTACTATCTCTATTTTTAAAAATGGCATTTTCTGCGTTATTTATAGGCTTATTGTCCGCAGTATTTCTTAAAATTTTAATTGACAAAGATTTTAGAAACCTAGTTGATAAATATTTGTAATTAGCTAATTTATATTTTAAATATACTATAATAATTTAAGTTTTTATATATAATTTTATTTACTTATCTTATACCTCTTAGGTGTAGTTGCAAACGATTTTTTAAATAGTTTTGTAAAATGACTTTGATCATAAAATCCAATATCTACAGCAATATCACAAATGCTTTTATTATTATTGTCTAATAGTTTTTTTGCATAATTTATTTTTTCATTCATCAAAAAAGCATGTGGAGTTAGTCCAAATTCATTTTTAAATATTCTTACTATATATTCTTTATTATATCCAATATTATTAGCAATATCATCTAAGGTTATTTGCTCTTTTATATTTTCTAAAATAAACTTTTTTATCTCTTGTAAAATAAAATTGTTAGTATATTCTTCATCTATTTTTGAAGAATAATTAAGCACAAACTCGTTAAAAAAACTATCTATTAATAGTTGATGATTAGTTAATTTTTTTGTATTTAACACTTCACATAAAGATAAAAAGTTTTTATATAGATTTTTATTTGTGATTATATTATCATTAAAATATATATTAGTTTTTATTTTTTCAAAATAGTGTTTATGAAGATGTAGAGTATAATAATCTTTAGTATTTGTATCTATATTTTTAGTAACATGCACTTGATATGGATTAAATATAAGTATTTGGCCTTTTTGTAAGTAACTTATATCTTTATTATGAAACTCAACAGATATTTTTCCCTCTTTAAGTACAGATATACATAAGGTATCATGGGAGTGTTTTGCATAATTCGTAAAAAAGATCTCTGAATAATTTAATTGTGCAAAGAGTTTATTATCTTTATTTAAAAAGTTTTTTATATATTATCCTTTATTTCTCTACAAACAAAAAATAGTCAATTTTATACTATAAAGTTTATTGGTTTTTAGTTATTATACAAAAAATTAATAAACGGAGCCTTATTATGGAGTTTACAAATGATATTTTAATATTATTATTTTTTGTTGGATTAATAGCTGGAATAATTGATACAATTGCTGGAGGTGGAGGATTACTTACAATTCCTACACTTTTATGGGTTGGATTGCCACCTGCTGCTGCACTTGCTACAAATAAACTTCAAAGTGTATTTGGTACATTTACAGCATCAGTATACTTTGTAAGAAAAAAAGTAGTAGATTTAAAACAGATGAAATTAATGATCACTAGTGCATTTATAGGCTCTATCTTAGGAGGTATTACCCTACTTCAAATAGATGCTTCAATACTTCAAAAAATTATACCTTTTTTATTAATAGCTATTGGTATATATTTTTTACTATCTAAAGATGCAGGATCAATAGAGAAACATAAACTGATATCTACTAGTTTATTTTCCATGACTTTTGTATTGATTATTGGTTTTTATGATGGTTTCTTTGGTCCAGGAACTGGGTCATTTTTCACTATTGCATTTATATATCTACTAGGTTACAATATATCAAATGCAACAGCACAAACTAAAATACTAAACTTCACTACAAATATAGCATCTGTTATATTCTTTGCAATCATGGGTAAACTATATATCTTAGTAGGTTTAGTAATGGGTGCAGGACAAATAATAGGGGCATTAATAGGGGCAAAGCTTGTTGTTTTACAAGGACAAAAAATAATAAGACCACTAATAGTAATTATTAGTTTTGCTATGTCAGCAAAATTACTACTTAGTTAATTTGGTTTAACTTGCTTTTTTAGTTGTTTTGGAAGTTGAGCAAAAGGGATGTTTTCTTTTTTAATAAACTCATCACCTTTAAATACTCTTGTGTCTATGCTCATATTTGAAGTTCTAAATAGTTCTAATTTATAAGTATAGGCATCTCTTGTAAAACTTAAGTTCTTAGAGTTTAAATCAATAATTTTAGACATTATTTTAGCTCTATTCCTCTTTGGCTTGAAGTTATTTTACCATCAGTAATAAGTGTTACTAATGAAGCTTTAAATATTTTTTTACTCATACCAAATCTTTTACTAATTTCAGCGGCATCACTTTTTGAATTAAATGGTAAAAATCCATTATATTCTTTTAATAGATCAAGTATAATTTGTGTAGAGGCATTTTTATTTTGCTCTTTTCCTATTGGTTGAAGTGAAATATCAAGTTTTCCATCTTTTCTTATGTTTTTAATATATGCTTCTTTTATATCACCAATATTAAGCTTAGTAAAACATTCATTTTTAAATATCATACCTTCATGCTTATTATCAACAACAACTTTATAACCAAGTGGAGTAAATGCTATTACCATAACTTTTACTTTATCATTTTGTTTTAAATAGTCTGTTCTATTATTTAAAAATGATGTTATCTTTTCAACACCTATTAGTCTATTTGTCTGTTCATCTTCAACTATTCTAATGATTCTTTTTTCACCAACATTAAATTGGTTTTTTTGTCTATTTCTTGGTACTAGTAGGTCTTTTTGTAAACCAATATCAACAAATGCACCAAATGGTGCTGTGTCTACTACTTTTACAAAAGCAAATTCATCAACTAAAGCTACAGGAAGCTCTGTAGTTGCCGTTATTCTGTCTTCAGAGTCTCTATATATAAATACTTCAATTTCATCTTCTAATTGCATATCATCTGTTATATAAGCATTTGGAAGTAAAACTTCATATTCTTCTGTTTCACTTCTATTTAGAATCTCTTCTTTACTATCACTAGGAACTAAGAAAAATCCAAAGTCAGTATCTCGTTCTATTTTAAGAGTATTAATCTTACCTAATTGTATTTTTCTGTTCATTTTTTCTTCTTTTATGCTAGAGTATCTAACTCTGCTTGTACTTTAGCCATTTTATTTGTGGCATCTTCTAAGTCTTGTTTATTTTGTGCTATTACTTGCTCTGGCGCATTTGCTACAAATCTTTCATTTGATAACATACCATTTAGTTTTGCTACTTCTTTTTCAAGCTTCTCTTTTTGTCTTGTTAATTTTGTAATAATTGGTTTTAGATCTATTTCACCTCTTGGAAGATATACTTCAAGATTATCACTTACATCAGTAATTGAGTTTTCTAATTTAGAATCTACAAACTCTATGTTTTCAACTTTTGCTAGTTTTTCTATAAATGGCTTAGCTACATCAGTATCAATTTTTACATCAAGTTTGATATATGCTTTTGGTATTTTACTATTACCCATATCTATTATAACTTTTGCTCGTCTAAGAGATGTAATCGCTTCTTCAATTATTGCAAACATATCTTCTATATTTTTATCTTCTTTTATATCTTTTGGAAATTCCATAATCATTAGAGATTTTCCATCTTCAATAGTAGTTCCACTTAGTTTATGATATAAATGATCTGCAATAAATGGCATAAATGGAGATACCATTTTTAGTGTTTCTTTAAAAATACTTCCAAGTTCAGAGATTGAGTCTTTGTCAGCCTTAGAGTATTCTATACCCCAATCACAGAATTCATTCCAAACAAATTTATATAATGTTTTAGCAGCATCACTAAAGTTGTAAGTATCAAGTTCTATTCTTACTTGAGAAACTGCTTTACTTAATCTACTTTGCATATATAAACCAAGTGGTGTTTTAACTTCAATATCTTTTAGGTCTTTAAATGTATCTACATTTAGTTGTAAAAAGTTTGTTGCATTATAAAGTTTATTTGTAAAGTTTCTAAATTGCTCTAAAGATTTTTCACCTAGTTTTATATCTCTACCTTGTACTGCTAAAAATGCTAAAGTAAATCTAATAATATCAGCACTATGTGCTTCAACCATATCTAGTGGATCTATTACATTACCTTTAGATTTTGACATCTTTGCACCTTTTTCATCTCTTACAAGAGCGTGCATATAGATATCTTTAAATGGTAGTTCACCTTTGAAGTGATCACCCATCATCATCATTCTAGCTACCCAAAAGAACATAATATCAAATCCAGTTATAAGAAGTGAATTTGGATAGAAATCTTCCATATCACTATCGTTGTATAACTCTTTTAGTTTTCCATTGTTCCCCCATCCAAGTGGTGACATTGCCCAAAGTGCAGAAGAGAACCAAGTATCAAGTACATCTGGATCTTGAGTGTAGTTTTTACTAGCACATTTAGGACAAGCTTCTGGAGTATCAGATTTATCTGCCCATTGATGATTACAATCAGTACAAGTAAATACAGGTATTCTATGTCCCCACCAAAGTTGTCTAGATATACACCAAGGTCTAAGCTCATCCATCCATGCAGTATATGAGTTTATCCAATGTTTAGGGTGAAAGTTATTGTGTGCTTTTGTTTTATCTATAGAATTTTGAGCCATCTCATTTGATAAAAACCATTGAGTAGATATGAAAGGTTCTACAATATTTTTACATCTATAACAATGTCCTACTTGATGAATATGTTCCTCTATTTTTACAATATGTCCTGCATTTTCTAATGCTTTTACGATAACAGGTCTAGCTTCTAATCTTTCAAGCCCTTCAAATTCTCCACAATAAGAGTTTAAGATACCTTTTTCATCAAATACTTTTATAAATTCTAAATTGTGTCTTTTCCCTACAGAATAATCGTTTTGGTCATGAGCGGGAGTAACTTTAACTACACCAGTTCCAAACTCCATATCAACATGTTCATCTGTGATAATTTTGATAGTTCTGTTTGTAAGTGGAAGAAGTACCTCTTTACCTACTAAATGAGTATATCGTTCATCTTTTGGATGAACCATAATAGCAGTATCCCCAAAATATGTTTCAGGTCGTGTTGTTGCTACTTCAACTTCCCCACTACCATCTGCAAACTTGTAAACCATATG
>CAYZWZ010000031.1:0-18451 GCA_964482285.1 uncultured Helicobacter sp. | reverse complement strand
TGTCTTTTAAATTATTCCTTCCAATTTAAGCTATTCTTTATAAAAAGGCTTTTAAAATATAACCATCACCAAAAAGACCACTCATAAATCCTTCAACATAAATTTCAGCTTTTATTTTTCTATTGTTGCTATTGGCATAAGGGTGTATTTTTGATATTTTTGCTTTATGCTCTTTTTTATCTCCATCAATTTTAAATATGAAGATATCTCCTATTTTTACAATATTATGATACTTTTGATCAAACTCTAAAACTAGTTTTCTTTTTGTTTTACTTTGAATTTTAAATATAGTTCTTGGATTCATACCAGTTACAACATCACCAATCTCTACATTTTTTTCATATATAACACCATCAAAAGGAGCTTTTAAATAGGTTTTCTCCAAAAGTGATTGTTGGTAAGCAAGATTTGCTTTTGCATTTTGATATTTAAAAGCATAGCTATCAAATTTAGATTTATCTATAATATTTTTTACTTTTAATTGTCTTTGGTAATCTTTTTTTGCATATTTTAATGAAATTTTTGCTATTTGTACCATTGCTCTTATATCATTATTATTTAATATAGCTATTGTATCACCTTTTTTTACTACACTTGAAATATCTACCAAAACATCTTTTACGATTCCACTACTATTAAAAGCTAAATTTGCACTTTGTGCTGCTTTTATATCAAATGTAGCATAAATGCCTTTCTCACCAGCTATTAAACTAGATATTATTAGAAATAAACTTATCAATTTTTTCATTTTATAAACTCCTGTATATTTTTACCTGCATAATAATAGTAAATTGCATAAGCAATCTCTAATTCATTTAAGCTTTTTTCATATAAGCTTAAGACATTTGTTTTAACACTTAATGCGTCAAGATATGCTACATTATCAACTAATCCTGCATTATATTTTTTTTGTATTGTTTCATATGTACTATTTGCTGAATTTAATGCACTTAAAGTACTTTTGATATTTGCCTTTGCTGTTTTGATTCTTGAATTTGAAAGATCAAACATTATTCTTTGTTCGTTTTTTAGTTGTAATATTTGTGAATTTAAGGCTTTTGCTTTTATATACATTGCTTGAGCATTTTTGGAAGAAGCTCCTGCATCAAATAGTCTTAAGTTTATACTTAACATCAATTTATTTTGATTATCTAAACCTTCTGGATGAGTTAAATCATCTCTTGCATAATCATATATATTGTAAGTATCAGAGATATTAATTTGTGGTTGATTTGCACTATTTATACTTGAAGCAATATCTTTTAAAGATTCTTTTTTATATTCTAATGCTTTTATATTGTCATCTATTTCAAGATTTTTTATCTCTTGTTTTTTAAATATATTATCATCTAACTTTGTTATTTTTTTGCCAACTTTTAACTCAAGCTCTTTTTGTTTTGATAATTTTTGAAAATTAAGTGATTCTATCATGTATGAATTAGTATCATAAGCTGCTTGAAGTTTATCTATATCTTCTTTTGTTGAAATTTGGGCTTCATAAAATTTTTTTACTCTATCAAGCTGAGCGCTTAGGGCAATTTGTTTCTCTTGTAAAGCTTTTATTGTAGAAGATATATTTTTAATAGTATAAAAATCTTGCACAATTTGTAAAGATAAACTTTTTTGAAAAGCTTTTAGCTCAAAAGTAGAGGAGTGAAGTTCATTTCGTTTTTGTTTTATAGTTGAAGATGTTCTTTTACCATCATAAAGGTTATATGATATTTTTGCATAAGCACTATAAATATCACCTGGTATCATATGAGTTTTTTTATCTAATCTTTGATAAAATCCACCAATATCAAAAGTTGGTAAATTTGCACTTTTTGAAGAATCTAACTCTTTATACTTTGCTTTTTGTGTTAAGCTCTTTGATATTATAATATTATTATTGTTATAAGCATAATCTAATAACTCTTTTAATCCATCCGCATAAATTATTGCAGGTATGGTTAAAAATAGTAATTTAGCTCTAATGGTCATCATTTTTCACCTCTATTAATTCAAATAAAGCATCTATATGCTCATCTATGCTTATTTGTACATCATCTATTGAGTTTGTAACACTACTAGCAATAAATATACCATCACCAAATACAAAAAAACCTTTTGCTAATCTTAAAGCTATATCTTTTATCTCGTTATTTTTAATTCCATCTTTTATTATATCTTCGAACCAACTATAGTATTTATCAAAGCTTTGTGTATGGTGTTCAACCATTAATTGTTCAGTATCAACTAGACTAATAGATATAAATTCTTTATAAAGTTGTCTTAAATCTATATCTTCTTTATCATAATAAAATTGAAAAAATATTTTTAGCTTATCTTTTGTGCTTGTTGCTTCTAAAATTTTTTTCTCTTTTGTTATATTATGTTCTTCCATTAATATATCTACAATCTCAAAAACTATATCTTCTTTATTTTTAAAATAATCATAAAGTGAACCTTTAGCTACACCTGCTGTTTTTGCTATTTGTGATATTGTTAATTTTTTTATACCATTTTGTATAAACAGATCCTTACAAGCTAATGCAATATCTTTTCTTTTTTGAACTTTATTTACAATTATTGCCAAAATATACCTCCAAAATAATAAATGACTGACTATCAGTCGTTTAAAATGAATTGTATATAATTCTAACTTAAATATTGATAAATATAATTTTTAAAAAATGTAGTGATAATATAAATTAGGAAGAGTATTTAATTAAATATTAATTAGGTTTTATAGAATAATTACAGACTAATATTTTCTGCTATTTCTAAAAGTTAAATTTTAATATTTATTAAAATTTAACTTTATATAATCTATGCATATATCTCTGTTACAACTTCATTATCAATTGTACCAGATGCTAATGCTGCAATAGAAGAAGCCATTGCTTGTTCATTTAAAAGCATATTTTCTTCTATATTTGATATTGTAGCATCCATAGACACCTGAGGGTCTTTAGTTACAGAACTCATTTGAGACATCATTTGCATTTGCATTGCTAATGCTTGTTGATCTATTGCACCTACTTGCATAATAACTCCTTTTATATTTATTTAAATTATATAATATTTTAAATAAAAATAAACAATATTATTTTGAAGATAATGCTAAATAACTTCCAGCTCCTATAAATATGCTACCTGTTACTTTATTAAAAAGCTTTGCTTTGCCTTCTTGTCTTAAGAATTTTGAACTTTTTGATCCATAATATCCATATATAAATAACCAAAATAATTCAAATACTGCAAACGTAGTGTATAAAATAATAAATTGAATATATAATGATGAGTTTGTATCTATAAATTGAGGAAATAGGGCTGTAAAAAATATTATAGCTTTTGGATTGCTAGCACCTACAATAAATCCTTTTGTAAATATATGTAATTTATTAGTATTTTTTATATCTTCACTTATAAAATCAAAATTAGTTTGTTTGGAAGTAAATGCTTTATATCCTATATATATTAAATATAATGCACCAGCGTATTTAATAGCTAAAAATATAAATGTAGAAGAAGCAATAATAGCACCAAGTCCCAAAAATGATAAGGTAAATATAATTGAAGTTGCTGTAAATCCACCTAGTGCGCTATAAATACTTAGTCTAAAGCTTGATTTAATAGATGTAGTAATACACAATAATACATTTGGTCCAGGTGTAAAGGTAAGTGCACTAACAGCAAGTAAAAAGTATATCCAAGTAGATAATTCCATAATTTAATCCTTCTTATTTAAAATATATATAGCTATTATAGTAAGTATTGTTCCTAGTATGGTTGTAAGATATATTGGTTCATCTAAAAATAGATAACTTAAAAATATAGCAAAAAATGGCACTGAAAATACAAAAGCACTAGCAGATGATGTCCCTATATGCTTTATACCTACAAAATATATAGATGTAGCAAAAGTAGTACTAATAATAGATATAAATAACATATTAAACCAAAATACACCATCAAATTCTAAAATATTTCCACTTTTAAAATCACCAAAAATATAACTAATAAATATAGATATTAGGTATATATAAAATGAAAATACCATTGGATGGATATTATCTGATTTTGTATTTATAACTGTTAATATACCCCAGGTTAATGCACATAACATAAAAAATAAGTTTGTAGTATTAAATATATCATCGCTACTTAGTTGCCAAATATTAAGTATAGTTAATACTCCAATAGCACCTAAAGCTAATGCAAATAGATCTTTTTTAAATATCTTTTTTTTAAAAAATAAAACAAGTAGTATAAATGTAACAATAGGAATAGTTGTAGTTACTAATGCACCACCAAGTCCTGAAGTTCCATATTTAGTACCTAAATAAAAAAATACAGTATAAATAACTAACATTAGTGAAGCTAAAAAGCTTAGAAATAAATTTTTTAAAGAGATTTTAAATGATAATTTCATATATAATAAAACTGGTATCATTGAAAGTGTAGTTATTATATATCTATAAAATATTAATTCATCATAATTTATATAGTTTCCAAGTATTTTAACATTTACCCATGAAGCTCCCCATCCTAGCATCGCAAAACTCATGAGTATATAAAAAATTGTGTTATTTTGAGTAGTTTTCATATATTCAAAATATCATAATATATATTAAACAATAATCAAAATAAACTTAGATATAATCTTATTATATTATAAATAGGAAATTAAATGTTAGTAGCTCCAAGTATATTAAGTGCAGACTTTGGAATTTTAAATGAAGAGATAAAAGCGATATGTGATGGTGGATGTGATTTAATCCATGTAGATGTAATGGATGGTCATTTTGTACCAAATATGACTATTGGTCCAGTTGTTGTTGGTCCTGTGGCAAAAGTAGCAACAAAACCTCTTGATATACATCTTATGGTTGAAGATAATAATTTCTTTATTGATCTTTATGCTCCACTTAAACCTGAATATATTTCATTTCATATTGAAAGCGAAAAGCATCCACATAGAATAATACAAAAGTTAAGAGCTTTAGGGATTAAACCAGCTATAACTTTAAATCCACATACTCCACCTAGTGCTATAGAATACTTACTTGAAGATTTAGATATGGTATTACTTATGAGTGTAAATCCTGGATTTGGTGGACAAAAATTTATACCTCATGTATTAGAGCGTGCAAAAGAGCTTAAAAAGCTAATCCAAAAAAGAAATTCAAACTGTTTAATTGAAGTTGATGGTGGAGTAAATGATAAAAATATACATGAGCTAAAAGATGCAGGAGTTGATATAGTAGTTGCAGGAAGCTATGTATATGGTGCAGATGATTATTCACAAGCAATTAAGTCTTTACAAATATAAAAAGAATTTATTTTGAGAGTAAAAATATGTGGAATCACAAATCTTGCTGATGCTTTAGATGCAATAGAAGCTGGAGCAGATGCTTTAGGTTTTGTATTTTATAATAAAAGTCCAAGATATATAGATCCACTTGAAGCAAAAAAAATAATTGAGCAACTCCCACCTTTTGTACAAAGTGTAGGATTATTTGTAAATGAACCATCTGCTAAAATAGATTTTATTTGCAAAATGGTAAAAATAGATTTAGCACAAATTCATTTTGAAGCTGATGAGGTGTTTTATAAAACACTAACAACAAAACACTTAAAAGTGGTTCGTGCAAAGGTTAAAGAGGATTTATATTTATACAAAGATGAGTATAGAATAATAGATGCTTTTGTAGAATCTTATGGTGGCGAAGGAAAGCGTTTAAATCTTGATTGGTTTAAAGATATAGATTGCTCTCGTATAATACTTGCAGGGGGATTAACATCACAAAATGTTAAAGAATTAAAGGGCTTTAACTTTTATTGCTTAGATGTAAGTAGTGGTGTTGAAGAAAAAAAGGGTAAAAAATCAAAACAAAAGATAAATGCGTTTATAAGAAGTGCTAATGAGCTATATAAATAAACTTCAAAAAAAACTTCAAAAAAATTATATTAGTATAAATACTTTTAACCAAATACTACAAAATAATCATACTTTTTTTGATAATATTGATTTAGAAAAAGAGCTTATTTTATCAAATGGCATGCCTTTATATTTTGATGAAAAAAATGTATATTTAAAAACTTTAAATACAAAAATAAAAGATCAAGTATTTTGTATTGTTGATATAGAAACAACTGCAGGAAATGCAAATGATGGTCAAATTATTGAGCTTGCAGCTATAAAAGTAAAAAATAATAAAATTATAGAGACATACGAATCTTTAGTAACAGCAAATAGTATACCAAAAAAAGTTCAAGAGATAACAAATATATCTTTAGAAATGCTAAAAGATGCACCAAATTTAAAGGATGTTTTAGAGGAGTTTAAAATATTTATAGAAGATGATGTATTTGTAGCTCACAATATTAGATTTGATTACAAATTTATAAGTGATAGTTTAAAAAAATATGATTTAGGGGAACTTTTTAATCCAAAGTTATGTACAATAGAACTAGCAAAAAGGACATTTAAAGCTTCAAGATATGGATTGAAGTATTTAAAAGAAGAATTTGATATCAATATAGATGGAGAGCATAGAGCTTATATAGATGCTCTTAGTACTAGCTATGTTTTTGAAAAATCTTTAGAAAATTTACCAAAAGAGGTAAAAACAACACAAGATTTAATAAACTATTCTATAAATGCGGAGATAATAGATGAAAATAGATGATTTTAAGATTTTGGTTACTAATATTGATACAACTTATGATAGTTGTTTAATATGTGAAGAGTTACAAAAAGATAATTATAACGTAATAGAAAAAAATAATATATATGATGTATATGACTATATAGAAAATAATAAAATTGACCTTATAATTGTAAATGATAAAGATTCAAATGCAAAAGCTCAAGAGGTTATACATAGAATAAACTCACTTACAAACACTAATATAATATTTTTAACAAATGATCCAGATGTTAAACTAAGAAAAAATTTCTTCCAGTATAATTTACTAGATTATAAAGTAAAACTAAATAACCTTATGTATATCATTAGTGATATAAAACAGCTTATTAAAAGGTTGTTTGATAACTCAAAAGAGAAAGTTTTAATAATTAAACAAAATAATAAAACAAGAGATATTATTATCAATCTTTTAAAACAAAGATGTTTTCAAGTTGAAGCTGTATCAAATGGTAGTGCAGGATGGAAAAAAATAGAAAAAGAGAAGTATATTTCATTAATTATTGTTGATATAAGTTTACAAGATGTAAAAAGTTCAGATATTATCAAAAAAGCAAAAGAGAAATACTCTAGTACTATTCCAATACTAGCACTTACTAGTGAATATGATCCTCTTTTAATGCAAGAAAATATTGCAAATGGATTAAGCGATTTTATAAAAGTTCCTGTTATACATGAAGAGTTTAATTTAAAAGTAGGTGTTTGGATTAATAATGTAATACAATCAAGAAAACTAAAAGAGCAAGAGCAAAAATTAAAACAAACTCTAAATAGCTTCAAAGCACTTTCTAATGCAACAATGGAAGGTCTTATTATGTTTGAAGATAATATATGTGTGGATATAAATGAAGAAGCACTAAAATTATTTAAATATGAAAAAGAAGATGATCTAATAGGTAAACATATACTTGATATCTTCTCTAAAAATATAACTCAATATGATAAAGATAAACTTTTAGATAATAGTATTAACCATAAGTTTGAATTAGAGATGTTAAAAAGTGATAACGAAGAGTTTCCTGCATCTATAAAAGAGAGAAATATTATTTTAGAAAATAAACAAACAAAAATAATAGCTGTACTAGATCTTACAGAGATAAAAAGAAAAGAGGATATGTTAGCTCAACAATCAAAACTAGCTTCAATGGGAGAGATGATAGGAAATATCGCTCATCAATGGAGACAACCACTTACATCTATATCTATTAGTGCTAGTAATATCAAACTAAATTACGAATTAGATATGTTTGATGAAGAGGAGTTCTTTGAGTTAACAAATAGTATTATTGAAAGCACTGAGTTTTTATCAAATACAATAAATGATTTCCAAAGCTTCTTAAAAGGTGATGGAATACCATCTAATTTTACAGTACAAGAGGTTGTTAAAAAAGTTTTATTACTTGTATCAGGAAATATAAAATCTGTAGATATTGAAGTTATAGAGGAGTATAAAACTGATAAAAAAATATTTGGTATTCAAAATGAATTTACACAATCTTTACTAAATATAATCAATAATGCAAGAGATGCTTTAAAAGAGAAAGATTTAGATCATAAATATATATTTATCACCTCATCTTATGATGAAAAACAAAATAAAATAATAGTAAGAATAAAAGATAATGCACTTGGTATCCCTAAAGATGTATTACCTAAAATATTTGAGCCATATTTTACAACAAAACATCAATCACAAGGTACAGGATTAGGGCTTTATATGACACATCAAATGTTAGTAGATAATCTTCACGCTGATGTAGAAGTAAGAAATGTTTCATATACATATAATGGTGAAAAATATACTGGTGCTGAGTTTATTATAAGTATTGATGCAAAATAATAAGTAATACTTCGTTATAATCGCGATTATTAAAGAATAGGATTTAATTTGAATATAGAAGTATCAGATATTGCCAAGCTACCTACAGTTCATGGGGAGTTTTTAATACAATCATTTAAACAAGGTGAAAAAGAACATCTCGTAATAAAAACTAAAAATTATGATAAGATACCAAATGTAAGGATACATAGTGAGTGTTTAACTGGTGACGCACTTAGTAGTTTAAAATGTGATTGTCAAGCTCAACTTAACTATTCACTAGAGTATATAAATAAACACTCAGGAATAGTAATATACCTAAGACAAGAGGGTAGAGATATTGGATTGTTAAATAAAGTAAATGCTTATGCACTTCAAGATAAGGGATTTAATACAATTGAAGCAAACCACCAACTAGGTTTTGCTTCAGATGAGAGAACTTATGAGATAGTTGATTTTATATTTGATTATTTAAATATAGATGAGATTAATCTACTTACAAATAATCCTGATAAACTAAATAATATAAAAGTAAAAATAAGTCAAAGAGTACCTATAGTTGTAGGTAAAACACCTCAGAATGAAGATTATTTAAAAACAAAAAAAGAACAAATGGGACATTTATTATAATGAGATTAAAACAAAAATTAAAAGATATAGGCTTAGAGTTTGATGAGATGTTCTACGCAAGATGTGAGCAATATATATCACTATTAAGACAATGGGGTAGAGTACATAATTTAAGCTCTGCAAAAGAGCTAGAGTTAGATGCAATTCATGATAATATTGTAGATAGCATTTACCCTATTAAGTTTTTAGATACTTATGAATCATTTGCTGATATTGGAACAGGTGCAGGGTATCCAGGACTTTTACTAGCAATTGCTAGACCAGATATCAAATGTACTTTAATTGAACCTAGAAGTAAAAGGGTATCTTTTTTAAATTTTACAAAAGCCATGTTAAGACTTGATAATGTAACAGTAATAGAAAAAAGAGCCGAAGATGTTGAAGGTGTTACTTTTGATCTTATTACAAGTAGAGCTGTAACAAATACAAAACTACTTTTAGATATTACATCAAATATTACAAATGAAGATACTAAGTATCTATTTTATAAAGGTTCATTAGCTCAAACTGAACTTGATGAAGCAAAAGTAAATAACTATGAAGTAATAAGTGTAGGTGAACATAGAAATTATGTATATATAAAAGGTAAAATAGATGTTAGTTAAGTTATTAGTATTAGGAGCAGTTTTATACCTAGTATATAAGATATTTTTTAATAAAAAAATAAAAGATAATTCAAAAAGTACAAAAGATGAGATAGATACAATGGAGCAATGTCCTAGTTGTAAAGTATTTATTGCAAGAGAAGATTCGATACTAAGTAATGGTAAATATTACTGCTCTAAAGAGTGTCTGGATAAATAATGTTAATAGTTGGAAATAAAAATATACCATACCAAGAGATACAGACCATACAATATATAGAAGATATAAAAAATAGTGATGCTTCTAAAATAGTATATTTTTCTTACGATATAGATATTATAAAATATTGTAATAAAAACAATGTAAGATGTGCGGTGTATGTTTCAAACTTAGTCGATGCAATATTTTGTAATGCTTTAGATGTGTATTTTATTATTATAAATAAAGATATAGCAAAAACTATACAAAATACTGCAGATAATTATATGTTTGATTCAAAGATATTACAAATAATCCAAAATGATAATGACATAGAAGATGTAGCAACAAATCAAATAGATGGTTGCATATATAAGGAGATTTTATGAATCCAATAGTTGACACAATAGTTTTAATATTATTTGTTTTATTTTTAGTATTTGTAGTAGCTGGTTTTAACAGGCAACAAGTACAAAAACACAATGAAAGAATGGATATGTTAGATAAAAGACAAAAAGAGTTTGAGAAAAAAAATAAAGAAAAAGATGATAAAACTAAATAAGTTTATTCTTTTTTATAATATATCTCTTAATAAAAGTGCATAATAAAGCACAACAAGATTTAAAATAAATATCAACATAGAAGATCCTCTTGAGATCATATGCTCAAGTTTTGTTCTTTGTGTGTTATTAGTTTTAATAGCTATATAAAAATGTATAATAGTTACTACTATTATAACCAGTACAAAATATAGTTTTGTACGTAGTATCTCTATTACTTCACTTGATATATTTGTAAAAAGTATATCTAATAATCCATTATCATATATCATATAAATACCAGTTATAGTTAATAAAATTAATGCAATCACCTCAAAATATCCAAAAATTGGACCAATATTTGGATAAACTAATTGTTGTTTACTTTTATCTTTTAAACTAATTCCAAGAGCAAACATAAATATAGATCCACCTATCCATGCTACAGCTGCTATTAAATGAAAATACAATACCCAGTTCATATATAAACCTTATTATTAATTATTTATAATTTTTATTAGTATATCTTATTAATACTAAATTAATTACCACATAAAGTAAGAAATAATAATTTAACAGATATTTATATAATATTTTGATAAAATAGTATTATAATATATAGTAGGATTTAAGATGGATAAAAAAGGTATTTTAATAATTGGAGCTGGTGGTGTTTCTAGTGTAGCTACTATTAAATGTGCAAAAAATATAGATACATTTGAGCAAATAACACTTGCAAGTAGAACTCTTAGTAAATGTGTAGATATTAAAAAAACAATAAAAGAAAAAATCAATGTAGATATAAAAGTAGCTATGGTTGATGCAAATAATACAGCTGAACTTATAAAATTAATTGAAAGAACAAATTGTAAAGTTGTGTTAAATGTTGCTTTACCTTATCAAGATCTTACTATTATGGATGCTTGTGTAGCAACTAATACTCACTATATAGATACAGCAAATTATGAACATCCAGATGAGGCAAAATTTGAATACAAAGAGCAATGGGCAAAAGATGAAGATTTTAAAAAAGCTAATATAACTGCACTTTTAGGAAGTGGATTTGATCCTGGTGTTACAGGTGTATTTTGTGCTTATGCTCAAGAGAAACTATTTGATACTATAGAGTATATTGATATTATGGATTGTAATGACGGTGATCATGGATATCCTTTTGCTACAAACTTTAATCCAGAGATTAACTTACGAGAAGTAAGTGCAAATGGTAGATACTGGGAAGATGGAAAATGGATAACTACAAAACCATTAGAAATAAGAGAAGATTGGGACTATCCTGAAATTGGAGTAAGACCATCTTATTTACTATATCATGAAGAGTTAGAATCTCTTAGTAAAAATATAAAAGGTCTTAAAAGAATAAGATTTTTTATGACATTTAGTGATTCTTATATCCAACATATGAACTGCTTACAAAATGTAGGAATGTTAGGAATTAAAGAAGTAGAACACAATGGACAAAAAATAATACCTATAGAGTTTTTAGCTACACTATTACCTGATCCTTCTAGTTTAGGAAGTAGAACAAAAGGTCGTACAAATATAGGTTGTGTAATAGAAGGTCTAAAAGATGGTGTAAGAAAAAAATATTATATATACCAAATATGTGATCATCAAGAAGCGTTTAGTGAAACTTGCGCACAATGTGTAAGCTATACAACAGGAGTTCCTGCAATGATAGGATCAAAGCTAGTATATAATGGCACTTGGGATCTAAAAGGAGCTAGAAATATAGAAGAGTTTCCTAGTGTTACTTTTATGGAAGAGATGAATATTCAAGGGCTACCGTGGAAAATAATAGAGCTTTAATTTTAAGTACAAATTTGATAAAATAATATAACTAACTATTAAAAAAAAGGGTATAAGATGACTATGAAAGTTAACATAAAAGATGAATATACGGATAGATTTAATACTTTTATAGAATCATTACCTCATGATGCTGTTGAAATAGATAATTTAAATGATGATTATATTTTAATTGAAGATGCAAAAATTAGAGTCTCAAATGCTATAAATAGATATGAAAATAATACAGGTACATATATAAATCAAGATGAATATTCTAAATATAAATCTAGTTTAATTTCATCTTTACAGCAATAAATATGACTATTATATTATCATAACAATGAAAATGTAAGAAATTTAATTGTTAAAGGTTATACTATACCTTATTTAATAAATACTTCTAAAAATATTATAATAATACTTGATATTTTTAAATACAAATATAGAGAAATAAAATAAATGCCAAATCTTAAAAATAAACTAACAAACCTTCAAACACCATGTTATATATGTGAAGAGGAACTTTTAGAAAATAATCTAAAACTCCTAAAATATGTAAAAGAACAAAGTGGAGCAAAAATACTTTTAGCTTTAAAAGGTTTTGCATTTTCACCACTTATGCCACTTGTGATGAAATATCTTGATGGGTGTTGTGCTAGTGGTTTACATGAAGCTAAATATGCAAGTGATTTTGATGCTAAAGAGATACATACTTATAGTGCTGCTTTTAAAACACAAGAGTTTGATGAGATTTGTAAACTATCAAACCATATAGTTTTTAATAGTCTAAACCAATACAAAACTTTAAAAGATAAAACACTAAGTAAAAACTCTTTGGGTTTACGAATAAATCCACAAGTAAGTACAGTAAGCCATGATATATATAATCCATGTGCAATTAATTCACGACTTGGTATTACAAAAAACACTTTAGAAGATGAACTAAAAAAAGACAATACACTTTTAGAAGGTATTGAAGGTTTCCATTTTCATGCACTTTGTGAGCAAGACTCAAAAGATTTAGCTACAGTGTTAGATCAGTTTTTAAAAGATTTTTCTAAATACTTCAAAAATTTAAAATGGTTAAATTTTGGAGGAGGGCATCATATTACAAGAGATGATTATGATGTAGAACTTCTAATAAAACTAATCAAAGATATAAAACAATCATATCCACACTTAGATATTTATTTAGAACCTGGTGAAGCAATAGGTTGGAGAACTGGTACACTTGTAGCATCTGTACTTGATATTGTAAATAATGGTGCAAATATAGCTATACTAGATACAAGCGCTGAAGCTCATATGAGTGATACTATTATTATGCCTTACAAAGCAGATGTAAGATATACAGATGATTTTTATAAATATAGCTATATACTAGCCGGAAACACTTGTCTTGCTGGAGATGTTATGGGAACTTATAAGTTTAATGAGCCTTTACAAATAGGTGATAAAATAATATTTGAAGATATGATACACTATACAATAGTGAAAAATACAACTTTTAACGGTATAAAATTGCCAAATCTAGCAGTATTAACAAAAGATAAAAAATTACAAATAAAAAAAGAGTTTGGATATGAAGAATATAAAAGAAGAAATTAATATACAAAACACAACACCACTATTTACTGCTATGAAAGAGTATGATAAAAGTGATATGACATATTTTGATGTACCAGGACATAAAAAAACTACAACAATAGATGAGTTTACATCTTATTTTGGAGAGACTATTATGAGTATAGATGTAAACTCATCAAAGCCCCTTGATAACTTATCTAATCCAATAGGTGTTATAAAAGAAGCAGAAGAATTAATGGCAAAATTATTTGGTGCTAGTGATGCATTTTTTTTAGTAAATGGAACAACTTCTGGTATTCAAGCAATGATAATGACTGTTTGTAATCCAGGGGAGAAAATAATCTTACCTAGAAATGTACATAGATCAGCTATAAATGGTCTAATCTTAGCTGATGCAATTCCTGTATATATTGAACCAGTGATTAATGATAAGCTAGGAATAGCGTTTAATGTAGATATACAAAGTGTAAAAGGTGTGATATTAAATAATCTTGATGCAAAAGCTATACTAATAACAAACCCTACATATTATGGTTTTGCAACAGATCTAAAAGAGATTGTAGATTTTGCACATGAGCATAATATGCTAGTACTTGTAGATGAAGCTCATGGTACACATTTTGATTTTAATGATAGCTTTCCTATTAGTGCTATGAGTGCTGGAGCTGATATATCATCTATGTCTTTACATAAAACGGGTGGAAGTTTAACTCAAAGTTCTGTATTGCTTCTAAATGACAAAAAAATAAAAAGTAGTCATATAAAAACTATTTTAAATATTATGCAAACAACAAGTGCTTCATATTTACTAATGGCTAGTTTAGATGTAGCTAGAAAAAATATGGCTATAAATGGTAAAAGTGAATTTAAAAGGGTACTTGAACTATCTAGATATGCAAGAGAAGAGATAAATAAAATAGATGGACTTAGTTCATTTGGATGCGAACTAATAGGTTCTAAAAGTATTCATAGTTTTGATGAAACAAAACTATCTATAAAAGTAAACGATATAGGTCTTACTGGTCTTGAAGTATATGATATATTAAGAGATAAATACAATATCCAAATGGAATTTGGTGATGCTTATCATACATTAGCCGTAATAAGTCTAGGTGATACAAAACAAAGCATAGATATACTAATAAATGCACTAAAAGATATAGCAAAAAACTATAAAACAAATAAACCAATAATAAATAAAATAGCCCTTCATAACCCACAAGTAATTGTAAGTCCAAGAGATGCTTTTTATTCACATAAAAAACAACTCAAACTAAAAGATTGTGTGGGAGCTGTTAGTGCTGAGTTTATTATGGCATATCCTCCAGGTATTCCTATAGTTACTCCAGGAGAGATGATAAATCAAGATATTATTGATTATATAGAGTTTTTAAAAACACAAAACTCTATGTTAACAGGTACACAAGATCCATATGTGGACTTTATTAATGTGTTGGGGTATTAGCTGTAACGTCTGATTTGAGGGATGATTTAATTGAACTAGAAGGCGATATTTTATTTTTAAACAAGAATTACTTGATAGTAATTTTATCGAATAGAAACCTAAAATACCATAATTATAGACCTTTGTCTTATTATATCTAATATTAAATTATCATTAAAGCTTATTTTTGCTTGTTATAATTTTATTAACTCTAAACTTTTTTCAATACTTTTATTTAAAAATTAGACTTAATGAAAAATCTGAGTGCCTAAAAACTTAAGTAAACTTCGGTACTGTAATAGTTAAAAAGGGTTTATTTATAATAAGTTATAAAAAAACAATAAGAAGTTTTAAAAGCTGCAACTCTTTTTGGTTTAATTTTACTATTTCATTATTATCATATAGTATATTTTGTTTTAGATCAAAAGCAAAATTATCATGTAGTGTTATTTTATCATTTGTAGAGGTGTAGTATCTTTTTATAATAGCATTTATCCTAAGAAGAAGCTCTTTTAGTTCAAATGGTTTTTTGACATAATCATCACCACCTGCTTGATAACCTTCATCTAGATCTTCAATACTATTTAAAGTTGTAGTAAAAATAGCTGGGGTAGTAATATTTGCATCTCTTAGTTGCTTTAACAATTCAAAACCACTAATATCTGGTAAATTTACATCAAATAAAAAAAGATCATCATTGTTATCATAAGATAACTCAAGTGCATAAGTTGAAGTGTATGTAACATCAACTTCAAAGTCATTATCTTCTAAGGACTCTTGTATTGTATCACTTAAGTTTTTATCATCTTCTAGGTATAAAATTTTAAACATTTCGTACTATATCTTAAAATTGTGAAATAATAATGAAAGTAAAAGTATTACAAAATGTCATATTTTTTAAAATATTTTTATTTTTGTGTATAATTAGAGTATGGAAAATTTACAAGATAAACTACAAAGCCTATATGTTCAAAAAAAGATTATTGAAAATCAAATAAAAGATTTAGAGATACAAATTCAAAATAGTAGTGATTTTGAATTTATATTAAAAGATAAAATATATCTAAATATATCTAGACTATCTAGCTCTATTATAGATGAACTTAAAGAATTAGCATCATTTGATAATCCTCAAATAGAAATACTTCAAGCTATGAGAAAGCCTATATACAATATGCCTAGAGTTATAAAGTCTTATGAATTAAAAGACAATACTCTTATACTTCCAAGAGGACTTATGAGAGATGTAATATTTGTACTAAATTTAAATGGTATAAAATATAAACTTTTAGATGAAAGAATAAGTATACCTTGTGAATTTAAAGATATTACATATACTTTAAGAGATGAACAACTAAAGTGTTGTGATGCTATAGCTAAAAAAGACTTTTCTATTTGTGTTGCAGCTCCTGGATTTGGAAAAACTTTACTTGGTGCATATATGATAAAACAAAGAAGTGTAAATACTCTAGTAATAGTAAACAAAAATATGCTACTTGACCAATGGATTGATAGGTTTGTAGAGTATTTTGGATACAATAAAAAAGACATAGGATTTTTAGGAAAAAGTAAAAATAAACTAAACCAAAAGCTAGATATTGCAACAATGCAAAGCTTGAAAAATAATCCAGATATAATAAAAGATTACTCTTTTGTAATAGTAGATGAGTGTCATCATATACCAGCACTTACTTTTGAGTCTATTATTGCAAAGTTTGAAGGTAAATATATACTAGGACTAAGTGCCACACCAAATAGAAAAGATGCTATGGATCCAATACTATTTCAACAACTTGGAAATATATCTTATGAAGTAGTACGAGCAAAAACAAATAAAAATAAACTAAAAATTGTAAAAACAGATTTCGTAAGCGACGTAGATAACTTTGCTAGTTTAATAAGTGAAATTATAAATGATAAACCAAGAAACAATCTAATAATAAATGAGATATTAGAAAATACAAATAGAAAAATACTACTTCTAACAGATAGAATAGAGCATATAGAAAATCTTACAAAACTACTTGATAATTGTGGATTAGATTATCTTAGTATTCATGGAAGTATGGATAATAAAACAAAAGAAGCCAATATGGCAAAGGTAAAATCAGCCTCACTTATACTTGCTACTACTTCATTTTTTGGAGAAGGTATAGACTTCCCACATCTAAATACAATAATATTTGCTACACCTATATCGTATTATGGAAGATTAGTTCAGTATTTAGGAAGAATAGGGCGAGGTGGAGATGACTGTTTAGCTATAGATATATATGATGATAAAAACAACTTCACAAGAAGTGCTTTTAGAAAAAGAGAAGCTGGATATAAACAACTTCATTATAAAAAAATAAATAATTAGTTATTATTCCATTATAAAAATATCGGAGTTATTTATGAACAAAAGTTTTATTACAAATTTATTATCAGCATTATTAGTAGTAGCAGGAATATTATTTCAAAATAATATTGTCCTTACTGTTGGATTATTTGCATTAAGTGGTGCTATTACAAACTGGTTAGCTATACATATGCTATTTGAAAAAGTACCATTTTTATATGGTAGTGGGGTAGTTGAAAATAGATTTGAAGAGTTTAAAGTATCTATTCATAAGCTTATTATGGAGCAATTTTTTACAAAAGAAAATTTAGCTAAATTTTTTGAATCAAACTTAAATAGTAAAGATAAAATAGATCTATCAAATGTTATTGATAAAACAGATTTTACAATTGCATTTGAGAGTTTAAAAAGTGCCGTTATGGAATCAAGCTTTGGTGGAATGCTAGGAATGTTTGGTGGTGAAAAAGCGTTAGAGCCTTTACAAGAACCGTTTACTGCTAAAATGAAAAGCTCTATTAATAAAATAGTTCATACAGATACTTTTCAAAAAACTTTAAAAGAAGCTCTAAGTAATGGTGATATGAGTGATAAGATTCAAGAAAAAATCCAAACAGTAGTATATGAAAGACTAGAAGAACTAGATGCGAAAATGGTAAAAAACATAGTTCTAGATATGATGAAAGAACACTTGGGTTGGCTTGTAGTTTGGGGTGGATTCTTTGGTGGACTTATTGGATTATTGAGTTCTTTTTTAGTTTAGCCCTTAAATAAGGGCTTTAAGTTTTCTATTTTTAAAATTTTACAACA
>CAYZWZ010000030.1:0-19067 GCA_964482285.1 uncultured Helicobacter sp. | reverse complement strand
AGGCATATGCTTTTTAAGTCCACCCATTTTCTTAATATTGATCTCATCATTTGTAGCATGCATAACATTACCAGCACCTAAGAATAATACTGATTTAAAGAATGCATGAGTAGCAAGGTGGAATAGTGCTATCCAATAAGCACCTAGACCTGCTGCAACAAACATATAACCTAATTGAGACAGTGTAGAATAAGCAATAATCTTTTTCATATTTGTAGCAACTAAAGCCATAGTAGCAGCACCAAATGCAACAAATGCACCAAGACCTGCTATAAACATACCAACCTCAGGAACCGTAGTAAAGATCTCATTTGCTCTAATTACTAAGTATACACCAGCTGTTACCATTGTAGCAGCATGAATAAGTGCTGATACTGGAGTTGGTCCTTCCATCGCATTTGCTAACCATGTATTAAATGGGAACTGAGCTGATTTACCCATAGCACCAATAAATAAGAATATAGCAATTGAAACTACTAATCCATGACTTAATGTACCAATTTTAGCAAATACTTCATCGTATTGTACTGTACCTAAATTCCAAAATATTAAGAAGATACCAATAAGCATAGCTAAATCGGCAACTCTATTCATAATAAATGCTTCATTTGCAGCATATGATGGAGAGATAGATGAGTATGGAGATAATGTTGAAAATGGTGATTTTTCAATATCATCAGATTTTTCAACATCAGCTTTATGATACCAGAATCCAATTAGTCCCCAAGAACATAATCCTACTCCTTCCCAACCAATAAATAATCCAGCAAAGTTATCACTCATAACAAGAATCATCATAGAGAAAACAAATGCACTTAACCATGCAAAGAATCTATTGAATGATTTATCATGATCCATATAACCATTTGAATGAATATGTACCATAGTAGATACCATAGTAACAACAACCATCATAGTAACACTAACTTGATCAACAACTATACCAAATGGAATATTTACATTTCCAATTTGTATCCAATCTAAAAGATTAAAGTGAATAATCTCTTCAGTTAAGAATATATGGTAAGCTAAAGTAAGAGATGCAAATAACGAAGTTGCTAGTAATAATGAAGTTACTATACCTGTAATTTGAAGTTTACTTGTATTACTAAATAACGCAGCAAACATTGAACCAATAAATGGAGCAAATAATGCTATATATACATAATTTTCCATATTTTTTTAACCTTTCATCTTTTGTAAAGAATCTAAATCTAAAGTATTATGTCTTTTAAACCATAATATTAGTAAACCTAGTCCAACAGCAACTTCACTAGCTGCAATAGCAATAATAAAGAATGCAAACATTTGACCTGTTAAATCTCCATTAAATTTAGAGATTGCTGCCATACCTATATTAACTGCATTTAACATAATCTCTGTAGCAAAGAATAACATTAAAAGATTTTTTCTTCTAATTGCACCTAATAATCCAATACTAAATAAAATAGTACTTAATATTAAATATTCATTTAAGCCTATACTCATTTTTCATCCTTTTTAAGATTATGTGTGTGATCTTGCTCAGTTGCAGGTCTATAATCCATCTTTTTACCAGCTAGAATAATTCCACCAATCATTGCTACAAGTAACATAACTGCAGCAACTTCAAATGGAATTAGGTATTTAGTAAATAATACTAAACCAACATCTTGTGCATTTCCGTATGCTTCATGTATAGGATAATATGCATTTACTCCACCAATAACTGGAGCCATTGCCATTACAACTACTATAAGAGCTACCATCCCTGTTAAAAGGAAAGTTAATCTTGGATTTGCAATATCTTCTTTAACATCAGAAATTGAATCAAAGAACATCATACCAAATGCATATAAAGCCATAACAGCACCTGTATATACAATAATTTGAACAACACCTAAAAAATCAGCATTCAATAAGAAAAAGAAAGCTGATATAAATATCATTCCCGCAGCTAATGAACTAAGAGCATATAATGCATTCTTAGTCATAACTGTTATAACAAACATTGCTATAGTTAATATAGCAAATAAATAAAACGCTACTACTTCAAACATCATATCTCCTTAGTACGCTAACGGTGTTTTTTTAATTTTTTTATCAGCATCTGGGCTTACTGCACCAAATCCATCAAATTCAATTTGTTGTTTAATCTCATCAAATGGTGTAAGTAGATCATCTACTAATACAAAGTGAGCTCTTTGCTCACTTGCATTTTCATATCTTCCACCATGAACAATAGCAAGTTCAGGACAAACTTCTGCACAATAACCACAGAAGATACATCTTCCAAGGTTGATTGAATATTCAACAACCTCTTTTCTTGAATCTTTATCTATTTTTGTGTCCATTTTAATACAATTAGAGATACATATCTTTTCACATAATCCACAACCAATACATCTGTTTGTTCCAGATTCTAAAAGTCCAAGTAGTTTATGAACTGCTCTATATCTTGGAGAGATAGGTAGTTTTTCTAATGGATATTGAACTGTATGCATCTCATTTTTGAATAACGCTTTATTCATAATATTAAATACAATACCTAAACCTTTAAATAACTCACCACTTAAAGTTCTTTTAGTAACTTGTTTAAATGCATCCCATCTAGTTATTGGATAATCATCAATTTCAACTTTGATATACTCTTGAATACCAATATTTCTATCTTTTAAATTTTTAAAACTCATTATTTCTCCTTATACCATCATCACTAAACCAGTGATTACAATATTCACTAGTGCTAATGGCATTAATACTTTCCAACATAACCACATAAGTTGATCTGGTCTAACATGAGGCCATGCAGCTCTTGTCCATAAGAACAAGAAGATTAAGAACATAACTTTAAGTATAATTGCTATTGCTCCTGGAATGAATCCCCAATCATTAAATCCACCTAAGAATATTAAAGATACTAAGAATGCAACTGTAAATAAGTTTGCATACTCACCAATAAAGAACATACCCCATCTCATACCAGAATATTCTGTTGCATAACCTGCAACTACTTCTGCTTCATTTTCAAGTAAATCAAATGGAGTTCTGTTTGTTTCAGCAAAACCTGCAATTAAAAATAATACAAATGCAACTGGTTGAGACCAGATTAACCAAGATGTGATTCCACCTGCTTGGTAGTTATTTATATCAATTAAACTTAAACTTCCCACCATCATAATTGGAGAAAGGATAGATAGTCCTGTTACAACTTCATAAGAAAGAAGTTGAATAGCAGTTCTAGCTCCACCTAATAATCCCCATTTATTTGCTTGTGCCATACCAGCTAATAATGGACCATATAATCCAGTAGCCATAGCTCCAAGTACAAATAAAACCCCAACATTTACATCAGATATAATAACACCTGGAACAAATGGAACAGCACTCATAGCAATAAATGCTGTTGCTGCTGTAATAACTGGAGCAATCATAAAGATTGGTCTATTTGCATATTGTGGGATAAAATCCTCTTTTGTAAACAATTTTGCACCATCTGCTAGAATTTGTAATAAACCAAATGGTCCAACATGCATAGGTCCAAGTCTTCTTTGCATAAATGCTAAAACTTTTCTTTCTATATATGTTGTAAATCCTGCAAGTGCTGAGAATACTGCAAGTACTACCACCACTTTTACTATCGTCATAACTATATCATTATCGAACATCTTTTACACCTTTTTAATATTTGCATTTGTAAATCTATAAGATTCAAATAATGCTTTTGTATCAATTTTTTTATCAAATGTTGGAACATATGCAATATTTCCATCTAGTTGATTATCAACTTTCACTTCTAATTGAATATTTCCACTTGAAGTTTCTATATTTACCATATCATTTTCTTTTACATCTAGTAATTCTAACATAGAGTTACTTACATATAATGCAACTGTTTCATCTTTAAATTCTTTAGACAGTGCTGTAAATTCATTAAATTGATTAATAGGATTTGCATTATATATAATTGTACCTTTAATATTAGAAATACTAATCTTATCAATATCTTCTTTTGAAGATATATCATTAGATGATATTATATATCCTCTATGTTCAACTTGATCATTTGAGAAGTAATTTTCTAAGTCATCAAATGCAATTTTTTCAAATATAGTAGATGTATAATCAATTGTATTTTCTATTTTTTGATCTAATATCTCATTTGCTAAATCATTTAATGTATAACCATTATATACTAAAGCTGCATTTGTAGGTACTAATCTTTTATCTATATTTACAAAAGTTCCCTCTTGTTGATTAAGTGCTGGCATATCTAAATCTCCATCACCTAAAGCAGAAATTTCATAATCAGCTTTTACATTATAACCAAAAGTGTTCCCTTTAATTTCATCATCAAGCTCACAAAGTTGTGATACACCTAAAGTATTAGTTGATGTTGGTATTATTACAAGTTTAAATTGTGTATATTTTTCAATCATTGCACATAGTTTTGCTAAATTAGTACTTTGTGGATGTGTATATAGATCAGATCCAACAACTAATGAGTATGTATCTTTTTTAGCTAACATATCTTCAATAGTTTGAAGTAAAGACTCATCACTACCTATAATATCAAGAAGTTTTGTATATTCAAACTCTACTTCTTTTTTCACTTTTTTAGGTACCATTTTAGATACTTCTTTTTCCTCACCAGTTTCTTCATCTTTTACTATTTCAACTACTTTTTCTTTGATAGTTTCTATAACAGTTTTTGTTCTAGTCTCTTTAAAAGTATTTAAATAATCTTGAATATCACTTGGTAAATCTTTTGCAAATTGATCTAAAATAAAGTATAAAATTGCCTCTTCACTTAGTGGATTATTAGCAATTGATAATATTGTTTTACCTTTTTTACCAAAACCTTCAACACTCGTATCTATCATAGGATGGAAGTATAATCCTGCACCTTTATTTAATGTAATAGCATTATTAAATGCGTATCTTACACTTGGAGCATCTGATTTAAAGTATGTTCCAACAGATATTAAAAAGTTTGAGTTATGGATATCTTTTAAGTTTCCACTATATAAAGTTGATCCACTTACACTTGAATAGTTCTTTAAAAATTCTTGGTATGCTTTTGCATCTTCATTTACTAAATTAAACCCTAATTTATCTTTTAATTTTTGTAAAATAGTAGCTTCTTCATTTGTAATAAATGAATTAAACAAAACTGTATTTGCATTTTGAAGTGCATCTACTGCTTTTTTAAACTCATTTTCATCTTTTGATTCAACTAAATTTGAGTAATTAAATGCAAATCTAGCAGCACCACTTAAAGATGTATAGTGAGAATCATTTGTTACTCTATAAATTTTTTCTTCATGAGGATTTTCAATACTTATTGCTTTTTTCTCATAGTATAATAAAGAACAATCAGAACTATGTGGATTTGCCGCTGGTACTTTTGTAAGTTCCCATGCATTTGATCTATATTGAAAATCATTTGATACCAATGCCCCAACAGGACAAACAGCGATACATTCACCACAATCTATACATTTATCTTCTTCAAAACCGATAAGGTTTTTATTAAGTTTATTCCACATTGCATATGCATCTTTTGGCATATTATCTTTAAATGTTTTATCTAGTGCATCAGCACCTCTTTTTACAGTTGATAAAGCATTTGAACCAATCATATCTTTACATATAGTTGTACATTTTTCACAAACTATACATAAACCTGGGTCATAATTCATAACTCCCCAGTGAACTGTTGGTCTATTTACATCTCTTACTGCATAAGATTGTTTATTTACACCCATGTATAAAGTATAATTTTGTAATTCACACTCACCACTTTGATCACAAACACCACATTGTAAAGGGTGGTTTACATCATAAACTTCCATAATAGCTTCTCTCTCTTTAGCTATATTAGGTGTTGTTGTTGTAACTTGCATTCCATCTTTTACTTTTGCATTACAAGAATAAACTTGCTTCCCATCTGCTTCAACTAGACAAACTCTACATGCAAGTGTTGGTGAACATCTTGTTACATAACATAAAGCAGGAACAAATATATCATTTGCTCTTGCTACATTTAGTATATATTCACCCTCTTTTGCAATACATTCTTTACCATCTATATTTACTGTAATCATATTACTCATTACACTTCCACCTTTTGAATTTTTACTTGCTTATATCTATAGTTATCACAAATTTTATCATCAATTAAACCATTGTTAAAAGTTGGATATAAAGCGATTGTACCTTTTATTGATTTATCAGTTTTGTATGTTTTTACAGTAACTTGACCATCATAATGTATCTCTACTTTATCACCATTTTTAATCTTAGCTGCAGTAGCAAATGATTTACTACCTCTTAGATGAGAATCTGTTTTTAACATAAGTGATTTAGAAGTTGCTTCATTAAATTCATTCATTGGTTCACATCTATAAATAACAGTTCCATTGTATGATTTAAGATCAGCAATTTCATCTAGTTTTAAATCCTCTTTCTCCACATCACAATTAGTTAATTCATAACCTCTAATATCGTTACCATATTTATCATAACCATTTTCAAGATCATCAAATTTTATATCTTTATATTGTGCAATAGAAGATAGTTCACTTGTATAATCAATTGTATATTGCTTTTTATTATCTAAAATCTCATTTGCTAAATCATTTAAACAATAACCTTCAAACGGTAAAGCAACATTTGTATTTAAAAGTTTTAAATCTATAGAAGTAAATGATCCCTCTTGTTGATTTAGTGCAGGTGTATTAAAATCACCATTACCACATGAAGATATAGTATAATCACCAGCTACATTGTAACCTACAGTTTTACCTTTTACTTCATCATCTAAATCACATATTAAACTAACACCTAAAGTATTTGTTTGTGATGGGATAACTAAAACATCAAAATCAGTATATAGATCAATAAGTGCTACTAATCTAGCTATATTTTTAACATTTTCATGTCCATAAATATCTGTACCTATTACTAAAGTTTTATTTTTTCTTCTAATTAGTCTTCTAGAGATCTCTTCTAATTCCTCTTCACCAACACTAGAATCACCAGACAAGTTTCCTATATCTAAATCATCAAAATATGATTTTAATTCACTTGGGATATTCTCAATTAAAGTATTTGCAAGCATCGCCAAGATAGCTTCTTCACTACCTGGCTCATACTTAACAAATTGTGTATATTTGTTTTCTAGTTCATCATCATTTATACTATGCATATAGATAAATTGAGCATTTTGTTTTTTCAATGCAATATTAGTGTTATATTTAACACCTGGGTTATCTCTTGTGATTTTTGTACCAATCATAATAATAACATCAGACTCAGTTAAAGTTTTACTTGTAGCACTATAAAGTGATTTACCAGTAACTTTTGAGTATTCATTCATAAATGTTTGATAATTTTTTGCATCACTATTTACTAAATTTACACCTAATTTTTCTTTTAATTTTTGTAAAATAAGTGCTTCTTCATTTGTAATGTATGAATTGAACTTAATAGTATTTGCATTTTTAAGTGCTTCAACTGCTTTAGTAAAATCTTCTTTAGTTGAAGATTTTTTATTTTCAAATTCAAAACCAAATCTACCACTAGCACACAAGAATCCATATTCGTAATTATTTGTAACTCTTACAATTTTATTTTCATAAGGGTTAGAGATACCTGCATGTTTTACATCATATACAAGTTCACATCCAGTACTACAATGAGCACATGTTGCTGGTATTTTATTTGATTCCCATGCATTTGATTTATATTTATAATCTGTAGATACTAATGCTCCAACAGGACAAACAGAAATACAATCTCCACATTGTTCACATTTTGACATTTTAATATCAATAGTAGATTTATATCCACCAGGCTTTATATAAAGTGCAGCTGCACCAATTACTTCGTTACAAGTATGTACACATTTTTCACACATAATACATAAAGATGGATCATACGAAAGTACACCCCAATCTTTTTGTTTTCTTGGCATATCTTTTACTGCAAACTCTTGTGAACTAACACCAAACTCTAAAGTTTTGTTTTGAAGATCACATTCACCTGATTTATCACAAACACCACATTGTAATGGATGATTTACATCATACAGTTTCATGATATTTGTTCTTTCATGTTGTAGTTCATCATTAGTTGTAGTAACTTCAATACCATCAACTGCTTTTTCTTGACAAGATAAGATATTTCCATCTACACCTTTTACTTGAACTACACACATTCTACATGCACCAATAGGTGTAACTTTTGAAAGGTTACACATTGTTGGAACATAAAGATCATTTCTTCTTGCAATCTCTAGGATAGTTTCACCATATACACATGTGCATACTTTACCATCGATTGTTAATGTTATTGGTTTATTTCTGTGTTGTTTTTTTGCACTCATACTGCCACCATCCCTAAGTAATAACATCTCATACATCTTTCAGCTTCTGCTTGAGCTTCTTCTGCAGTGAATCCAAAGTTTACTTCTTTGTTATTATCTTTTCTTAAATCAGTTTCTAGTTTTTCAGATACTTCTCTTGGAAGTCCTGGCATCCAACCTGTGATTTTTTCTTTTTTATTATAAACTTTCATTCTATTCATATGATCTTCCATAATCTCTTCATCTGTTAAAGAAACTTTTCCATCATATATATATCTTGATATAACTGAAGCAGCTCGTCTTGCTTGTCCAACTGCATTTACAATAGTCATTGGACCATATTCACAATCTCCTGCTGCAAAAATACCAGGACGACTAGTCATATAATCTTTACCATTTGTTTGAATAGAGTTCCATGATGTCATCTCTAAATTCCAATCTTCTGGTAAAATTTGTGTATCTAGTGCTTGTGAAACGGCTGGAATTAAGTAATCACACTCAATCTCCATATCAGCACCTTCAATTTTTACTAATTGTGCTCTTCCACCATTTGGATCAGGTACTAGTTCAAATTTATTTACTAGAAGTGATGTGATTTTTCCATTATCATCTCTTATTTCTTGAATTGAAGAATAGAATATAAATTCAACACCCTCTTCAACTGCTTCAGTATATTCTTCTAGAGTTGTATTTCTGATGATTGTTTTTTCATCTCTTCTATAAAGCATAATAACTTTTTTAGCACCTTCTCTGATTGAACATCTTACAACATCCATAGAAGTAAATCCACCACCAACACAAACTACAGTTTTATCTTTTAGTTCGTTTGCAGCTGGACTTCCAATTTTAAATTTATGCCATAGGTTAACTTTATCAAGCATTGATATAGCTCCCCAGTAACCTTCAAAGTCTGGATTTTCATTATCACATCTTACTGCTTTTGAAAGTCTAGCACCAAATCCAAGTAATATTGCATCAAACTCTTCTTCTATCTCTTTTAATCTGTCTGCTGTTACTCTATGGTTTGTTACAACTGTTACTGCTTCTAAATCAGTAACTAGTTTAATATCTTCATTGTATTTACCAAATGGCATTCTATATTCTGGAACACCAACAGTAACTTCACCACCTAGAACTGGTAACTCTTCAAAAATAGTTACTGCAATACCTTCTAAACCTAAATAATAAGCTGCTGTAAGACCAGCAGGTCCTGCACCAATAATAGCTACTTTTTTACCATCATTTCTTAGTTTTTTAGGTTTTTTAGGGTGAATCCAATCAAGTTTATGATCAGTTTCATAATCAGCACCAATTCTTTTTAATTCCATAATTGATATTGGTTCATCTACATTTGTTCTTCTACAAGCATCTTCACATGGATGTGGACAAACTCTTCCACAAGTATGTGCTAATGGCATATGATCTCTTGTTGCACTAAGAGTTGCAGAGAAATCTAAATCTCTTACACCCTCAATATATGCAGGGATATCAATATGAGTTGGACACATGTCTGTACATGGAGCTGTTACATTTGCTATATATTTACTATCATCTTTATCGTACCAAGGAGATTTTTTCTTCTCTTTAATTAAAGATATAAAATCATCTTCAAAATATTTTATCATAGCCAAAATTGGAACTGGAACAGTTTTACCAATTTCACATTTTGAAGTTGAAGTCATAGTAGAAGATATCTCCTTTAAGTGATCAATATCACATTGTTCACCTTCACCACGAGCGATCTTATCTAGCATATCATATAAGATTCTTCCACCCCATCTACCAGGTGTACATCTACCACACATTTCTGAATATTCTTGATATTGTTTAGCATAATTTAGTGCTAATTTTACAACATCAACATCTTTAGTAAATAGTGCAAATCCATCCCAACCTACAAAGGCTTTAGTTTCATTTGCACTATCGTATTGAACTGGAAATTTTGAACTAGCTTCAGCCCAATCTTCAATATTTTCTATTGAACGATTGTCTACTACTTCATCAAACCAGCTTGAAAAATATACTTTACTCAAAACTTTGCCTTACTTTTCTTCTTCTTGAACTTGTGGTGCAGATTTTTTAATTACTACAGTCCAATCAACTTCATTGAATTTTAATGAATTCATTAAAGTCCAATTATTTTCTTTTACTGTATCAGCAACCGCTTGAATTGCTGAGAAGTCTCCAATCTCAAAAAGGAAAATTCCATTTTCATCTTTAGAGATTTCTGTATTCATAAGCTCTACTAATCTTGGCATAAAATTATCTTTATGCCCTCTTAAATCATATCTAATCATTATCTATCAATCTCCCCAAATACAATATTTAAGTTACCAATAATAGTAACTACATCAGCTAATTGGTAACCAGGTAATAAATCTTGTAAGATACCAGTATGCCAGAAACTAGGAGCTCTTAATTTCATTCTGTATGGATATGGACTACCATCACTAACAATAAAGAATCCTAATTCACCTTTTGGTGATTCTGTTGCAACATAAACTTCACCTTTTGGTGGTCTCATACCTTGAGTTACTAATACAAAGTGTTGCATTAATGAGTAGTTTTGTGTCATCATCTCTTCTTTTGAACATGATATATATTCGGGAGATATAGCCATAAGTTGAGTATCAGATTCTTTATACATTGGAATTAATTGTTTAAGAATTTTCATAGACTCATGCATCTCTTGCATATGTAATTTATATCTACCGTAAGAGTCATTTGTATCTGAAATAGGAATATCAAAATCTAATTCAGGATAAAGTCCATAAGGCATCTCTTTTCTAAGATCCCATTTAACTCCAGCTCCTCTTAGAACTAGACCTGTACATCCCCAAGATTTTGCCATTTTTTCATCAACAATACCAACATCTTCAAGTCTCATTTTCCAAATTCTATTTTTTGTTAAAAGACCTTCGTATATTTCAATTTGCTCTTCTAAAATAAACATAAACTTTTCTAATTGTGTAATCCAGTTATTTGGTAAGTCTAAAGGAACTCCACCAATTCTAACTGCACTATGAGTAAGTCTAGCTCCACAATAATCTTCCATAAGATCCATTGCAAATTCTCTTTCTCTAAATGCGTATAAGAATACTGACATAGCACCAACATCTAGAGCATGAGTTGCTAACCAGAATAAGTGAGAGATAATTCTATTTAATTCAACTAACATAGTTCTAATAACTTCTGCTCGTCTAGGAGCTTGAACACCAATTAGTTTTTCAACTGCAAGTGCATAACCGTAGTTATTTGATGTAGAAGCGATATAATCCATTCTATCTGTAGTAGGTAAGAATTCGTTATAGATCATATTTTCACCCATTTTCTCCATACCTCTATGAAGATAACCAACATCTGGGTAAGCTTTAACTACTTCTTCCCCTTGAAGTTCTAATACTAGTCTTAACTGTCCATGCGCAGATGGATGTTGAGGACCGAAGTTAACAATCATTGTGTTATCTTCTCGTTCGAAGTTTATGTTCTCAAAAAACGGTTTTAATCTATTTTTTTGTTGCATAATTATTTTCTCTCTTTCAATACTATTGATTCATCTTCATCAAATTTTGTTACTAATCTTGGACTTTTTCCAATTACAACTCCACCCTCTTCTTGGTATGCAAGTGGTGTATGATCTGGTTCTTTACCATCAGTGATATCTGTACCATATGGAACTTCATGACCAAGTCTAGCAAATCTAGTTGTATCGTATCTATCAATAGCTGCATCATCTCTTTGTTCAGGACCAATAATATCTCTAGCTTCTTTTCCAAAGATTTTATCAACTTCATACCATTGAGCTGCTTCATCACCTTGTAAAGGATAAGTTTTAAGTAAAGGGTGACCTTCCCAATCATCAGGCATAAGAATTCTTTTTAAGAATGGGTGATTATTTGCTTTAATTCCAAACATATCATACATCTCTCGCTCAGACCAATCTGCCATTCTAAATAGTGGTTCAACTGTTTCAATAGCTTGATCTTTTTGAATAAATGTTTTAATTCTTAATCTTTTTCTTTTTGACGTTGATAACATCTCATAAAATATCTCAAAACCATCTCTTTGTGCAATATAATCAATTGCAGATAGTTCCATTAACATATCGTAAGCCATAATATCTTTAGCGTGTTTAATAGCTTCAACATTATCTTGAGGTTTGATATAAACAACTAATTCACCAAGTTCAATATATGAATCTAAAATTTTAACTTTTTTACTTAAAGATGAAACATCATTACTATATGTTGAGTCGTTATATATAGACTCTTTTGGTGTTTGAGGAGTTACATAAAATCTATCATTGTAGTATGATTTTTTTTGTACATCTTTTTTATTTTGATATGCTCTCATTAAACTAACCTTTTCGCTTTTTGTGCTAATCCAGCAGGATTTCTTCTAATTTTCTTTTGTAATAACATAAGTGCGTATTGAAGTGTTTCTGGTCTTGGAGCACATCCTGGAAGATAAATATCAACAGGAATTACTCTATCTGCACCTTGAACAGTTGCATAAGTATTAAACATACCACCAGTATTTGCACAAGATCCCATTGAGATTACCCATTTTGGATCTGGCATTTGATCATAAAGTCTTCTTAAAAACTCTGCATGCTTTTTTGTTAATGTTCCAGCAATTACTAATACATCTGATTGTCTAGGAGAGGCTCTAAAAATAGTACCAAATCTATCAAAATCAAATCTTGAAGCTCCTGAAGCCATCATCTCAATAGCACAACATGCTAAACCATAAGTCATTGGCCAAAGTGAATTACTTCTACCAAAATTTACTATTTTATCTACAGTTGTAAGTGCAATTGGAGCACCACCCTCTGCTAAATAATTTACTTTATGCTGTGCCATTCAAGTGCTCCTTTTTTCCATGCATATATAAAACCAATTGTTAATAATATGATAAATAATATCATCTCAACAAATCCAAACCATCCAAGAACTTTAAAGTCTACTGCCCAAGGAAACATAAATATAATCTCTACATCAAATAAGATGAAAAGTAAAGCCATTAAATAAAACTGTACTGAAATTGTATTTGGTTGTTTATTTACTTCCGGACCACACTCATAAATTGTACATTTAAGTTTTTCTGTGTCTAGTCTTGCTAGTTTTCTACTAATATATCTTGATAACATTGTTGTTGCAGTGAATGCTCCAAATGTTACTACGAACATTATAAATGCCCCAAAATAAGGATGTGCAAAATCCATATGTTCCATATTTTCTCCCTTTACTCGATAAAATTTGATATTTTAATCGACAATAATTGAGTCAATGGTAGCTAAAATTATGTAAGAACTATCTTATTGAATAAAATAATCTTATAAAAAGAAAATTTATTTGTATCAAATAGTAACATTAATTATATAGCCTAGATATAGACAGAAAATATATATGTAACAAAATGTTACATATATGTTTTAAAGACAAATACTTATATAATTACGAAAATACTAGGATAAATATTGGAACTTATTGAAAAGCTAAATTATTATGGTAAAGAAAAAATACCATTTTTTTTCATAATATCTTATGATCTCTCATCTTATGATGTAATAACATTAGATATATTACCAAATAATATAAAATTTAATATAGTAAAAAATCCAAGTATCAAAATAAAATCACAACTAAATATAAAAAAACCTGATTTTTTAAACTATAAAAATAAATTTGAAAATATTATAAAAAATATTAAAAATGGAAACACTTATATTGCAAATCTTACAGAACAATCAGAAATAATTGATAATATTGATCTAGATAATATATACAAAAAATCAAACTCAAAATATAATTTATATTATAAAAATAAATTTGTAAGTTTCTCTCCTGAAACCTTTATAAAAATAGATAATAATCAAATATCTTCTTATCCTATGAAAGGAACAATTGATGCAAATATAAAAAATGCAAAAGATATTTTATTAAATAATAAAAAAGAGTTAGCAGAGCATACAATGGTAGTTGATCTAATAAGAAATGATCTTTCAATTGTTTCCTCAAATGTAAAAGTTGAAAAGTTCAGATATTTAGAAAAAATAAGTGCTGGCAATAAAGAGTTGTATCAAAGTTCTTCAAAAATAACAGGTGAATTAAATAAAAATTGGCACGAAAATATAGGTGATATAATCACTAAACTTTTACCTGCAGGAAGTATAACAGGAACGCCTAAAAAATCAACTATAAAAATACTAAAAGAGACGGAAAACTACAATAGAGATTTCTATACTGGTATATGGGGAGTATATGATGGAATTAATCTTGATTCATCTGTACTTATTAGATTTATAGAGAAAATTAATGGTAAATATTTTTATAAAAGTGGCGGTGGTATTACAATTGATAGTGATTGTGAAGATGAATATGAAGAGTTAATAAATAAGATATATATTTCATGAATGAACTATATTTTGAAACAATAAAATGTGATGATTTTGAGGTTTTTAACTTACACTATCATATACAAAGAATATCAAGAACAATAGGTATAAATATAAATTTGCAAGAGTATATATATCCACCAAGTAACAAACTTCTGAAATGTAAAGTTATATATGATAACAGTGGCATAGTAAATATTGAATATAATCAATATCATAAAAAAAATATCTCTTCTTTTAAATTAGTATATGATAATGATATAAATTATAATAAAAAGTATCTAAATAGAGATTGTATTGATAATTTAAAAAAAGGTATCTCTGAAGATGAGATAATAATTGTAAAAAATGGATTAATAACGGATACCTCTATAGCTAATATAGCTATATATTATGAAAATAGATGGATTACACCAAAAACACCACTTCTTATAGGAACATCAAGAAATAGATATATTGATAATGATTTATTAATACAAAAAGATATTAGTGTTAAAATGTTAAAAGAATCAAATAAAATAGCCTTGCTAAATGCGATGGTAGATTTTGATATATTAGAAGATTTTACAATTAAGGATTAAAATGACAAATACATTATTATATAAAGACTCATATGAAGAACTAACTTCAAAACAAACAAAAGAGCTTATTGAATATCTACATGAAAATACTACACAGTTTAATTTAACTGTAAAACTTAAATATATAGATTTTAATCCAAAATTACCACAAAGTATTTATGATAATATGAATGAATTTACTATGTTTACACTAGCTAATTTTACATTTTCATCTTTAAAAATATTTGATAATACTATAGAGTTTGAAACAGGGTTTGGACCAAGTAATTTTGGAAGTGTTTGTACTATGCCTTATCATAGTATATTTCAACTAGGAATTGAAGATTCAATTTTATTTATTAATCCAGTTGCATCTATTGATAAAGTATTTAAAGAGGATAAACAAAAGCAAAGAAGTATGAACGCTTTTAAATTTAATAAATAAAAAAAGCTTTGAGATATCTCAAAGCTTTTTTATTTTTTATAGATTATGTATTTTTATTTTCCACAAAATTTAACTATTGCAGAACCCCATGTAAGACCACCACCAAAAGCATCTAAAAGCATATTATCTCCAGATTTTAATCTTCCACTTTCATAACAATCATTAATTGCCATAGGTATTGATGCTGAAGATGTATTTCCATATTTATGTACAGTTAATACTTTTTTATCATCATCAAATTTTAATGCATCACCTACAGCTTTTATAATTCTGTAATTTGCTTGATGTGGAATAAATAGATCAATATCATCTTGTGTTTGATTATTTTTTTCTAATATCTTTTCAACATCTTTTGTTAGTGTTCTTACTGCAATTTTGAAAGTTTCATTACCTTTCATTTGCATAAATGTAGCTTCACCACTTTGAATACCAGGAGTTAAAAGTAGATCTTTTTGACTACCATCAGCACTACAGTTTATATCTAAAATAGCTTCATCTTTATTTGATGTAGCAGATATAACAGCAGCTCCTGCACCATCACCAAATAACATACAAGTTGTTCTATCTGTATAATCAACTATATTTGATAACTTTTCAGCACCAATTATTAGTACATTTTTTTTCATACCTGATTCAATAAATGCTTTTGCAACACTTAGAGCATAAACAAAACCTGTACAAGCTGCACTAATATCTAAAGACATAACATCTCTAATACCAAGTTTTTCAGCAATTATACATGCAGTTGAAGGCATACAATAATAATCAGGACTAATAGTAGCACATACTATTAAATCAATATCTTCTAACTCAACATCAGCTCTTGATATTGCTAATTTAGCAGCATTTACACCTAGATCACTAGTGTTTTCTTCTTTTGCAGCTATTCTTCTTTGAGAGATACCTGTTCTTTTAGTAATCCATTCATCAGTTGTATCCATTCTTTGGATAAACCAATCATTTCCTCTAATTTCAGAAGGAACATAAGCCCCAATAGATCTAAACGATGCATACATATTATTAACCTTTTAGTTGCTTTAATCTTAATTCGATATTTTCATTCAAATCAGATTGAGCTGCTGCTATTGCTTGGAAAATTGCATTTTGCATAGCTTTTGCATTTGATTTTCCATGAGCAATAATAACTGGTGCTTTTACTCCAATAAGAGGAGCTCCACCATATTCAGCATAATCAACTTTTATTTTTAAGCTTTTAAACACTTTTCTCATTAACACTGCACCAAGTATAGAAACTAAAGATTTTCTCAAATTTTGTTTGATTATTTTTCCTATAGTATCAGCTACACCTTCTGCAGTTTTTAGCATAATATTTCCAATAAATCCATCACAAACTACAACGTCTGTTGAACCATTAAATATATCAGCACCTTCAACATTACCTACAAAATCAGGTAAGTTTTCAAGTAATTTAAAAGCCTCTTTAGTAACTTCGTTACCCTTGCTTTCCTCTTCACCATTACTTAATAATCCAGTAAGTGGTTGATCAATACCTAATACCTCTTTTGCATATACTTGACCCATAACAGCAAACTCTTGTAGATGTTTTGCTTCACAATCTACATTTGCTCCTACATCAAGTACTAAAGTATTACTATCAACTGTTGGCATAAGTGTCGCAATTGCAGGACGACTTACACCTTTAATTCTTCCTATTCTTAGTGTTGCTAAACTCATACTAGCACCACTGTGTCCAGCACTTACATAAGCATCTGCTAAACCATCTTTTACTAATTGAATTGCTACATATGCAGTTGACTCTTTTCTTTTTAATGCATCAGTTGCACTATCAGACATAGAGATAACATCATTACAATCTATTATTTGTATTCTTGAAGAGAATTTTTGAGGAATTAAAGGTAAAAGTTCATTTTTTGAACCTACAGCAATTGCTTCAAAGTTTTTATTTTTCTTTAAAGCAGATATTAAACCTTCAATAATAGGAGTAGGACCAAAATCCCCTCCCATTGCATCTATTGCTATTTTTAACATTATGCTTTGTATTCACCTGTAGTTGGGTTTACATTATGAGGCATTTTCCATGTCCCATCTGTATCTTTAACTGGTCTTTTTAATGTAATTTTATAGTGTGTTCTTCTTTTCGCACTTCTTGAGTGTGAAACTCGTCTCTTTGGTACTGCCATTTTATATCCTTTTTATTTTTATATTTCTATATCTACAAATGAATCATTTGTATCACAATCATCACAAAAGTAATAATCACTTTTTATAGATTCTAATTCACTATTTAAAATTTCATCAAAATCTACAACATGATTATTAATCTCTATGATAATTTCTCCATCTCTTTCATCTTTTGATGAAATAGGTGAATCACTTAAAGTATAAATAATATCTTCATCTATACTTTTAGTTATTATTTTACCGCATTTAGCACATTCAACATCATAGTTTCCTACGATTTTTGAATCGATTCTTGCGATTGATCCTGATATTCTACAAAAATTACCTAAAAATTTAACTGAATCTGAACTAATTTCAAAATCATTTTTAGTTCTTGGTAGTTTTGAGAATTCAATTTTCATGAGTTAATACTAACAAATATCTTTTTGCGCAAAGAAAAAGTTAATTTCGTTTACAGCATTTTCAACACTATCAGAACCATGTACTGCATTAGCATCAATAGAATCAGCGAAATCTGCTCTAATTGTTCCAGCTTCTGCTTCTTTAGGGTTTGTAGCACCCATTAAATCTCTGTTAACTTGCATTGCATTTTCACCTTCTAAAACAGTTACAACAACTGGTCCAGAAATCATGAAATCTACTAAGTCTCTAAAGAAAGGTCTCTCTGCGTGAATCGCGTAAAAAGCTTCAGCATCTGCTTGGCTTAATTGAATTTTTTTAGTTGCAGCTATTCTAAGTCCTGCATCTTCAAATCTTGATAAGATTTTTCCAACTACATTTTTTGCTACTGCATCTGGTTTAATTATAGATAAAGTTTGTTCCATAGTATTTCTCCGTATTTTTTTTTAAAGTTGGCGATTATACATAAAATAAACTTAAAGCGAGCTGTTTTTAAGCAAAAAAAAAGCTAAGAGAAGATCTCTTAGCTTTATTATATAAAATAATTTCTTATTCTTCTATACAAGGCTCACCATCAACAGCACCTTCTGTTGTTGGGTTATCCCAAACGATACAACCTTCTGTTGGACAAGCTTCAGCACATGCTGGTTCATCATGATCCCCAACACACTCTGTACAAGTATCAGCATTTACATAATAAATATCCTCACCTGTTGGGTTCTCATCGTTATCAACGATTGATTCTGTTGGACACTC
>CAYZWZ010000029.1:0-20199 GCA_964482285.1 uncultured Helicobacter sp. | reverse complement strand
ATTTGGTTATCCAGGTGGTGCTATTATGAATGTTTATGATGAAATTTATAAACAAAACGATTTTCAACATATATTAACTAAACACGAACAAGGTGCAGTACATGCTGCAGATGCTTATGCAAGAGCTACTGGAAAAGTAGGCGTTTGTATAGTAACATCAGGACCTGGGTTTACTAATGCTGTCACAGGACTGGCTACTGCATATATGGATTCTATCCCTATGATTTGTATCTCAGGACAAGTTCCAAATGCTATTATTGGAACAGATGGTTTTCAAGAGATAGATGCAATAGGAATTTCAAGACCTTGTACAAAACATAACTTTTTAGTAACAGATGTTAAAGATTTGGCAAGAATATTAAAAGAAGCATTTTATTTAGCTAGTTCTGGAAGACCAGGGCCTGTACATATTGATATTCCAAAAGATGTTACAGCAAATTTATGTGATTTTGTATACCCTAGTGAAGTTAATTTAGCTACATATAAACCAACAACTAAAGGTAATGCAAGACAAGTAAAAAAAGCAATTGAGGCTATATCTCAAGCTAAAAAACCATTACTTTATATTGGTGGTGGAGCTGTATTATCAAACTGTTTTGAAGATATTAGAGAGTTTGCTAAACTTACAGGTATTCCAGCAGTTGAAACATTAATGGCTAGAGGTGTTATGGGAAGTAAAAATGAACTTCTATTTGGTATGTTAGGTATGCATGGTGAATATGCTGCTAATATGGCAATGACAGATACTGATTGTATTATTTCACTTGGAGCTAGATTTGATGATAGAGTTACAGGAAGACTTGATAAGTTTGGTAAAAAAGCAAAAATAATCCATGTAGATATCGATCCTGCTAATATTGGAAAGCTTGTACATGTAAATTATCCAATTGTTGGTGATTTAGCTATAGTTATGAAAGATCTTTTAAGTGAAGCTAAAAATACTCAGTTTAATGATTATTCTTCATGGGTTAAAACTCTTGATGAATACCAAGAAAAAGAGCCATTAAGATATTATGAAGATAGTTCATTACTAAAACCACAATGGGTTATTCAAAGAACTGGTGAACTTGTAGGTGATGATGCACTTATTTCAACAGATGTTGGACAACACCAAATGTGGACAGCACAATTTTATCCATTTAATTACCCTAGACAGTTTATGACTAGTGGTGGATTAGGAACTATGGGTGTTGGATTACCATATGCTATGGGTGCAAAAAGAGCTGTTCCTAATAAGGTTTCAATAAACTTTACAGGAGATGGTTCAATTATGATGAACTGTCAAGAGATTATTTGTACTACACAATACAAATTGCCAGTAATTAATATTATACTAAATAACAATTATTTAGGTATGGTAAGACAATGGCAAACATTCTTCTATGAAGATAGATTAGCTGAAACTATTCTTGAAACTCAAGCTGATTTTAAAATGTTAGCTGAGTCAATGGGTGGAGTTGGATATAAAGTAAAAACAAAAGAGGAGTTTGATGCTGCATTAAAAGATGCAATAGCTTCAAATAAAACTGCATTTATCGAAGTAATGATCGAAAGAAGTGAAAATGTTTATCCAATGGTACCAAATGGTCATGCCTTAGATGAGATGACATTATTACCAAGACAAGGAGATAAGTAATGAAAACAGCAAAAGACTTTTATAACACAGAAGAAAAAAGAGAAGTTATATCAATAGTTGTTCAAAATGAAGATTCTGTACTTTCTAGAATATCTAATCTTTTTTCAGCTCGAGGTTATAATATAGATTCATTAACAGTTGCTCCAATTGTAAATAGTGATTACTCAAGATTTACAATCGTTACAAATGGTAGTGCAAGACAAATTGATCAAATTGTAAAACAATTAAATAAACTTGTACCTGTATTAAAAGTTATTGAACATAAAAATGGAATTGAGAAAGATACAGTTCTTATTAAAATACCAATGACTGAAAATTTAAGTGATGTAGAAGTTCTAGCAAGAGCTTATAATGGTGCAATACAAAATGTAACTGAAAATGCTATTGTGATATCTGCTACAGATGATCCAAGAAGAATAGCTAACTTTATAAAAGTGATACAAAAATATAACCCACTAGAGATCGTAAGATCTGGTGTTGTTGCTATGGAGAGATAATTTAAATAAAATATTTAATTATCTATTTTAAAACTGCAAATTTATCTTTGAATTTGCAGTTTTTTTTTAACAACATTTTAGGTATAATTATAAAAATATTATAAATGGTTGTAAAATGAATTTAACTGACACTATCAAATCTTTAAACATAACAGGATTAAACACACTAAAAGATGCAAACTCTTTTGAGATTTCTTTTTTAGAAAATAAAAAGTATTTAAAAGATTTAGAAAATACAAAAGCAGCAGCTGTATTTGTAACTGCTGATTTTGAATCTTTAGTTCCTAAAAATACAAAAGCGCTAGTATGTGAAGCTCCATATATTGAACTAGCAAAGGCTTCTAAACTTTTTGCACCAAAACTTATAGAAACAGAAGGTCTTGATGCAAAAATAGGGAAAAATACTATTATTCAAGAAAATGTACATTTAGGAAAAAATGTTATTATTGGATCAAATTGTACAATTATGGCTGGATCTTTTATAGGAGATAATGTTCACGTAGGAGATAATGTAACTTTATATGCAAATGTAAGTATATATAGAGATTGTATCCTTGGAAGTGATGTTATAATTCATAGTGGTACTGTAATTGGAAGTGATGGTTTTGGATTTGCGCCAACAAAAGATGGACAATATATCAAAATATACCAAAATGGAAATGTAACAATAGGAAATGATGTTGAAATTGGTTCAAATACATCAATAGATAGAGCAGCATTTTCAAGTACAATAATTGAAGATGGTGCAAGAATAGACAATCTTGTACATATAGCACACAACTGTATAATTGGAAAAGGGTGTATAATCACAGGTCAATGTGGATTTGCTGGTTCTTCGGTTTTAAAAGAGTATGTAATAGTAGGTGCTCAAAGTGGAGTTGCTGGACATCTTGAAATTGCACCATTTACAACAATAAGTGCAAAAAGTGGTGTTACTAAAACTATTAGTGAACCTAAAAAACAGTGGGCAGGTTTTCCATTGATGGAACATAGAACTTGGCTAAGATTGCAAGGTAAAATTGCAAAATTACTAAAAAAGGATAAGTAATAAAATCTAAAGTTATCTCATTTATATTAGCCTTTGTACTAATATATTTTTCATTTTCAATATTTGTTTCAAGTGAAGATATTGTAGGACTTGTAGGTTCTACAGTTGCATCATATTCACATAAATATATTGGGTATTTATCTTATATATATTTAATAATATTACTATACCCTTTATATAAATTAACTTTTAGTCAAAATAAAGACTATGAAAATATAGTGATAAAATCGGTATATTATTTATTTATATTTCTAATATTATTAGTTCTTCAAGCATTAGTAGTAAGCAATGAGTACAAAGGTGAAATTGGATTTATTATAATCGATTCAATCACACCATTTATTGGATTAGCTGGTATTTGGATATTTACTATTATCTCAATAGCTACTTGGATATATGTTGCATTTATACAAGAAAAAGAGTTTAGTGGATTTTCTAACTTTAAAGTAAAACTACCAAAAAAATTATTGCCAAGTAAAAAGCCAAAAGTTATCAAAAAAGCTAAAAAAGAGACTGCTAAAACTCAAGAAAAAGTAATAGTAAAAGAAGTTGGAAATATTGCAGAGATCACTATTGTAGATGAAAATAAAGATAAAGAAGCCAAAATCAATAGAATGGAAGAGATAATTGAAGAAGCTTTTGAACCAAAACTTAACACTACTAATACAGTTGAAGATACAAATGAAGTATTCAAAACTGAAGATTTAACTAAAAATACACAAGAAGATAGCATAAAAGAAGAAGAGATAATTCAAGAGATAAAATCTGATCTTGGAAATATGCCAGAAGAAAATAAAGAAGATTTCTCTTCAATTATAGTTGAAGAGTTAGAAGAGAATAAAAAATTACTAGAAGATATAGAAGTAGGTGAGGTTGAAAAACCAAAAGACTTTAAACTTCCTAATACAGACTTTTTTGCACTTCCTCCAAAGAAAAAGAAAAACAAAGTAAATGAACATCTAATAGATCAAAAAATAAAAGATCTACTTGATAAATTAAAACAATTTAAAATTGAAGGTGATGTAATTAGAACATATACAGGACCTGTTGTTACTACATTTGAATTTAGACCAGCAGCAAATGTAAAAGTATCTAAAATATTAAATCTTCAAGATGATCTAGCAATGGCTCTTATGGCTACAACTATTAGGATACAAGCTCCAATACCAGGAAAAGATGTAGTTGGTATTGAAGTGCCAAATGAAGAGTTAGAAACTATATATTTAAGAGAGATATTAGAAAGTGATATATTCCAAAACTCATCATCACCACTTACAATGATACTTGGAAAAGATATAGTTGGACAACCATTTATAACAGATCTTAAAAAGCTACCACACCTTTTAATTGCAGGTACTACAGGAAGTGGAAAATCTGTAGGTATTAACTCTATGATACTTTCTCTTTTATATAAAAATTCACCAGATAATCTAAAATTAATTATGATTGATCCAAAGATGCTTGAATTTTCAATGTATAATGATATTCCACATCTTTTAACACCAGTAATTACTAAGCCTATGGAAGCTATAAATGCTTTAGCAAATATGGTAAAAGAGATGGAAAAACGATATACCATGATGGCAGATACCCGTACAAAAAATATAGAAAATTACAATGAAAAAGCAAGAGTAAATGGATATGATGAGTTCCCTTATATTGTTATAATTATTGATGAGTTAGCTGATCTTATGATGACAAGTGGAAAAGAGGTTGAGTTAAGTGTAGCAAGACTTGCACAAATGGCAAGAGCTAGTGGAATTCACTTAATTGTAGCAACTCAAAGACCATCAGTTGATGTTGTAACTGGTCTTATTAAAGCAAATTTACCTAGTAGAATATCTTATAAAGTAGGACAAAAAATAGATTCAAAAATTATCCTTGATGCGATGGGTGCTGAATCATTACTAGGTAGGGGAGATATGTTATTTACCCCTCCTGGTATGAGTTCACTTGTAAGAGTTCATGCTCCTTGGAGTACTGAAGATGAAATAGATAAAGTAGTAAACTTCCTAAAAGAGCAAAGAGAAGTTCAATACGATATGAGCTTTGTAAAAGAGAAATCAGATGTAGATGTTGATGAAACAAATAAAGACATTGGTGATCTAGATCCATTATTTGAACAAGCAAAATTAATAGTAATACAAGATCAAAAATCTTCAATATCATATATTCAAAGAAGATTAAAAATTGGTTACAACAGAGCTGCAACAATTGTAGAACAACTTGAAGCTGTAGGAATATTAAGTGCAGCAAATAGTAAAGGTAATCGAGAGATATTAGTATAATTAAGAAATAATTATATTACTTTTTTAAAATTGCACATATTTTATATCAAAAATACATAAAAAAAACTTAAATTTTTTAGTTTTTTTTATATTCTTTTTAAAAGGTATAAATTTCAAAATTTGTACCTTGTTTTCTTGACAAATTCTTCTTAAAAATAGTACAATTAATTATTACCAATTAAGGTAATTACATACAAGGAGTATATTATGAATACAAGTATAGTTGGAAGACACATAACATTAACAGATGATTTAAAAAGCCATGTAGAATCTACAATTGAGACTTTTAAAAAATATAATTTAGATATTATTTCAGTAAATGCAATCATATCTCAAGAAGAGAAAAATGGTAAACATATCATGACATTTGAGTATGTACTTAATGTTGCACACCAAGATACAATCGTTGTAAAACAAAAAGACAAAGATCTACACAATGCAATTGATATTGCAACTGATAGAGTTTGTAAAGTATTAAGAAGACATGCAGATAAAATAAAATCTCATGATGCAACAAAATTAACAGAAATCGCAATTCAAGAAGAAGAAGATCAAATAGCAAAAGAGTTAGAAAAACTTGAAAATGAGATTATTCCAGTAAAATTAAAATCTTATAAACCAATGGATATAGAAGAAGCATTAAATGAGCTTAAAGAAGATGGTGGAGTATTTAAAGTATTCTACGATATGGATGATAATATGAGAGTATTATATAGAATGAAAGATGGAACTAAATTTGGTTTATACTAAAATATATGGTTAATTTAGATACAATAAGGTGTGATTTTTAATCACACCTTTTTTTATATAAAAAAATAATAATTGTAACCAATACAAAAGGATAAATATGAACATAGATAAGGTAATATCTGGATTTTTTATAATTCTAGCGATGACTCTGAATTTTGGATTTTTTTATGGAGATTTAACAAATATTGAAGTACATAGTAAATATGAATTATTTGCAGCAATTGTTGTAAATTTAATTGCAACTATATTAAAATTGGGTGATAAAACACAAATTGGTTCAGTACTACTTGCTACTTCACTTGTAGCAGTTATTCAACTAATATCAGCTGCTACTATATGGACAATGGGTATTTATGTATATACTTTAGATGCAGGAATTGTATCACTAATTATTTCACTTTCAGGTGGAGCATTGGCTGCAAATATAATCTCTGTTATATTATATGTTGGTGAAACATTAAAATCAAAGAGATAATCTTTTATGAATAATAGTGCTTTATGGATAGTATTACATAGAATGAGAGCGCCATTATTGGTGCTTATTTCTACATATACTATATCTATTATAGGATTACTACTTATAGATGGAGTAGATGAAGCTGGTAATATATACCATATGAATATATTTGATTCATTTTATATTGTTACTTATACTGCTACTACTATTGGGTTTGGTGAGTTACCATACCCTTTTACTTATGGTCAAAGAATATGGATGTCTATGATAGTTTATGCAACTGTTATGGGGTGGTTTTATTCACTTGGTACTTTAGTTACATTACTTCAAGATAAACTTTTATTAGCACAACTTGCACAAGCTAGATTTGAAAGGCAAGTAAAAGATCTAAATCAACACTTTTTGATTATATTAGGTTATAACTATATTACAAGTGAAATTATCAAAAAATCAAATGCTGAAGGTGTAAGAGTTGTTGTAATTGAAAAAGATGAAAATAAAATAAACGAGCTACATCTAGAAAACTATACACCTACAGTTCCTTGCTTACAAGCAGATGTTCATGATGCAAAAGCTTTAGAAAAAGCAGGGATTAAATCAAGATATTGTAAAGCTGTAATTGCACTGTTTGCAAATGATGAATTAAATCTTCGTGTTGCATTAACTACAAAACTTCTAAACCCAAATGTAAAATTAGCAGTAAAATCTACTACACATTCTCATGCAGAAGATCTATTAGATTTAGGTGCAGATGTTGTTGAAAATCCATTTGCTCTAATTGCAGAACAAATTGATATGGCATTAAATAAACCAAATATGAAAGTTCTTCAAAGATGGTTATATGGTGTTGATAAATTAAAACTTGGTGCAAAAAGGTTACCTACAGGAAAATATATTGTTTGTGGATATGGAAGAATGGGTAAAATACTTATGGAAGTATTGGAAAAAAATAATATAGATGCAGTAGTAATTGAACCGAAGAAAAAAACTCTAAGAGGGATGAGTGCCCAAATGAGAGAAAAGATTATAATTGGTAGTGCTGATGATAAAGAGTTATTAAAGCAAGCTGGAATTGATGAAGCTAGCGTAATAATAGCAGCAACAGATAATGATACTCAAAATTTATCAATCTTAACAAGTGCAAAAAAATTAAATGGTGATATATTTACAATAGCAAGAGAAAATGAGGTTGAAGATCTATCTGTATTTGATAATGCAAAAATAGATTTAGTATTTATCCCTGCAAGGGTACTTATAAATAAAACTACAAACTATTTAATAGCACCATATTCAAGTGATTTTTTAGATATTGCAAGGGAACATTCTGATCATAACTTTTCTAAAAAGATAGTTGAAACTGTATATTCAAAAATAGGAGATAACCCAAGAACATTTGGTTTAAAAATTACTAATGAAAGAGCATATGCTATTTATAATTATTTAAAATATAAAAATGCTACGATCACTTTATCTATATTTTCAGGATCTTTACACAACAGAGATGAAAAAAATAAAATTATGCCACTTTTATTAACAAGAGGAAATAAAAAAATATTATTGCCATCTGAAGATGAAGAGATTAAATTAGGGGATAAAATATTATTTGCATGTGATGATGAAGCATATGACGATGTTTTATTAATTGCAAATAATAAATATGAATTTTATTATGCGTATACAGGTAAAGAGAAAAATACTTTACTAGAGATATTTAAAAAAAAGGTTTAAAATGGATAAATTAATAATAATTGCAGGTCCTTGTGTAATTGAAAGTAAAGAAAATGTGATGAGAATAGCTAAAGAGCTATCTTTTTTACAAGAAGATGATAGAATTGAATTTTATTTTAAAGCTAGTTTTGATAAAGCAAATAGAACTTCACTTAGTAGTTTTAGAGGTCCAGGATTAAAAGAAGGTCTTGAAGTACTTCAAGAAGTAAAAGATACATTTGGATATAAAGTATTAACAGATGTTCATGAATCAACACAAGTAAAAGATGTATCAAAAGTAGTTGATGTTCTTCAAATACCTGCATTTTTATGTAGACAGACGGATCTTTTAGTAGAGTGTGCAAAAACAAATTGTGTTGTAAATATTAAAAAAGGGCAATTTTTAGCAAGTGATTCTATGCAACATCCTGTTAAAAAAGTTCTTAAAACTAGAGGTGTAGATGATATATCTTATGATATTTCAAAACAAAATAATGTATGGCTATGTGAAAGAGGAAATGTGTTTGGTTATGGTTCTTTAATAGTTGATTATAAAAATCTTATATCTATGAGAAACTATGCCCCAGTTATATTTGATGCAACGCATTCCGCTCAAGTTCCAAGTACTGGAAGTACAACTGGTGGAAATGCTGCAATTGTTCCATCTTTAGCAAGAGCTGCAGCTGCTGTTGGAGTTGATGGTTTCTTCTTTGAAACACACTTTGATCCAAGCATTGCACTTAGTGATGGACCAAATATGTTAAATATAGCTGATTTGAAAAAAACTATAAAAGAGATCTTTGCTATAAAAGATGCACTAAAGTAAGAATATGGAAGTTAGTATATTCGCATTAGAAAAATTAATGTCTGAAAATCAGGAATTGATTTCTAATTGTACTAAACAACTTCAAGAGATAAATAATGGAAAAATAAAAGTATCTGCATTAAAACAAGCTTCTATTGAAAATACTTTAGAAGAAGCTTCTTTAGCATACGAAACATATAAACATATGTATGATGAGATACCAAAAGCAGAAAAAGACAAATATAAAGAACTAATACGTGTACAAGAAGCCTTAGCAAAACAAACATACTATAAAGTTCAAAAGATAAGACTAAAAAGAAATAAAAATCTAACAAGAGATCAAAAACTAGAAGCTATGATGATAATAGATGAACTTCCTGAAAATATACATTTTGAAGATAAAGAGTTATTAGATATTGCCAATATAGTTTTAAAAAATAATATAAGAAGTGTTACAGAATTAGAAAATGAATTAATAACAATAAAAAATGAATTTAATTCTAAAATAAATTCACTTCCAGATGGAAAAGATCTAAAATATTTTGCCTTTTTAGATACATACATACCAATAGTAGTACTTCATTTTTCAGTTTTGATACAAAATATAAATGAACTAATTTCAGAACATAATGAAAACAGTGAGAAAAAATTACATTTTCCTGGATTACCAAAATATGAAGATTGGTGGATAGAGGAACTATTTATTAACCACCAAGCATATTTTGCACTTTTTAAATGGAAAGATATAATTAAAAATTTATGTTTGAATGAACAACAAAAAATTATCTGGAATAAAATATTTAATAACTGGTTAATGGTTAAAAAAATATTAAATTCAAAAGATGAAAATGCTTATGATTATAACTATATTTTCGATCAGCTTTTAGAAAAATATGCACACTTAGAAGAGGAATTAGATGTAAGTAATTTAGAGTCTATGGAAGAGATTATAAAAAATATAACTTTAAAAGAAGATTTCAGCAAAAACAGATCACTGCATAATATACAAACTACATATTCTACTTGGAAAAAAGAAAAACAAAACCAATAAAATATCATTTAATCATACTTTAGATATAATGGCTAAATATAACAGATAAAAAGGAAAAATATGAATATTATAGAAGGTAATTTAAAGCTAACTGGAAATGAAAAAGTAGCTATTATCAATGGAAGATTTAATCATATTATAACTGATAGATTAGTAGAAGGTGCAGCGGATGCATTTAAAAGACATGGTGGAAATGAAGAAAATCTTGATCTTATTTTAGTGCCTGGTGCATTTGAGATACCATTTGCACTTAAAAAAGCACTTGATAGTAAAAAGTATGATGCAATATGTTGTGTTGGAGCAGTAATTAGAGGAGCTACACCACATTTTGATTATATTAGTGCTGAAGCTACAAAAGGTATTGCTAGTGCTACTATGGATGCTGGTATTCCTGTATCAAATGGGGTTTTAACAACAAATAGTATTGAACAAGCAATTGAGCGAGCTGGAAGTAAAGTTGGAAACAAAGGTGCAGAAGCTATGGTAACTATTATTGAGATGTTAGATCTTTATAAAGAGATGGATAAATAATGGCTACAAGAACACAAGCAAGAGAATCAGTTGTAGGTTTACTTTATGCTTATGATCTAGGTAATACTGAAATTGCTAAATTTTCAGATATTGTACTTGAAGATAAAAAAATAAGAAACAAACAAAAAGAGTTTGCAAATGGTCTTTTTAGTGGAACTATGGAAAACCTTAAATCTATTGATACAATACTTTCAGAGCATTTACAACAAAGAGATATCGATGAAGTAGGAAGAGTTGAAAAAGCAATTTTAAGACTTTCTATATATGAGATAAAGTTTGCTAAACTTGACAAAGCTATAGTTATAAACGAAGCAATAGAATTAGCCAAAAGATTAGCTAGTGATAATGCTCCTAAATTTATAAATGGATTATTGGATAGTATATAATGAAACTTTGTATAGCTTTAGATAATCCAAGTGCTAAAGAAAACCTAGAACTAGCAAGAAAAATAAAAGATTTTGATGTATGGTTAAAAGTTGGTTTTAGAGCATATATTAGAGATGGAAAAGAGTTTATAAATGAGCTTAAATCTATAAATCCTAATTTTAAAATATTTTTAGATTTAAAACTATATGACATACCAAATACTATGGCAGATGCTAGCCAAGAGATTGCAAAATTAGGTGTGGATATGTTCAATGTTCACGCTTCATCAGGTAAAGAGGCTATGAGTTGTGTTATGAACAGAATTAAAGATATCCCAAACAGACCAATAGTAATAGCTGTAACTGCACTTACTAGTTTTACAAATGAAGCATTTAATGAAGTTTATAATCAAGACTTAGCATCTAAAGCTACACAATTTGCAAAAGATACTTATCAATCTGGCATGGATGGAGTTGTATGTAGTGCTTTTGAAAGTATGGATATAAAAAATAATACTTCAAAAGAATTTATAACTTTAACTCCTGGTATTAGACCATTTGGAGAAGATGCTGGTGATCAAAAAAGAGTAGCTGATTTAAATTTAGCAAAAAAAGAGTTAGTAGATTTTATAGTAGTAGGTAGACCTATATACAAATCACAAGATCCAGCAAGCGTAGTAAAAAAGATTTTAGAAAATATCTAATCTTTTTATACTTTAATAATATTTAAGCTGAAATTTACATAATATTGTGTATAATTTCGGCACTTAAAAGATGGACGAGTGGGTGAGTGGCTGAAACCACACCCCTGCTAAGGGTGCGTATCCTCACGGGTACCGAGAGTTCGAATCTCTCCTCGTCCGCCACTTCTAAAAAATCAATAAATCATCAATTTTTTTAAAATTTACTAAAATTATTTATTTAATTCTTAATATTCAGTATAAATTAGATATAATGGATAAAATACAAGGAATAAAAATGGCAACATTAGTAAATGGAACAGTAAAATGGTTCAACAGTGAAAAAGGTTTCGGATTTATCGAACAACAAGACGGTGGAAAAGATGTATTCGTACATTTTAGACAAGTTAACAACACTAACGGTGGTAGAGTTGAATTAGCAGACGGTCAAGAAGTTACATTCGAATTAAGCGAAGGTCAAAAAGGACCAGAAGCTAAAAACGTTACAGCTGTATAATTACTACAAAATAAGAATTATTTATAATATTTTATAAATAATTCTTATACTCTTAAAAAATCAATACAACTTACAAATAAATAAAACACTTTTTTTTATATTAATTACGTTATACTAATTATTATGAGATTAAAACTTACAAATATTACTCTTTTTTTTATATTTATAATTATTATTATATCTTTATATAATGTACTAAATTATTCAACAACTGCAAAAATAGATGAACTAAAATCTATAAAATATAAAAATGTTGCAAAAAAAATGAAAGAAGAATTCTCTACACTTCTTGAAGAAAAAAGAAAAACTACACTTGCTATTGCACTATTATTATCTAAAAACAATTATTTTATAGATGCTATTGCAAATAAAAAAGATATACCTTTTGATCTTTATGTATATTCTGGAATATTAAAAGAACATTCAGATTTTAAAAATATTTGGTTTCAAATAATAAATAAAGATGGAGTAAGTGTTTCAAGAAGCTGGTCTAATAAAAAAGGGGATAATCTTCTTAATTATAGAGCAGATTTAAAAAGTATTTTAAAAAATAAAACAAATAAAACAACTATTAGTGTAGGTAAATTTGATCTTACTTTAAAAGCAATCGTTCCAATTTTAAATAAAAATAAACTTGTAGGTATATTTGAAGCAATCTCTCATTTAAATTCAATCACAATTAATTTAGAAAAAAAAGATATATATTCAGTAATTGTTGTAGATGAAAAATATAAAAAACAACTAATTCATCCATTTACAAATACTTTTATAGGTGATAATTATATAGCTAATATAAATGCAAAAGAGAAACAAATAAATGTTATAAAAAGAAAAGGTATAAAATTTTTTAAAAATTTAAATCAATTATATTATATTGATAAAGAATCAAACCAACTAGTAACAGTGTATAAAATGTATGATATACATAATAAACCAATGAGTTATGTATTGCTATTTAAACCATTAGATAAAATTAATATATCTGAAATATCACAATTAAAAACAAATATGAATTTTTATATTATATTATTGATAATAGTTATTGGAATTAGTATTTATTATTTTTCAGTTAAAAAATATCATAAATCTTTAAAAGATGAACATAATAGAATAAAACTTATTTTAGATACTCAACCAAATATAATGATATTAATTGATAATTCAACAATTATAGATGTAAATTCTAAGTTTTTTGAATTTTTTGATCAGTATAAAAACTTAAATGATTTTTTAAATGAACATGATTGTATATGTGATCTTTTTGAAGAATTTAAAGGTGATGATTATATACAAGATAAATTAATACATAATAAACAATGGATAAAGTATATATTAGAAGAATCAACAAAAGTTTTAAAAGTAGCAATTAAAAAAGATGATACTTTACACCATTTTATAATTAAAGGATCAAGGGCTAATTCTAATATTGTTATCGTTTTAGTTGATATTACAAGTGAAATAAATATTAAAAATGAGATGGAATATCAAAATAAATTGATATTTGAACAAGCAAAAATGGTATCAATGGGTGAGATGATAGGAAATATTGCTCATCAATGGAGACAGCCATTATCTATTATAACAACAGCTGCAACAAGTATGCAAATGGAAAAAGAGTTTGGGGCATTAAGTGATGATAGATTTGATAAAAATTGTGAATTAATAAATAGAAATGCACAATACCTATCTAATACGATAGATGACTTTAAAAACTTTATAAAAGGTGAACGAAATAAAAAATTATCTAGAGTTACTAGTATAATAAATAGTTTTTTAAGTTTAGTAGAAGCATCATCAAAAAATAATAATATTAATATGATTATACAAATAGAAAAAGATATTAAAATAATAAGTTATGAAAATGAACTAATACAGTGTTTGATAAATATATATAATAATGCAAAAGATGCTTTAGCAGAAAAAAATATAAAAGATAAATATATAATGATAAATGCAAATATTTTAAATGATAATTTGATAATAAAAATAAAAGATAATGCATTAGGAATACCTGAAGATATAATAGAAAAAATATTTGATCTATATTTTACAACTAAACATAGATCACAAGGTACAGGATTAGGTTTAAGTATGACATATAAATTAATAACTGAAGGTATGGCAGGAACTATTACTGTTAATAATGTTGAATTTAATTATAATAATCAATTATATTATGGTGCAGAGTTTATAATATCTTTACCTATTGAGTAAAAATAGATATATTTTTATACTATATATGTTAAAATATAATTATGTTATTTTTATGAGCTAATGTGAATATATAAGCATTAACTACTAAAATTAATATAATAAATATGTATAGTTAAGGTAGTTATATTGTTTAAACTAAATGAAAAAAATATAGGGCAGTTTAATCTAATAGCAACATTACTAATATTAGTAATTTTTGCTGCTAGTATTAGTTTTTTTAGTTATAAATCAAAATTAGATGATTTTAATATATTAAAAGAAGAGATAAAAACAAAGTTTATCCAAAATAAAAAAGACGAAATAAAAGAAAAAGTTGAAAGAACTAATCAACTAATAAAAGAGCATGTAAAAGAATCACAAAAAATTTTAAGAGATACTATTCGATTTAGAGTAGAAAATACATATAACATAGCTTATAAAATATACAAAGAAAATAAAAATAAAAAAACAAAAGATGAGATTATTAATATAATCAAAGAGACTCTACGACCAATAAGATTTGATAATAAACTAGGTTATATTTTTATGGCTAGTTTAGATGGAAAAGAGATACTATTTCCTGTAGCAAGTGAGATAGAGGGAAAAAATGTTTATAATCTTCAAGATAAAAAAGGTAACTTTGTAATACAAGAAGAGATTAAAATAGTAAAAGAAAAAGGGGAAGGTTTTTTAAATGATTTTTGGACAAAACCAAACTCCAAAGATAAAAAAATGATCTATCCTAAACTTACTTATGTAAAAGGTTTAAAAGAGTTAAATTTATATATTGGAACAGGTAGTTATATTGATGAATCAAATAAACAAAATAAAATATACATAAAAAACTTAGTTACACAACTAAATAAAGGAAATAAAACTGAGTATATAATAATATCTGAACTTCTAAATATAAATGGAGGGGAAAGATTTGCAAAAATAATAGTCCATCCTACAATAAAAGAGGGTCTAATTATATCAGATAATAAAAAAGATATAAATGGAAAAGAGTATAGAAAAGAATATCTAAAAGCATTAAAAGATAAAGGTGAAACATATCTTAGTTATTCATATTTAAATCCAATAACACATAAAGAGATGTCTAAAATATCTTATTTTATACTTAATAAAGATTGGAACTGGATTATAGGTACGGGCTTTTATGATGATATCTTAGATAAAGAGATAAGTAAATGGCAAGAGCATTTAAATCTATTAATAAAAAACAGTATTTATAAATATATAACTCTTCTTTTAGTATTTAGTTTAATATTATTTATAGTGATTTATATTATTAGTAAATTTACAAAAGACACTTTTGAAAATTATAAAAAAAGGGTAAAATTAAAAGAAAATGAACTAAAAGAGTTTAATAAAAATCTACAAAAAAAGATTTCACAAGAAGTTGAAAAAAATATTGATGCTCAAAAACAATTATCAAAATCAGAAAAATTGGCTAGTATGGGTGAGATGATAGGAAATATTGCTCACCAATGGAGACAGCCATTATCAGTAATATCAACAATATCTACAAGTATGATTATGAAAAAAGAGTTTGGTGATCTAGATGATAAAGAATTAGTTGATAATTGTAATACAATAAATAAAAATACACAATATTTATCTAAAACAATAGATGACTTTAAAAACTTTATAAAAGGTGATAGAAAAAAAGCAAGTTTTATTTTAGAGAATACTATACATAGTTTTTTAAATTTAGTAGGTGGATCATATAAAGATAATAATATAAATATAGTATTATCTCTTGAAAAAAATATCAATATAAATGGACATGAAAATGAACTGATCCAATGTTTGATAAATATATATAATAATGCAAAAGATGCTTTAATTGATAATAATATTGAAAATAAATTAATATTTATAACAACTAAAAAAGAAGAAGAATATGCACTTATAGTGATAAAAGATAATGCAGGTGGAATTCCAAAAGATATACTTGGAAAAATATTTGAACCTTATTTTACTACGAAATATAAATCACAAGGTACAGGGCTTGGATTAAGTATGACATACAAATTAGTTACAGAAGGTATGAATGGAACCATAGTAGCTAATAATAAAATATATCTATATGAAAATAAGGAGTACCAAGGTGCTGAATTTATTATAAAACTTCCTTATAAATAATAAATATATTTTTAATATTTAAAGATAATATATAGTACAATATAAGTATGAATATAAAATACAATAATAATATAGAAGAAAGATTTATACCAATAGATTATAATAAGCTTTGTAGTGATACTTTAAAATATTTAAATATAAATAACACTAAGTTGGAAAAATTTGCAAATTATTTATCAAGATACTATTATGATAACTCTTATGAAGATTTACAAATATTAAAAAATAATTATCTACCATTTTCACCAGATGATGATGTATTATTAAATGAGTATAATATTGAGCAATTAAAAGAGAAAGAAAATATACTTTTTTCTCAAATAGATGATACTTTAGATAATGCAAATTATGAGATTCTAACAAAAAAAATGCTTGAAAAAGCTATAGAAGAAACATCACCATATGGGATAGAAGTTAGTATAAATTTTGATGATTTTGATGAAGTTAAGATATACTTCAGAGGACAATCTATTAAAACTGATATAATAAAAGATCCTACAAAATTATATTTAAAAAATAAAACTATTACATTTCCAATATATAGAAGATTATTATTAGTAATTAAGCCAAAAAGACTTGAAACACGTGCAGAAGAATTATCTAAATTAGATGGTATTAGTATACAAGAAGCTAAAGATAAGTTAAAAGATAATGATATTTTAATAAAAGATAATCAAGATCAAAATATTTATATAAAACTTTTTAAAAATATACCTCAAATAGATCTGGAGATGCTTTTTCCTAATACAAAAATAAAAATGAAACTTTTTGATAAATTAAAAATAGCTATTTTTGGAGGAGGTGGAACTATTAGTGGTGCATTAACTTTAAGTGCAAAGCTAGGTTCAATCAGTGTAAACCCTATGTCTGCACTTGTAGCTTTAGGAGCTTTTGCTGGTGTGTTATGGAGACAGGTAAAAGGGGTACTTTATAAAAAAAGCCAATATATGGCAAAGCTTGCTCAAAAACTTTATTTTTATAATCTTGCAAATAATACTAGTGCATTGATACAGTGTATAGAAAATGCAAAAGATGAACAAAAAAAAGAGACTTTTTTAGCTTATATATTTTTGTCATCTCAAAAAGAAGCTATATCAAAAGAAGAATTAGATAAAAAAATAGAGGAGTTTATATTTAAAACTTATAACTTAAAAATAAACTTTGAAATATCAGATGGGTTAGAAGAACTAAAAAATATGAATTTACTTATAGATAATAATTCAAAATTTGAAGTTAAAGATTTTTAATTTTTATCTTCTAGATTTAATTTTATAATAAATTTTGCACCTGTATAGTTATGGTTATTATAAGTATAATTAGTATTTAATGCTTCAATTGTTCCATACATACCTTCAACTATTAGTTTATATGTAATATGTAGTCCAAGTCCTGTACCTTGTGATTTATGCTTTGTTGTAAAATATGGTTCAAATATCTTAGGTAAAATACTACTTGGAATCCCTCCTGCATTATCTTTAATAATTATAACTGCAGTGTTATTTTCTACTTTAGTTTTAATAAATATATATTTCTCATTTTCACTTTTATCTTTTAATGCATCCTTAGCATTATTAAAAATATTTATTAATGCTTGAATAAGTTCATTTTCATAACCATTTATTAAAATTTTATCATCTAATTCAAATATAACTTTAATATTATTATTTTTAGATGAAGCCTCCACTAGTGTAAAAAACTTATTAATAGCATCTTTTAGATTATATATTTTTTTAGTTCGATTACCTTTTATAAAGTTTTTAAAATCATCTATTGTTTTAGATAAGTATTGTGAGTTTTCATTTATAGTGTTACAATTTTTTATTAATTCTTTATCATCTAGATCACCAAACTCTTTTTTCATAATAATACCAGTAGATAATGTAGATATTACAGATAATGGCTGTCTCCATTGATGAGCAATATTTCCTATCATCTCACCCATACTAGCCATCTTTTCAGATTTATATAATTTTTCTTGGATTAGATTACTTTTTTTAACTTCAGTAGATATCTTTTCTTCTAATGTCTCGTTTAACTCTTCAAGTTTTTTATTTGTTTTATTTAGTTTATCTGATATTCTATTTAAAATAATCCATAAAATTAATATTAAAATTAGTGTGATCATAATAGATGTGATAATAATATTTTTTATATCATTATTAAACTCTTCTTTTAATTTATTTTGAGTTTCTTGTATATCTTTTTCAACTTCATCTACATAAAACCCAGTACCTAATACCCAATGTAATTTTTTAAATTCATTTACATAAGATATCTTCTTTGCAGGTAAACCAGTTTTTGGGTTAATTGTAGCTTCATAAAATATAAAGCTACCACCTTCTTTTTGCCCTTGCTTTAATAAATCACGAAGTGGATACTTATCACCTTTTTTTAAATTCCATCTATTTTTACCAATAAGACTAGTTTTTATATGAGAGATTGTATTACCCTTATCATCATAAGCAAATATATAACCATTGTGTGATGTTCTATATTTTAAAAGTAATTTTTGTGCATCTTCTTTTATATCTTTTATAATATCATCTTTATATATAGCTGTTCCCACAAATATATTTAATGGTTTATATTCTTTAGCATAACCAATTTTCATCTCTGTTTTATTAGTATTTGGATTTATATAATACCAGTTATTAAAACCACCACCACTTTTTGCAATTTTTACCATATTTTTTATAACAAATTGTTTTTTTATATCTTGTAAACCTATAAGGTTTTTACCTTCTAAATTTCTTTTTACTGGTGCAGATATACAAGTTCCATCCATACTATAAATATAATAATATTTACTTTTATTTGTAGCACTTATAAAATTTAAACACTTTCTTATTTTTTCAAAAATCTCTTTTTTGCTTAAATGTTTATGTTCTTTATAGATATTGTCTATAAGTTTAATAGCATTATTAGTACGTTCTTTTAAGATCTCTTTTTGAAATCTTACATACGAATCTGATTTTTGATTTAATATCTCGATAATATTAGTAATATTGCTCTTTGCAAATTGTTTTTGTTCAGATATTACTCTTTGTTCAATATTGATTAATTGTGTTTGTAATACTTTTTCTTCAAATGAGAGTAAGAAGTTAGTTAATACTGTAGATAGTATTATTATAAATATAATTGGAACTAAAATTATTAATTTAATATTCATACAAAGTACCTTTTAGAAAGTATATCAAAAAATATGTTATAAAATTATTATTTTGTAACTTTATTTTATATTCAGTTGATCTTTGTAGAATGTTTAATATAAAGGTTTCTTATGCAAAAAAAATTAATAAATATAATTTTAATTATGCTTATTATTCGTATATATAGGATCTTCAAATACAATTAATATAATGGCCTTAAGATTTAAGACAATAAATTGTAAAGATTTATTTCCTAAATACTAAAATAAAAAAGTATTTTTAAATTTAAATATGTTGGAAGCTACTCAACCAACCAAATTAAAAAAAATATTTTAGATATAATATATAAGAAATTTAAATTGGAATATTAATATGTT
>CAYZWZ010000028.1:0-20238 GCA_964482285.1 uncultured Helicobacter sp. | reverse complement strand
AGTGCAAAAAATGTATCAATTACAAAAGCTATATCAGCGTTCATATTATTTTCCTTAATTTTAAAGTATATAATTATAGTAAATTACATGGAATTGGTAAAGTAAAAAGCTGTATATATTATATACACTAAATAATAAGAGGAATCTCTAATTCTGTAACATTATCTTTTTGATAAATATTTATTAAACTATTATTATTAATTTGAAAATTATCAAAATTAATACGAGATTCGGAATTGAATTTCATATAAATAATATGATATTTCTTTTTATTAATAATCTCATATTCACCAGTTTTTAAAGCTACTTTTAATATAAGGTGCTTATCATTTTTTACTTCACTAAATATATGATTTAAAATAAGTAAAAATTCATTTATATCAATTTTTAATTCAGGTATAGATACATCGAAAATTTCTTGAATTTTAAGATTTGATTGTAATAAAGATGTATTTCTTGAAAGTGTAATAAGTGTATAAATATTAGACATATGATAATTACTATCTATATTTATATTTTTACTAGGTTCTACTTCTTTATAAAGTCTAAGAGCTATCTTTTCATCATCTAAATATCCAACCATTATTGCATAATAGGTTTGTTTTTTATATTTTATATTTATAAATTTACTTGCAAAACCAAAATTTTGACTAGCATTTTGTAATGCTAACTCATACAACTCTTTAGGTGTTACAAAGTTAAATAAATACTCAGCCTCTTTATTGAAATTTATAAGTTTTCCAGATGAAGAAAACAATATATAAGGGTTTAAATCGTCATCTAATAGTTGTTCGTAAAACTCTTCCATCTTATGCTCCAAAATAATAATCTAATTTTTTTCTTAATGTTATTCTATTAATACCTAATTGATTTGAAATTTTTAGCTGAGATTTAAAAGCTTTTTTAGAGGCATTTAAAAGTGGTATTTCAAATAAACCTAATAGATCTTTATATGTTTTGTCTTTTTTTATCTCTTCATATAAATACTCTTCAAATGATTTCATAAGTTCATTATCATTAAGTGAACTATTAAAAATAGATTTAAAAATAGATTTTTTTAATGAGATACCATTTTGACTTAGATCATAAGTTATTTTTTTAGAATCTACATTTATATTATCACTTAATTCTTTAGCTTCTTTTATATACATTTTACTAATATATTTAAAATCTTCACTACTTGAAGTAAGTTTTGGTATTTGTATTTTTACAGCAAAACTACTAGTATATTCATTGCTATCTATAAGAGTAGTGGCTATAATCTTTATATCTTTACAATTAAATAAAAATTCATTTTTATTTAAAACATTTTGTAGATCATAGATAATAAGTGTTTTATAGTGAGAAAGATTTATTTTTTTATTGTTTATTAAATCTTCAAGTAATAATGCATCAAAAGATTGAACATCTTTAGTTATCTCTTTTGTTAGAAGTTTTTTACCTAAGCCAACTTCTCCAATGATTAAAATATTTACAGGTAAATTTACGGCTAAAAGTGCTGATTGTAGTATATTTTTTGTTTTTTCAGATTTTGATATAAAACTATTCATAAAGACATCCTAAATAATTTAAGGATAGCGCTAAAAATTAATATTATTCTTAGATGAATCCTTTATATAATAATATCATAACTTGTATATAAATTAAACAATGTTCTTTATTCATCCCTTAAGTTTTAATTTGTTATCATTAAGATATATCAAAACATAGGATAAACATGTTAAAAAAATTAATTATTTCGATACTATTATTTACTGGTTTATTGTTCGCTAACCCAATAGCAGTATTGGAAACAACACAAGGTAATATTGAATTAGAGTTATTCCCAGAAGTTGCACCAAAAGCAGTAGAAAATTTTACTACGCATATTAAAAATGGATATTATGATGGAATTATATTTCATAGAATTATAAAAAACTTTATGATTCAAGCTGGAGATCCAAGTGGAACAGGAAGAGGTGGGAAATCTATATGGAATAAACCATTTAAAGATGAAATTTCAGCTGATTATAGTTTTAGTAAAGCGGGTATTTTAGCAATGGCTAATAGAGGTCCAAATACAAATGGAAGTCAGTTTTTTATAACTACAAAAGAGACACCATGGTTAAATGGTTCATATACTATTTTTGGAAAAGTAAAAGATAAAGCTTCATATGATGTTGTAAAAAAACTTGAAAGTGTAAAAACAGGATATGCTGATAAACCAATTGAAAAACAACAAATAATAAAAGCATATATAAAATAGATTATGATAACTTCTTTACTAGGTAAGCTAAAACCAACTCCAAATAATTTTTTAAAAGAATTAACTAAAACAGAATTTAATAAAGAGATATTAGAAACTTTATTAGCAAGTAATAAATTTAGTATTAATTATTTAGATAAAAATAATGACACATTTTTAAATTTATCCATTTTAAAAAATAAAAATAAATCTGCACAATGGCTTATTGATAATGGTATAGATGTTACAATAAAAAATAAAAATAATTTAGATTCTATTAATATTGCAATATTAAAAGATAATCATATAATATTAGAGTATATATTAAAAAATCGTAATGTAGATATCAATCAATTAGATTCTGAACAAAGAACACTTTTGCAAAATGCTGTAATTCAAGGTCAGAAGAAAATAGCAAGTGTATTAATCAAATATGGTGCAGATGTAAATAATATTGACAAAAATAATAGAAATGTTGTATTTGATGCAATTTCATATGGTGATGAAAGTATTATTGATATGATACTTGGTATGGAAGATATCGATTTAAATGTTGTAGATAACAATAGTGAGACAATACTTCATAAACCTGAAATTCAAAATAATAAAGAGTTATGTAAAAAATTAATAAAAAATGGGGCAGATCCAACAATATGTGATTTAGAAGGTAAAAACTTTTTGTGTGATATGGCACTAAAAGGTATGGAGGGGATAGATCTTATTGATATAGCTGTTGAAAATGGTTATAGTTTAAATTCACCTGTTAAAAATAATAATACTATATTAATGGAAGCATTAGCTGTATTTTATAAACTTCCTGAAGGTGAAGAAAATAGAAGAAAATCATTGCTAAGTATGGCTAGTTCATTAGTGCAAAAAGGTGTTGATGTAAATGCTTTAAATGAGTATGGAGAAAATGCTTTATTTGATGCAGTAAGAAGTGGAAATTATGAAACATGTTTGTTCCTAATAGAAAATAATATAAATATTAATAAACAAAATAGATTAAAACAAACACCATTATTACTTGCTTGTTATAAAGGTATTACTTATTTAGATATTATATTATTACTTCTTCATAATGGTGCAAATCCTACTATTAAAAATGAATTAAATCAAGATGTATTAGAGATATTAAATCAATTAATTTTACATGTGAGAAATTATAAAATATTAAAAAATAGTTTTATATTGATGTATCTTAATCCAGAAGGTCAGTATCTACTAGTCTTAAAAGAGGTTTTAGAAAACTCAAAATTTAATATGAAAAGGCTTGATTCTTTTCATCAACCACTATTTTTTAATGCTATTTTATTTGGTGATTATGAATTGTTTAAACTCTATATAGTAAATGGTTTTGATATAAATCAAAAAAATAAAAAAGGTTTAAATATATTTTATGTATATGTTAATTTTGTATTTACTATAAATAGATATTTTGAAAAATTTAGAAGTATGCTTATTAGATTAATACAAGAAAAAGTTGATGTAGGTGTTATTGATGATTCTGGAAAGAGTATATTTTCAAAAGTAATAAAAGAAGATACAAATGCAAGATTATATGAAGACCTATTAGATGTATGTAGATTTAAATATGATTCACAAGATAATCAAGGTAGAACATTTATGCACTATGCAGTGTTAAATAAAAATGTAGATATTGTAAGATTAATACATACAAAAAATCAAGAAGTGGTAAATATAAGTGATAATTATGGACTATTACCTGTTACTTATGCAGCATTAATGGGATATTTTAGTATTGTTGAATATATTTTAACAAATAATAATATTTATATAACATCATCTAAATTGATACCAACAATAGTGAAGAAAAAATTTGCACCAATGGTAAAAAAATTAGATAATTTAAAAACAATGACAAGTGATTCAGATATGTTAAGAAAAATAACAATTTTAACAGATCAAATAAAAACAGATTTAAAAATAGAGTAAAGAGAAAAAATGAAATTAATAATAAATGGTGAAGAAAAAATAGTTGATAATAATAAATCAATCAAGCAAATAATGGTAGATTTAGAGATTATAGATAAAGTTATGGCATGTGCAGTTAATATGGATGTTGTAAAAAAAGATGAGTGGGATAATTTTATCCCTAAAGAAAATGATAAAATTGAGTTACTTCAATTTGTGGGTGGTGGTTGATTTAGTCAATCTCTACATAATCTTGATGTGTAATTACAAAATAGTGTAATAAATAGCTTACATCAAGAGCATTAAATATCTCAAACTCTTTTAGATATTCTTTTGAAAAATCTTTTTCAATCTTATCATAACAAAGTGATACTATTTTATTTACCTCTTTTTGAAGAGGTTCAACATTGTAAGTAAATAAAAATTGTGGAAAAAAATCTTTTTGCTTTGGTATTATAAACGACCATGAGTTTTTGTAAAATTTTAATAGTATAAGTACTTCTATACTATCCCATGTTATATCTTCAAGTTCTTCTCTTTCTAGAAGTATCAAATTTAGATTTTTATATTTATCTACTATTTTAGGTATAACAGAATATATTTGTTCATCATTAAGATTTTCTATATACTCAGGTAAGTTTAAATTTTTTGGATCACTTTTATCAAAAGTATATAAAGAGTTTTTAAATCTAGCACTTTTAAATTTTTTTTGATTTTTAGCTATTAAACACATCATATAAAATCTTTTATTTTTTTAAACTATTTACAACAACTGCGATAGCAAAACCACCATCATGAGTAATACTTAAACTTGTTGATTTAATATTAAATTTTTTTCTTATATGTTTTTTATATTTTAAGATAGGTTGACCAGATTTTAATTTTTTAATTTTTATATCAAAGAAACTACAATTTTTTCCAATACCTGTTCCTATAGCTTTTGATGCAGCTTCTTTTGCAGCCCAAAATCCAGCATATGAAGATACATTTTTTGCTAAAGATATCTCTTTAGGAGTTAAAAACTTTTTTAAAGCTTTTTGATCCCATCTTTGTATCATTTTTTCAATTCTAGAAATTACAGTTATATCAATACCTACCATAGTTAAGCCTTTAAATTTTAGTTAAATATCTTTCAAGTATAATTTTAGCAGCAAGACAGTCAATTCTACCATCTCGTTTATATTTTATCTCACCTTTGATTAAATCTTCAGCTTCAATAGAACTCATATTTTCCTCTTGAAATTCAATATCACCTTGAAATTTTAAAAGTTTTACAAAATGTTGTATCCTTCTTTGCATCTCATCACTTGCACTTGGAAGTCCAACTATTAATGTATCGATCTCCCATGAAGATAAAAAACTATCTACATCATTTGCTGCTTGATTACGATTTTTTCTTAAAATCACAGGAGCAGGAGTTACTATACCCATTGCTAATGATGTTGCTACACCAATTCTTTTTAGACCTATATCTATACAGGCATATTTAATATTTTTATTCATAATTTATTATAGCATATATTATTAAATGATATGATATAATCTTTATATAAAAAATATAAAATTATTATAGGGATTTAAATGTCAAATAAACAAATATTAAAAAATACAAATGCAAAACTATTAGATGAATTTAATGCTTCAATTATGTTTGATAAAGAACTTTATTCGCAAGATATAAAAGGAAGTATTGCTCATAGTAAGATGTTAGCATTACAAGGTATTATTAGCAATGAAGATCAAAAATTAATCGAAGATGGACTTTTACAAGTAAAAGATGAGATAGAATCAGGAGATTTTACTTGGAGTTTAGAGTATGAAGATGTTCATATGGCAGTAGAAAACAGATTAACTCAAATTATAGGTGATGCTGGAGGAAGATTACACACAGCTAGAAGTAGAAATGATCAAGTTGCAACTGATTTTACACTTTATGTTCAAGAGAAAACTTTAAATATAAATGAAAAAATCAAAACATTTATAACTACACTTGTTAATATAGCTTCAAAACATAGTGCAACACTTATACCAGGAATGACTCATCTTCAACATGCTCAACCTATTAACTTTGGATACCATATGTTAGCATATGCAAATATGTTTAAAAGAGATTATGAAAGATTTGAAAGTTCATATATTAGAAATAATAAATGTCCATTAGGATCTGCAGCACTTGCTGGAACTCCACATAATATTGATAGATTTAAAACTGCTGAACTTTTAGGATTTGATGAACCAACTTTATGTGCATTAGATACATCTTCAAATAGAGATTTTGCATTAGAGATATTATTTAATATATCTACAATGATGATGCATATAAGTAGACTAAGTGAAGAGCTTATTTTATGGTCATCTTATGAATTTGGATTTGTAAAAATGAGTGATGAATATGCAACTACATCTTCAATAATGCCACAAAAGAAAAATCCAGATGTTCCAGAACTTTTAAGAGGTAAAACTGGAAGAACATTTGGAAATCTTATGAGTTTACTTACAGTTATGAAAGGTTTACCATTAGCTTATAATAAAGATACTCAAGAAGATAAAGAGGGTGTATTTGATAGTGTTAAGACTGCTGAAATTTCACTTGATATTATAAATGCAGTGATGGATACTCTTATTATAAATATAGAAACTATGGAAGATGCTTGTAAAATAGGACACTTAAGTGCTACAGATTTAGCTGATTATTTAGTACAAAAAGTAAATATGCCATTTAGAACTGCTTATTATATCACAAAAGATGTAGTAGCAATGTCTAACAGTTTAAATAAAGATATGAGTGAATTAACTCATGATGAGATAAAAAAATCAAGTAAAGAATTAGAAAATATAAGTGAAGATATAGTTGATTATTTAAATCTTAGAAACTCTATGAATGCCAGAACTAGTTTTGGTGGAACAAGTACGGAACAAACTTTAAATCAAATAGATATATTTAAAGATTGGCTAAATACAAAATAAAGGATAAAAAATGAAGCACAAAATTTTAGTTGTTGATGATAGTAAAACAATATCAATGGGGCTTAAAAATACTATAGAGTCTCAATTAGGGTTAGAAGTTTATACAGCAGCTTCACAAAAAGAGTGTGCTGATTTACTGCTTGAACATAAAGGTAAATTTGATTTAGCCTTACTTGATAGAGGTTTACCAGATGCTCCTAATGGGGAGGTTGTATCTTTTGTAAATAAGTTTAAAATACCATCTTTACTTCTTACAGGTACAAAATTACAAAAAGATGATGAGATATTTAAAAATTCAAATTTAATAGATTATATTATTAAAAATGGTGCATATGCAATTGATTATTCAGTAGGAGTTGTAAAAAGATTTATAAGGAATTCAAAAGTTGAAGTTTTGGTTATTGATGATTCAAAAACATTTGCATTAAAAATGCAAACATTATGTAAAAAATATAATCTTAATGCAATAGTAAATTATGGAGCAAGAGAAGCATTAGAAACACTAAAACAACGACCAAATATTAAGCTTGTATTGGTTGATTATAATATGCCAGGTATGGATGGTTTAGAATTTACTATGGAGGCTAGAAAAACTTATAAAAAAGATGAAATAGCAATTATTGCTTTATCTGGAATGAGTGAAAAAGAAGTAGTAGAGAGTTTTTTAAAGTATGGAGCAAATGATTTTTTATATAAGGACTTTTCAAATGAAGAGTTTTTTGCAAGAATAAATTCAAATATTGAGGTATTAGAGTTATTTGAAGTAACACAAGACAAAGCAAAAAAAGATTATTTAACAGGATTATTTAATAAAGATTACTTTTTCAATGCAGGAGAAGAGGTTTATGAAAGAGCAAAGAAAAAACATGAGCTGTTAGCAGTGGTACTAATAGAGATAAATGAATTTGATACTATTAATGAATCATATGGTCATGAAATAGGAGATGAAGCTAATATATTTTTAGCAAATTTACTACTTGAACATATAAATAAAGATTCAATTATAGCTAGATTTGGAGGAGGGCAATTTGCCATTTTATATAAAAATAGAGCATATGCTGAGATATATCAAACATTTGATGAATTAAAAGATATTATAAAAAATAGTTTTTTTGAAGTAAATGAAGATAAATATAGTTTTACAGTTAGTATTGCTGCTAATATTGATTTTGATAATTCTTTAGAATATATGGTTGATTTAGCTGATGAAACTTTAGAAAATATCAAATTTAAAAAATTAGATAGAGTAGTTATTAATTCATAAGTATAATTAAGAATTAATTTTAAGTAAATTATGTTAGAATATAACAATTAAAAAAAATAAAGGATTTTATTGAACTGCATTGGTTTTAAAAAAGATGGTCAAATATATGACCTTCAAACTGCGTCAGCTTTGAATATACAAGGCGAAGAGATACTTGCATCTAGTACAAAAGATGGATTAGAGATATTAAGACACTCAACAGCACACCTTATGGCTCAAGCTATTAAAGAATTATACCCTACAGCACAATTTTTTGTTGGACCTGTTGTTGATGAGGGGTTCTACTATGATTTTAAAGTAGATACACCTATTAGTGATAGTGATCTTAAAACTATTGAAAAAAAGATGAAAGATCTTGCAAAAAAGAAATATGATATTGTAAGGCATGAGATTAGTAAAGATGAATTTTCTAAAAAGTTTGCAAATGATCCATTAAAACAAATGGTATTAGAAAAAATTACAGATGATGTTTTAACTACATATACACAGGGTGATTTTGAAGATCTTTGTCGTGGTCCACATATGCCAAATACAAAAGATATTAGAAACTTTAAGCTACTAAGAGTAGCTGGGGCTTATCTTGGTGGTGATGAAAAAAATGAGATGATTACTAGAATATATGGTATATCTTTTTTTGAAAAACAAGAGTTAAAAGATTATATCACTATGATGGAAGAAGCTGCAAAAAGAGATCATAGAAAACTTGGAAATGATTTAAAATTATTTACATTTTCAGATGAAATTGGTGCTGGACTTCCTTTATGGTTGCCAAATGGTGCTAGACTTAGAGGTAAGCTAGAACAGATCTTGTATAAAGCACATAGAATGAGAGGTTATGAACCAGTTCGAGCACCTGAGATTTTAAAAGCACAAGCTTGGGTAAAATCAGGACATTATGCAAACTATAAAGAAAATATGTACTTTACTGAGATTGAGGGTCAGGAATATGGAATAAAACCTATGAACTGTGTAGGACATATTCAAATATTTAAAGATGATTTAGTATCATATAAAGATCTTCCAATGAAGTTTTTTGAATATGGAGTTGTTCATAGACATGAAATGAGTGGTACAATGCATGGATTATTTAGAGTAAGAGAGTTTACTCAAGATGATGCACATATTTTTTGTACACCAACACAAGTAAAAGAAGTTATTATTGAAGTTCTTGAATTTGTTGAATCATTAATGAAGTTTTTTGATTTTGAATATGAGATGGAAGTTTCAACTAGACCTGAAAAAGCAATTGGTGATGATGCATTTTGGGAAGCTACTACACAAGGTATCAAAGATGCACTTGATGAAAATGGTTATTCTTATGGTATTGATGAAGGTGGTGGAGCATTCTATGGACCTAAAATTGATATTAAAATATTAGATGCAATTGGAAGAAAATGGCAATGTGGTACTATTCAAGTAGATATGAATCTACCTGAAAGATTTGATATTGAATATACAACAGCAGAAGATACAAAAGAGAGACCAGTGATGATCCATAGAGCAATACTTGGTTCTTTTGAGAGATTTATTGGTATTTTAACTGAGCATGTTGCTGGAGAATTTCCATTCTCTATTGCACCAACTCAAGTATCAATTATACCAATTGCAGATACACATAATGACTATGCAAAACAACTACAAAAAGAGCTTCAAGAGTTAGAAATAGATTCTAATATTTTCAATAAAAATGATTCTTTAAATAAAAGAATCAGAAATGCTGAAAAACAAAGAGTTCCTATGATAGTTGTTATTGGTGATGATGAAGTGGCAAACTCTACTATAGCTTTAAGAGATAGAAGAGCAAGACAAAGAAGTGAAATGACTAAGAGTGAATTCTTAGAAATATTAAAAAATAAAAAACAAGAGGATAAAATTTGAGTTTTAAAGATAAAAAGAAAAAAGACACAGTATTGATGAACGAAGATATTCGTTTTAAAGAAGTTAGATGTAACAGCGAAGAGGGAACACATGGAATAATAAGTTCAAGAGAAGCTCAAGCATTAGCTGATGAAGCTGGTCTTGATCTTGTTTGTATTGCTCCAGATGCTAAACCTCCTGTTGTAAAAATTATGGATTATGGTAAATTTAAATACCAACAAGAAAAAAAGAAAAAAGAAGCAAGAAAAAATCAAAAAGTGATCGTAACTAAAGAGATTAAACTTTCTGTTAAAATTGCTCAAAATGACATTAACTACAAAGTAAAACATGCAAGAGAGTTTATTGAAGCTGGAAATCATGTTAAATTTAGAGTATTCTTAAGAGGTAGAGAGATGTCAAATTGGAAAGCAGGAGCAGAAGTACTTAACTCTGTTTGGCCTATGATTGAAGATATTGCTCAAAAAGAACATGAACCTAAATTTGAAGGTAGATATGTAAATATGTTAGTTGTGCCAAAAAAGAAGGAAAAACATTAACATAAAATAAACTTCCAATTTATTGGAAGTTTAATCTAAAAAAGAAACTTGGTTTTTACCATTCTTTTTAGAATTATAAAGAGCTTTATCTGCTCTATTTAAAGATTTATCAAAATTCTTTTCTCCATCATTAACAATAGAAACACCTACACTAATTGTGTAAGAGATCTTATTATTATCTATAGCTACTACTTGATTTTCTACATCTTTTCTTATATTTTGGGCTAAGTTTATTGCATTTTCTTTACTTGTATTTGGAAGTATTATAACAAACTCTTCTCCTCCAAATCTAACAGCTATATCGCTTTGTCTGGTACTTTTTATGAGAATATTAGCTAAAGATACTATTACATCATCACCTATTGCATGACCATAATTATCATTTATACTTTTAAAGTTATCTATATCGATCAATACAACACTAATGGTACTTTTTAATCTAGTTGATATATTTATTAAATGTGAAGTTATATCTTTTAGATATCTTCTATTAAACAGATGTGTAAGTGGATCTTTATTTGCAAGTTCTATTAATTTTTCTGTTCTTAATTTTAACTCTTTTTCTAATATATTGTTATGATTATTTAATGTTTGTATTATATTTTGAGTATTTATTATACTTAAACTTATAAAATAACTTGACATTGATATAAATTCCCTATCACTTTTAGTAAAAGCGATTAAATTTCCATCTTGATCTTTTTTATTTATCAATTGTATTACACCAATAGGATTATGATTTGTACCAGTTACAAGTGGTGCTGTTAATATTGATTTTGTTTTATAATTGTTTAATGCATCAAAATTTTTAGTAGATAAAAAATCAAATTTTGAACATGAATATACATCATCTACTGTAATTATTTTATTTTTAAGTATCGATTCAACAGATATGGTTGTACTATTATCTTGAATTTTAAATCTTAATTGACTAAACTCATTTTTAATTTTATCAATTTTATTTTGACAGAATGTATCATTTTGAAATATTGTAGAAATTATATCATCTCCATCTTTGAGATATATAGTTCCAGCATCACATGATGTGATTTTTCTTGAATATGATAAAATATTATGTAACAACTTATCAATATCTTCGTGATAAAAATCTTTCATCTCTTCTAGACTAATAAGTTTTAAATTATTTTCCATTTACAACCTTTGTAAAATATTATACAGTTCTTCAACTTCAGAGAATATAAATTCTTAACAATTTGTATAACACTTTTAATTAAAATTATTTAAATTTATATTTTAATTAGATTTTAGCTATAATAGCAAAAATTATATATGTGAGAGAAAAATGGCACAAACAATAACAGAAAAAATATTCAGTGAGCATGTAGGGAAAAAAGTATATGCTGGTGAGATAGTAAGAAGTCCAATTGATATGGTAATTGGTAATGATATTACAACACCAATATCAATAAAAGCATTTGAAGAGAGTGGTGCAAAAAAATTAGCAAATCCTAATGGATTTTCAATAGTTCTTGATCACTTTATCCCTGCAAAAGATATAGCTTCTGCAAATCAAGCAAAAATATCTAGAGATTTTGCAGCAAAACATAATCTAAAACATTTCTTTGATGAAAAAGATATGGGTATTGAACATGCACTTTTACCAGAAAAAGGTCTAGTAATACCAGGTGATGTAATTATTGGTGCAGATTCTCATACATGTACTCATGGAGCATTAGGTGCTTTTAGTACAGGTATGGGTAGTACAGATTTAGCATTTGCTATGATTACTGGTGGAAACTGGTTTAAAGTACCTCAATCAATTAAAGTTGAATTTACAGGTAAACCAGCACCATTTATAACTGGAAAAGATTTAATACTTGAAATTATTAGAATCTTAGGTGTTGATGGAGCATTATATAAAACTCTTGAGTTTACAGGTGATAGTATTCAATATTTATCAATGGATGACAGATTTAGTCTTTGTAATATGGCTATCGAAGCTGGAGCAAAATCTGGAATAGTTGCAGTTGATGATGTAACAAGAGAATTCTTAGATGATAGAGCAAAAGTAAATGGATCATTAAGAGATACTCCAAAAGAGCATTATAGTGATGAAGATGCATCATATTGTCAAGTTATTAAAATTGATGTTGCTAAATTAGAACCAGTTATTGCATATCCATTTTTACCAGAAAATGGTAAGAGTGTAAGTACTGCGGTTGCTGATAATATAAAAGTTGATCAAGTATTTGTAGGTTCTTGTACAAATGGAAGATTAAGTGATTTAAAAATTGCATCTGAAATTTTAGATGGTAAAAGAGTAGCTCCTCATACAAGAATGATTGTAACTCCAGGTACTCAAATGATTTTAAGAGAAGCGACAAAATTAGGTTATATAGATAAACTAGTAGATGCAGGTGCAGTTGTATCAAATCCTACTTGTGGAGCATGTTTAGGTGGATATATGGGAATATTAGGTGATGAAGAGGTTTGTATCTCTACAACTAATAGAAACTTTGTAGGTAGAATGGGAAGTAGAACTTCAAAAGTATATTTATCTAACACAGCAGTAGCCGCAGCTAGTGCTATTAGTGGATATATTACTGACCCTAGAAGCTTATAAGAATGCTAGATATACCATGTGTTATTTTAGCAGGTGGTAAAAGTAGTAGAATGGAAGAGGACAAATGTTTTCTTCCATTTAAAAACAAAACTCTTATAAAATATCAATACGATAGACTAAATCAAATATTTAAAAATGTTTATATATCAAGTAAAGTAGATAAATTTAATTTTCCTTGCAAACTTATATTAGAAGATAATAATATATTCTCTCCTATGGTTGCTCTTAAAACTATATTAAATAGATTTGATAAAGTATTTATAATTAGTGTAGATACACCAAATATAAGTGAATCTAGTATAAAAAAACTTATTAATAGCTCAAATGATTTTGATATAACAATAGCAAAAACAAAAGATGAAAAAATACATAATTTATGTGGAATCTTTAAAAATAGTATTGATCATAAAATTGAAGAGATGATAAAAGATAACAATCATAAAATTGGATTTTTAATAAAAAGTGTAAATAGTAATATTGTAGATCGATTTACTAATGATGAGTTTGTAAATCTAAATACAAAAGATGATTATTTAAATTTTATTAAATAATATATTATTTATTATATTTTCTTTCATATCTTTGCTTCATAGTAATATTACCTTTTAAACCACCTTGGTGTATATATAAAATATTATTTATGTCTATATTATTTATATTATAAAAAAGTGTTTGCCATCCAACAGGATCGTAAAGAAGATCAAACTCAATATTTGTTTGTTTTTGTAACTCTTGCCAAATATTATATGAACTTAGGTATAACTTTCCAAAGTGAAATTTCTTTTCTTTTTTTAATATTTTAGGATGTATTTGTTTATTTGGTTCTAGTTGTGTAAATTGTTCTACTAAATACTCATCACTACCAACACAAGCACATGTAAGAACTTTTACATCTAAATATTTAGATAAAAATAATGATGTTGTACCAGTTCCACTAGGTAGAAATACTTTTATATCTTTTAGCTTATTATTTTTTATATAACTATTTATCTCATCTGCAAGAATTTTTATACCATATTTTGCTTCACTAATAGCTCCACCTTCATTTATAAAAAGTTCATTCTCTTTTAAATCTAAAGTAGTTTGATTAAAATCTATATCTTCTATTATTTCCATACCATTTTCTAAAGATTCTTTATAGTTTCCATTTGGATTTTCTTTTAAAAAAGTAGGTATATGATCTACATAGTATTTAAAATTCCATTTTTTTAATTTAGCTAATACACTTAAACTATACATTGCATTTGATTGGTTTGAACCATGTGATATAATTGTATCAATTTTAGGAAAATTATTTTTTAAGAAATAATAAAATTTTCTAGCTTTATTACCAGAAAAATTATCATCAAGTAAATCATCTCTTTTTATTAAGAAATTTATATTTTTAAAATTTATTTGTTCTATTGGGGATTTTTGTATTTTTATCATCTTTATCCTAAATTGTATTTTAAAGGATTGATTTGAAGTAAGGTCATAAAAAAAGGTAGATTTTGAATAGGAAGCTTACATTTAGTAAGTGACCGTTCAGAATCTACCTTTTTTTGTGAGATTGCAAGAAAGCAACCTTTAATTTAAAAGCTTATTTTCTAAGCTCTTTAATTTTTGCAGCCTTACCTTTAAGACCTCTAAGGAAGTGAAGTTTTGCTCTTCTAACTCTACCTTTTCTAAGTACTTCTATAGTTTTTAAACTATCAGAATATAGTGGGAATATTCTCTCAACACCAACACCATTTGCACCAATTTTTCTAATTGTAAATGTGTTAGATACACCTTCACCGTGAAGTGCAATTACGATACCTTCGAAATACTGAATTCTAGTTTTAGAACCCTCTTTAATTTCAATACCTAATTTAAGTGTATCACCAGCTCTAAATTGTGGAACCTCTTTAGTTTCAATTTGTGCAGCTTCGAATGCAGCAATATATTTATTTTTCATAAATTTTTCCTTTTATTTTCGGGGTTGCTCTTCAACATTGCCCCATTTTGAGTCTTAAACTATTGTTTAAGATGGTCTGTAGTATTTAGTTTTACAAACAGACAATTCTTTTTTCAAGTTGCGAATTTTAGCATGATTTCCCTTTAAGAATTCTGAAGGTACTTTTAAGTTATCGTATTCTATTGGTTTAGTAAAAGATGGAGCTTCAAGAAGGGTAGATGAGTTTAGATCGTTGTAACTTTCTTCTTCTAAAGAATCATTATTTCCTAATACTTCTGGTACACATCTACTTATTGCATCACTCATAACAAGAGATGGTAATTCTCCACCTGTTAATATATACTCTCCAATACTAAACACTTCAGATGCATATTTTTCTATAACTCTTTCATCAATACCCTCATATCGTCCTGATACAAAAACAATATTTTTTTTATTTGCTAATCTTTTTGCATCATTTTGATTAAACGGTTTAGCAGCAGCAAGGGGAAATATTATATGAGCATCAGGGTATTTTGCTTTTATCTCATCAAGACAATCAAATAATGGTTGAGGAAATATTAGCTGTCCTGCACCTCCTCCACATAAAGTATCATCAACTTTTTTATGTTTATTTTTTGTATAGTCTCTTGGATTATAGCATTCACATGATATTAAATTTTTATCAATTGCTTTTTTTAAAATTGAATCTTTAAAATAAAACTCAATTAGATTTGGAAATAGTGTTACAAATGAAAATTTCAAAATTTAGTTCCTTTTAGTTATAATACCGACATGATAACATTAAAAGACATAGAACAAGCAAAAGATAGATTACAAAATGTAATCCAAAAAACACCATTGGCTTATGCCCCAGTATTGAGTAAATTATTAGATTCTAATATCTATTTAAAAAAAGAAAACCTTCAAATTACAGGAAGTTTTAAAATAAGAGGTGCATTTAATAAGTTAGCTACTTTGAGCAATGAGGAAAAATCTTGTGGAGTAGTAGCTGCAAGTGCAGGTAATCATGCACAAGGTATTGCATATAGTGCAAACTATTTTAATATAAAAGCAACTATAGTTATGCCAGAAGCTACACCACTTACAAAAGTGTCTGGAGTGAGATCTCATGGTGCTGAAGTTATACTTCATGGCGCATCTTATGATGAAGCTTATGAATATGCTTTAACTTATGCAAAAGATAACAACAGCACATTTGTCCATCCATATGCTGATGATAAAGTAATATCAGGTCAAGGAACTTTAGCATTAGAGATATTAGAACAGTTAGATAGTATCGATATTATATTAATACCTATTGGTGGAGGTGGACTTATAACTGGTATGGCAACAGTTATAAAAGAGCTTAAACCAAATGTTAAAATTGTAGGTGTAGTTGCAAGTGGTGCTAATGCTATGAAACAATCATTTGAATCAAATGAGATTAAAACTGTTAAAAAAGTAAAAACAATTGCAGATGGAATAGCAGTAAAAAATGTTATGCCAAAGATGTATGATTATGTAAAAGATGTAGTTGATGAGATTGTAGAAGTTAGTGATAATGAAGTTGCAAATGCAATTTTAACACTAATGGAAAAACAAAAAATAATAGTAGAAGGTGCAGGAGCAACTCCACTTGCTGCTATTTTACATAATAAAATTGATGTAAGAAATAAAAATGTAGTATTGCCTTTAAGTGGTGGAAATATAGATGTATCTATGTTATCATTGATAATAGAAAAAGGTTTAGTAAAATCTGCAAGAAAGATGAATCTAATAATCACACTTATGGATAAACCAGGGACATTAAAAAAACTAACAGATGTATTTGAAAAAGTTGATGCAAATATTGTACAAATTGATTATGATAGAGATTCAGTAAGTTTAGATTTTGGTGAAGCAAATATTACTATTGCACTTGAAACAAAAGGTGAAGAACATCAAGAGCTTTTAAAAGAGCAATTAACTAAAAATGGATATGTATTTAAACAAATATAATATAATTACATATAGTTTTATAAGGTTTTTATAAAAATTATTATAAAATTGCGAAATAATATCTTAAAAAATTAAGAAAAATAGAATTAAAGGGATTCAAATATGGAAGAAAGATTATTTACTTTCCTAGGAAGTATCGGTGGTCATGAGCAAACTTGGTTTGTATTATCACACTTAGCATTAACAGTTGTTATCGTATTTTTAATTGCAAGAATGGCAGTTAGTAAAATACAATTAGTTCCAACAGGTACACAAAATGTATTAGAAGCATATTTACAAGGTGTTATCTCAATGGGTAGCGATAGTATGGGTGAAGAGAATGCTAGAAAATTTATACCATTAATTGCAACACTTGGTTTAGTTATTTTTGTAGCAAATATGATGGGAATTGTTCCTGGTTTTGAATCAGTTACAGGAAATATTAACTTTACATTATCTTTAGCTATTATTGTATTTTTATACTACAACTACTTAGGATTTAAAGAAAATGGACCAGTTTCATACCTTGGACACATGATGGGACCAGTTCCAGCATTAGCTCCTTTAATGTTCCCAATCGAAGTTGTATCACATATCTCTAGAATTATATCTTTAGCATTCAGATTATTTGGATCTATTAAAGGTGATGATATGTTCTTACTTGTACTTCTTATGTTAGTACCTTGGATTGCACCATTGCCTGGTTTCTTCTTCTTATTTGCATTTGGTATATTACAAGCATTTATCTTTATGATACTTACTTATGTATATATCGCAGGTTCAGTAATGATGAAAGAACAAGATCATTAATAGTTGATTAACTCAAATAAAAAGGGGCTTCATTTGAAGCCCCTTTTTTTATGGATATTTTTTTGATATAATCACTTTATGAAATCATATTTAATAACAGATCCAAAATACTTTTCAAATGATACCTCAATCTTTGAAACTACACTTATAAATATACTAAAAACAAAAGAGATTGATTATATATGTTTTAGAGATAAAGTATCTAAAAATTATGAACTCTTAGCAAAAAGATTTGTAGATATATCAAAATCTAATAATATCTCAAATATATTTATAAATTCACACATAGATTTAGCATATAGCTTAAATACCACTGGGGTACACCTAACATCAACTCAATTTGATAAAATAGCATATGCTAAGAGTATGAAGCTTAAAGTGATTGTTTCAACTCATAATGTTGAGGATATAAATAAAGCTATAAAATATAAAGCCGATTATATTACATATTCACCTATATTTAATACTCCAAATAAAGGAGCTGCAAAAGGGATAGATGATTTAAAATATATTACAAACAAATATAAAGATATAAATATATTTGCTTTAGGTGGAATAGTAACTAATTATCATGTAGATATGATAAAAACTACTTCTTCTTATGGATTTGCTTCTATTAGGTATTTTGTAAAATAGAGATTAGCCTAAAGGTGTAGTAATAGTATAAGTAATAAAAAAGGGCTATTGCATTTGCAATAGCCCTTTTTACTAATAAATAGTTTATTTATTAGTAAGTGAATTTGTCACCTGGAATTGCATCATGGTAACCTTCAGTATTTGCAGCCATTTGTAATGGTCTTATAGCAAACACACATGTTCTCCATGCAGCATCTTCAACAGATGTTAAAGTATATTTCTTTTTCTTTAAAAGAGCAACTTCTTTTTTACCAGCTTTTAAAGCTTCTTCAGTAACTTTAATAGCTTTTGAATTAGTAACACCAAATCTCATAAATTCAATATCATTTTTAACTGCTATTGGATTAAATTTCTTAGCAGTTTCTAATAATGCTTTTGATCCAAGTTTTGGATTACATACTGTTTTTACATCTAATGATGCAGCTTCTTTAATAGAACCTGTACTTGTATTTCCTCCAGCACAACCAAGTAGCGTAAATGCTACAGTTGATGCTAGTGCTAATGTATAAATTTTTCTCATAATATTTCTCCTTATCTTCTAACGTCTGAACCAGTTACTGGCATACCATTTGACATATATGACATAAAGTATAATACATCTGAAGACCAATCAGAATTTGGCTTAGATGGTTTTTGACCCATATTTTTTACACATCCACCAAGTCTACCTTCTAGTGTATATAATTTACCTTTACCTGTTCTATAAACTGGAAAGTGTGTTACATGACCAAATGTAGTTGATAAGTATTGAAGTCTAACTCTTTGACCTGCACCTTGAACATGACATTCTGCACAAGAAAGTTCTAAATAACCTCTTTGAGTATAAAATTCTTTTTTACCTTTTTCATATGCAGCAGCTGCAGCAGCAGAATCGATTTTTATATCAAATTTCTTTTCATTTTCAGCAGATACAGAACCAAAGTATGCTTGTAAGTCTGCAGTTTTACCACCTTTGTAGTTATAACCTTTTTTACCAGTTGGTAAACCTTCTTTTTTAGCACAATCAACGATCGCTTCACTAATAGTTACAACTTTTCCAGATTTTTCATCAAATTTAGGATAATCACCTAAAATATCAGCTTTTGGGAAACATTTTTTAAAGTGAGCTTCATATGCAGCTTCACCTTTTTCAATATTTTCATCAAATGGTGGCATCTCCATCATATCATCTCTTGACACTTTACCGATTAAATCGAATGCATAAGTACCATCTTTAAAATCTTCAGCTGGTATATCTTTTCTCATTTTCTTTAATTCATCATCAGTTGAATATGGGAAGAAAGTATATTTATTTCCCATTGGATCTTTAAACTTAGCTACAGTATATTTTTCTAAAGCTATTCTATCTTTTTCTGCTTGTGCGTTGAAGTTTGCTGCGTTTAACGCAACAGCTGTTACAGCTACTAATACAGATGTTTTTGCAATTTTTAATAACATTTTTTCTCCTTTTATTAAAAAATCAATTATTTGATTTTTTTGCTTCCTGTTTTACTTTTACCTTTAAGGTCA
>CAYZWZ010000027.1:0-20328 GCA_964482285.1 uncultured Helicobacter sp. | reverse complement strand
AGGAAAATAATATGAACGCTGATATAGCTTTTGTAATTGATACATTTTTTGCACTTTTTGCATTTGTATTGATTATATTTATGGTTCCAGGTTTTGCTATGCTTGAAGCTGGATTGGTTAGAACAAAAAATGTTTCATCTGTATTGATGATGAATACTATGATTTATGCTGTTGCATCTATGGCATTTTTACTTTATGGATATGATGTAGCATTTGGTGATTTTGGTTCAGATTCAATGAGTTCTTGGGCTGCATTTTTATTTCAAATGGCATTTGTAGGAAAAGTAATCAATATTATGTCTGCGGGAGTTAGTGAAAGAGTAAAAATTTTACCTATTGCAATATTTGCAATTATTATGTCTTCAATCATTTATCCACTTGTTGTTAATATATCTTGGGGAGCTAATATTTTAGCTGGAACAGCACTAGATTTAAATATGTATGATTTAGCTGGTTCTACAGTTATCCATTCAACAGGAGGTTGGACATTACTTGCAGCTTTATTTATAATCGGATCAAGAAAAGGAAGATATACAAAATCTGGAGCAGTAAAAGTAATACCAGCATCTAATATACCACTTGTAACTTTAGGTGCATTTTTATTATGGATTGGTTGGTTTGGATTTAACGGTGGAAGTGTTGGTTCTATTTCAAGTGTAGATAGTGCAAACACTGTTGCCCTTACTATTTTAAATACAAATACAGCAGGTTTAAGTGGAGCTATAATAGTTGGTATTATGATGCAATTAAAATATGGTAAGCTAGATATTACAATGGTTTTAAATGGTGCTTTAGGGGGACTTGTTGCAATAACTGCTGGTCCTGATTTATACGATATATATACACCAATTTTAATAGGTGCTATTGGTGGATTGCTTGTTGTATTTGCAGTTCCATTATTTGATAGACTTAAACTTGATGATCCAGTTGGAGCTTTAAGTGTACACCTTGTAAATGGTATTTGGGGAACTTTAGCTGTTGGAATATTTACAGATAAATTAATACTAGATCAATTAAAAGGTATAGTGGTTGTAGCTATATTTGCTTTTATAAGTTCATATATAGTATTATTTATTATTAATAAGATTATACCATTAAGACCAAGTAATGATACAGAAACTGAAGGTTTAGATGTTAATGAGTGTGGATTAGAAGCATATCCAGAATTTAAAAGATCATTTTAAGGAATAAAATATGAAAAAAATAGAAGCAATAATAAAACCATTTAAATTAGATGATGTAAAAGAAGCTTTAGCAGAAGCTGGTATAACAGGTATGACAATAAACGATGTAAAAGGTTATGGAAGACAACAAGGTCATTCAGAACTTTATAGAGGTGCTGAATATGTAGTAGATTTTTTACCAAAAATTAAAATTGATCTTATTGTAGATGCTTCAAATGTTGATAAAACAATTGAGATTATCATAAATGCAGCCAAAACTGGTAAAATTGGTGATGGAAAAATATTTGTATCTGATATAGAGCAAGTTATTAGAATAAGAACTGGTGAAACAGACGAAGAAGCAATCTAAAGGATAAAGTTGAAATATTTTTTTGCTTTTTTAATATCAATATTAATACATACATCTTTGTATTTTTATTTTATAAAAAGCAATAAAAATATACAACAAATAAAATCATATAAAAATATAGATTCTAATATATCAAAAATACAATATATTCAATTACAACCAAAAGTAATAAAGAAAAATATAAAACCTAAAAGTATCAAAAAAGAAAATAAAGTAAAAAAAGTTCTCAAAAAGAAAATTGTTAAAAAACAAAAAATTAAGAAGATTACAAAAAAAGAAGTTAATAAAAAAGCTATAAAAAAAGAAACTGAAGCTAAGCCAGTATTACCTAAAGTATCAATATCTGATTTTAATAAAAAAGATACTAAAAAGAAACTAGATAAGAAAACAAAGCGATATATTGATCTATATGGAAAAGATTTTAATAAATTTGATAAGCAAACAAAACTATTTTTAATAAAAAATATAAAAGATATAGGTGCAATTACAAAAAGATTTTTAACATATCCAATGCTTAGTGCTCAAGCAGGTCAAGATGGGCTAAATGTAATAGAATTTATACTACATCCAAATGGAACTATAAAAGATGTTATGATTAGTAAAAGTAGTGGATATTTTATGTTAGATGATAACACAATTGACACAATATATCAAGCTTATGAAGATTATCCAAGACCAAACAAGCCAACTCTAATCAAAATATTTGTAAAGTATGAATTAAGATAAAGGAATCAAATGAATATAAATACATTTTTAAATGATGGTGGCATAATTGTATATATACTTATTTTTATTAATATAATAGGTTTTTCTCTAATAATATTAAAAATTATAAATATATTTTCTATGAAAAAAGACCAAGATAAAATAGTGGACACTATAAGTGATAAGATAAGTGAAAACTACAATCTTGAATCACATATTGATGAGTTAATTCAATCACAAACAAAAAATTATGAATTTGGACTAACAACTATTAAATCTATTGCTACAATATCACCACTTCTTGGATTATTAGGAACCGTTCTTGGTATACTTTTATCTTTTGATACTATATCAAAAGTTGGGCTTAATGACCCAACTTTATTTTCAAGTAATATATCCTTAGCACTTATTACTACTGTAGTTGGACTTATTGTATCAATACCACACTATATATTTTATAATTATTATATAGGTGTGATATATAAAAATGAACTAGAGATAAATAATAAAATTTTAGAAAACATATAATATGAAAAGACGATTTGAATATCTAAGCCCTGACCTAACACCACTTATTGATGTAGTTTTTATACTTTTGATATTTTTTATAATAACTTCATCTTTTAAAAAAGATAATACTGTTTTAAAACTAGAGCTTCCAAATTCAAACTCAACTACTAAAATAGTAGATAAAAAAAGTATTAACATAGAACTAAATAAAAAATCTCTAGCTTATATGGGAAAAATACTTACTATTACTCAACTTCAAATAAAACTAGAAAAAATAACCAATAAAAAACAAGCTATAATGATAAATATAAGTAAAGATGTTCCATACAATAAAGTTATAGAACTTTTAGATATTTTACAACTAAACAACCTTAATAATATTGCTTTTGTAACTAAAAAAAATTAATCCTATTCATATATAATTCATAAATATTAATTATACTTTCCATATAAAACATATGAAAGGATAATTAAATGTTAAAATACAACAAAAAAAAGATATCTTTATTAATAGGTATCTCACTTTTAAGTATTGGTTATGGAAGTAGTAGTAGTTCTTCTACAAATACGACTTAATGAAAAATCTATTTTCTGATACATTTTCATAATAATTAAGCTTCAACTAGAAGCTTAATTATCTCATCTTTATTTGGTACAAAATTACCATTTTTTTCTACAAGTATTAAATCATTTGCTTTATTATTTCTTGAATTTATTTTTGCACTTTGTATTTCAACATTAAACTTGTCAAAAATATGTGCAATATATGCAAATAACCCCTTTTGATCTTTTGTTGTAATTTGTATTTGAGCTAACTCTTCACTATGATCTAAATCTATTTGAATCTCATTTTTTTTAATAATAGGTTTTATAAAATTAAATTCCTTAGTCATATCTATTGAGTTTTTTATGATCTCTTCTATAAATGGTATATCTACCTCATCAACTTTTTGTGAAAATGTGATATCGAAATATTTTTTATTATCATAAAGTTTAAAGATATGCATCCCACTAATATTTAAAAAACTAAGTTTCCCTAATAAATAACCTAAATTAACTGGAATTAATTTTATTATTTTAATTGTTAATTGATCTATATTTTCTATTTTATAAGAGATATCAAACACATCTTTAGCATCTATTGCTATATTTATAATATCTTGTGCTTTATATATTAAAAACAGTTGATTTGATTCTATTTTTAATATCCTTTTTTGCATCAATTTAGATTGTGCTTTAAATAAAGGATTATTTTTTATTGCATTTTCTTTTTTAACTCTTCTTGTACTATCTTCTAGTAATAGTTTATTTTCTAAAGCAACAATACTTTGTAAATAAAGTTCTCTTAAAAGTGAAGCATTTGTACTATTGTATATATTATCTCCAACAGAGTTTATATCACCATATGTTAAACAAAATAATATATCTAAAATCCTTTTACTTCCTAGAAGTGCAGTAAATGCTAAAATAACTTTTTGAGAATATATATCTTGAGTTGTAGCTACATAAGACATATAATTATGGTGTCTTATTATTATACAACCATCATTAATATCCTCTTTTTTCAAAGATAAATCATTTGCTGCATTTTTAAATATTATCTCACCTACAAGTGAATGCTCTTTATTTCTACCCTTTCCAAAATCATGAAATAATGTCACAAAATTTAATAATGCTCTATCATTTGAACTAAGTGCATTGTATGTATTTAACACAAAATTATCTTTTATTTGACCTATAAATTTTAGAGCATTTAAACTATGTATATCAACAGGATGAATATGATATCCATCAAATTGAGGTTGATTTAATATCTTTTTAGAACTTGGAAATACTACTAAAAATAGTTGTGCATTGTAAAGCATTTTTAATATTGCATATAAATTTTGTTTTGAAATAAGTTTTTTTATCTCATATTTTATTTTATTTGTATTTTGTTTTGGAAGTATAGTATTTTTTGCAAAATATTTATAAGAGTTATCAAATTTATTTACACTATCATTTAGGCTATTTAACTCTTCTAATAAAAGTTGCAATGTTATTGGTTTTCTTGTATATGATGTATATACTTTATTTTTACATATATATAAATTTTTTTTCACTCTTGATTGTTTAAGTAATGATATATTATGTTTATCAAACATATACAGCCTACTTATTTTTTTAATTATATTTGCTGAAAAGTTATGTATTGTGTGTAATGATTCAAAAAGTTTAGACATACATTGCCGTTCTTTTACTAATCTTGGTGTATCTTTAAATCCAAGTTTACTACTAAGCTCTGGCAATATATCAAAATTTATAATATCTAATTTTTTCTTAGCTATTAGATGTAAGGCATTTCTAATTCTAAATACATACTCTAGTGAACTTCTATATGCTTTATATTCATCTTCACTAAAATGTATATTTATAAGATCTTTTGTATTTCTTACCCCATATATCGCATTTGCTATCCAAAACAACATATTAGATTCTCTCATACCACCATAACCATCTTTTATATTTGCTTGCATACAAAGTGGATGAGATATTAATCTTTGTTTATGTTCAGCTAGTTTTTCTAAAATAAACTCTTTTTGATTATATTTTCTGATATTTTGTAGTTTATTTAAAAAATTTGTCCATAATATATTTGATCCATATATAAGTCTGGATTCCATTATAGAAGTTTTTATAGTGATATCACTTCGTACTTCTTGTTCTATACTAGAGATCTCATGAACCCTTGAACCTAGTTTTAGTCCACTATCCCATGCTATTGTCATAAACTCTTGCATAATAGGTTCAAGATTAAATCCAGGTACCTCTTTATATAAAAGCATAATATCAATATCACTATATACACATAATTGCTCTCTTCCATAAGATCCAAGAGCAATAAGTGTAATAGGTATAGAGTTACTCATGGGTAAAAAATCACCAAAGTGTTTTCGTAAAAGATATTTATATATTATTTTTATAAAACCATCAATCTTTTTTGTATGTTTTATAAAGAAATCTTTACCTTGAGAATCATTAAATATTTCATCTAAAGAATCTAAATATTTTCTTATCTCATTTTTAATCTCTTTAGCTATTAAAAAATCATCTGCTTGTTGTTGTAGTAACTCTTCAATTTTTATATTTAGATTTACTAAATGTTGCATCTATATACCTTGAGCTATCATTGCATCTGCTACTCTTTGGAAACCTGCAATATTTGCACCATCTACATAGTTTCCTTCTACATTACATCTTATAGCAGTGTTATGTATATTTTCACAAATATTTTCCATAGTATCTTTTAACATCTTATCTACTTTTTCACTTGTATACTTTTGCATAGAAGCATTTTGTGCCATCTCAAATTCACTAACAGCAACACCACCTGCATTTGCAGCTTTTGCAGGAGCAAAAATAACATCACTTTTTTGTAAAGTTTCCATAGCAGCTTCAGTACTTGGCATATTTGCACCCTCTACTAACATTGTAGTTTTGTTTTTTATTAAATTTTTTGCATCTACTAGAGTAACCTCATTTTGTGTAGCACAAGGTACTGCTACATAAGATGGTATTGTCCATACAAAGTGTCCATCTTTTGGATAATCTTCAACTTTTACATACTCTACACTTGGATATGTTTTTGCATACTCTTCTAAACTTGCTCTTTTTTCAAACTTAATCTCTTTTAAAAGTTCAAGGTGTAGTCCCCTTTTATCATAAATACTACCTTTACTATCACTACAACTTACAACAGTAGCTCCAAGTTGTGTTAGTTTTTCTATAGTATAAAGTGCAACATTTCCACTTCCACTTACTGTACAAATCTTGCCATCTAAACTTTCATTTGATGTTAATTCTAAAAGCTTTCTAGTAAAATAAACTACTCCATAACCTGTAGCTTGAGGTCTTAATAAACTTCCACCTAAAAATTCAGGTTTTCCTGTAAGTACGCCCTCATATGATGATGTAAGTTGTTTATATGCTCCATATAAATAACCTATCTCTCTAGATCCAACTCCAATATCTCCAGCTGGTACATCAATTCTTGCACCTATATGTTTATGAAGTTCAAGCATAAATGCTTTACAAAATCTCATAATTTCTGCATCACTTTTCCCCTTAGGATTAAAATCACTTCCACCTTTTGCTCCACCAATACTAAGTGTTGTTAGTGAGTTTTTAAATATTTGCTCAAACGCTAAAAATTTTAGAATATCACTATTTACACTTGGATGAAATCGAAGCCCCCCTTTATAAGGACCAAGGGCATTATTAAATTGTATTCTATAAGCATTATTTACTTGAACTTTACCCTTATCATCAAACCAGCAAACTTTAAATTGTATTTGTTTATTTGGTGTTATTAGTTGTTCTATAATTGAAAACTGTTCATATTTTGGGTTTTTTTGAAGTAATGGTTCTATTGATTCTAGTACCTCTTTTACTGCTTGAAAGAAATTACTATCACTTGGACAGTTACTTTGTTTTAATTTATTTAATATTTTTTCTATGAAGTTCATTTTTGTTCCTTGATATATATTCATATATTATAACACTTTTGGTATAATAAACAATGCAAAAAAAAGAAAATATAACAGAATTTTTTGAAGAAAATCAACAATGTCCCTACTTTGATGATAGAAGGTCAGATACATTATATAAATATATGGAATCTTGTGATCTAAATACACAAAATGAGATGTTAAAAAGGGGTTGGAGAAGATTTGGTAAAATACAATTTGTACCTCTTTGTAAAGATTGTAATGATTGTAAAACAATAAGAATCGATATAAAAAATTATAAATTTTCAAAAAGTGATAAAAGAATATTAAATAAGAACAAAGATGTTGAAGTTTATGTTCAAGAACCAACTTTAAGTATTGATCATATAAATTTATTTAATAAATACCATAAACATATGAGTAAAAAGAAACAATGGAAAGATAATGAAATTGATCCTAGTGAATATCACTCATCTTATGTAGATGGTGCAGGTGAATTTGGAAAAGAGATTTTATATTTTTTAGATGGTAAATTAATATGTGTTGCCTTATGTGATATGAATCAAGAAGCACTATCTAGTGTTTATTGTTATTATGATCATGATTATGAAAATAGATCTCTGGGTAGATTTTCAATATTAGCTCAAATATCTATGGCAAAACAAGCAAATGTTCCATATCTATTTTTAGGATATTGGATAAAAGACCATTATTCTATGGGATATAAAGAAAATTATGCACCCTTTGAAGTGTTGCAAAATAGACCATCTATGGATGAAGAATGTATATGGGAGACTTATGAAAAATAGTATAGTAGTAACAGGTGGAGGAACTGGTGGGCATTTAAGTGTTGCTAAATCTTTAATTCATGAGTTTAATTCTCTGGGATTTAATGTGATATTTATAGGTTCAACTAAAGGTGCTGATAAAGCTTGGTTCCAAAATGAACAAAAACTTAAAAAAGCATACTTCTTAGACACTATTGGTGTGGTAAACCAAGGTAAACTTGGAAAAATAAAATCACTTTTTATGATACTAAAAGCTATGGTAAAAGTTTTAAATATATATAAAGAGCATAATGTAAGTAAGGTTATCAGTGTAGGTGGATTTAGCGCTGCTCCTGCATCGTTTGCTAGTATATTTTCTAAAGTTGATTTTTATATACATGAACAAAACTCAGTTATGGGAAAACTAAATCAAATTACATCAAAATTTGCAAAAGAGGTTTTTAGCTCTTATGATAAAACAAGTCCTATAAAAGATTATCCAATAAATCAAGAGTTTTTTAAATACCAAAGAGTAAGAAGTGAAATAAAAACTATCATATTTTTAGGTGGATCTCAAGGTGCTGTTGCTATTAATAACTTTGCACTAAAAATTGCTCCATTATTAAAACAAAAAAATATAAATATAATCCATCAAGCTGGTAAAAATGATTATGCAAGGGTAAAAGAGGAATATGAAAAACTAAATATAGAAGTTGATCTATTTGATTTTACTACAAATATACTAGAGAAGATGAATAAGGCAGATTTTGCTATAAGTAGAAGTGGAGCTAGTACACTATGGGAGCTAAGTGCTTTAGGACTACCTACACTTTATATACCATTTCCTTATGCTGCAGCAAACCATCAATACTTTAATGCAAAGTTTTTACTTGATGATGGATTGTGTGTACTAAAAACTCAAGAGCAATTAGATGAAAATGTACTAGAAGAGATATTTAACTTAGATATCTCTTCTATTAGCTCAAAACTTATAAATTCTATTAAAAAAGATGGTGTGAAATTAATAGTAGATGAGATTGTTAAAAATTAAAATATTTTAATATATCATTTTCCATTTTATCTAAAGGTAATTTTATAACATCTTTAAATTGGCTATTATTAAAAGTTCTTTGTCTTTTTGCCAATTGAGCTGTTGCAATGGCAACTTTATTTATAGCTTCTTGTTTTGTAATTTTACCATCAAAATAATCTAAAGCCTCTTTTATACCTATACTTTTCATAGATGTATGTTCTCTTGTATAGTTATTTATTAAAAAACAAACTTCATTTAAAAGACCTGATTCAAACATAATATTTGTTCTTTGTTCTATCCTTTTTCTTAAAAGTTCCCTATCCCAAGTTATCTCAAAAAGTTGAATATCTTTTATAATAGGTTTTGGTGGATTATTTTTAAAATACTCACTTGGCTTTTGCTTTGTGATTAGATATACACTTAATGCTTTTTCAATTCTATATATATCATTTGATTTTATATTTTGTATATACTCTTCATCAATCCTACTCATATATTCATATAACTCTTGTGGTGTAAAATTTTGAAGTTTCTCTTTTATAATATTAGCAATACCAATACTAGGTGCTGGAATATATGAGATACCATCTATCATAGCTTTTAGATAAAATCCTGTTCCACCCACAATGATTAAATTTTTATTATTTACTTTTGCATAATCTTTTGCTTTATTATATATCTCAATAAATTTCATAACATCAAATTTTTCATCTGGATATATCTCATCAATACCAAAATGCACTATACCATCTCTCTCTTTTAAAGTTGGCTTTGCTGAAGCTATATCTATTTGCTTATAAATAGCAAGTGAATCAAGAGATAATATTATACTATTTGTTTTGTGTGCAAGTTTTATTGAGAGTGCTGTTTTTCCAGATGCTGTTGGTGCTATTATTGCTATTTGTTTCATAAGTACTATTATAGTAAAATTCCCTTATGAATAAACTTTTAAAACTTATAAACGATTTCAATGAACTTGTTATGTTCAAACACTCAATATTTTCGCTACCTTTTATATTTATAGCTATGGTAGTAGCTGCTGATGGTTGGTTTGGCTGGTACTTACTTATTATGGGAACTCTAGCAGCTCTTAGTGCTAGAAACTTTGCAATGGGATTTAACAGATACCTAGATAGAGATATAGATGCTCTAAATCCAAGAACTGTTAATAGACCAAGTGTTGATGGAAGAGTAAGCGTTACTCAAATGCAAATATTCACTCTAGTAAATGCCCTTATATTTATAATTGTAGCATATATGGTAAATGATTTAGCATTTTATTTATCTGTTCCTATTTTGCTTATTATTGCTTCATATTCATATTTTAAAAGATTTTCATATTTAGCACATATTATACTTGGTATTTCACTAGGACTAGCACCAATTGCTGGTGTTATTGCAGTTAGTGAAACGATAACTTTATGGAGTATATTTTTAGCTATTGGAGTTATGTTTTGGGTTGCTGGGTTTGATTTACTTTATTCACTACAAGATATTGAAGTAGATAAGAAGTTAGGACTTCACTCAATTCCATCTAAATTTGGTGCATCTAAAACTATGCTATTTTCAAAAATACTTCATATATTTACTATCATATTTTGGGCATTATTTGTAATTATTGCTAATCTTGGCTTATTTGCATATATTGCAGTTATTATAGGTGCTATTATGCTTACATATGAGCATATTATAGTTTCAAGAGATTTTACAAAAATAGATAAGGCATTTTTTACAATAAATGGTTATTTAGGTATTGTATTTTTTGTACTTATTATATTAGATAGTATTTTTTAATGGATATTTTATTTATAATCAAAAAGATAATATCTTCTTTGATTATGCCCTTACCTATTGGGATTGTTCTTGCTATTTTAGCTTTATTTTTTTTATATAAAAATAGATATAAAAAAGCAAAGATATTTTTAACTTTATCTATTTTATGGATAAGTTTATTCTCTTATGCTCCATTTTCAAATATCCTTTTATATTCACTTGAAAATACATATGCTAAACTAAAGGTGGTTCCAAAAGATATAAAATATATTGTATATTTAGGTGGTGATCAACAAAATAGAGGATGGGAAGTATTAAGATTGTATAATATTTTACCAAATAGTACTATAATCACATCTGGATATGCAGGAAGAGCAGATATACCAGAAGCCATAAAAACAGCAAAAGTTCTTCAAAGTGTAGGTATAAATAAAAATAACATAAAAATACATCCAAAACCAAAAGATACTAAAGAGGAAGCTTTAAAAATAAAAGATGTTCTAAAAGATAAAAAGTTTATACTTGTAACTTCCGCTTATCATATGCCAAGAGCTATGATGATATTTAAAAGTGTAGGATTAGATCCAATACCTGCACCTACAGATTATCTAATCAAAGATTCAGATAAAGCTTTAGATATACCAAGAAGTAGATATATCTATAGAAGTACAAAAGCTTGGCATGAATATATAGGTATTTTATATTTTAAACTAAAGAATTGATCTTTAGTTTATAAACTCAACCACCTCATCAAAATCAAGTCTAAGTTGTTTTGATTGAGGATTTTTTCTATAGCCAAATGGCAATAATATTGATACTTGATATTTAGAAGTATCAAGCTCTAATAACTCTTCTAAATTCTCTTTTTCAAACCCTTCTATTGGACAAGAATCAATACCTAAACTAGCTGCACAACTCATCATATTTGCAACTGCTAAATATGTTTGCTTTGATGTCCAGCTATATATATTTTCATTACTACTTAAAGTATTACTTAGATGTTTAGCATACAAATCAATATAAAAATCAAGCTTCTCTTGTGGCATATCTCGTCTTGCAAATCTTTTTAAAGGTATTCCTGAACTTGGTTTTACATCTTCTATTTTTGCTAATACTATAACTAAATGTGAACAAGATGTTATTTGAACTTGATTCCAACAAAGTGGTCTTATTTGCTCTTTTAATTTTTCATTTGTTATTACCAAGAATTTCCATGGCTCCATACCAAAAGAAGATGGAGATTTTCTGGCTACTTCTAATATAGTATGAATATCTTCATTGCTTATTTTTTTACTACTATCAAACTCTTTACAAGCATGTCTATAATCCATAATATCTAAAAAATTCATATCAACCTCCACCACAAAGACCTTTATAGTTTGTATTTTTAATTTTTTCTAAATATACAAGTGTATGTTCCATAACTTTTTTCTCTTCTACTAGTGGTTGCATTAAAGCATTTTTCTCAGTTAGAGATATACTTTGATTATCTACAAGTGCCATTACCTCTATTCTTATCTCTTCTATTCTATCGTTTATTACTTTTATCATCTTCATATTTTTTCCTAATTATCAAATATTCCCGTACTTAGGTATCTCTCACCTGTATCACAAAGAAATGTTACTATTTTTTTATCTCTAAATCTATCTTGCTTACTTATAAAATCACTTGCCCAAATATTTGCACCACTACTAATACCTACAAGTAAACCCTCTTTAGATGCTATTTTAACAGCTGTATTTATTGCATCTTCATTACTTACTTTTACTATTTCATCATATATATTTGTATTTAATGTTTTTGGTATAAAACCTGCACCTATTCCTTGTATTTTATGTCCAGACATTTTTTCACCACTTAATACTGCACTTTTCTCTGGCTCTACTGCTATTATAGTTATATTTGGTAATTTTTCTTTTAATATTTTTGCAGTTCCACTAATAGTTCCACCAGTACCAACAGCACAAACTAGAATATCTATATTATTATCCATATCATCTAATATTTCTAAGGCAGTTGTAGTTTCATGGATTACTGGATTTGCCATATTTGAAAATTGATCAAGTACTATTGCATTATCCTCTTCTTGTGCCATATTTTTAGCTTTTTTTATACTTCCATCCATACCATCTTTTGCAGGTGTTAAAACTACATTTGCCCCAAAAGCCTTCATAAGTGAGATTCTTTCAATACTCATAGAATCTGGCATTGTAAGAGTTAATTTCATATTTCTACTTGCACATTGAGCTGCAAGACCTACTCCAGTATTTCCACTTGTAGGTTCTATAATATGTGTACTTTTATCTATTGTATTATTTCTCAATGCAACATCTAAAATATTCATAGCAAGTCTATCTTTTATACTTGAAGTTGGATTCATAAACTCACATTTTGCATATATATTTGAGTTTATATTGTTTAGTTGAATAATAGGAGTTTTTCCTACTAAATCAGATATATTTTTGGCTATTTTCATAAATACCTTTCTTCTTATTATAATTTATTATATACAATTTGCTATTATATACATATGAAAGATATAATATTAGCTCAAAATATAAGAATAGCCAAAGAAGGCCTAGAAGATATAGTAAGAAATATAACTATGCTTGAAAATTTAAGTGGTCAATATACTAAAGACCTAGATGATATAAGAAACAATTCAAACAAATATTTAGATGATCTAAAACAAGATATATCAATTAACCAAGTTGATAAAATATTGGATTTTATATCTAAAAAACATAAAGAGCTATTTGATAAATTTAGTTAAAAATTACTATTGTAAAATCATTTTCTAAATAATCATCTTTTACTTTGATATTTGAACTTAATGTTTTAGCATAGTTTATAAGTTCATCTTTAGTAAAACCACTCACACTATTTTGACTTAAATGGTTAAAAATAAAAGCTTTTTTACTATACTTAAAACATCTCTTTATAAATAATTTTATAGATTCTTTATTTAAAGTATTTAATGCTCCACTACATACATAATAATCAGCATACTCTAAATCATTATTTAGTATATCTTTATGTTTAAATACAATATTTTGAAATCTTTTTTTGGATATATCTACCATCTTTATATAGCAATCATATCCTATATAGTTTATATCTTTATAGTTGTTTAGTTGTAGATATTTATAATACTCACCAAATCCACATCCTGCATCAATCAAAGTAGATTTATCATTTTTTATAAAGTTTGATATTGCTTCAAATCTTTTGTACTGAGTATCTTGATTTTTCCAATGTACACCCTTAGCACTTACTCCATATTTATTTATAGTATTTTCATAAAATTGCTTATTTGTCGTATTATTCATAATAAATTATTATAGTAAATAATTTAAGTATCTATACTTAACTTACTTACTTTAGAACATAATTTTAATCCATAGATTCACCTTTTTCCATAGGCATATTCGTTCTTGAATACTCTACAATACTATTGTCATAAACTTTTACATCTTTCATACCAACAATAAATTTTGATACAAACCATAAACCTCTAGCTTTATGTCCTGTATTACAATATGTAATTAATGGTTTTTCTAATTCAACTCCATAACCACTATTATTTAATGTTTTAATTGCAGTATTTTTTGATACAAATTCAAAATAATTTCCCGTATCTTTTGTATATCTTATCATTGGTGTTAATTTTGCAGTTGGTATTCTTCCATGTCTTGCTAAATCTTTTCTTTTATCACTTCCAGTATAAAATTTACTCACCCTTGCATCTGTTATTTGTTTATCTTCATCATAGATATATTCTACAACATCTGGTAAACTTGCAATAATACTCCTATCATAAGTTTCAAGTTCTATATCACTCTTTGTTATAGTTGGAACTTTTGTTGTAGTTTCTTTTTTTTCATATTTCCACTTTGCATATCCACCATTTAAAAGTGCTGTATTTTTTATACCATATAACCAAGTATTCCATATACCACTTGCTGCATCTGCGAAGTCTTTATTTTTTGTACCTGCACTATAAAATACTATAACACTTTTATCTGTAATACCTGCATTTTGAAGCATGGTTTGAACTTGACCTATTGTATTTGGAAGTTTTGGGACATTAGCTAATTTTCCAGCAAACCAACTCTTTTTTGGATAATTTATAGCACCTTTTATATGAGCTTTTTTATAAGCATCAGCTTTTCTTGTATCAATAATAACTAAATCTTTATCATTGATGTTTTTATTTAACCAATTTGTATCTATTATATGATTTGATGGAACTTCAAGTGCAAACACCATAGAAGATGTAGCTACTAATAGTAATGTTTTTTTAAGTAAATTTTTCATTTCTTTTCCTATATTGAATGTTATTTAGCTAACTTGCTAAATAGATAAATGATTATATATTCTTTTTTGTATTTTGTCAAATATATTTAGCTAATTTGTAAAATACCTTATTGATGGTATAATATTATATTAATATAACTTGGAGCAACTATGATAGATATGGAACAAAAAATAAAAATATTTAAAGCACTTGGAAACGAAACTAGGTTTTTAATATTTAAAAATGTATTTACAGGTGGCTATGTTTGTTCTGTTGATAATAGCCAACCAAAAGAAGATATTATAGCTCAAGCTACTTGTGTAACAACAATTGCAGAACACTTTAATTTTTCACTTCCTACAATATCAAGACATCTAAAAGAGTTAAAAGATGCCAATATTATAATTATGCAAAAAAAATCAAATAAAATTTATATAACTCCAAACCCTGAGATTATAGAAGAGTTAGCAAATTGTTTTACCACTTTAGTTAATAACTATACTTACTCTTCAACTCAATTAAACTAAAATCTAATCACCAATTTGAGTATATTGAAGTTCAAGACCTCTTGAGGTTGTTAAGAAACCATTTATATGGATAGTTCCATCATGTACAGCTTTATGGTGTTTTTTACAAAGTGGTATTAGATTAAACTTATGGTTTGCATTTATATGTCCAATAAAACCTTTTTCATCTTTTGTTTTTTGCTCTTTTATATGGTGAACATCATCAACTTTTGCTCCACAAATTGCACAAGATGCTACATATAAATCTTTATTATATTTACTTGTTTTTTTATTTGTCAATCTCTCAACTGTATTATAATCATCTGTTAGATCTTTTCTTATTTTATTTGCTACAGATAAAAACTCTTTATCCATATGAAGTGATTTTGCATACTCTAATCCATACATACTACTTCCACTTCCATAAGATAGTTTTCTATTAAATATTAGTTTATCTTGTACTTCATCAAAAATCACACTCAAATGTAAACACATAATATTTCGTAAATTTTCTATCTCTTTTATTTGAGGTAGTTGATGAAGATGTGTAGCAAACATAAATATAGCTTTTAGTTTTGATAGTTTTAAAATAGCCGATGCTACAATACTAAGTCCACTCATAGTTTCAGTACTATGACTTATCTCATCACCTAAAATAAGTGAAGATGAAGTTGCTCTATTAAATATATTTTTAAGCTCCAACATCTCAACTGCAAAACTAGAAAGTCCTCTTGCTATATTATCACTACCGCTAATTCTTGTAAATAAACAATCAAATAATGAAAATCTCATAGAGTGTGCCGGTACAAAAAATCCACTTTGAGCTAAAACAACACAAATACCTAGTGTTTTCATCAATGAACTTTTACCTGAAGAGTTTATACCATATAGCAATACTCCTGTTATGTGATTATCTATAATACTTAGAGGTTTTGAATTTTTTATAATTACATTATTCTTATACTCTTCTTTACTTTTATTTAGGTTTCCAAGTATTATATCGTTTGGTATAAATATACCTTGCTCTTGCCCTTGTTCTATTATTGGGTGTCTACTTTGAATTAGCTCTATAAAATTATCATCATCACTTTTTCTTACAATCTTTGGACATACATAGTTTAGTTTTTTTGATGTTTTTATATTTGATATAGTAACATCAACTTCTGCTACAAATGACACAAGTTCATTTAACATAGATGAGAACTTCTTATCATAATATGATATTTGCTCTTTAAATACACTTTTATTTAGTTCTATTATTTTTCCAAGATTGTGTACATATTTATCTGATATATTTGAAGTTAGTTTATTTGTTATTTTTACACTAGATGTTTGTATTTTTATATTAAAATCTTTAAATAGATACAGCTCATCATCAACAATAATATGTGAAGATAGAAACTCATCTTTTATACTTGAGTATCTATTTTTTGTAAGTTGGAAACAAAATCCCTCTTTAGGTAGTCGATTTATATCACAATAGTTCTCATCACTTGTACCTAAAAGATTTAATATATGTGATTGTATTAGTTCTAGTTTTGATTTTAATTGTTTATTCTCTTGTAATAAAGCATCTATTTTATTATCTATATTCTCTTTTATGATATTTGTAGATATATCTTTTAACATAAATCTACTAGCCTCTTGTAGATCAAATGTGTTATTTATAACATCCATAAATATATTTATCTCATCACTACTACAAGGTGGTTTTATAAAGTTATAGTTTTCCATAAAACTAACTACTTCTTTTATTGAAAATAAAGAATCATATAAATACGATAACTCAAAAGGGTGAAGTCTATTTAATTTTATCCTTCTACTTAATCTTTCTATATCATAAATATTACCCATAGAGTTTTCAATAGGTGCATGGTAATCATATAGATCATTTGATAATTTATATCTTCTTAAAAGTTCTTTTTCGTCTTTTATTGGATGAGCTAGTCTCTCTTTTAAAAGCCTTTTCCCCATAGCTGTACTTGTATTATTTATTATAGAAAATACAGACGGCTGATTATGTGATTCTAATATATTAAGTTGTTCTAATGCATTATTTCCTAAGTAGACATATTTTGATATATCTAACTTTTGTGGTTTAAATAATTTTTCTACTATTTTACTATCATGCCCAATTATAAAATCAATTAAAATAGCTAAACTTTCACTTGCAAGTGGGTGTCTTTCCATATCTAGATGTTCTATTGGACTTAATAATGATTGTATATCAAATACATTTTTAAATAGCTCATTTTGATAATTTATTTTTGCTCTTTGTATATTTATATGTGAAGTTTTATGTGACAACTCTAAATAATCTAATATATCTTTTTGGTTTATACTTTTATCTAAAAATGTAACTATAACTTCACTTGTTTTATGAGATACCATATGGTTATACACTTCATCTAGTGCATAAGAGTTATCTTCACTTGTTCCAAATATCTCATTGTAATAACACTTTCCTGTAGTTACATCAATACATGAATAACCTATTAGATAGTTATCTTTTACAACATCAACAACAATTGAACTTATATTGTTTTCATCTTGATTTATAGCATAATCAAAATTTGTACCTGGAGAGATAATAGTATCTACAACCCTTTTTACATTAGGTGGAGTACCTTTTTGTTTTATTAAAACTATAGTGTATTTTTGAACACTTATAATTTTACTAATATGTTTCTCAATCGAAACAGCAGGTACTCCTGCCATTAGAGGATTACTTTGATTATTTTCTAATATATTTTTATTTTTTCTTGTAAGTTGGATATTTAATAGTTCTGCAATCTCTTTTGCTTTTCCTATTTGTTCCTCTTCATTATTTACTTCATAAACTTCAAAAAAAGTTCCAATCTCTATTAAAACGATTGTATCTTTTCCATATTTTTTTTCATAATATTTTTGAAGTTTAAAATATGTTTGAGTTAATAATAATGACTTATCATCAAGTAATTCTTGTGCTGTTTGATCGTTATTCATTAAAAGGGTGCTTTTCCTGTCCAAGATCTAATTAAATCTCTATCTTCTTTTGATAGTTTTGCTTCACTATGTTGTGAAACATAAGATTGTAATGGCATAACTCTATATACTGCTTTATATATCTCTTGAAGTTTTTTATCTTTTTGCTCAGGTGTATAAGTTTCCCATATAGAAAAGTTAACCCATTTTCTTCCTATTTTTATATGTCTTGATATTGTCCAAGATATTGGAGCTACTTTACTATACCAAGGAAGTTTTGCACTATTACTATGACAATCATAACAAGATCTTTTTAAAATAGCCATAACCTCTTTAGGAGCTTTTATCTCATCTTTTGGATTAGTTGGAGTATTTTTAATATCAACTTGAAAAACTTGAATCAAAATAAAAAAACCAAAAGTATATATAAATATATTTTTTAAAACTACTTTCATACTAGTTATCCTCAAAAAATAAATTATATGGTCTTGCTATCTCATTTATAAAACCTTCTACACTTATGTTTCTCTCTTTTCTTGCAAACTCTTTTGAATCAAAATATACTAAAATACTAGGCATTGAATAGATATTAAATTGTCTTGCAAGTTCTATATTTTGCTCAATATTTATCTCTATTTGTTTTATCTTTGGATAATTTTCATTAAAAGCTTGTGTGATTTTTGGTTTTAAGACTTTACATACTCCACAATTTGTACCAGAAAAATAAACTAGTAGTGCATCATTTGATTTTATTTGATTATTTAACTCTTCTATTGTCATATCTTATAATCCAAAAGTAACTAAAAGTTTTCCATCTTTAATAGTTGTTTTCTTTAAAGATTGTTGCATCAATTTATTTTTCATATTTTTTGAATTTAATGTATAAACTGGATATTTTTTAAATACTTCTGCTACTACACTATCTAGGGTATTTTTAATATTTGATGGCATCATTGAAGCTAAACTAGAGTTGTTAAATTTCATATCATCAATTTTTGGATTTACTAAAAAGAATGCTTTTTTATCTTTATTATAATTTATATTTCCAGATATATGTAAGTTACCTTTAATAGAATCAAAAAATGGTGGTTTATATGAGAATCCTAATCCTGTAACCATTCTATCACTATTATTTTTTAACATAACTTTAGGATCAACTAATGTTATTTTACCAACAGATAGATCTTTTGAAACAGGAAAACTACTTGTAATATTTTTTTGTATAGTATTTGCACTAATTTTCATAGTGTAACTAGGATTTGTAAGACTACATCCAACTAAAGCTATTGCAAAAATAGCTAATATTGTGTATTTGATTGTTTTTATTATATTTATATTCATACTATATTTTAACATAATAATTATTTGAAAATGCACAAAAGATATATTAAAGTAACTATATAGAATAATTTGACAACAGTTTTAAAATCATTTAATTAGTTTACTAAGGAAAAATATTTATCTTTTGTACTTATGTTATTTTACTCAATAAAAGTAAATAGAATGTGAACTATTATTTATTAAAGTAAAATACTTTTATTTATTTTTATAAATGTTAATATTAATTTATTTAATTTACTATTGTGTTTTTTAACTATATCAACATTTATATCTTGAAGGTCTTGATTTTTAAAATACTCTTTAATTAATAATTCAAGATCTAATATATTTTCTTCAAATTTTAAGATAATAGCTTACTCTATCTATTTTTAAAATTTTACACATAACTGATATTTGGAAATCATTTGAATA
>CAYZWZ010000026.1:0-22291 GCA_964482285.1 uncultured Helicobacter sp. | reverse complement strand
ACTTCTGCAACTATTACCTGTACACATCACTAATACTTTTTTATTTGTCATTTTTTATCTCCTAACTAAAAATTTTATCATCAGCATCAACATAACTATTGCAAATACTTGATGAGGAATTGAAAAGCTTTCAAAGCTACTTAAGATTTGTCCATTTAGTAAGTTTGGGAAATATAGATCTAACAAAAAACCAAAAAAAACACTAAATATTCCTATAACTCCAAGATATATAAATAAAGCTTTTTTACCTAAAGTTTGTAATACAACTCCCATTGTTACACTATTTGTTGCAGGTCCAGCACTAAGAAGTATAAATGCTGCTCCCCCACTTAATCCACTAGCTATCAAAGAGGCTGCTATTGGCAAAGAGGCTGTCGCACATATATACAATGGCATAGAAAATATAAGTATTAAAATATATGTCAAAAATTGATTATCACCTAAATATTCCATAATATTTTGAGGCATAAAAGTTGTAATTATTGAGCCTAAAATAAGTCCAAAAAATAGTGGTTTCGCAAAATCTTTAAATATATCATTTATAGCATAGTCAAATACTTTTTTTATGCTAAATCTTTCTTTTACTTTTTTATCACTGCAAGATGACTCACAAGAGCAAGATGTCTCTTTCCTCTCATCATCTTTATCATCTTTTCTACCAAATATATTTTGTAAAATACCTGCAACTATGGCAATAATAAGAGAAGTTATAATTCTATAAATAGTAAATATCCAACCAAAAAAACCATAAGTTGCTAAAATACTATCAGCACCTGTAATTGGTGTTGAAATCAAAAAACTAAGAACAGATCCGCTGCTAGCTCCCTCTTTTTTTAAGCTTGTTGCAAATGGAATAACGCTACAACTACATAGAGGTAAAGGTATCCCAAAAATAGATGCTTTTATTACAGAACCAAAACTATCATTACCTAAATGATTTTTAACAAAATCAGTTGGTATGATTTGTTTTAAAACTCCTGCAATCAATATGCCAAATATAATATAAATTGCCATATCCTGAGTTAATATCCAAAAATTTTGTAAAAACAATACTATAGTATCCATCTTAATTCTCACTTTCGTTAAGTTGAGATAAAGTTTTACAGTTATGTACCATCTGTGGTATCTTTACTTCAAGATAACTTATCTCTTCTAAAATATTTTGTCTAAAAATATCTAGTGGAAATCGTATAGAATAGTAAGCCCAACGACCCTTTCTGTCTACTTTTAAAAAACCTGCCTCTTTTAATATTTTTAAATGTCTTGATATTCTTGATTGAATCATTTCAAATGAGTTTTCTATATCACAAACACACACTTCATCATTTTCATTTATGAATCTAAGTATTTTTAATCTTGTTTCATCATTTAATGAGCTTATTGTTTTGAGAAAAATATCCATTTAATGTTCTCCTTGTTTCATATTTTAAGATTATAGTATATTTATACTTATATCAAGATATATTGATATGTTTTCTTTGTAAATTACCAAAAGGTCAGAATATACTAGTGAAGCTTATATTTTGGGTATTATTGAAATAGATAATGATATTCTCCAATTTTGGATACATAAGAGAAAGAATTATTAAAACAAATTTTGAAAAAACTTGTTTATTCATTGGTTGAGAATTGGGTTAAACTAATAATTAAAATATTAGCTTTTACAATTTTATTTGTAAAGGGAACTTTTGCTGTTCTTGCTGCTCTTTTTGAAGTTGAGAATGTCCCAAAGCCAACAAATGCCAGAGTTTCTCTCCTTGCTAATATCTCTGAAATAACTTCCAATGAAGCATCAATTGCACTTTTTTCTCTTTTTTTACAATCCATTTTAAAAAATCCTTTTTAAACATATATAGTACCTAAGTTTAGTAAAGTTTTTATGCACCCAATTTTTTCATTAAGCCCTATATAAACAAGCTTTAAATGATTATGAAATAGCAAAAGCAAACTACTATTTCAATAGTGGAGTAGATTATAAAGATATTTTAAATTCTTGGAAATAACTTATTTGAGATTATAAAATAATCTCAAATACAGCTCCCCCATCTTCATTGTATGCTCTTATTGTAGCATCATTTTCATATATTATTTTTTGTGCTATATTTAATCCAACACCCATACCAGAAGATTCTTTTGTTGATTTAAATGCTTCAAATACATGATCTATAATATTTTCATCAATTCCACCAGCATTATCTTTAAATAATATTTTTATTTTATCATTTTCAGTAGATTCTATTGTAATATCAAGTCTTCTATCTTTAAATTCATTATGTTTTTGTAATTCATCCATAGCATTATTTATAATAATAATCCATACTTGTTCTATTCTTTGAATCTGTACACTTGCCATAAAAATTAGTTTATTTTTATCTATAGTTGGTGTAAATTTTTCATTATTTATATATACATCAGATATATGTTTTGATTTATTATATGTAAGCATTAACGCCGTAATAAGAGTGTGATAAATATTTGTATTTTCTTTTTTTTCATTACTTTTTTGTGCCATCTCTTTCATAGAAGAGATAATATTTTCCATTCTAAGTATTCCATCATTTATAGTTTTTGCATCATTTAAAAGAGATTTTTTAAGATCACTATCTTCTAAATCTTCTAAGTCATACTGCATCATCTCAAATGTAGCTTTTATAAATGTTAAAGGTGTATTTATCTCATGAGTAATACCAGCACTTAACTGTCCAATTGCAGTAAATTTTGCAGTTTCAAGTTGAGCTTTCATGTGTCTTTCTTCTTGAGTTTGAAGTTCTTGTTTTAATAATAAAGGCTCACATACAAGCTTTAATTCTTCAAATAATTCTTTAACATTTATTGGTTTATTTACATATGATGAAACACCTAAAGATATAGCTTTATGTAAAAACTCACTATCATTATATGCAGAAGTTATAATTATAGGTACTTTTTTAATTTTATTAATCTGCTCAATCATCTCCAAACCATCTAGTTCAGGCATATTAATATCAGTAATTACAATATCAATTTTATCTTGATTTTCAATAAATGTATCTAAACCTTTTTTACCATTTGATTCAACTATAAACTCTTTAAACATATCTCCAATCATTGAAGAAAGTGTCGTTCGTACATCAATCTCATCTTCTACATAAAGTGCTGTAATATTATCAAAAATCATATTTTTAAAGTCTCCACAATTTTATTTTGAACATCTCTTAAACTAACAAAAGGTTTTGTAATATAATCACTAGCACCAAGTTTTTCTGACTCTAATGTTTTTTCCAAAGTTGAATATGCAGTCATCATAATAACTTCTATATTTTTATCATGTTCTTTTACTTGTCGTAATAATTCTATACCATCAATTTGAGGCATCATAATATCTGTAAGTACCAAATCATAATTATTTGTTTTTATATTATCAATAGCATCTTGTGGGTTCACATATGTATCTACATCAAATAAATTTTTTCTAGAAAAGAACTTTTTTAAAATATCCAAGATGTCTTGCTCATCATCTACTATGGCTACTTTTTTCATATTGCTCCCTTTGTAATTATTATTTATATTGTATCAAGTTTTTTGTTAATATTAGGAATAAAATACATAACAGTTTCATAAATTCCTTCCATATAATGTCTTATGTAAATATCATAGTCATCTCTTATATTTAAAACTTCTTGTGGTACTTCATACCAATGTGAAGCTTTATGGTATATGCAAATAGCTAAAATAGGGTGATATTTTTTTATACTATTTTTTGCACATATTATTGTATCAACTTCAGCCCCTTCAATATCTAATTTTAAAAAATCAAATTTTTCATCTATTAAATTATCTATTGTATTTATATTTAAAGCTTGATAGTTATGATTACAATTATTTTGTGTTTTATTATTATCTTTTAAATCTACTTTTTCTTTTCCTAGTCCACAATTGATAAATTCTATATTTTTTATACCTAAAAAATCTCTTTTTGCAATATTTATATGTAAAGTATTTGGTTCTATTGCATATATTTTTTTAAATGTTGGAAAAAACTTCATAATATTTGGCAATGTATCACCCACATAAGCACCACCATCTACAAATACAATATCATTAATAACTGGTATTAACTTTTTATCAAAATATTGCTCATCAAAATTATTTGTAAAGCCATCCATAAAGCTTAAATCAAATGTTTGTTTAAAATTTAAAATCTTAGTAAAAATATTTTTTGATTTTTGATCTTTTAATAAACTATATATCCACTTATATTCGTCTATATTATTTAAAAAATCATCTTTAAAATCAAGTATAAAATCTGTAGCTTTTAAAGGTAGTTTTGAATATCTAAAAAAACTAAGATAAGAAAAATTTGTATATCCCATATCATTTAAACTATTTTGAACTTCAAGTGGACTACCTTGAGCTGTACATAGTATTATAGAATCTTTAGGAACATCTTTTATATTTAAAATGTCTTTTTTTCTACTACTTTGAACTCTTGTAAAGTCATCTATTATTCCATCAACTTTTATATGTTTTAAAACAGACTTTGTAAGAGCGTTTATACCTAAAATATATTTTTTAACACTATTGTCATTTATAAACTTATATGTTAACTCTTTTTCTTTTTGATTTATATAATCAAATCCTACAAGATCCATTAAAAGCCTTTTTATTTTTTGTAATTATAACAAAATTCTATTATAATACCTTATGGAAAATTATTTTAATAGACAAATCAAACTTTGGGGATTAAATACCCAAAAAAGCTTACAAGATAAGCATATAGTAATAGTAGGTTGTGGTGGACTTGGATGTAGTTTAGCTTATGCTCTAGGTACAAGTGGAATAGGGCATATAACTTTAGTAGATTTTGATGAAGTTGGAATTCACAATATTCATAGACAAATAGCCTTTACTCTAAAAGATGAAGGTGCAAAAAAATGTCAAGTACTAAAAGATATAATATTATCAAAAAATAAATTTGTAAAAGTTACTGCTATTGATGGAACTTTTGAAGATTTTGTAAAACAAAATAACTCAAATATAGATTTAATATTAGATGCTACAGATAACTTAATGGTTAGAAAAAATATAGATGACTATGCAAAAAGTATAAATACTCCTTGGATTTACGGTAGTGTTGAGGAGTTTCATGGACAAGTTTGTTTTTTCAAAGAGAGTAAATTTGATAGTGTATTTTCTATAAAGGATAGAACTCCACAAGGAATAGCATGTCCCATTGTTATGCAAATAGCATCTACTCAAGCAAACTTAGCTATTAGATACTTATGTAATATGAGTGTAAAAAAAGATTTTTTAAATTATATCTTCTATGATGAAGATGGTGAACTAATTATTCAAAAATTTGGACTACCTAAAGAATAATAAAGAATATATAACCTATAATAATTTAAATAGATTAAAATTTAAAGGATAAATCTTGAATAATTTACTTGATAAAACAGCATTAATAACTGGTGCTACTTCAGGAATAGGAAAAGCTTGTGCTAAAGCTTTAGCAAAACTTGGAGTTGATTTAGTATTAACAGGAAGAAGAGAGTCAAGACTTGAAACTTTAAAAGAAAAACTACAAGAAAAATATGACATAGAAGTAAAAACTTTATGCTTTGATGTAATTAATCAAATAGAAGTGGAAAAAACGCTTACAAATTTACTAACAGAATATGAGATAGATATACTAATAAATAATGCTGGTTTAGCTTTAGGTTTAGAAACAATTGATGAAGGGAATATCTCAAACTGGGAAAATATGATAGATACTAATATTAAAGGTTTATTATATGTTAGTAAAATAATTATCGCTCAAATGAGAGAAAAAAATAAAGGTCATATTATCAATATAGGAAGTATAGCTGGCGTTATGAACTATCCTGGTGGAAATGTATATAGTGCAACAAAAAGTGCCGTACACTCTATAAGTGAAGCTATGAATATAGATTTAGTTGGTACTAAAATAAGAGTATCAAATATAGCTCCAGGTGCAGTACAAACAGAATTTTCAAATGTAAGATTTAAAGGTGATGATAGTAAAGCAAATAGTGTATATGAAGGATTTGAACCATTGAGTGCAAAAGATATTGCTGATTTGATAGTATATATTTTAAATGCTCCAGAACATGTTAATATTCAACATGCACTTATTATGCCAACAGCACAAAGAAATCCTTATATTCTACATAGAGAAGATAAAGAAAAACAATAGTGTTTAATAACACTATTGTTTTAGATCTATTTAGTTTTCTTTTTCTTTAAAGATTTTAAATATTTTTTTGCACTTATCTCTTTACCATCTATAAGTACATGTGTAGCAATACCTCTTTTGCAAAGTTCTTTTGTATCCATCCAAAAATCTTTACCTATTAACATATCATCAAACTCTTTTTGAGTAAGAAAGTTATTTTCTAATATTACATCTTTAAAAAATGCTCTTAGGTGTTTAGTACTGTGTTTAAATCTAGATTTAATCTCTCCACCTTTTCCAGCAATACCACCAGAATAATCATGAAACATCAAATCACTTCTTAAAGTCACAACTCTTTTATCACCCATACAAAATGTCAATGCACCCATAGAATAGCCACAAGAATCAAGTATTGTAGTTGTTCTTCCATTAAATTTATTTTTAATTACAGAATAGAACTGACTACCTTCATTTACTAACCCACCTCTTGAATTAATTCTAAGTTCTAAAGTATCATTTTCACTTGCATTCCAAAGTTCATTGAATATCTCATGTAAACCTCTATCTTTTTCCATAAAAGCATCAACAAACAATCTAAAACTTATATGTGCAGGTTGTTTTTTATATGTATTTTCACTTAATTTTATCTCTTTTGCATCTATTTTTATTTTAAATAGCGTATGTTTAGAAGAGTTTAAAATCTCCTCTTTTGTATCTTTTTTTTGCATTTCTTAATCCTTGATTAATTTATATTAATTATTATATCAAATATAAAGCTAAATTATAATTAAAAATAAATACTATGCACTAATATTTAGATCTTCCTCTTTTATATCAATATCCCATATAACAGATACTCCATATTCATAATCTAAAGTGATATATTTATAATACTCTTTTTTAGATGTAAAACTGTACATCCTTACTGGTACATCTTCACCCTTTAGTAGTTTTTTAACTTCATATACTCCTATTCCTCTTTTGCCCCATTTTAATAATGAGTTACCCCATATACGAAAAGAGCAAGTAGACTCTTTAGTAAGTTCAAACATCTCTCCATCTTCACTAGTCCATGAAGCATTTGAGCAAGTATATATTTTTGTACTTTTACCTAGTACATCTTTTTTACTTAGTATTATATTTCCATCTTTACAATATGGACATTTTCCAATTATAGACATATTTATATCCTTTTTATTTAGATATAAAATATTATCAAAAAAAATTCTATTTTTTAAATTTTATTACAATTTGTCATAAAATTTATATTTTTAAATAAAAAAAGGAAGCTAATATTTAGCTTCCCTTTTATAAAATAATATAATTTATATATTATTCATTGATACAAACTTCATGTTTTAACATATTTTTAATAGTTGCTATAAACACAACAGAAATAACTAATGTTGTAACACCAACCATAATATATGAAAGATACATTAACATAGTATCATGTGTTTTACTATATAAAAGTAGTGTAGCTAAACTCATAGCTGCAACAGGGAATGTAAATGCCCACCAAGATATAAAAAACTTTAATTTTATAAAGTTTTTATACATAAATAGAACTAAAATAGTAAAAAATAATGCTAAGTTAAATAATAATATTGCAAAAAAATCATTGTAACTTCCAAATAATTTTACATAAGATATAAAAGCAACAGCAGGTGGAGCTATAAATATAAATAGTGTTGGTATAAACTTTGTAGCTAATTGTTTATGAAAAATAATTCTATTAAATAAAATAGCAAATAATATAACCCAGAAAAATAAACCTACAGAATAAAAATAACCTAATATATGAATATTCATATACTCTGCACCTGAAACTGGTACTAAAACATTACCAACTATTGGTATAAACCATGCTGGATTTGAATGTACTTTTTCTTGATTGTGATTAATCCAAAATTTAATTGTATGTAGTGTTAAAAAGAAATGAACACTAGAACCAACAAAAAACATATATTTTGATATTAAAGGGAAATAGTGTTCATGTGCCATAGACAATATCAATAAAGATATAGAAAATGCAGCAAAGAAATTAACTCTAATTGGGTGTCCCCATTCTTTTAAAACTTCCTCTTTATACATAAAAAACTTAAGTATATATATAAAACAAATAGTAAAAAATATTGCTGTTGTTATATACAATAAACTAGTCCCTATAATATGTGGTACACCTAGTATATGAGCTGCTTTTTCATACATAAGTGTAAGTCCAGCTAATCCCATTGTTGTTGCAAACATCGTTATTGGAAAATATTGTAATCGATTATCATTTTCATGTGATATTTCTGACATCTTATATCCTTAAAATAATTTTACGAAGTATATACAAATACATATTAATAATAACTTATAATAAACATAACTTAAATTTATAATTATTTAAATATAAAAAAAGCCAGAGATTAATCTGGCTTTTTTGTGTATTTTAGTTATTAAATAACTATTCTTTAATACTCCAAGATATAGTTTGTCCAAAATACATAGGTACAACTGTCTCATTATGAGCATCATAAGAACTAGGAACATTGAAATCTTTTTTTATTAGGTGTACTTGTTTTAATGATGGTTTCATATCATATATTTTACAAGCATTCAAAGATACAAATTTATGTAAATTATCTAATGCATTATGTTTTTCAAAGAGTTCAACCAATACTTGAAGAGCAATAGGAGATGTAAATACACCTGCTGCACATCCACAAGCTTCTTTTGCATGTTTTGGATGTGGTGCACTATCACTACCAAACATTATTTTTTCATTTCCACTAAGTGCAATATTTAATAATGCCTCTTTATCTTTTGGTGTTTTTGCAATTGGTTTACAAAATAGATGTGGTTGTAACATACCACCAGCTACATCATCTAGTGTTATTAGGAGGTGTTGTACAGTGATAGTAGCATATAAGTTATCATATTTTTGTACTAATTTAACAGCATCTTTTGTAGTAATATGCTCCATAATAATTTTAAGCTTTGGAAAAGCAATAGCCAATTCTTCATATACACTCATAAATTCAGATTCTCTATCCATCACAAAACCATTTGTTTCACCATGTATACAAAGGGGAATATTAAGTTTGGCCATTGCATTTAATGTAGGAGCTAAAGCTTTTGTATCTATTGATTCAACTCCACCTTCACTATTAGTAGTGATTCCAGCAGGATATAACTTAATAGCAGAGATTTCATCTTTTACATCTTCTAAAAACTCTTTAGAGTAGGGTTTAAAAAATAGCGTCATAAAAGGTGTAAAATCATCACCTTTTGTAGCTTCTAAAATACGATTTTTATACTCAATAACCTCTTGTTTTGTACTAACTGGTGGTACAAGATTAGGCATAATAACAGCCCCTGCAAATGTTTTACTACTTAAAGGAGCAACAAGTTTTAACATATTTTCATCTCTTAGATGAAGATGCATATCAAAAGGGCTGTTTATTGTAATTTCTGTCATTATTTCTCTTTTATTTATTCTCTTGAATTATCTTTTCAATTCTAGCTTTTAATTTTGCTTGAGTGAACCCAAATTTTTCAAATAGATCATTAGCTGGTGCAGAAGCACCAAAACTATTCATACCGATTACTTCATCTGCAAATTTATACCACTCCATAGAAGAGCTCATCTCAATTGCAATTTTTAAAGTATCAGGTTTAATAATAGTATTTATATACTCTTTATCTTGTTCTACTAGTAAATCAAAACAAGGAACAGATACAATATTACAAATAATACCAGAAGTTTCTAATGCACAAGCAGTTTGTAATGCTTCCATCACTTCAGATCCACTTGCTATTAACGTAACAGTTGCATTTTCTCGTTCACTTAATAAATAACCACCATTTTCAACATCTCCATGTACTCTTTTATCTTTTAGAGTCATTAATTTTTGTCTTGAGCATACAAATGCAGTAGGGGCATTCATAGTTAGTGCTTTTTGCCAACATTTAATATTTTCACTAGCATCTGCAGGACGAAATGTATAAAAGTTTGGCAATGCTCTAAATTGTGCAAGTTGTTCAATTGGTTGATGTGTTGCACCATCTTCACCAACACCTATAGAGTCATGTGTCCATATAAAGTGTTGAGGGATATTAGAAAGTGCTGCTACTCTAGCAGATGGTTTTAAATAATCAGAAAATATAAAGAAAGTAGCAGAATAAACTCTAAATAATCCATATAAATTCATTGCATTTGCAATAGCTGCCATTGAGTGTTCTTTTATTCCAAAGTGAATATTTCTACCTTTTGGAAAATCTCCAAGACCAATTAATTCTGTTTTATTAGATGGTGCTAAATCAGCACTACCTCCGATAAAGCTAGGTACTGCTTTTGCAATTGCATTTAATATTTTATGATTTGAATCTCTTGTTGCTATCATAGAACCAGCTTCAAATTCTGGATATACTACTTTAGAAAAATCAGGATTAAGTAGGGCAGTTAATGTTTCATTTTGCTCACTTAAAGGTAAATCTTTTTTTACTAGTTTATCCCATGCTTTACTTAATAATGCTCCAGATGTAGTTTTATCAAATGCTTCTTTTACATCACTTGGAACTACAAAAGTCTCTTTTGGATCAAATCCAGCTTTTTGCTTAGATGCTGCAATTTCATCATCACCTAAAGGTGCACCATGCGTATGGTGAGATCCCTCAAGTGTTGCTGCACCTTTTCCAATTGCAGTTTTTGCAATAATTAATGTTGGCTTATCTGAATTTCTAGAATCTGTAAGTGCTTTATCAATAGCATCAAAGTCATGTCCATCAATTGTAACTACATCAAAGTTAATTGCTTCAAATCTTTTTGCTACATCTTCACTCCAAGCAATAGATATATCACCTTCAATTGTAATATCATTTGAATCATATATAATAGTTAAATTACTAGTTTGTTGATGACCTGCGGTTGCACATGCTTCATAAGATATACCCTCTTGTAAATCACCATCACCACATAAACAATAAACATGGTGATCTATTATTTCTGCTGTTTCGCTATTTAGACAATATGCTGCATATTTTGAAGCCATTGCAAAACCAACTGCATTTGCTATACCTTGACCTAATGGTCCTGTTGTTATTTCTACTCCATGAGTGTGTCCATTTTCTGGATGTCCTGGAGTTAAAGAATCTAGTTGTCTAAATTGTTTTAAGTCTTCAATACTTAAATCATACCCCCAAAGGTGTAATAATGAATATACCATAGAAGAAGCATGTCCACCAGAGAATACTAATCTATCTCTATTTAACCATGAAGAGTTTTTTGGATCTAGTTTTAAGTGTTGAGATAATACTGTAACTATATCTGCCATACCCATTGGTGCACCTGGGTGTCCTGAATTGGCTTTTTGAACCATATCTGCTGCTAAAAATCTGATTGTGTTAGCTTGTTTTTGTAATAATTGTTTAGACAATTTTATATCCTATTTTTAATTTATTGCTACAATTATATCTAAATTTTAGTAAATTTATAACATAAGTTTTGATGTATTATAAATATTTTGTTTTAAAAGCAATGCTAATTTATTTTGTTCAGTTTTACTTATTACTTCACTTTTGTATAACTCAGCTAATATCGCACTTGTGGTTCTTTGAAATTTATTTGATAACTCTAAAATAGGATAATTTTTATTATAAAGTTTTTTCACCTTTATCTTATCTTCTAATCTCCACTTCAACCCTTGATTTTTTAGTTTACCTTCACTTTTATTTCTTTGTATTCTTAGAGTAGATTTTTCATCTTTTTGTAGCTTTGTAACTTTTTTGATATTATTTACTTTTAGATCTTTTTTGGATTCTTTAATTCTTGCATCTATTAGTTTAGATATATTTTTACTAAGTATATAATGAAAATTTTCACTATCTTTTATTATAGTTTTTTTAGCTCTTGTTATTGCTACATAAAATAGATTAAATTCATCAATTATCTCTTGATTTTTATTTGTATGTATATTTTGTTGAAAATCTTTAAAAGATTCATATCCACTATCTAGTATCAAATCTGCAAAATCACTAAAATCATCAGCAACACAAACACTATCCCACTCCAAACCTTTAGAGGTATGTGCTGTAGTTAAAAATAATATCTCATTAACTCTTTTATGAAACACTACATTTTTTTTATTTTCCCAAGCTTTATAAAATTTATTACTAATATCAAAAAATATAAATATCTCCTGTTCATACTCTTTTACAAGTTTTAGTGATGCTTTTAATTCAAAATCATCCACTTCTTGTGCATACTCTTGAATATCATCCTCTGTTTTAAAATCTTTTAAAAAAATATTTCTTTTTATTTTTGATTTGTTGTTATTAAGTAAATAATATATCTCAATACTAAGTGTAAATATCTCTTTTGGATCTCGTATTGTTACAAAAGGTTTTTTATCTTTTACTCTTAGTGCTATTTGGTTTATAAGCATAGCATTTGTTCTGGATATAAATCCATATGTATCTATAGGTTTTGATATATCTTTAGATGTTGTTATTTTTACTTTTTCACCTTTGAAGTTTTCTAGTAATATATTTGCGTAAGATGCTATTTGTTTGTTAAATCGAAAAGAACAAGATAGATATAATACTTTATCAAATTTTATTTTATCTAGCGCATTATTACTACCTCTAAATGAATATATTTGCTGATGATTATCACCTACACATATTTTATTATTTGAGTTTAAATTTTCAAATATATTTAGTGTAACATCGTTTGTATCTTGTGCTTCATCAAGCATTATAATATCATATGAGTATTGTTGTATTTGATTATTATTTAACAAAAGTTGGTAATATTTTAAATAAAAATTATGTGTAGGATCCATTTTATTTATAAGCATATAATCAAACATCTGTTTTGCTGTTTTATGCTCTAGATCATCTTTTTTTATCTTTTCATTACTAGAGTTACAAAAAGCATCAAATATTTTTAGTGTTACTATTGCTTGGTTGTAAGTGATATCAAATTTTTTAGCTATATCTATAGCTCTATAATTTGTAAGCTTTGATAGATCGATTTTTGTATATTTTTTTATTGCACTATATGCTAATCCATGTGTAGTTTTTACAAATACATTAGATGGAAATATCTTACTAGCTTCATTTTTTATTGCACTGTTAAATGCAAGATAAAGTATCCTTTTATTTGAAAAGTTATTTGCAATTAGTTTTAAAGTAGATGTTTTACCAGTTCCTGCAAAGGCATTTATTTTTATATTATTATACTTTTTAACACTATTTAATATATCTTCTTGTTCTTTTGTTATTTTCATAGTATCATTATAGTGAAATTTTATTCTATTTTTAAAAAACATTACATTTTGTAATATTTTTTTACATAAAAAAAGGTAGATATAAATATCTACCTTTTTTATTTTAAATTAATAAATTAAATACCGTCAATTCTAAGAACTTTAGTTTTTCCTATCATAAGATCAAATGTCATTAATATTCTTTTAAAAACACTCTCTTGTCTATATTCAAGATTATGTTTTTTACATATCTCTTTGATTATGGGTTGACTTTGTTGATAGAAATAGTGTGATCTATCAGGGAAAATATGGTGTTCTATTTGGTAGTTTAAAAAACCATGTAAAAAATCTATAAAATCACTTCCTGTATTATAATTTACACTTCCCATAATTTGTCTTAAGTAATACTCACCTTGAGTTTTATGTGGAGTTGAAAATTGGTAAATATCTTCTGCACTGTGATTTGGAACAATCACTAAAAATGAATGCATATTTGCAAAAATTTCTGCTAAAAATATAATAATAAACGCATTTAATACTGCATCCATTCCACCTATTGGATAGAATAAAAATGGTAAAATCACAAATTGAACTATTCCATAAGGTAAAATATATTGAAGCCAAAGCTCTTTTCCATTTTTCTTAAATGGGCTTATCTCATAAGCTCTAGTTTCTGGAAGTTTTTTCTTTCTTAATTCTTTATTTTCTAAAATTCTTAAAGTATTTGGAGCATAATAAAGTAGCTTCCATCCTGTAGCAAATGCATAAACTATTGCATATTTAAAAAAGTTTGGTATTTTTGCATCGTGTAGCCATTTTAAGTTTTTCTCAACATTATCTGGATCATCATCTTCACCTAAATGATAATGGTGCATAATATTATGCTCAAAAGCCCATGCATCTGGTTTTATCCAATCTAACCAATCAATATATCTTCTCCAACCCTTTGCAAAACCAGCTTTTGTATATCTATGTGGAATTCCTGGAACTTTATCATAAGCCCCATGTAAAATAGGGTGAGTAACATTTGCCCATCTTCCTACATTACCAAATGCCATCAGTATAGCTGCTACAATAGCACTTACCCAAAATAATATACCTGTAACTGTGTATATATTTAAAAGTACTATAATAAAAAAACCAGAAAATGTAAAAGCACGACCCCATCTTTCTAATTTTAGCAGATGATCAAAGTCAGCTTGTGTTACTGGACCTAATGTTTGTTTTATATCATCAATATCTTTTTGTAATTGTTCTTGATCGATATCTTTATAGTCTGTATATTTATGTGCCAATTTTAGCCTTTTTTGTTTTTATTAATAATTTTGTTATATTATAGAAATTTTACTTAATTATATATAATTTCCTTATGATTATATTAAGAATAACTTTTAATAATTGTTTTTCATATTCTTTAAGTAATATTAATAATAAATATTACACTACATTATCGTAGTAATAATAAACAAAATTTGTTATAATGCCCAAAAACAAAAAGGATACTAATATGCTAAAGACAATTATGCCTTTAAATATGATTATAGCTATGCGATTCTTGGGATTATTTATAGTATTACCTGTAATCTCAGTATATGCATTAAGCTTACCAGGTGCTACACCTACAACTGTAGGTATTGTAATAGGTGGTTATGCAATCACACAAATGATTTTCCAAATTCCATTTGGAATTATGAGTGATAAAATAGGAAGAAAGACAACTATTGTTATAGGACTTGTTATATTTGCAATTGGTTCAATAATAGCAGCACAAGCTACTGATATGCTTATGTTATTATTTGGTAGATTTTTACAAGGTGCTGGAGCAATTGGTGCTGTTGTAACTGCTATGATTAGTGATATAGTAAAAGAGGAACAAAGACCAAAAGCTATGGCACTTATGGGTGGAAGTATTGCTCTTTCATTTGCTTTAGCTATGATATTAGGTCCTGTTTTAGGAGCAGCTGCTGGAGTATCTACACTATTTTATATAGTTGCAGCTATGGCTGTTATTTCAATATTTATTTTAATAAAATATGTTCCAAATACACCTTCAATTACACATACATACAATGGAGATGATAAGTATACATTCCTTACAAATCCTCAACTTATGAAAATGAACATCACAAACTTTTTACAAAAAGGTTTAATGACTTTTGCATTTATGATTATACCTATTGTTTTAACAAAAACATACGGATGGCAAATGAGTGAACTATGGAAAGTATATCTACCTGCAATGGTTGCTGGTATATTTGCTATGGGACCTGCTGCTATGCTTGCAGAAAAAAGAGGTATGTTTAAACAAGTACTTATGTTAGGAATTGCATTTTTTGCACTATCATACTACATCATCTCACTTAGTTCTGCAAATATAAATGCAACTGAAACAAGTGATGATTATACACTATTTGTTGCTGGTGTTATTGTATTTTTTATGGGATTCAATATGCACGAACCAATTATGCAATCACTTGCTACAAAATATGCAAAAGTATACCAAAAAGGTGCAGTACTTGGTGTATTTAACTCTTATGGTTACTTTGGTACATTTATAGGTGGATTTGTTGGTGGTATGTATCTTGAAACATTGCCATTAAGTCAAATATCAATGATTATTTTAGCTATTTGTATTGCTTGGTTAGTTTTAATTGCAACTTTACCAAATCCTGCTAAAACAAAAGTAGAATATATAGATTTAGGTGATACTGATCCTTCTAAACACTCTATATTACATGATACAGATGGTTGTATTGAATGGTATATAAATGATACAGAAAATATTATCATCGTAAGATATAACTCTGATGTAATCACACCCCAAGAGATTCAAAATCTTATAAAATAACACTTAAATAAGTAAATTTAGTATTGTAATTAGTTACAATACTAAATGCAAAATATAAATATAAATCAATTAGCCAAAACTATTTTTGGTATCAATCAACTAAAACAAGAACAAATAACAATAATAAACCAAGTATTAGCACAACAAAATAGTGCAGCTATATTTCCAACAGGAAGTGGAAAGTCACTTTGTTATCAATTACCTTCACAAATACTAGAAGGTCTTACTCTTGTAATATCTCCACTTTTAGCTCTTATGAAAGATCAAATCGATTATCTAAGTAGTATAGGAATTGCCTGTGGAAGTATAAATTCAACTCAAAGCTCTAGTGAAAACTCTCAAGTTAGAAATGATGTATTAAGTGGCAAAATCAAAATTTTGTATGTATCTGTTGAAAAACTAAAAAATCATAGTTTTTTAAACTTTTTACAAAAAGTAAATATATCTCTTTTGGCTGTTGACGAAGCTCATTGTGTAAGTGCTTGGGGCCATAACTTTAGACCTGATTATCTTGTACTTCCTTCAATACTAAAAAAACTAAATAACCCTACAGTATTACTTCTTACTGCAACAGCTACTAATGAAGTTATACAAGATATGCAAAATGTATTTAATATAAAACCATCTCATACTATTATTACAAATTTTTATAGAGACAACCTAAAAATATTGATACACCCAATATCACAAGATAAAAAACAATCAGTATTATTGAATTATTTATTAAAATATAAAGATGAACCAACAATAATATATACTATAAAACAAAAAGATACAGAAGATCTAAATAACTTTTTATGTGCAAATGGTATAAACTCAAGTGCCTTTCATGCAGGATTAAAAAGTGAAATAAAAGAGCAACTACAAAATGATTTTTTAAATGATAATATAACTTGTATAGTGGCTACTATTGCATTTGGTATGGGTATAAACAAGTCAAATATAAGACATGTAATACATTATGATTTACCAAAAACTTTAGAAAACTATGCACAAGAAATAGGGCGAGCTGCAAGAGATGGAAAAGATGCAAACTGTTTAGTACTAGCAAATACATCTAGAGTAAATACTATGGAAAACTTCATCTATGGAGATACACCAGAATTACATGAGATAAGTATAGTATTAGATGATATAATAAAAAATACTAACTTGACAAACAATACTTACTCTCCATCTATTTATCATCTAAGTTATAAATCAAATATTAGACAACTAACATTAAAAACATTACTTGTGTATTTAGAACTAAATAGTATACTAACTTACTCTCATCAAAAGTTTACAAAATGTAGTTTTAAAATAACTACAAGTGTAGATGAGATATTAAACTTTTTAGAACTTCCAAATAGACAAAAAATATTTAACAATATTTTAAATAAGTTTGATAAAAAAACTACAAAATACCATTTTATACAAAATGAAGATAACAGTTTAGATATACCATCCAATATTATTGATTGTCTTAGTTACCTACACGATAACAACTATCTAGAAGTGGAGTTTAGTGCTTCTGTTGAATCATATATAGTAAATAATATAGATTTCAATAAAGAAGACTTATTAAAAACACTTCTTGATAAGTTCACTATAGCACAAGATGCTCAAATACAAAAGATAAATCATATGATAGAGATGTTAAGTTCAAATGAATGTATAAGTAAAAATCTAACAAACTATTTTAATCCAAATGCTATGGATAATGATTGTGGTAGATGTTCTGTTTGTCTTGGAAAATATAAAGCTTGGATAAAAGAACCTATACCAGAAATAGGGCAGATTAATACATCTGAGTTTGAAGAAAAGATATTAGATCTATATAATACAAAAGCATCTAATATATTAAAAACTAAATTTTTATGTGGGATTATAACACCATGGATAAGTAAAACCAAAGCCAAACAATTAAGTGGCTTTGAGTCTTTAGAGGATAATAGATTTAAAGATGTTTTAGAAAAACTATCTTAAAAACTATTTGCAACAACAAGTGCTAGTACACTAAGTAGTACTATACCTGCACTTTTGTTGTATAGTTTGTTTGCAGTTATAAATACAAGCATAACAGTAACAATAACAGCTGCACTTATATCAAAAAAGTATTCATTTAAATCCACATTTAAAGGTGTAATAATAGATGAAAGTCCAAGTACCATTGTAAAGTTCGCTACATTTGAACCAATAATTGCACCTATTGCCATATCTGCATTGTTTGCTCTTGCTGCTTTTATAGAAACTGTAAGCTCTGGTAAAGATGTACCAAATGCTACTAAAAATAATCCAATAATCCATTCTGAAACACCAAAGTCTCTAGCTATATTACCTGCAGCTTCTATTGCAAAGTTTGCACCACCAACTACAAATATAAATCCAATTACAAGTAAACTTATAGTTTTACCCCATGCAAATTTTCCATTATCCTCATCTTCATCATTTTGATCTATTTGATTACTTTGTATTAAAAATAATAAATAAGCACCCATAATAACTAAAAAAACTACACCGTCAAAAGCACTTAATTTTCCATCTATACCCATAAGTATAAATATCAAAATAGGAAATAAAGACCATGCTGAATCTTTTGCAAAAAGATCTCTTCTTGGATTGATATTTTTAGCTATTAAAAATACAACACCTAATACAAGAGCTATATTAAATATCGTACTTCCTATTACATTAGCAACAGCAATATCACCACTACCTTTAGCAGCTGCACTCATAGATACAGCCATCTCTGGCAAAGATGTACCTAATGCAATAAGAGTTGCCCCTATAATAAAAGAGGATATATTAAAATGAGTTGCTATTTTTTCACTCTCATCGATAATAAAATCAGCTCCATAAATCAATGCTGCCATTGAAACAATAAATATTAAAATATCCATTAACTATTCCTTACTATAAGGCTATTTGGTAAGCCATATTTTTTAATTAGTTCTTCTTCTTTATCTCTATGTTCACCATTATCTACTTCATGATCATATCCTAACAGATGTAATAATCCATGTATATAAAGTAAAGTTAATTCATCTTCAAAACTATGATTGTATAATTTTGATTTTTCTTCTACAAAATCTATTGATATAATAATACTTCCAAGTGGAGTAAATGGCATATCATCATAAGGAAAACTAAGTACATCTGTTGGGGTATTTTTATCTCTAAATTGACTGTTTATCTCTTGTATATAATTATTATTACAAAGTATAAATTCTATATCTTTTGAAGTAAACTCTTTTGTGATTGTTTCTAAAACATCTAAAGAAAGATCTTTAGATGTTTGGTTTTCAAATTCTATGACTGACAAGATGTTATATTAAGCTCTTTCATTACAGCATTACAAAAGTTTCCACCATCTCTTGCTACATTATCTGTTTCAAACTCTAAAGAGAAATTTCCAATATTATCACCCAATTCTTTATTTAAAACACTTGGAAATATTTGCATATCTTTTTCAGTTTTACTTATAGCTTCTTGTATTTTATTTTTACTTATATCGTTGTTATATTCGATACTCATTCTCATATAACCTTCTTCCATCTTCATATCTGTACACATATCTCTTGACATATTGTTTCCTTATATTAATTTATTTTTGCTTTATCTTCTAGTGTTTCTCTATCATTTTCATAGTTAATAATATGCTTAGAGAATGTTTCTAACCAATTCCAATATGATTGAATATGCTCATGATCAACTTTATCTTCAATAGTTTTTAAAGCATCCATCCAACAACCTAACCATTCTACTCTTGCTTTATCAGGTATTGAAAACATTGCATGAGTTTTTATCTGATCAAATGGTCTTTTATATTTAGTAAGATATCTATCATCACCACCACACATCATCATAAAATATGCACCATTTCTTTTTTTGATATGAGCTAATTCCTCTGCATCATCAGGGAAAAAGTGTGCAATATCACTATCTATAATAATCTCATAAAAATCATTTATCATTTTCATAAATCCAGCTTCTGTTAACTGTTCTAAAAATTCTTTATTTGGTAGAGTAGGTTCTGGTCTATCTCCCATTCTCCCACTTGTTATTTTATAATCAACCATTAAAATACCTTTTTATTAAATTTTTGCTTATTTTATCAAAAAAGTTCTAACATCTTAATTACTTCATCAACTTCAAAGCATTTTATTTTTGTTTTTAGTTTTGGTTTTTTAGCTATTATTGCTTTTTTTATACCTTGTGATTCTACCTCTTTTAGTCTGTTTTCCATACCTTGTACATCTTTTATCTCACCTGTTAATGAAACTTCACCTATAAATACAGACTCTTTTGCAATAGGACGATTTCTAAAACTAGATATAATAGCTGCAATAATTGCCAAATCACATGAGCTCTCTTTTACTTTTATACCACCACTTATATTTATAAATACATCATAAGAGTTTAATGGAAGATCTAGCTTTTTTTCTAGTAAGGCTAAAAGCATATTTAATCTTCCTGTATCAAATCCAGTAGCACTTCTTTTTGGATTTGGTGTTGTACTATCTGCAACTAATGCTTGTACTTCAAGAATTAAAGCACGACTACCTTCGATAGTAACAGTCAAACATGAACCACTAAGCTCTTTTGAACTATCAAAAAACTTTCTGTTTATATCTTTTGCACTTTCAAGTCCATCTTGTGTCATCTCAAAAATACCAATCTCACTAGTACTTCCAAAACGGTTTTTAAATCCACGAAGTATTCTAATATCTTTGCTACTTTCACCTTCAAAATAAAGTACAGTATCAACCATATGTTCTAACACTCTTGGACCTGCTATACTTCCTTCTTTAGTAATATGTCCAATAATAAACATAGCTATATCGCTACTTTTTGCTAATCTCATAAGCTCAAAAGTTATCTCTCTTACTTGTGATACACTTCCAGGGGCTGATGTAAGTTTATCTGAATATATTGTTTGAATAGAATCTATAATTGCTACTTCATAATCTTGTCTTAAAAGTTCATCTTGAATACCCTCTAAAGATATCTCAGATAGTAAATATAAATCATCGTGAATACTATCAAGTCTTATTGCTCTTAGTTTTATCTGTCCACCACTTTCCTCACCAGATACATATAATACTTTTTTACCACTTTTTGCAATATTACCTGCTATTTTTAAAAGTAGGGTAGATTTTCCAACTCCAGGACTTCCACCTATTAGAGTTAGACTTCCAGGAACTACCCCACCACCTAAAACCAAATCAAACTCTTCATTAAAAGTTGAATATCTTTGTACATTGTCTTGTTGTACTTGTGTTATTGGTGTTGCTTTTATTTTTTCAGTAGATAATTTGGATATTTTTTTACTTTGTTCAACTTGTGTAGTTGTAAGCTCATAAAAACTATCCCATCCACCACATGATGGACACTTACCTAGCCACTTTATACTTTGCTCACCACAGTGTTGACACTCAAATGTTGTTGTTTTTTTCTTTGCCATATATCTAGCCTTTTAGTTTATATATGTAATTATAGCAATAATATTTTAGTAATGGTTATTTTATGACAGATTGTAATAAAATTTATCGAAACACTTTAATTATATCTATAAATTTAAAATATTGTATATAAAAACCACATTTGCTAATTTTGGATGATTTTTATTATGAAATAATATATAATACTTATATCAATAACTATAAGTTTTTTCTGTACTTAAACTGTAATGTTTTGTTCTGATTTTATCTCTTAATTGATCTAATAATTTTTTTCCCATAAATGTCCTTTCATTACGATATTTAACAAATATACACCCATAATGTCCTTTTAAGCCAGAAATAACGGGGTAAATGGTACATTTTTTTAAATACAAAAAAGATTTATCTCTTAAATAATATAGATAATTTTAATATATTTTTATTAAAATACCTTAATAATAGGCTTTGTAGCTATATATTTAAAATGTCCTTTTTTGTATCTAATTAAGTATTAAAAGACTATAATGGGTGTTCAATAAATAGTTAGCTTAACATTGGAACATAATGAAAAAAGAAGATATTAAACGCC
>CAYZWZ010000025.1:0-24225 GCA_964482285.1 uncultured Helicobacter sp. | reverse complement strand
TGAAAAAGAGAATTAGATTTTATAAAAAGTTGTCTTGACTTCTTGGGGTATTATAGGATTTATTATGAAAAAAATATATTTTACTATTTCGTTTTTAATTGTATCTCTATTTACAGGGTGTGCAAAAAATGGTTATCATGAAGTTCATTATACTGGCAAGTACAAAGGACAAATTTACAAAGGTAACTTTTTAAACAATAAAAGAGATGGTTATGGTGTATATATTTGGAGATCAGGACAAATTTATAAAGGAAATTGGAGTTATAACTTACAATCTGGCTATGGTAAATTAATTTGGCCAAAGAATCATCGTTTAGGATACTCTTATTACGAGGGTGAATTTTATAATAATAAACCTTATGGAAAGGGAACTGTACTTAATAAATATGGAGTCCTATTTAAAGGATATTGGAAAGGATGGAATCCAAATAGCAAAAAAATCTTTACCATTATATTAAAAGATAAAATTATTAAAGGCTACATAAAAGGTGAATTACCAAATGGATTACATATTGATAAATCAAAAAAAGTTGAATTTGAATATCTAACAAAAAAATATTTTTACTATAAAAATAAAAAAATCTTAGTCCCTGCTCATTCTAAATATTATGGTTATCTTGATTATTCTTTTATTCCAACAAAATATGGTAAGTTAGTATTTTCTGATGGTAAAAATATATATGAAGGTGATTTTAAAAAAACAAAAACTATAATACATAAATATACAAAAAAATATCAAAAAGAGTTAGAACAAAAACAAAGAGAAAAAGATTATAAAAATCAAAAATGTACAACATATAAAAATTGGATATATTTTGGCGATCAATGTAATTCTAATAATAAAGCTCATGGTTTTGGAAAAGCAGTATCTCTTGATGGTACAAAATCATTTGAGGGTGAATTTGAAAATGGCTTATTTAAAAAAGGTACTTATATTTATAAAGATCAAAAATATGTTGGTGAACTTTTAAATGAAAGATTAGATGGTTATGCAGAATATTATGTAAATAACAAACCCATTTACAAAGGTAATTATAAAAATGGTTTAAAAGTAGGAAAAGGTATCTGTTATGTAAAAGGTGTAGAAGAAGCTTGTGAATATAAAAATAATAAAAGAATTGATGCTACATATATAAATAGAATTAAATTAAAAAAATTACAAGAAGACTTAAAAAAACAACAAGAACAAATGAAAAAAGAACAAGAAAAACTTGAAGAGCAAAGAAGAAGATTACAAAGACAAAGTTACGACGATGATGATTATAGCAGTGGGTCATCTTCAAGCTGGGGTGATCAATTTGTTCAAAGTTTAAAAATAGCAAGTGATGAAATAATAGCTCAAAAAAGAGCTACTCTTGAACAAAAGAAAGCAAATTATGCAATGTTACAAAGACATAGAGAACAACAAAGAAGAGAAAAAGAGGCAAAAAATAGAAGATTAATATATCAACAAAAACAGCTACAATCACAATATCAAAGAAAAGAAGCTCAGGCTAGACAAAGATTACTACTACTAGAACAACAAAAACGAAGACTTGAAGAAGAAAATAAAAGAAAACTTGAACTACAAAGAAGACAAAACTTATTAAAACAACAAGAACTAAGAAGAAAACAAAATTTAGAACAAGAAAAAAGAGATAAACAACTTGCAAAACAAAAATATCTAGATAAAATTAAAAATGGTACTAACCTTGCTGGGAAGAGATGTTATGGTTCTAATTATGTAGGTGGACAATTACCAAATATACGACCACAATTAGTTTCTTGTATAGATGTTCATTATACAGTTTCTTGTCCAAATAATTCATATAATACCTATGATGGTGTATTAAAAAATATGGTAAGTAATATGGGTGGATGTTATGGAGATATCTCTGAAGTAAAAAAAGATTTAGGATGTAAAGCAGAAAGTTTTATAGTACGAGTAAAAGATGTTACTCAATGTCAATAAGAGTATAAAACTAAAAAAGAGATAACAGCAATAATAGCAGAATATAAAAATAGGTATTCACCATAAGTATATCCTGCTATTAAAGAGCCTACAAAACCACCTAATCCATATGCAACACCTAGCATAAATTGTTGTGCTAACTTTTTATTTGAATATATTTTATATAAATATATTATAACAGCACTATGATATAAACCAAAAGAGAAAGCATGTATAGATTGCGTAAAGTATGATATATATAAATTATCAGGGAATAGATATAATAAAAGCCATCTAAATGCTGTAATTAGTATAGAAAATTTTATTATTAATAAAAGGTTATTTTGTAGTATTGGAGCTTGAAAATAAAGCATCACAATCTCACATATAACACCAAATGCCCATAAATAACTTGTAACTTCAAGAGATATCCCATGTGCTGTTTCATATATAGTAAAGAAGTTATAAAAACCTCCAAAACTTATCTGCATCAAAAACAAACTTAACCAAAATGGCCAATATTTTAATAATGAAAAACTATCATCACCTTTTTGTTCTTTATGATTAACATCATAAGATATTAATAAATATGAAAAAATAGCTGTAAATATTGTCATAGCTAAATAAAAATCAAGTGCATTATATGGATTACTTAGAAATTTAGCCAATACTAAACCAATAAGCATAAATCCTATAGAGCCATAAAGTCTTGATTTCCCATATTTATCTTTTCCCAAATTATTTATTGTAATAACTTCAACATAGGGTAATAAAACACTTAAAAATATACCTAATATTGCATTGTTTATCATGAAGTAATAAAAATTATCAATAGTTATATAAAATAACAGTGAAGATAAAACTGCTCCAACTAATGTAAGTTTAAATATATTTGTATTTAGTTTTATATATTTTAAAAATAAAAATGGAGTTAAAAATCTCATCAAAGGTGCAAGTGCTAATACATAGCCTATATCTTTTGTACTATAGCCAATATCATTTAATACTTTTGGTAAAAATATTATATACACACCAACAGCAGCAAAATAAAAAAAATAAAATGCACTTAATTTAAAAAATAACATATATTATTTTTGGGTAATAGTATTAGGAATTTCTTGAATTATTGTACCAGAAATAAAATCTTGTAGTGTTCTTCTTGATTTATTAAAAAATGGAATAAACATTGTAAATATAAACACAATAGATAATGTAGTGAATATATATCTATTAATAACAGATACTACAGTTGGTTTTTTACCTGTAACACTATCTACTATATATAAATCATATGCTTTCATACCAGGAGTTTGTCGTTTAAAATGCCATAATGAAACCACTATTAAAAGATGTGGTAACATTATATAAGTCCATCCGAGTGCTTTTTGTGATGAAAAATCCTGTAAACTTCCCATCACTAAATAAGTAACAATATACATCAATGGCATAGTAAGCATAAAAGTATCAGTTAAAAAAGCTTTAAATCTAAGCATTAAAGATGAGTTTTTTAATATTAATCTATCTTTGTTATTTTGCTTTGGTGTTTTTTTAGTTTGCTCTTGTACTTTACCTTTTTTTACATCACGCCATCTTGACATCTAGTTACCTCTTGAACCAGGTTTAATAGCTTTTGATTTTCCCTCTTTACAAAGTGGACAATCACCTTCACTATACATCTCAAATGTAAAATCATCTAATGCAAATAATTTAGTTCCCTTAGGTAGTTTACAGTTCTCTTTTTGTGGTTCATCTTTACCGACTCTTGTACAAAAACCTCTATTTGCTAAAGCTGCAAATGCTACTACATTTCCACCTTGTGCTTCAACTTGCCCTGCAGCTTCAAGTGCAGATCCAGCAGTAGTTATAATATCTTCACAAATAATATAATTTTCACCCTCTTGAACTTCAAACCCTCTTCTAATAGTCATTTTCTTATCAACTCTTTCTGCAAATATAAATCTAACATCAAGTGCAGTTGCTAGTGCAAATCCAGCAATTAATCCACCAAGAGCTGGTGAACAAATTGCATCGACTTTAATACCTGATTGTTTAATTTGAAGAGCTAAAGCTTCAGCTAAAAGTTTTGCAGTTTTAGGATCTTCAAGTACTTTTGCACTTTGTAAATAATACTTAGAGTGGTTACCACTACTTAATAAAAAGTGACCTTCTAATAATGCATTTGAGTCTTTATATATTTGTTCTACATTCATAATATTAAACCTTTAATATTTCAGCTTCTTTAGCTTTAAATGTTTCATCAGCTTTTGCTACATAAGTATCTGTTATTTTTTGAATCTCTGCTTGAGCTGCTTTACTCTCATCTGCTGTTATCTCTTTATCTTTTTCAAGCTTTTTAATTTTATCATTAGATGCTTTTCTAATATTTCTAATAGCAACTTTAGCGTCATCTGTCATAGTTTTTGCACCTTTTGCTGATTCTTTTCTTTGATCAACTGTCATTGGAGGGAAAAATAATTGTACAGATTCTCCATTGTTATTTGGATTTACTCCAATATTTGCAGCTGCGATTGCAGTTTCAATATCACCAACTAAATGTTTTTCCCAAGGAGAGATATTAATTGTTGTTGCATCTGGTGCAATAATATTTGCTACTTGTGATAAAGCAGTTTGTGTTCCGTAGTAATCAATAGTAATTCCATCTAAGATACTTGTTTGAACTTTCCCTGTTCTTAAAGTTTGGTAATGTCTTTTTAAAGCTTCAATAGCTTTTTCCATAGATTCTTTTGTATCGTTATATATTTCATTTAACATTTGATTTTCCTTTTATTTATTATTTTAATAATCATATATTAATATACCATCTTTTGAGTAAAGATTCTTTTAATATATTGTTATTTTATGAGTGAATATATAAATAAAGTAAGAAATAATTTCTTACTTTTATTTATATCTATTTTGCAGGTGCTGTAGGTATAGCTGGTGCTGTATTTGTTGTTGGTACAGTAGGTACTGCTATATTTATATTATCTACAACACTTTTTTGTGTGCTTTGATTGTATAAATAACCTAGTGCTACAGTATTTGCAACAAAAAGTAAACCAATTATAAAAGTAAATTTTACTAAAAAACCTGCTGGACCTTTTGCTCCAAACATTGATTCATTACTTCCACTATATCCACCTAGTCCCATTCCTGAACTTTTTTGTAATAATACTGCAATGATAATTATAACTGCAAGTACAAATTGTACTATTAATAATGTTGATGCCATTGTTTCCCTTAATCTCTAAATATTTGCCATTTTATCCAAGTTTTACTAATATAAAGATAAAATTAAGCTATGACAATAAGCAAACACTTCAGTACACATGCAAATGAGTATGATAATAATAACATTATTCAAAGAATAGTATCAAAAGCATTAGTAAGAGAGATCCAAGGTAATCCTAAAAATATCTTGGAACTAGGTTGTGGAAGTGGACAGATATTTAGAGAGATATCTTGGGATATTGAAAAATATAAGGCTATTGATTTTTCACAAAAAATGTGTGATATCCATCCAAAATCTAAAAATTTACAAATAAAATGTTTTGATTTTGATAGTGATGAGTTTTATGAAGATATAAAAGGTGATAACTATGATTTAGTGATCTCATCTTCAGCTATGCAGTGGAGTAAAGATTTAAATAAACTATTAAAAAGACTTTTTAGTGTAAGCAATAACATAGATTGTGTACTTTTTACATCTAATACATTTAAATCAATATATGAAATAACAAATAAAAAACCAGCAATCTTAAGTATTCAAGAGATTAAAGATGCTTTTGATAAATACAATAGTAGCTATGAAGTGTTTAACTACCAAATAAATTTTAATAATAAAAAAGAACTATTTTCATATATTAAAAACTCTGGAGTACAAGGTGATATCAAATTATCCTATAAAGAGGCAAAAAACCTTTATGTTAAACTTGATAAATTGTATTTAGAGTTTGAAGTCATATTTATCAAATCTTCACTTAACCTAAAATAAAGTTAATTTTAAGTATTATTCGCGTTCATATTGTAAAATCTGATTTTACAAATTCTTAGAAAGGAGATTCAAACTATGCCAAAGATGAAATCTAATAGTGGAGCTTTAAAAAGATTCAAAGTTAAGAAAAATGGTCAAATTAAAAGAGGAAGTGCTTTTAGAAGCCACATTTTAACTAAAAAATCACAAAAAAGAAAAGTAGACTTAAGAGGTCCACAAACTGTTGCTAGCGTTGATGCTACAAGAGTTAAAAGAATGTTAAACAAAGCGTAAGCTTTTTTAAAATTTTAAGTAAATAGTCCCTCCGATTTAATTCGGACAAGATCGATTATATATCGACACCCATATACATAAAAGTATTACGGTAAAGTAAAGGAAATAATATGCCTAGAGTAAAAACTGGTACAATAAGAAGAAAAAGACACAAAAAAATCTTAAAAATGGCTAAAGGATTCTACAGTGGTAGAAGAAAACACTTTAGAAAAGCTGCTGAAGCTGTAGCGCACGCGTTACAATATGCTTACAGAGATAGAAGACAAAAGAAAAGAGAATTTAGAAAACTTTGGATAGTTAGAATCAATGCTGCTTGTAGATTAAATGGTACAACATATTCAAGATTTATGAATGCACTTAAAGTTGCAGGAATAGATTTAGATAGAAAAATCTTAGCTGATATGGCTATGAATGATGCTGCTTCATTTGCAAGTTTAGTAACAAGTACTAAAAAATAATTTAGTAATTATTCTATTAAAAAAGGCTAGGTGATTTTCACCTAGCCTTTTTTTATGCTTAAAAATTATCTTTTAATATGGAGTGGCTTCAATCCAACCAGCAACTTTTCTCTCAATAACTTCTGCAAGTCCTGTTTGAACATAAGTAAGATCATCTATAAAATCATCTTTTGTCCAATTCATTGTTTGCATTGTATTTTTACATGCTACAAATTCAACATCATATTCCATTAAAGATTGTACTTTTGCACTTAATTCTTTATCGTAATCTTTTTTTAGGACTCTCATTCCATATGCATATGTAACAACAGAAATTTTAATACTCTCTTGAGGATACTCTTTTAGTACATTATATATTGCACCCAATGTATGTTTAACTCTCTCTTTATCATTAAAGTTCATTTTGATCATCCATTTTCTAGGTTCATCAAACGAAGGTTTTGGATCACTAAACTCCATTTTTGCATATGATACTACTATTAATAACATCAATAAAATTAATTTTTTCATATTTTTGTCCTTTATTGCTAATACTTTATTATAATATATTGTAAATAAATTTTAGCTATTATTGCTAAAGTAATAAAGAATAAGGATTACAATGAATAAAGATACAGTGTTGTTATTTGATTTAGATGGTACATTAATAGATAGTACAAAAGCAATTGTTGGTACATTTAATTACAGTTTTAAAAAACTCAATTTTAAATTTCAAGGAGATGATGAAGATATAAAAGCTTTAATAGGTTATCCATTAGAGGTTATGTATGATGGTTTAGGAGTACCTAAAGACGATATTCAATTATTTGTAGATACTTATAAAAATAGATATAAAGAGATCTCCTTAGAACAAACAGTGTTACTAAATGACGCAAAAAAAAGTTTAGAACTAGCTTCTAGTTTTGCAAGACTTGCAATTGTTACAACTAAAACTACAAAATATACTATCCCTTTACTTGAAGATATGGGAATTATCCACTACTTTGAACAAATTGTAGGAAGGCAAGAAGTAATAAATCCAAAGCCACATCCTGAACCTGTTTTAAAAGCTATAGAATTATTAAATGTAACTCTTAGTAACACTGATATTTATATGATAGGTGATACTAAACTTGATTTAATAGCTGCAAATAAAGCAGGTGTTAAAGGTGTAGGAGTATTGTGTGGATACGGTAAAATAGATGATTTAAAGCAATATACATCTATGGTATATACCACTACATATGAGGCTATTTTAGCTATAAAAGAAAACTTGTGCAATAAATAAGTAACAAATCCAAAGCAATATATAAGTAATATTACTTTAGAATGAGATAAATTAATTATATCGAATAAAATTAAGGAGAAATAATGCTAGAAATTAGATGGCATAGTAGAGCTGGACAAGGTGCTGTAACAGGTGCTAAAGGATTAGGTTCAGTTGCTGCTGAAACAGGTAAGCAAGTACAAGCATTTGCATTTTATGGATCTGCTAAAAGAGGTGCTTCAATGACAGCATACAATAGAATTGACGATGAGCCAATTTTAAATCATGAAAGATATATGCAACCAGATTTTGTATTTGTTATAGATCCTGCGTTAGCATTTACTGATAATATCACTGAAGATTGTGGTGAAGATACAAAATATATCATCACTACACACTTAAATAAAGAAGAATTAATATCTTTAATTCCTGCATTACAAGGAAAAGAAGATAATGTTTATGTACTTGACTGTTTAACAATTGCACAAGAAACTATTGGTAGACCAATTCCAAATACTCCTGTACTTGGAGCATTTATGAAAGTATCTCAAATGTTCCCAATTGAAGAATTTAAAGCATCAATGCATAAAATCTTAGGTAAGTTACCACCAAAAATCGTTGAAGCTAACATGTTAGCAATTCAACGAGCATATGACGAAGTAAAATAGGAGATAAGTAAGATGGCAAAAGAAAAAGATTTATCAACGAGAGTTGTACCAGAACTTGGTGGTGTAAGTGCAGAAAAATCTATATTTGATATGGGTTGGGATGAGCTAGTTCAAGGTGCTGCTTGTTTTTCATTTGAAGGTGAAATCAACGGAACTGTAGTAGATACTCAACCAGAAAATAGAAAATATGCAGAAACAAACTCTATGAACAAATATGTTGGAGATTGGAGAGTTATTAAACCAGTATGGCAAGTTGATTTATGTATTGACTGTCAAAACTGTTGGTTATATTGTCCAGATACATCTATTATTTCTAGAAATAAAGAGATGGTAGGGATAGATTACGATCACTGTAAAGGTTGTGGAATTTGTGTTGAAGTATGTCCTACAAATCCAAAATCATTATTAATGTTTAGTGAAAATATCAAAAATGAAGAAGCTCTGACACAATGGCCAGAGAAAACAAAGAAAGGTGAATAATAATGTATAGAAATAAAAAATCTATGGAATTAAATACTGTTGAAGTATGGGATGGAAATGTTGCAAACGGACAAGCTTTAAGACAAGCTGGTGTTGATGTTGTTGCTGCATACCCTATTACTCCTTCAACTGGAACTGTTGAAGCATATGCAGGGCATCATGCAAACGGTTATATTGATGGTGAGTTTGTAATGGTTGAATCAGAACATGCTGCTATGTCAGGATGTATTGGAGCTGCAGCAGCTGGAGCTAGAGCTGCAACTGCTACTTCTTCTCAAGGTTTAGCACTTATGGTTGAAACATTATACCAAGCATCTGGTATGAGAATGCCAATTGTACTTTGTATGATTAATAGAGCATTAGCTGCTCCACTAAATGTTAATGGTGATCACTCTGATATGTATCTTGCAAATCAAAGTGGATGGATCTCATTAGACGCATGTACACCTGAAGAATCTTACGATTTAGTATTTTGTGCATTTAGAATTGCTGAGCATTTAGATATTAGACTTCCAGTTATCGTAAATCAAGATGGTTTCTTAACATCTCACAAAGCTCAAAATGTTAGACCATTAGCTGATGATGTAGCTTATGACTTTGTTGGTGATTATGTAGAAGTTAACTCATTATTAAACTTTGATAAGCCTGTTACTCATGGTGTACAAACAGAATCTGATTGGCACTTTGAGCATAAAGCAAAACAAAATAAAGCAATGATGGAATCTCCAAAAATTATCCAAGAAGTATTTGACGAATATGCAAAAATTTCAGGAAGACAATACAACTTAATCGAAACATATATGTGTGATGATGCAGATGTAGTGATTATTTGTATGGGTACAACTTATGAAACAGCAAAAGTAACTGCTGAAAAATTAAGAGCTGAGGGTAAAAAAGTTGGTGTTATTTTACCAAGAGTATTTAGACCAACTCAATTAGAACTTTTAGCAGATATCTTAAAAGATGTTAAAAATGTAGTATGTATGGATAGAAGTGCACCAGGTGGACAAACTGGTTTATTATATAACGATGTTGTTGCAGCACTTTATAATACATCTGCTAGACCTTTAGTATCAAATGTTATTTATGGTTTAGGTGGAAGAGATATAAATGTTCAAAACTTAACAGATATCTTCAATGATGCATTAGAAGAAGTTAAAAATGGTAAGCTTAATGGTCCTATTCAAAAATGGATTGGTGTAAGAGGTCCAGAGCTTAGCTACTATAATATGGAAGGAAAATAATATGGCATGTTCTACAGGTGGTTGTTTACCACAAGGAAATAAAGAGATAAAAAACCTTAAAGGTTTCTCAACAGCAGCAGAAAGATTTGAAGGTGCTCACGTACTTTGTCCAGGTTGTGCTCACTCTATTATTGTAAGAGAAGTATTAAATGCGACTAATGATAATATGGTATTAGGTTCAAGTACAGGTTGTCTTGAAGTTTGTACTGCAATTTATCCTCATACATCATGGGATAGTTCATGGATCCATATTGGTTTTGAAAATGGTTCAACTGCAGTTGCAGGTGCTGAAGCTGCAAATAAAGCTTTAAGAAATAAAAAAAGAATCGATCCATCTACTCCAGAGCCTAAATTTGTTGCTTTTGGTGGAGATGGTTCTACTTATGATATCGGATTTCAATGGATCTCTGGTTGTTTTGAAAGAGGTCATGACATGATGTATGTATGTCTTGATAATGAAGTATACGCAAATACAGGTGGACAAAGATCTTCTTCTACACCAATTGGTGCATCTGCTACTACTTCTCCTGCTGGATCTACATCTTATGGTGAGAAACAACATAAAAAAGATATGTTACAAATTATGGCAGCACATGGTGCTCCTTATGTAGCTCAAATTGCTCCAAATAAATGGAAAGATATGGTTAAGAAAATCCAAAAAGGATTTGATGCTAAAGGACCTGTATATATCAATGCAATGTCAGCTTGTACAACTGAGTGGAAGTTCCCAGAACACCAAACAATTGAAGTATCTGATATGGCAACTGATTCTTTAGTTTTCCCATTATATGAAATTATTGATGGTAGAGAATTAAATATCACATATAGACCAAAAAATATCATCCCTGTAAGAGATTACTTAGGTGTTCAAGGTAGATTTAAACACTTATTCAAAAAAGAGAATGAATACTTAATTGATGAGTGGCAAAAAAGAGTTGACGCTGATTGGGAATACTTACAGCGAAGAGAAGAAGCTAGAACTTAATCTTTTTTGATTTTAACGCTTCAATAAAAAAGCCTAGCTTGATGCTAGGCTTTTTTTATTAATACAAAAAGGAAAAATATGTATAAAAAATTACTACTATCACTAATATTTAGTGCTTCATTATTTGCATCTATGCAAGTAGGATCTGAGTTTGAAAACTTCAAAATAAAAAATCAATTCGATAAAGAGTTTAGTGTTACAGATAAAACAAAAAAAATTATATTTGTATTTAATAAAGCAAATGGTCATATTGTAAAAGATTATTTATCTAAAAAACCAGCTAATTTCTTAGATAAAAAAGATATATTATTTGTTGCTGATGTATCTGCTATGCCATCTTTTGTTGCATGGTTTGTATTACCAGGATTAAAAGATAACAAATTTTCTATAATAGTTTTAAAAGATGACGATATTTCAAAAAAATATAAAACATCAAAAAATGAAGATAAAATTACAGTTGTATATTTAGACAATAAAAAAATAACTGATATTAAATACTTTTCTTCAAAAGAAGAATTAGAAAACGATTTAAAATAAGGATTAAAAATGGCAGAAATTAAAAATCTAACTATAAAAAAAGAAGCAAATATTTACTATGATGGTAAAGTAACAAGTAGAACTATCACTTTAGAAAATGGTGATACTCAAAGCTTAGGTATTATGCTTCCAGGTGAGTACACATTTGGTACGAATGAAGCAGAAATCATGGAAATATTAAGTGGTGAACTTGATATTAAACTACCAAATGAAGATTGGAAAACACTAAATACTCCTGAAACGTTTAATGTTCCAGCAAACTCATCGTTTGATTTAAAAATTAAAACTGTAACAGACTACTGCTGTAGTTATATTAAATAATAGTTTTATGATAGCTTATCTAGATCCACTTTATAGACCACCTGCTGAAGCTTCTAGTATTATACTACAAGCTACTTATGGATGTAGTTATAATCAATGTACTTTTTGTTCTATGTACAGTTCAAAAGGTTTTCATACAAGAAGTCTAGATGAGCTAAAAAATGAGATAGATATACTAAGTAAATCTTCACCAAATGCTACAAAAGTATTTTTAGCAGATGGTGATGCACTTGTTCTTGATACAAATTTTTTACTTGAACTTTTAAAGTATTTGCAAAAATTTTTTAAAAGATTAAGAAGAGTATCCTTATATGCAACTACTCAAAATATACAAAATAAAACATCAAAAGAATTAGAACTTTTAAGAGAAAATAAATTAAGCTTATTTTATATAGGAATAGAATCAGGAAATGATACAGTACTATCTAAAATAAACAAAGGTGTAAATTCATCTGAAATTATAGAAGCTTTAAATAAAGTATCAAATGCAAATATAAAAATATCTGCAACAGTAATACTTGGAATTGGTGGTATTATTTATAGCAATCTTCATGCAAAACAAAGTGCCAATATAGTAAATAATACAAAAATTAATTATCTAAGTACTTTACAACTAGGACTTGATGATACTATAAAAGATAAGTTTTATAAAAATATACCTGAATATATAGCTTTAAATGATTATGAAATATTACAAGAACAAAGAACATTTATTGAATCTATTGAAGCATCTTCTAATATAATCTTTAGATCAAATCATGCATCAAATGCACTTCATCTAAAAGGTACTCTCCCAAAAGATAAAGATAGACTAATCAAAGAACTTGATATCGCTAATATTCTAAAAGATGAAGTTATTATCCCCATGAAATATAGAGGGTTTTAGGTAATTTTTTACTTAATTGAATAAGCTACTAACATTCGACCATTCCTTAACATAAAACCTGTATGTTCAATAGAGTCAAATATATCTTTATCACTCCAACCTATTTTATAAAGTTCGTTAAAATCTTTTTGATTAAAATTAATGCTTTCAAATATTGCCTTAATACTTTTAATTGCTAATAATTTGTGTTTATCATCAAATGGTATTTTTGATATATCTTTTTTCATATTATTTATAATTTTATCATCATAATTTCTTTTTTGAAGTATCATTGTGTTAAATCCAATACAATATTTGAAATTTTCTTGATATGCAATAAATAATCTTAAAAATCCAAAATAATCAGGATTGATTGTTTTATGATTCATTAATTTATATACATAAGTTAAAAATTCTTTTAGTATATTTACATCTATATTGCCCAATAATTTAAAATTTGATGGTATTTCTCCAAATAGAGATTTAATTTTGGTATAAACTTGTTGCAACTCATCTTTTTGTTTTTCATTATTAATATTAATAAACATTTTATTTCCTTTTGCTGGACCAATCGGTCTATTTATAAAATAGTAAGATATTGTTACTTAAACTAGACTGAATAGTCTAGTTTTATTTTAATGAAATAAGATATTGTTTTAAATGATTTATATTCTGTGAAAATCTATCTTGTGTGGATTGGTTAGCACTCAAAGATAAGGCACCCCAAGTTGAAGTTATAATAAATTCAGATAATGAATCTATATCAATTTTTTTTATTTTATTCTCTTTTAGTGATTTATCTAATAATAAAATTAATCGATTTTGTATATTTTCAAATATTTTATTTAATTCTTTTTCAAAATCTTTATCTGAGTTTGATAATTCAATATTTAATCTATTTAATGGACAATTATATTTAATTAAATTTTCATTATCTATTATTTTATTAATAGTTTCAATAATTATATCTATTGCATTTTTATTATTATCATTTTCAAATAAAAATAACATATTCATTCTAGGTGATAATCTTTCTTGTATTACTGCAATAACCAATTCTTTTTTAGATTTAAAATGGTGATATAAAGAACCTTTTGGGATATTACACTCTTTTAATATTGCAGATATTCCCGTGGCATTATAACCATTTTTGTATATTAGAGAAAATGTAATATCTAGTATTAACTCTTTTGTTTGTTTTTTTATAGTTGATCCTTTATAAACGAAATATGCTTTAAGGTATCATCATCTTTAAATAATTCTAATTTTTTATCTTTGATAATATAAGTTACCCTTTTTAGATATAAAATGTTTTCTTTTTTAATAGTATCAAAATAATTTGATTGCTCTTGTGTTATTTGAATATATTTTATATATTTACTACTAGAAGGTATTTTTTGATTTGATATTCCTATAAATTTTATATCTAAATTATTTTTTGCTAATATTTCTAAATCATTTGTTTGTAAAGTGCAACCTGATAGTTCACTATAAATATTACCAATACAAAGTCCAGGAAATAAAAATATTGTAGTAGTAGAATCAATTTTTATATTTAATAATTTTTCAAAAAATTCTATACTATTATTCATCTAATATATACTACCTACACTATCATCCATATAATCATTTATCTTTTCAAGCATAGATTCATAAGACATATCACCTTTTTTATTAAATAATACTATCTCTTCACCAAAGTCATCATGTATAAAATGCTCTGATTCTATCACTTTTTTATATAACTCTTGAGTATCTTCATCACTTTCAATTGCATTATATAAAAACCAGTTAACTGTATTATCAAGGATTCTTAACAATCCATAAGTATTTTTATCATCTACATAATCTTGAATTGTACCATTTTCAAATCTAGCACCAACTGCCATATCATACTCATTTAAAATCATCTCCATCATATACTTTACCTTTAATTTTTTTCGTATTATACAATAACATCTTTCATAATAAAAGACCAAGATCTATTAAAATGTTTTTTTACATACTCTTTACTGTGAGGAACCGAACATTTAGAGCAATCTTGATGGATAAAACCATCTTTTTTACTTACAATACTTCCACCATCTTTTGAGTTTATATTACAAGTACTTTTAACTTCACTCAATCTAAAATTTGGACAAGCACACAAATAACAATTAAGTTCCTCTATATCATGACATTTTTTAGGCTCTTTATAAAGTGGACAAAAGTGATTCTCTTTTTTTACCATATTATCAAAATCAAAATACTCAATAATCTCTTCATCACTTAAATATGATAATTTTTTCATAAGTTTTTCATGCTTAATACTATGTTGTTTTATCCATGATTGGTAACTCATTATTAACCTTTGTATTATTTCTTAAAATTATACAATAACTATATCACTAAATCAAACTAAAACAAAAAATTAGATAATATTAATACTATATAACTATAGGAATTTTAAATGGAAGATTTTTTAAATAAAGCAAAACAATCAGCTAGTATTTTAGGTACTTTAAGTGGGTCAATAAAAAATAATATTTTAAATCAAATGGCAGATGCCTTAGAGAAAAACACTAATGAAATAATAGATAAAAATAATCTAGATATGGATGCAGGGCTAAAAAATAACCTTAGTTCTGCCCTTATGGATAGACTTCTTTTAAATAAGAATAGAATCAAAGGTATGGCTGATGCTATTAGACAAATATCAGCTCTAAAAGATCCAGTAGGTAGAATTCATGAAGGTTGGACTACAGATACAAATTTAAATATTCAAAAAGTTTCAGTTCCTATTGGAGTGATTGGTATTATTTATGAAAGTCGTCCAAATGTTACAAGTGATACAGCCGCATTATGTTTTAAAAGTGGAAATGTATGTATCTTAAAAGGTGGAAAAGAAGCCGAAAATTCAAATAAAATAATAGCAAGTGTTTTGCAAGAAGTATTAATCAAAAATAATCTTCCAAAAGAGATGGTTTCTTTACTTCCTGATAGTAGTAGAGAAGGTGTTGCAAGCCTTATTAAACAAGATAAATATGTAGACCTAATCATCCCAAGAGGTGGTGAAGCACTAATCAAATATGTAACAACTAATGCAAGTGTTCCTGTAGTAAAACATGATAAAGGTTTATGCCATACTTATATTCATAGTGAAGCAGACTTTGAAAAAGCACTTGAAGTTTGTATAAATGCAAAATGTAGACGAGCTGGTATTTGTGGAGCTATGGAAACACTACTAGTTGATGAAATGGTTGCTGAACAAATTTTACCTCTATTAGCAAGTGAATTTAAAACTAATAATACCGAGCTAAGAGGTTGTAGTAAAACTCAAAGTATAATAGCTTGTAATGAAGTAACTCAAGAAGATTGGGAAACTGAATACTTAGATAATATTTTAAGTATCAAAGTTATAAATGGTGTAGAAGAAGCAATAGAACATATAAAACAGTATGGTTCAGGACATAGTGATGCAATTATTACTGAAAACTATAGTGATGCCGAAGAGTTTTTAAATTCTGTTGATAGTGCTTGTGTATATCTAAATGCATCTACACAATTTACTGATGGTGGAGAGTTTGGATTTGGAGCAGAAGTAGGAATATCTACAAACAAGCTTCACGCACGAGGTCCTATGGGATTAAATGAATTAACAACATACAAGTTTAAAATACTTGGAAATGGTCAAGGAAGAGCATAATGAATAGTAGTTGTAATAACAATACAATAGAAAAAGGCTCAGTATGTACATACTGTGGAGTAGGATGTGATATAACTGCTATTATAACTGATAATAAAATTGACAAAATATATGCTCAAGCAGATGGCTATGTAAGTCGTGGTAAATTATGTATCAAAGGTAGTAGAGGATATGATTTTGTAGACTCTGATTTAAGAGTTAGAAATGTAAGAATCAAAAAATCTTTTATAGAAAAAAATCTAAACGATATGCCACAAGAGTTAAAAGCTAGAAAAAATACTCTAGTAGATTTTGATGATACTTGGTATGAAGCAAATTATGAATTTGCTACAAGTTTAAGTGCTTGGAAACTATCACAAATAAAAGAGAAATATGGAAGACACTCTTTTAGTGCAATGGGAGGAGCTAGAACTTCATGTGAAAGTGCTTACTCATTACAAAAATTTGCAAGAGTTGCAATGGATAGTCCAAATATAGATAACTGTGCTAGAGTTTGTCATAGTCCTAGTTTATCAGGTATGAGACAAACTATAGGAGAAGGAGCTGCTACAAATCCCTACGATGATATATTTAAAAGTGAGTTTTTACTTGTAATGGGTTCAAATACAACTGAAGCCCATCCAATAGTAGCAAATCGTATGATTGAAGCTGCACGAGCAAAAACAGTTGAGATTGCAGTACTTGATGTAAGAAAAATACAACTTGGTAAATATGCAACATATGAAGAGATTATACCATTTGAAGCAAACCTACTTATTCTTAATATGTTAGCTTATGTTATTATCAAAGAGGAACTATATGATGCAAGTTTTATGCAAAAAAGAACAGTTGGATTTGAAGATTTTAAAGAGTCTATCTTAAATGATAAATATGCAAATCCAGATTTTTTCAAACAATTAAAAGGGTATGAATCTTTAGCTACTACTATACCAGAAATTGCAAGAAAATATGCAACTAGTAAATCTATGATCTTTTGGGGACTTGGTATTACTGAACATCTTGATGGAAGTAAAGCAGTTATGGCTATAACTCACCTTGCACTTATGACAGGAAATATTGGTAAAGAGGGAGCTGGACTTATGCCACTTCGTGGACAAAATAATGTTCAAGGTGCTTGTGATGTTGGTTGTTTACCATATTATGCACCAGATTACCAAGCTCCAAAAGAAGTGGGTCTTATGACACCTGATGCAGTTGATGCTATGTTAGAAGATAAAGTAAAATCACTATATGTAATGGGAGAAGACTTTACACATATCCATCCAAATCAAAAAAAAGCACATAAAGCTTTAGAAAAATTAGAATTAATAATTGTACAAGATCTATTTATGAACGATATTGCAACTAAAGCAGATATTGTATTTGGTGTTAAGTCAGCTTATGAAAAAACAGGTGTTTATGTAAATGCCATGAGAAGACTACATCTATCTCAACCTTTAGTACAAAACGATCTACCTGATGATTGGGAAGTTTTAAGAGATATTGAAAATAAAATAAATGGTGAATTTTTATACCAAACAAGTGAAGATGTTTGGAACGATATTAGAGAAGATGCACCATATAGATTCTCAGGTGCTTCATATCTAAAACTTACAAAAAATAGAGCTAGAGGTTTACAATGGCCAGTTGGAAGAACAGATACACCTACACTTCACTTAGAAGAGTTTAGAACAAAAGATGGTATAGGAAGATTCAAATACCACCAATATAAACTTAGAGAACAAGTTGAAAAATTATTAAATAATAAACAAACGAATACTTTTTATCTTACTACAGGAAGAACTTTAGTTCATTATAATAATGCAGCTCAAACAATGCATACAGATACATTATATTCAAAGCACGAAGAGGATATTTTACAAATAAGTAAAGAAGATACTCATCTTTTTGAAGATTGTACTAAAGTGATTTTAAAATCACCATATGGACAAACAGCAGAACTAAACTTTAAATTTGTAAAAGGATTGAAAAAAGGAACTCTATTTAATACATTCCACCATGAAAAATCAAAAATAAACTATATCTTTGGTGATGAACATGATGATATTATCAAAACTGCTAGATTTAAATCTGTAGAGGTTGAGATTATAAAAGTAAAATAATTTTACTTTTATAAATAAAAAAAGGCAAGGAAAATATCCTTGCCTTTTTTAGTATAAATTTTATACTTATTTATCCATTGCTGCTTTAATAAAGTCTAAAATAATTGGATTTGGTGTTTGTAAACTTGATTTAAACTCTGGGTGGAATTGTACACCTGTAAACCACTTATGTCCTGGAATCTCTACAACTTCTATAAGTCCATTAGATTGTCCAGTTATACTCATACCAGCTTCTTCTAAAGCTTCTTTATAAGCAGGGTTTGCTTCATATCTATGTCTATGTCTTTCATAGCTTATACCTTTTCCATATGCTTTTTCAAGGTTACTTCCCTCTTTTGCTTCAAATGGATAAGCTCCAAGTCTCATAGTACCACCCATTGGTGATTTAGATGTTCTAATTTGAGCATCACCATTTGTATCTAAAAATTGCTCTATTAAATAAATAGCAGGCTCTTTAGTTGCATCATCAAACTCTACACTTGTAGCTTCTTTAATACCTACAACATTTCTTAAATACTCAATAATACTTAATTGCATACCTAAACAAATACCAAGGTAAGGGATATTGTTCTCTCTTGCAAATTGAATTGCAGATATTTTACCCTCAACACCTCTATGTCCAAATCCACCAGCAACTAGTACACAATCACTATTAGCAATTATCTCTGAAGCTCCTTGTTTTTCAATATCTTCACTATCACACCAGTTTATATTTACTTTTGCATCCATATGAGCACCACAATGAACAAGTGCTTCTTGTAAAGATTTATATGCTTCTTTAAGTTCTAGGTATTTACCTACAAATGCAACATTTACCTCTTTAGTTGGTGCAATAATATTATCAACTAAAGTAGACCACTCTTTCATATCAGGTTTCAATTCTTCAATTTCAAAATGTTTTGCAATAGGTGTTAATATATCTTCCTTTAAGAATCCAAGTGGCACTGCATAAATAGATTTTGCATCACTAGCTTCAATTACACTATCTTCAGGTACATCACAAGAATATGCTAGTTTTTTTCTTAATTCCATTGGTAATGGAACTTCACTTCTACAAACTAACATATGTGGCATAATACCTATTCTTCTAAGCTCTTGAACACTATGTTGTGTTGGTTTTGTTTTAAGTTCACCAGCTGCTTTTATAAATGGTACAAGTGTAACATGTATATTCATAGTAGTAGTTTTTGGATTTTCATGTCTTACTTCTCTAACTGCTTCCATAAAAGGTAAACCCTCTATATCGCCAACAGTTCCACCAAGTTCAACTATTAAAAATTCATGCCCTTTTCCAGCAGCATATATTCTTCTTTTAATCTCATCAACAATATGAGGAATAACTTGGATAGTTTTACCTAAGTATCCACCTTCTCTTTCTCTTTGTATTACAGAAGAATATACTTGACCTGTTGTAAAGTTATTCATCTTTCCAAGAGTTTTATCAATAAATCTTTCATAATGTCCTAAGTCAAGATCAGTTTCAGCACCATCATCTGTTACATAAACTTCACCATGCTCTAATGGACTCATTGTTCCTGGATCAACATTTAAGTATGGATCAATTTTAAGCATACTTACATCATAACCACTTTGTTTTAATAGTGAAGCAATACTAGCACTAGTAATACCTTTACCTAAACTACTTAAAACTCCACCTGTTACGAAAATATACTTTGTCATTTTTAATCCTATTGTTGATTTATTATAAAATGGATTATACTAAAAATTGGCTTTGTAGTTGATAAGAGAGTTTATTTTGAAATATTTGTTTTTTCTATATCGTATAATTCATATCTAATATATTTAAAATTTTCACTATCTTTTATAGATATTAATTTGCAAAACTCTTCTAAAACTCTTGAGCTTTCTTGTGCTCTTTTGAAGTTTGCTATTAATATACTTTGTAAGTTTGAACGAGTTTGTTCACTTGAAGTTGATGTTTTTAAAACATCATTTTTGATATCTCTTGAGTTTATTAATTCCTCATAAATATCAATTCTAGCCTTATGTCTTAAAGCTTTAAGACGCTTGGCTGTAGTTTTGTCATCAAGGATATATCTATATATATCCTCAACAACTCTTATCCCTTCTGCAAGTCTATTAAGATTTGCATCAATAAGTCTTAAATTTTTAGTCGTCACTTCTATTAAATGCCGCTAATATTTGTAATAATGATATAAATAGATTTAAGAAATCTAAATATAATGCAATTGAAGCTTCAATAGGTGTAGAAAATCCACCTTTGATTATTTGTTGTGTATCATATAAAATAAATGCACTAAATACAAGCGCTCCTACCATTGCAATACCCAGTTGTAATATAGGTGAACCTATAAATATATTTGAAATAGATCCAACTATTAAAATAATAACTGCAATCATAAGCATTTTACCCATACTTGAATAATCTTTTTTAGTAGTAAGTGCAAACATAGATATTCCACCAAATGCAACAGATGTCATTAAAAATGCTTGAGCTACTATTGCAGCACCCCCTGGCATATTAAATACACTACTTAAAAGAGGTGTAAGAGTAAGACCACTTACAAATGTAAATGCAAAAAGTACTGCTAAATTAATACCTGGTTTATCTTTTACTGCATATAGTCCAAATAAAAGTGCAAATTCTAAGATTACTAATCCCCAGTACCATGAACTAATCATAGATGCCATACCAAGTCCAATATACGCACCAACTGTTGCAGCCATTAAACTAGATGCAAATAACTGATAAGTAGCTCTTAAAAAACCTACTAAATTCTCTGGTCTTGTTTGCTCTTGTGAAGCATAAGACGATTGTGTTTGTTCTTTCGAATTTTTATCACTTAGATATTCTCTATTGTACATAATAATTCTCCTTATAGTTTTATATTCAGTATATTATCTTAATAACTTAAACTTATCTTTAAAATTTCATACTATTTAATTATTTTTACCCTTTAAATAAGAAATTAAAATTAAAGCACTATTCATTTATCTTTTGATATAATCAAAAAAATATTAAAGGGAGATTATGCAACATCTAATAACAACCAACGATTTCTCAAACGATGAAATATTATCATTATTTGAGGATGCTAAATTATTTTTAGATTTACAATCTAGTTCAGTTTTAAATGGTAAACTAATTGTTACTCTATTTTTTGAAAACTCAACAAGGACTAGATCTAGTTTTGAAATTGCTGCAAAAAGATTAGGTGCTCAAGTTGTAAATCTTGAAGTACAAACAAGCTCTACAAAAAAAGGTGAAACTGTAGAAGATACTGTAGCAAATTTAAATGCAATGTCTCCTGATGCAATTATAATAAGACATAGTGAGTGTGGATTACCAGCATCTATGATTGAACATGTTGATTGTCCAATTATCAATGCAGGGGATGGTATGAATGCTCATCCAACACAAGCACTGCTTGACCTATTTACAATAAGTGAACATTTTAATTCTAATATAAAAGGGAAAAAACTAGCACTAGTTGGTGATATAAAAACTTCACGAGTTGCTTCTTCAAACCTTGCATTATTACCAAGATTTGATGTTGAAGCTATTTTAGTAGCTCCAGAACATTTTATGCCAGAATGTTCTAATAAAAAAGTTAGATTTTTAAATGAAGTTATAGATGATGTTGATATAATAATGAGTCTTAGAACACAACTAGAAAGACATGAGATAAAATATTATGATACACTAGAAGAGTATGGAAAAGACTATTGTATTAATAAAGATATTATAAAAGATAAAGATATCTTGATACTACATCCAGGACCAGTAAATAGGAACATTGATATAAGTGATGAAGTTTTACTTGATAAAAGGTGTAAAGTATTAAATCAAGTAAAAAATGGTGTAGCTATAAGAATGGCAATACTAAAAAAATTAATACTAAAATAAGGAAAAATTATGGAAGAACAAACACCATTTAAATCGTTTGTAAAAACAACAAAACAAGTTATACAAGAATTAGAAGCAATAAAAGATTTAGAAACAAAAGATTTTAAAGAAGCAGTAGAAGATGCATTTGATAGATATAATGTTGATGGAGTTGAAGATTTAGTAGGATTTGAAGCATGGCCAGCTTTAGAAGATGGTGATTATCAACTTCTATTAAAAATAGATCATGAAGATGCTTATGAATTTACATTACACACAACAATTCAAGATCAAAAAGCAACAGTAACAAACGTACTATAATACTTTATGAATGATTTCTCACATGGTGGTAATATTGAACAATTTGCAAAACAACTATCATGTGAAGAGAGTAATATAATTGATCTCTCTTCAAATATAAATTTCTTAAAACCTCAAGTTAATATAAATCTAAATACTATAAACATATCTACATATCCAACATATTCAAAACTCTATCAAGCTATTGCTAACAACTACAACACTACTATTGATAATATTGAATTATATAATGGTGGAAGTTCTGCAATATTTGAGCTATTTAACCATCTTAACTTAAATCATTGTACTATATATTCACCTGCTTATTTAGAATATAAAAAAGCAGCTATTACATACAATTATGAGTATGATTTAATTAATAGATTTACAAATATTACTAGAGCTGTAAAAGAGAACTCATTAGTAATTTTTGTAAATCCAAGTACTCCTGATGGTAAATTTTATAATATAGAAGAATACCTAGAAGCATGGGATAAATTGGGATGTACAATACTTATTGATGAGTCTTTTTTAGATTTTACAAATTATAAAAGCGTTTTACAGTATGTTAATAAATACAAAAAATTATACATATTAAAATCTATGACTAAATATTACTCTTGTGCAGGTATTAGATGTGGTGTTATTATCTCAAATAGTACTAATATTCAGAAATTAAGACAAACAACTGCTCAATGGAAACTAAGTACATTAGATAGTCATTACCTAGTAGAAGCCCTAGAAGATAATTTATTTAAAAAAACAAGTAAAGCTATAAATATTAAAAATAATCAATACCTATATAAAGTACTATCTAACTTTAAATATACCCATAAAATATATCAAAGTGATGCAAATTTTTATTTAATTAAATTAAAAAATATTAATGTACAATTATTACAAGAACATTTAAAGAAGTACAAAATAATGATTAGAGATTGCTCTAACTTTGACTTTTTAGACTATACCTATACTAGAATTGCCGTAAAAGATATAAAATCTATTTATCTTCTTAAAGAAGCATTAGATAACTTTTAACACTTTGCTAATTAGTATATAACTTAAATAAAATATACTAAGATATTATGTTACAATTTAATATATGAGGAATAAAATGAAAATACTATTTAAAACTATTATTAGTTCTTTAGCTATTATAACAACAAATATATATGCCAATAATATAGAAGGTACTTATATATGTGATAATGAAGATAAAAAGATTACTTTGATAATAAAAAATCATTTATTTGATATAATTGATAATGA
>CAYZWZ010000024.1:0-24659 GCA_964482285.1 uncultured Helicobacter sp. | reverse complement strand
TTTTCTTTGGTAATAGTGTTATATTTTTGTGCGCTAAATTGCATATTAGTTTCCTTTTTTCTCTAATTCTCTTAGTTTATCTTTTTTTGATTTTCGTTTACCTTTAATAGGAGCTTTACCTTTTGTAGTAGATACTACTTCTCCTATTCTTTGGAACCCTTCTATAGTTTGGATTTGAATATCAAGATGACATTTTTTTTGTATCAATTTAAAATGTTCTTCATTTTCTAAAGTTACAAATGTAATAGCATCTCCACTTTTTCCAGCACGTGCTGTTCTTCCAATTCTATGTATATAATCGTGTGGACTTCTTGGTAGATCAAAGTTTACTACACAATCTACATCATCTATATGAAGTCCACGACTAGCTAAATCTGTACAAAAAAGTATATTTATATTTTGATTTTTAAAATCATCTAAAGTATAGTTTCTATCAATTTGATCTAAATTACCATGAAAAGATTGAGCATTATAACCACTTTTTTTAAACTTGTATGCTAGATTGTCTGTTTGTCTTTGTGTTGATACAAATACGAGCATCTTTTTGTACTTATGTTTTTTAAGTAACACTTTTAAAAGTTCATTTCTTTTTTCTTTATTTACTTCTATTGCTCTTTGGTTTATATTACTTACATTTAGTTCTTCATTTGCTTTTATAAAAGTGTATTCATTTGTTATAGTTTTGATAATATTTTCAATCTTATCATTATAAGTTGCAGAGAAAAATAGATTTTGTCTATTTTTTGGTAACTCTTTTAGTATTAAATTAAGTTCATCTTTAAAGCCATCATTTAACATCTTATCTGCTTCATCAAGGATAAAGTACTCTATATGAGATAAGTTTATTTGCCCTTTATCTATGATGTCAAGCAATCTTCCAGGAGTTGCTATTACAACATCACAACCTTTTTGTATATATAAAAGCTGATTTCCTATGTCATCATTTCCAATTAATGATGCAACTTTGAAGTTTTTATTAAAACTTTTACCATAACTTGAAAATACAGTTCCAACTTGCAAAGCCAACTCTCTTGTTGGAGTTAAAACTAGCACTTTTATTTTTGCTTTTTTTCTTATTTCATTATTACTTAAATGATCTAAAATAGGTAAAGCAAAAGCTAAAGTTTTACCACTTCCTGTTTGTGCTAATGCAACTACATCTTTTTTTTCATTAATTGGCTCAAAACATAGTTCTTGTATTTTTGTAAGTTGGCTTAAATCATTTTTTACTAGAGTAGATTTTATCTTTTCATTTATATTTAACTGTTCAAATTTCATCTATTCGAGTTCCTTTATACGATCTTCATATTGATCTATTATTTCATCATAAGATATTTGAGCAATTTCAAGGCTTTCAAACATCTCTTCTATTTTTTGTTCACTTTTTCTAATTATATTAGATAGTTCTATAACTTTTGAGTTATCAAGTGCATTTGATGCAACTATTAGCTCTTCTTGTAGTGGGCTTAATTCATCTTCTAGTTTCATTATACCATTTTCTAGTTTCTCTACCTCTTTTTTAAAAGGACTTGCTTTTTTGTTTCGCTCTTTTATAAGTTCGGCTCTTAATTTTTTGTTCTCTTTTTTATTTACTTTTGGTGCTTGTTTTTCTTTGATTTCAATATCTTCATCTTCCCAACCAATTTTAGCTAAGAAATCATCATAGCTACTATCAAAATATCTAGTACCAAGTTTATCGAAGATGATTAGATTGTTTGCTGTTTGTCTAAGTAACTCTTCACTATGTGTTACAATTATAACTGCACCATCAAAGTTTTTAATTGCATTAGTTAAGGCATCTATACTATACATATCAAGGTGGTTTGTAGGCTCATCAAGAAACAGTATATTTACCTCTTTTGCTATTATTTGACCTAACATTACACGAGATTTTTCACCTCCACTTAAAAGAGATATTTTTTTCTTTGCATTATCTCCACTAAACATCATAGATCCACAAATTTGTCTTACTTTTGATTCTGCCATTTTTGAATCACTTAGATATATCTCATCCATAACTGTTGAGTTAGGATTAAGATGAGATATATTAGTTTGACCAAAATGTCCAAATGAAGCAGATTTATGATACTCAATAGTTCCACTAAGTGGTTTTAGTTCCCCTGCAATATTATTAAGTAAAGTTGATTTACCTTTACCATTTTTACCTATTATTGCTAACACTTCACCTTTTTTAAGTGTAAAATTTACATCTTTAAAAAGTATATTATTAGAACTATATCCAAAGCTTAGATCTTTTACTTCAAGTATAACTTTAGCTGGTGTATCTTTATAATTAAATTCAAAATTCAAGTTTGTTTCACTTTGTAGATCATCTAATATATCCATCTTTTCTAGTAGTTTTACTTTTGATTGAGCTTGAGCTGCTGTTGATGCTCTTGCTTTATTTTTAGCAATAAACTCCTCTAGTTCTTTTACTTTTTTATCTTGATTCTCTTTTTGTTTTATATGTAGTTCATTATTTGCTTCGATCTGTTTATAAAACTTATGTGTATCACCTTTGATTATAAATAACTCTTTTGCATTTAATCCCATAGTGTGATTACAAACACTATCCATAAAATCTCTATCATGAGTTATGATTATAACCTCACCATCAAACTTTTTTAAAAAATCTTTTAGCCACCGTAAAGACAAAATATCAAGGTAGTTAGTTGGTTCATCAAGTAAAAGCATATTTGGTGCAGTTATAAGTAGTTTTGCTAGATTTAATCTTATTTGATATCCACCTGAGAAACTATTTGGATTTTTATTTAGATCTTCACTACTAAACCCAAGACCAAAAAGTATCTTTTCTACTTTATATATTGAAAATTTATCATCTTCATCAAGACTTAAAGCTACCTCTTCTAGTATATTAGCTTCACTAAATTCAAGATGCTGTTTAAGTGAACCTATTTTATAGTTTTTAGGAATAGAAATCTCACCATTATCGTAATGTTCTTCATTTAAAATCAGTTTAAATAGTGTAGATTTTCCACTACCATTTCTTCCTACTAATCCTATTTTATCACCATTGTTTACTCTTAAGTTTACATTTTTAAATAGATCTTGAGATCCGTATGATTTTGATATATTTGTTAGTTGTATCATTTAGTTTCTTTGTATATATTTTATTTTGTATTATAGCTAAATTTAATAGAAATAAAAAAAGCCTAGATTTTACTCTAGGCTTTTATATTTGAAATTAGATTCTTAGTGTAAAAAGTGTCTTTTCCCTGAAAAATATAAAGCCATGCCAAATTCATTTGCAGCTTCTATAATCTCTTCATCTCTAATTGATCCACCTGGTTCAATTACACATTTAACACCAGCGGCTTTGGCTGCATCGATACTATCTCTAAATGGGAAGAATGCTTCAGATGCTAAAGCTGATCCAGATACATCAATACCTAAATCTTCTGCTTTTCGCAAGGCTGCTTTTGCTGCATCAACTCTAGAAGTCATACCCATACCAACAGCAACCATTGCAGAATTTTTAACATATACTACACAGTTTGATTTTGTTAAAGATGCAACTTTATAAGCTATTTCCATATCTTTTTTCTCTTGAGCAGTTGCTTCTCTTTTTGATTTTAATTCAGAGTTAGAAACTTCATCATCTTCAACTTTATCACTATCTTGATATACAAATCCACCATCAACAATTTTGAAATTAAACTCATCATTTGATAGTTCTAATTTTTTAGTACCTTGTTTAAATAATTTGATTCTTTTTTTCTTATTTAACTCTTGTTCAGCTTCAGGAGTAAAATCTGCTGCAAATACTACTTCTAAGAATATCTCATTCATCTTAACTGCAAGATCTAAATCAACTACACCATTTACTGCAACTACTCCACCAAAAGCAGATATTGGATCACATTTAAGTGCTTGAGTATAAGATTCAAGTAGTGTATCTTTTATAGCAAATCCACAAGGGTTACCATGTTTTACTATACATACTGCATTATCATCACCAAATGCAGATGCTATTTTAGCAGCTCCACTAATATCACCCATATTGTTAAAACTAGCTTCACCTTTTAGAGTGATAAATTTATTTGATAAATGGTTATCAAATTCATATAATGCACCTTTTTGGTGAGGGTTTTCTCCATATCTAGTATCAAATACTTTAGATCCAACAATAAATTGTTTATTTCCCATACCGTTATTGAATCTTTTATTCATATAATTTGCAATCATAGAGTCATAAGCAGCTGTATGTTCATAAGCTTTTATCATCATATCTCTTCTAAACTCAAAAGTATTTTCATCATTTTTAAGTCTATTTAAAACTTCATCATAATCAATAACATCAGTTACAATAATTACACTATCATGGTTTTTAGCTGCAGATCTAACCATTGCAGGTCCACCAATATCGATATTTTCAATAATAACTTCATAATCATCAGTTGATTCAATTGCAGCTTTAAATGGATATAAATTTACACATACTAAATCTATACCTTCAACACCTAGTTCTTTTGCTTCATTTATATGTGATTGTTTATCTCGTCTGTGTAAAATTCCACCATGAACATAAGGGTTTAGAGTTTTAACTCTACCTTCAAAACACTCAGGAAATTTTGTAACTTCATTCGCTTCAATTACAGCTATTCCAGCATCTTGAAGTTTTTTGTATGTTCCACCAGTAGAGATTATCTCATAACCTAAACTCACTAACTCTTTTGCAAAGTTTTCAACTCCACTTTTATCACTAACGCTTATTAATGCTCTCAAATCTATTCCTCTTTATTATATATCTTGGTTTATTATTTGTTCAAATTTATTAAAGTAAACATCTTTTAAATCTGATACATTTTTAACTACAGTTTCATTTATATCTAAAACATCACCACCAGTTGTACCAATACAAACAGCTGAGATATTAAGATCTTCAACGATTTTTTCAAACTCTTTTACATTTTCATTTTTAACTTCAACTATTGCTCTACTTAATGACTCACCAAACATATCTTTATCATTTACTGTTGGTAAGTTTACTTTTGCACCAATAGATGAATTTGCAGCCATTTTAGCTAATGCAATTGCAGCTCCACCAACATTCACATCTTTTGCAGATTCTAGTAGGTGTGCATTGTTTGCATTTATTACTGTATTCCATAGTTTTGCTTCCGCTTCAAAGTCAACTTTTGGATGAGTTCCAGCTATTTTACCCTCAATCTCTTTTAGGTATAAAGAAGCTCCAAATTCATTTTCATAAGTTTCACCAAGTAAATAGATAAAGTTTCCTTCATTTTTAAATGAACTTTGAAGTACATTATTCATATCATCATTAACACCAACTGTTGCAATAGCAGGTGTAGGGAAAACTCCAACTCCATTTGTTTCGTTGTATAACGATACATTTCCACCAATTACTGGAGTATTTAGTGCTTTACAAGCAGCCTTGATACCTTCACATGAGTGTTTAAATTGCCACATAACTTCAGGATCTTCTGGATTTCCAAAGTTAAGACAATCTGTAATTGCTTTTGGAACTGCTCCAGACATTGCTACATTTCTTCCAGCTTCCATAACAGCAGCTGCTGAACCTAATTCAGGATCTATATAACATTGTCTTGTATTACAATCAGCACTCATAGCAAGAGCTTTTCCAGTTTCTTTAATTCTAATTACTGAACTATCTAATTTACCTGGACCTTTTACTGTATTTGTTTGTACCATTGAATCGTATTGATTATAGATAAATGATTTATCTAATACTTCAATATGTCCCCATAATCTATCAAAAGCATCACTTGAAGATATATCTTTTTGAAGTTTTGCATCTTTGATTTCATCTAAATATGCAGGTTTTGCTACTGGTCTATCAAGAACTGGAGATTCTTCAGAAAGTGGTTGAATAGGAATATCAGCTACTAATTCACCATGCCAGTATAGTTCCATATTTCCAGTATCAGTTACTTCACCAATAACAGCAGCACTTAGTTGCCATTTTTCAAAAATATCAATTACTTGTTGTTCACAACCAGCTTTTGCACAAATTAACATTCTTTCTTGTGATTCACTTAACATAAAGTCATAAGGTGTCATACCCTCTTCACGTGCAGGAACTTTATCAAGATCCATTCTCATACCAGAGCCTGTTCTTCCTGCCATCTCAAATGAAGATGAAGTAAGTCCAGCAGCTCCCATATCTTGGATACCTATAATTAAATCAGCTTTAAATAGTTCTAAACAAGCTTCAAGAAGAAGTTTTTCTGTAAATGGATCACCAACTTGAACAGTTGGTCTTTTAGATGCGCTATCATCATCAAATGCAGCACTTGACATAACTGCTCCACCTAGTCCATCTCGTCCAGTTTTAGACCCTACATACATTACAGGGTTTCCTATACCTTCAGCAACACCTAAAAAGATCTCATCAGCTTTTGCTAAACCTAAGTTAAATGCATTTACTAAGTTATTTCCAGCATAACACTCTTCAAAACCAGTTTGTCCACCAATAGTAGGAACACCCATACAGTTACCGTAACCACCAATACCTTCAACAACACCTCTTAAAAGGTATCTATGCTTTTTAGCAGTTTCGCTATCACCTTGGATATTTGCAAATTGGATTAAGTTCATAGATGCTATTGGTCTTGCACCCATTGTAAATACATCTCTCATAATTCCACCAACACCAGTTGCTGCACCTTGATAAGGTTCTATAAATGATGGGTGATTGTGTGATTCCATTTTAAATATTGCAGCATAACCATCTCCAATATCAATAACACCTGCATTTTCTCCTGGACCTTGGATAACCCATGGAGCAGTAGTAGGAAAACCTTTTAGGTATTTCGCAGACGATTTATAACTACAATGTTCACTCCACATTGCAGATATAACTCCAATTTCAGTATAGTTAGGTTCTCTTCCTAACATTTTTAATACAGTTTCGTATTCCTCTTTAGTCATACTATGTGCTAAAGCAATTTCTAGAGCTGATTGATTTGACATTTGTTTACCTTATTTAAGTTTATAATATCGTGATTATATCTAAATTTATTTTATTATTTAGTTAAGTAAAAATTATCAACTGTAAGCACCTTTATATAAGGGGATATTTTTTAGTTTTAAAAATATCATAGCTGACATAATTGCATCGTTTAAAGCATTGTGTTTAGAAAGTTTTGGAATATCTAGTTTTTCAATAATTGTATCAAATTTTAGATCTACAAACTCATGAGCTGAGTGTTTTTTATATCTTTTATAGTACATACTTGATAGTTCTATTTGTTCATTATGTAAAGTAGTACCAATAAATTTTTTCAAATATGTATTTAAAATTTTTATATCAAAAGATATATAATACCCAACGATAGGAAGATTTGATATAAAATATAATAACTGATCTAAAGCTTCATTTATATCAACACCATCTTTTAGATCATCAGGTCTTATTTGATGTATTGTTATACTTTTAGCAGATATTTTATTTGAAGGTTTTATAAATATCTCAAAAGATTGGCTAGTTAGGATTTTATTATTTTTAATCCTTACTGCAGCAATTGAGAGTATCTCATCTTTTTTTGGGTTTAGTCCTGTTGTCTCACAATCAAGAACTATATATTCATCTTGCAATATATTTGTATCGTATAAAAAAGAGTATTTTTTATCTTTTAGTTTTGATAGTTTTATTTTTATTTTTATATTATCAAACATTTTAAGATATGTTACTCAATCTAAAATGGTTTGAGATAAACTTTTTAAAATTATTTACAATTATAAAACTATCTTTTAACATATCTCTTTGGATTTTGGAAAACTTATCTATATCAATTGAGTTAGTTATTTGTTTATTTTGATTTATATTATAAATTTGTCCTTGTAACTTCAATCTCAAAAGTAACTCAAAAGCTTCTATTATCTCTGATGCTAAATCTCTTGGAATAATATTTATAGAGTTTAGTTTTTTAATCCTTGCTATAGTTGATCTTTGGAATATTTCATTTTGTAAAGCTAAACTTCTAATACCATGCACAATTGCAAATATTGAACCTTTTTTTAGATCTATTTTATTATCTTTTGAAACTAAGTTAGAAAACATATTAATGGGTGTTTCAAAGTTTAAAGTAGCTTTTGCAAAATATGCCATATAAACATCGTTGTTTTTTACTTGTTTAAATAAATTTTGTTTTAATAAAAGTAAAAACTCTTTATTTCCAGCTACAACTTTAGCATCAAAAAATATTGCTAAATCCATATACGATTGCATACTATTTCCTTGAAGCCATTTTTTAATTTGAAGCTCAAACTCTTTTTGTGTTTTTCTCCAGTATGGATTTATTACCATTATATCTCCACTACATTTTGGAAAACCAAAATCAAGTAAAGATGAGTTAAACTCTTGCATATATTTTACATACAGCTCTTTATTTGTATCGTTTGATATTATTAAAGCATTATCTTGATCAGTTTTTAATATTTGTTCATCTCTACCTTCACTTCCCATAACAAGTAAAGAACAAGAGTTTTGTAAATCATTTGGTACTATAAGAAGAAATAGTTTTTCATATACTTTTGTATTAAGTTGGGCTACCATTTTTGCTATATATGTTGTTTTGACACCTTTTGAAAATAAAGACTTCACAGCTTTTGTTATATCTATACTTGCTAGTTTTAGTTCATCTATTGTATTTGCTTTTTGTATTTGTATATCTATTAGATGTATATGGTTAGCAAAATAACTCAATACATCAACTTGGTATATAATACCTATTAGTTTTTCATCTTTTAATACTCCAACTCTTTTGATTGAATATTTTGTAAATAACATTAATACTTCAAATAAAAAATCATCGTAAGATACACAAATAAATGGAAATTGTGCAATTTTAGAACAAGGTTGATCAAAACAAACACCATTTAAAATAATCTCTTTTTTTAAAATAGAATCTGTGATTATGCCATATTGATTATTTTGTTTTACAATAATAGAAGATGTGTTTTTTGTAACAGAAGAGTGTATGGCTTCTTTTATAATTGTTGAGTTATCAACTATATATGGCTTGTGGATATATAGTTCAGAAACTCTTGAGATCATAAAAGATGACATCTCATTTGTATATTGTTTTTTCTTTAGTTCTTGTAGTTTATTTGAAAGATTTTGCAAATAATATTTTTTGAACTCTTTATTTAAACTTATTAATTTTAGAAATGTTTGCTTATTTAATTCATAACAGATTAGATCTTCATTTACTTTAAATACACTATTGCACTTTTCATATATAAGTGAATTTGCATCAAAACTATCCTCTTGCTGATATATAGATATCAACTCTTCATTATTGTATTGGTGAACTTCCCCTTTTATAATAATAAAGAAAAACTCTGAAATATTTGTAGATGATATAAGGATAGAATCTTTTGGATAATATGATATATCTATATTGTTTAAACATAACTCTAGTTCAAGTTGATTTAAACAATCAAATGGATGATAGTTTTTTAGAAACTCTTCTTGTGAATTTAGGCTCATTTTATAACCTTTGTATAATATTTTAAAAAGATATAGATCTTCTTAAAATATTATACTGAGGAAAAGTCCTCAATATAAATATTTATTAGTGATCTTGTGCAGCACCTGCACCACTAGGAAGTCTAATACTTTCTACAAGATCTTGAATCTCTTTTGGTGGTGGAGGAGTTGCTCTTGAAACAATATATGCTACTATAAAGTGTAGTATCATACCAAGTGTTCCAATACCAGTTGGAGCTATCCCAAATAGATAATCTTCTTTTGCTCCACCTAAAAATACAAAGTAAATAATATATACAAATGTAAATGTTAAACCAATACTCATACCAGCTATTGCACCTTCTTTGTTCATTCTTTTATCAAAGACTCCAAGAATAATTACAGGGAAGAATGAAGCAGCTGCTAGTCCAAATGCAAATGCAACAACTTGTGCCACAAATCCAGGAGGGTTAATACCCAAGTATCCAGCGACTAAAATTGCTGCAACTGCTGCAAATCTAGCTAATCTTAATTCTGATTTTTCACTTAATGTTGATTTTCCAGTTTTTTTATCTTTGAAAATAACTTGACCAAATAGATCATGTGAAATCGATGCAGATATTACAAGTAATAATCCAGCTGCTGTTGAAAGAGCTGCTGCTAATCCACCAGCTGCCATAAGAGCAATTACCCAGTTTGGTAAGTGAGCAATCTCAGGATTTGCTAAAACCATAATATCTCTATCTACATAGATCTCATTTGCAATTCCATTGTTGTTTCTAAGTTCAGCTTCAGTAGCAGGTCCTTTTGCATTTGTAGTAAGTCTTTGTCCATATTGACCTCTTTTTTCACCAGCAAATACTGGTTTCCCTTTTGGTCCATCAAAAGCAGTTCCAGCAGCATATTGGATTTTTCCATCGCCATTTCTATCATTCCATGCTAATAATCCACCATTTTCCCATGTTTTAAACCATGCTCCATCGTTGATTGTTCCATCAGCTCTTAATTGCTCACCATTTACAAATTTAGCATATTCTACATTTTGTGTATTTGCAATTAAATTAACTCTTGAAAAAGAAGCAACAGAAGATATTGATGTATACATAATAGCAATAAATACTAAAGCCCAACCAGCAGATATTCTTGCATCTTTTACTTTAGGAACTGTAAAAAATCTTACAATTACATGTGGTAAACCAGCAGTTCCTGCCATAAGTACAACAGTCAACATAAACATATTAAATATATTTCCTGGATCTGTGTAGTTGTTAAATCCTAGGTCATTAACAGCTTGATCTAGTGCATGCATAAGATATGTACCTTCTGGTATGACTCTTACTCCATCATCAAAAGCAAATGTAGTTTGAGAAAAGATACCAAGTTGAGGTAAAAATGAATCAGTAACTTGAATAGATAAAAATATTGCAGGAACAGTAAATGCAAATATCATAACAATATATTGTGCAACTTGAGTATATGTAATACCTTTCATCCCACCTAATACAGAATAGATAAATACAATACCCATACCAAGCATAACACCAGTATTTACATCAACTTGTAAGAATCTAGAAAATACAATTCCTACACCTCTCATTTGACCAGCAACATAAGTAAATGATATAAATATAACTGCAATTACTGCAATAGTTCTTGCTAAATCTGAGTAATATCTATCACCTACAAAATCTGGAACTGTAAACTTACCAAATTTTCTTAAATATGGAGCTAATAATAATGCCAATAAAACATAACCACCAGTCCAACCCATAAGATAAGCTCCACCGTCACTACCTTTAAAAGCAATAATACCTGCTAAAGATATAAATGACGCAGCACTCATCCAATCTGCTGCTGTTGCCATACCATTTGCAACAGGAGGAACACCACCACCAGCTACATAAAACTCTTTTGTACTACCAGCTCTAGCCCATAGTGCAATACCTATATAAATAGAAAATGATACTCCTACAAATATATAAATTAAACTTTGTAATTCCATAATATCTCCTACTCGTCTACGCCGTATTTTTCATCAATTTTTTTCATTTTATTTATATATACAAATATAAGTATCACAAATGCGTAAATTGAACCTTGTTGAGCAAACCAAAATCCAAGTTTAACTCCACTTATCTCTATAGTGTTTAATTCGTTTATAAATAGTACTCCACAACCTAGTGAGACTATAAACCAAACTACTAATAGTTTTAAGATTGTTGATATATTTTCTTTCCAATATTCTTGTGCTTTATTAGCATCCATATTATCTCCTTTTAAATTTATAACGTATAATTATAAAAAGAATATGTAGCATTAAAGTAGCAAAAATAAAAAAATGTAGATTTTAAAATAAGAATTTATTATATATGTAAGTGTGATTATAATTTTATATAGTATTTATTTATTGTGTATCCTAGACCTTTTTGGTTTAGTATAAAATCCTCTTTTAGGATTTTCCTTAGACGGCTTATCTCTGTTCTTATTGTGGCATCACTAACATTATCATTGTTCCAAACATAAATTCTAAGCATCTCATAACTTGTAATTGAGTTTATATTTGAACATAAAAAATCTATAATATTTATTTGTTTTTTTGTAAGTGTTTGTAGTTTTGAATTGAAAAACAACTCTTTTGTTGATTTATTATAAGTATAGTTATCACTAAGGATAACATGGTTTATATTTTTATTATCTATATCGTTTGATATTTTTTCTATCCTTAAAGCTAACTCTTTTAGATGAAATGGTTTTTTTATATAATCCATAGCTCCAAGATCAAAAGCTTCACTTATATGATCTATATCTACTAATGCACTAATAAATAAAATAGGGGTATTTATATTTTGTTCTTTTAGATATTTACAAAACTCTAAACCATTTAGAGAGGGGACATTTATATCTAATATCATAATATCATATCTTCTAGATTCTAATGAATCTTTAGCTTCAATTCCATTGCTATATGAATATACATTGTGTTTTAATGCTTCTAGATATTCACAAATAGAGTTTTGCAGCATCAGTTCATCTTCTAAAAGTAATATATTCATATTAATCCTTTGTTGTAAAAATATATTTAAATATTGTTATATTGTTATTTGAGCTAACATCTATTTTTATATTATAAAAATCGCAAATCTCTTTTATGATATTTAAACCCAATCCAAAGCCACCTCGATTTTTATTTTCTCTATAAAATCTTTCAAAAAGTTTATCTGGGTTTTTTATTGTATCTGAATTATTTTGAACCAATAATATAATATTGTTATTTTCTTTATATAGCTTGATTAAAATAGGCTTATCTTTATATGAATACTTAATAGCATTTGATAAGTTATTATCACAAATTCTTTGTAGTTGGGTTTGATTAAAGTTTAGGTAAATATCATCTTCAATATCTGTTGTAAAGTGTAAATTATTACCTAAGGCTATATCATTAAAAAACTCTATTCTAGTATATAAAAATTGTGAAAAGTTAATATTGTTTAGTGGATAGTCTATTCTATCTTTTTTGATTAAATAAGATAGATCATTGTATATATTGTGGATTATTTTTGAACCAGCTTCTATATTTGTGAGGTACTTGTTTTTTTGATATTTTAGTTTAAATAGATCTATATTTGTAATAATAATACTCAAAGGGGTATTTATCTCATGTATTGCATTTTTTAAAAATTTATCTTGACTAATTACTAACTCATTTGCAAATTTTTCTTTTTGTTTTAACTCTTTTGTCCTTTTATTTACTTTCTCTTCTAGATTAAAATTTAGATCTTTTAGATCTTTTGTCATCTTATTTGTATATGAAGCAACTGCTCTAAATTCTTTAAAAGTTAGTTTATCTAAATCTATTTTGTTATGGTTATGAAGAGATAATCTGATATTTTCTATATCCTCTTTAAGTAGTTTTGTAAAATACCTATAAAAAACTAATCCACCTATAAATAATAAAAATGATATAAATATAATTTGTAAAACATATATAGTTACTTTTTTGTTAAATTGCTCTTTTTTTATTTTTAGTTCATTTTGTACTTCATCTAAATAAACACCACTTCCAATCATCCAATTCCAAGGTTTAAAAGATATGGCATAAGATATTTTATCTGACATGGTATTTGTTGTTGGTTTATTCCAAACATATTTTACAAATCCACCATCTTTATTTTTGGATACTTCTATTAGCTCTTTTATAACTTTTTTACCATTTAGATCTTTAAAATCTATTAGGTTTTTTCCATTGTTATGTTTTAAAATAGGATCTGCAATATTTATACCATCAAAATTGTATATAAAAATATATCCTGTTTCATTTGTAGTATTTCTCATATGCTCTATAGTATCTACAATCTCATCTTGTATTTGTTTTAGTGGTTTTTTATTTATATCTTTATTGTACTTGTATTCTATAAATCGTAAAGCTCTTTTGGTTTCTTTAGTTATAAACTCTTTTTTAGATTTTATATAAGATGTTTCAATTTCTTTTAGATCATTTTTATAATCTTTGTAGGTATTTATTAAAACTACAAGTATAAGTATAATAGTAAGTAGTGTAGCTATAAAAAAACTAATACGATTAAATTTGTTTATGCTTTTGGTATAAAATAACTTTTTTAACATAAATATATAGTACCATTTTTATCTTAAGAAATTCTCTTTATATAATACATAACATATATATAGTATAATTGCGTAATTATAATACATAGGAATACAATGAGTAAGAATATAACATTTTCACAATTACTATTAAAACTACAAGAATACTGGGCAAATGAGGGTTGTAATATAGTTCAACCTTACGATATACCAAGTGGTGCAGGGACATTTCATCCAGCAACTTTACTTAGAAGTTTAGATAGCAAACCTTGGTCTGTTGCATATGTTGCACCAAGTAGAAGACCAACAGATGGAAGATATGGAGAAAATCCAAATAGACTAGGATCTTATTATCAGTTTCAAGCACTAATAAAACCAAGCCCTGATAATATTCAAGAGCTTTACTTAAAATCTTTAGAGTATTTAGGTCTTGACCTATCTAAGCATGATATTAGATTTGTAGAAGATAACTGGGAATCACCAACTCTTGGAGCTTGGGGTCTTGGATGGGAAGTATGGCTTGATGGTATGGAAGTAACACAATTTACATACTTTCAACAAGTAGGTGGAATAGCGTGTGATCCTGTTGCAGTAGAGATAACTTATGGAACAGAAAGACTTGCTATGTATTTGCAAGGGGTTGATAATATTTTTGATATTATATGGAATGAAAATGAATTTGGTAAAACATACTATAGAGATATACATTTTGAATCTGAAGTTCAGTTCTCTAAATACAACTTTGAAGTAGCTTCTACAGATATGTTATTTAAACATTTTGATGAATATTTTGATGAGTGTAAATTATGTTTAGAAAACCAATTACCACTTCCTGCTTATGATAACTGTATGTTAGCATCAAATGTATTTAATACTTTAGATGCAAGAAAAGCTATATCTCAAACACAAAGACAAAACTATATTTTAAGAGTTAGAGAACTATCTATGGCATGTGCTACAATGTATAAAGAACAAGAACCAAAAAGAATAGAATCTAAAGAAGCTTGGTTAAAACAAAACCATCCAGAAGATCTAAAATAAAATGTTAATAAAAGATATATATCAATACCTAAATGAGATTAGCCCATTTTGTACACAAGAAAAATGGGATAATTCAGGTTTAATAGTAGGCTCAATGGATGATAAGTTTAAAAGAGTTTATATTACTCTTGATATTGATATAGAGTTTTTAAAAAAAGTTAAAAAAAATTCATTGGTAATATCTCATCATCCTTTGATTTTTAAAGGTTTAAAAACAATAAATGATAATACATACTCAACAAAACTTTTAAAAATACTAATTAAAAAAGATATAAAACTAATATCTATGCATACAAATATAGATAAATCACATCTAAATAGATATGTAATGGAAAATATACTTGGATTTGAAATAGAAAAAGAGGAAGAGTTTTTATTAACAGCAAAAGCTAATATGAGTTTTAAAAAGTTTAAAAAACTTATAAAAGATAGACTAAATTTAGAGTTTGACAAAAGTGTTAAAGTAAATAAATATATAAATAATTTTTCACTTTGTACAGGAAGTGGAATGAGTTTAATAGATGAGGTAAAAACAGATTGTTTTATAACAGGTGATATAAAATATCACGATGCTATGGAAGCAAAACTTAGAAATATCTCACTTATTGATATAGGACACTGGGAAAGTGAAAGACACTTTGCTCCTATGGTTAACGCTTTGTTAGAAGAATATTTGAAAATAAATAAAATAAATGTTATAATGGGTGAAAATAAGAACCCATTTGATTACAAATAAAAGGAACAAAATTGAATAAACATTTAGAACAACTTGTAAAATTATCAAACTTTGATAAACAAATAGTAGGATTTGAGCCACAAATTCAAGCACAAAATGACAAGTTAAAAGTTTTTTTAAAAACTGCAGAAGAGTTAAGTACAAAAATTGAAAATCTTTATAAAGAGATTGATGAAACTAAAAACAAAAGAATCAAAAATGATTTAAATATAAAAGATTTAAGAGCTAAACTTGATGAAATATCTGCTAAATATGATTCTGTTAAAACAGAAAAAGAATCAAGAGCATTACAATTAGAAGAAGAGATCTCAAAAGAGCAAATCGCATTTTCAAATGATGAGATTATCAGACTAGATGAGATCACAACTAAAAAAGAGGAAGAACTAGAAGAGTTAAAAGCTCAACTATCTGCAGAAGAAGCTGATGTAGCAGAACTAAAAGAAGCGATTGATAAAAATATTGCTGAGTTAAATAAAAGTAGAGAAGAGATATCTAAAGAGAAATCAGAATTAATTGAGACAATAGATAAAAAGATTTTATCATTTTATGAGAAGATCAGAAGATGGGCAAATGAAACAGCTGTAGTTCCAGTTAAAAATCAAGCTTGTTATGGATGTCACATGAAGCTTACAAATAAAGTTTATAGTGAATTTTTAGCAACAGATGAGATTACAAATTGTCCTCACTGTGGAAGAATCATATATAAAGAAACTATAGAAGCATAGTATATACTTCAGTATAATTAAAAGAGATTACTTTTGTAATCTCTTTTTTATTTTAAAAAGGGAAAAATAGATGTTTAAATATATATATTTAGTTTTATCACTTTTTATTTATATTTTAGCATTACCTTTAATACTTTTAAAACTAAGAAATCCAAAATACAAACAAGCAATTCCTGCTAAATTTTTTTTAAGAAATAATAATTTTTTCAAAGAAGAGAATATTTGGTTTCATACATGTTCTATGGGTGAAACACAAGCTATAAAGCCTATTGTGGAAAAACTAAATAAAGATGTAAATATATCAGTAATTACAAATACTGGATATGAAAAAGCATTGCAAATTAGTAAAAATGTAAGATATTTACCATATGAGTTATTTTTACCTTTTTGGATAAAAAAACAAAAAGCTTTGGTAGTTATGGAAGCAGAACTATGGTATATGTTGTTTTTATGTTCAAAATCAAAAGGTACACCAACATATTTAATAAATGCTAGAATATCAGATAGATCATATGAATCATACAAAAAGTTTTCATGGTTTTATAAAAAAATATTTGAAAATATTGATAAAGTATTTGCTCAAAGTCAAATAGATAAAAAAAGACTAGAGCAATTGGGTGCAAAAAATGTAAATGTAATAGGTAATATAAAATTAGTAAATTTACCAAAAATTACAAATAAATATTTAAAACCAAATAGTACAATAATTACAGCTGGCTCAACACATGAGGGTGAAGAGGAATTGGTATTAAATGCTTGGAGTAAAGAGTATGGAAAACTTATTGTTGTACCTAGACATCCGGAGAGATTTGATGGTGTATATGAACTTATTAAAAATAAATATGAAAATACAGATATAACATTTCATAGATTTTCACAAAATGAAAATTTTAATAGTGATATTATTTTAGTTGATATTATGGGTGAACTTAATAATATTTATGAAATAAGCGATCTTGTGATTTTAGGAGGAAGTTTTATAAAAAGTGCAGGGGGACACAATCCTATTGAACCTGCGTTTTATAATACAAAATTAATTAGTGGAAAAACTATATTTAACCAAAAATCACTTTTTGAATGTGTAAATGATTATAAATTAATAAATGAAGATGAAATAGAGTATTATATGAAAAATATTGATGAACTAAAAAAATCATCTTTAGGTGTAAAGGGTGATATAAACCCAATATTAGAAGAACTAGAAAAATTATAAAGGAAAATTATGGCTAAAGATAAAGCATATAAATTATTAGCAATACAAGAGGGTATATCAAATAAAAAAGCAAAAGAGCTAATTGATAAAGGTGTAGTAACAGTAAATGGTAAAAAACTACTCGTCGCTCGTGGAGAGATAAGTGATAGTGTGAATTTTAAAGTTAAACATATATCAAATGCAAAAGTGATATATGAAGATGATGATATATTAGCAGTTGATAAACCTGCATTTTTAAATGCAAGTGAAGTGGAAAAAATGTTTCCACAAGCAGTTTTATTAAATAGACTTGATAAAGAAACAAGTGGTGTAATGATGCTTGCTAAAAATGAAGATTTTAGACAAAGAGCAATAAAAGAGTTCAAAAAAAATAAAGTATACAAAGAGTATGTAGCAATTGTTGAGGGTAAAGTAGTAGAAGAAGAGGTTATAAATAAACCAATACATACTATAAAAGGGAAAACGGCAAAATCAAAAGTAGATGATCTTCTTGGAAAACCAGCACTTACTAAGATTATACCTTATATGGTTGAGGGTAATAAATCAAAAGTCAAACTAATAATTGAAAATGGAAGAACACACCAAATTAGAGTTCATCTGCAATATGCTGGATATCCAATTATAGGAGATTTACAGTATGGTAGACCATCAAACCAAGTACAAAGAACTATGTTACATAGTAAAGTAACTAGAATCTTTCATTATGAATTTCAAGCTCGAGAACCAAAAGAGTTTTATCACTTTGGTTTTTAATAAATAGGAGATTTTATGGATTGTAAATATTTTGGAGAGTGTGGATCTTGTAGTCTAGGTCATATGTCTTATGAAGAGCAATTAGAGTTTAAACTAACTAAAGAGATAAGTAGATTTGCTCCTTATTACACAGGAGTTGTAGATATTATTAAAAGTAAAGATGGTGCTTTTAGAAATAGAGCAGAATTTAAAATATGGAAAGTATATGATGAAGATAATAACTTTACATTAAACTATGCAATGAATAATATCAATAAAAGTGTACTTGTAATTGACTCTTGTTCAATGGTTAGTGATGCTATTTCTAATATTATGCCAATATTAATTAAAAAATTAGAACAAATAGATATTCTAAATAATAAATTATTTACGATTGAATATCTAAGTTCTACTACAAATGATATATTAGTAACACTTGTATATCATAAAAAATTAGATGAAAATTGGCAAGAAGAGGCAAGAAAATTAGAAAAAGAATTAGGTATTAAAATTATTGGAAGAAGTAGAAAGCAAAAAGTTGTACTAAGTTCTGATTTTATAAATGAAACATTAAATATTAAAGGTGAAAAGTTTAAATTTTTATACTTTGAAAATGGATTTACTCAACCAAATCAAAAAGTAAATGAACAGATGATTGAATGGACTATAGATAATATAGCTCATGGAGGTGATTTATGTGAACTTTATTGTGGTGGGGGAAATTTCACAATTCCATTATCAAAAAGATTTGATAAAGTAATAGCAACAGAGATAAGTAAAACTTCTATAAAATCTGCAAAAATCAATTGTGAACTAAATAATATTAATAATATTACATTTGTAAGGATGTCAAGTGAAGAGTTTGTCCAAGCTTTAAAAAAGGTGCGAGAATTTACAAGATTAAAACAACAAAATGTAAATCTTGATGATTATTCATATGATACTATATTTATGGATCCTCCACGTGCTGGACTTGATGATACTACAAGAGAGTTAGCAAAAAAATATAATCAAATAATATATATATCGTGTAATCCTGAAACATTATATAGAGATATGCAAACATTAAGTAAAACTCATATTATAAAAAGATTTGCTATATTTGATCAATTTGCTTTTACAAATCATGTAGAAGTAGGGGCAATACTAGTAAGAAAATAATATAAGCTAATATTAAGAAATGTTTATAAAGCCCTAGAGTTAGGGCTTTAGTGTTTCTGTTTAATCTGTTTTTAAGATATGTTCAAATATAATACACCATATAAGATTATACATAATTAAAGGGAAGCATTATGAGAATTAATACAAACATTGCGTCATTAAACGCACAAGAAGCAGCAACGAATACTAATAAAAATTTACAAAATTCTTTAGAAAAATTATCTTCTGGGCTAAGAATAAATAAAGCATCAGATGATGCATCGGGATTAGCAATTGCTGATAAATTAAGAACTCAAGCTTCTTCTATAAAACAATCAATATCAAATGGTAACTCTGCAGTATCATTGATACAAATTGCAGATAAAGCAATGGCAGAGCAATCAAATATTTTAGATATGGTAAAACAAAAATTAATTCAAGCATCAACAGCAACAACATCAGATGAAGGTAGAGATGCAATTGGAAAAGATATTAGTAAATTATTAACTCAATTAAATGAAGTAGCAAATCAAACAAATTATAATGGAATATCATTACTTCAAGGAGCTAGTGCAGGAGCAGCTTCAGAAAAATTAACATTCCAAATGGGTGAAAAAGCAGCAAATACTGCAGAGCTAAATGGTGCAGTACAATCAAACACAAGTGGATTGGATTTAAATACACTTAAAGCTAGTGCAGAGGGTGGATTTGCAAATGCTTCAGCGGCAAGAAGTTATATGGCAAAAATAGATTCATCTTTAAATCAGTTAAATATATGGAGATCTGATTTTGGTTCTACTCAAAATCAAATAGAATCTGGTATTAGAAATATGATGACACAAGTTACAAATATAAAAGCAGCAGAATCTGTGATCAGAGATGTTGATTATGCGGCAGAAAGTGCAAACTTTAATAAACAAAATATTATAGCACAAGCAGGAACTTATGCACAAAGTCAAGCAAATCAAGTGCAGCAGAATATATTAAAACTGCTTCAGTAGAAAACAAATATATAATATAAATAAAAAAGGGTGATATGAAAGTATCACCCTTTTTTAATAAACTAATTAGATTTAATCTAGTTTTAAGAAATGTATTAGTATAATTAGAAATACAAAAGGTGGAAATTATGAAAAATCGAAGTTCACTTTCTGATGATATACTAAAAATTCAAAAAAAACTTTGCGAATTTGAGGTAGGTTCTAGAAATTATAAAAAGTATCAAAAGATACTTTCAAAACATGTTAAAAAGCAGCTAATGAAAGTTAGAGTTAACTCTAAAATGAAAACAATAGAAGTTGTAAAAGACTTATACAAATAAGCTAATATTAAGAATTGGTATGTTATTATTTTAATATGTATAGGTATCAATGGATGCCAAAAGGTGAAAGTCCTTATGCTTAAAAGATGAAAATCGGATAAGAATGTTTATAGGTGTAAAGTGAAAGTCTTTACAATGTGTCATAAATTAAAAGGATAAATTATGAGAATTAATACAAATATTGCGTCATTAAACGCACAAGAATCAGCAACAAATACAAATAATAGATTAAGTAGTTCATTAGAAAAATTATCTTCTGGATTAAGAATTAATAAAGCATCAGATGATGCATCAGGATTAGCAATTGCTGATAAATTAAGAACACAAGCTTCTTCAATTGGTCAATCAATTTCAAATGGTAACTCAGCAGTATCTTTAACACAAATTGCTGATAAAGCTATGGCAGAGCAATCAAATATTCTAGATGTTGTAAAACAAAAATTAATTCAAGCATCAACAGCTACTACTTCAGAAGAAGGTAGAACAGCAATTGGGAAAGATATTAATAAATTACTTACACAATTAGATAATATTGCAGAGCAAACTAACTATAATGGTATTTCATTACTTCAAGGTGCTAGTGCTGGTGCAGTATCTGATAAATTAGATTTCCAAATGGGTGAAAAAGCTGCTAACTTAATCTCTTTAGGTTCAGGAATACAAGCTAATACAACAGGACTTACAGGTATGTCAGGTTTAAAAGGTGATTCTGTTGCTTCAACAACAATGAGTGCTGGTGGATTTAGAGATTACATGGATGATGTAGATACAGCAATCAATGAATTAAATGCATGGAGATCAGATGTTGGTTCTACACAAAATCAACTTGAATCAGGTCTTAGAAATATGATGACTCAAAAAACAAATATTAAAGCAGCAGAATCTGTGATCAGAGATGTTGATTATGCGGCAGAAAGTGCAAACTTTAATAAACAAAATATTATAGCACAAGCAGGAACTTATGCACAAAGTCAAGCAAATGCAATGCAACAAAATATTACAAGATTATTACAGTAATAATTTTAATTAGTATTTATAATATTAAAGCCTCAAGTTATTCTAACTTGGGGCTTTTTAGATTATATGTTGTATAATATTTAAAGAATAAATAGGAAATAAAATGGAAAAAGAACTATCAGACTTAAGTAGTACACTATTAAGTATATATGAGAAAAATTTATTATTTTTAAAAGAAAATTTTGAAGATATATTTAATCGTGTAAATACACTAAGTGATGATATAAATAATAATAACCATAAAGAAAAATATACTTTAGAGTATAAAGATGGTTATTTTGATATATTAAATCACGAAACAAATAGCTGGTATTATGGGATAAATACATATGAAGATGCTGATAACAGAGCAAAGTTAACAAATTTTACAAAAGAAGGATCATTTAATCTTCTTAGAACAATAGGTGAAACAAATTATTTAGTGAAATCTAAAACTTATGGTAATGTAATGAATATAATAGATTTTATAAATGATAATGTTGATTTAAATAATATAGAATATAGCAAAATTTATAAGATGATATTTATAGGATCAGGTTTAGGTATACATCTTCATGAAATTAATAAAAAAATATATCCATTTACTTCACTTATAATTGAACCTGAATTGGAAGTTTTTAGATTATCTTTATTTGTTACAGATTATAGTGAATTTAATAAAAATAATAAAAAGTTATTTTTATCTATTGAAGATGATAATGACAAAAGGCTAAAGATATATAGTGATTTTTATAATTATCATAACTATATGAATTATAATGTAAAGTATAATATGCTATTGTCAAATTATAAAGATATACATGGGGAAATAGTTGATTTCTTTTCAAATAATTTTGCTGGTTATTTCTCATATAACTTAGTTATGGAAAATATTAGAAGAAGTGTTAATTTTATTAAAAATAGAGAGTATTTTATTGATACAAAAAAAATGTATGAAAATAAAATATTAAAAAATAAAAAAGTTTTATTAATTGCTGCTGGACCATCTCTTGATAATTATATTAAATTTATACAAGAAAATCAAGATAAGTTTATAATTGTATGTGTAGATGTTATACTAAGAAAATTAGAAAAAAATAATATAAAACCAAATATTGTTGTTACAATTGATCCATCTCATTTGTGTGCAAAATATTTAACATGTGATGATAAAAATTATTTAAATGATAGTTTGATAGTTTGTCTTGCTCAACAACACGAAAAAACTATCGATGTTTTAAAAGGTAAAGATTATATATTTTCACAAACAGTTGAATTAATAAAAGATATTGGAATGTTGGGAAGTGTAAATAATGTTGGTACATTTTCATATATGATTAGTGTTCATTTTGGTGCTACAGAGATATATACAATTGGAAATGATGCAGCATTTGATCAAAAAACAGGAAGTAGGTATTCTAGTGATTCTTCACATATTCAAACAGAAACAATTGAAAGTTTAAATAATGATAATGATACAGTATCTACTTATGATGTATTAGAACTAGAAGGAAATTTAAGAGATAAAATAAAGACAAATAGAAGTTTATTATCTTTTAAAGCATCATTTGAAGATACATATATAAATCTAATAAATACATATGGTGAAGATTCTCATAAGGTTTATAATTTAAGTGATGGTGTATTGATTAAAAACTTTATTCCAATGAAATTTGATGAAATAAATAATATTATTAAAAATATAGGTAAAATAGAATTTGATGCAAAAAGAGAGAAAAAACTAATTGGTATAATACCAGCAAATGTAGATTTTAAAGAAGATCAAAAACTATTAAGTAGATTAATAAATAAAACAAATAAAAGAAAGATATTAAAAATAAATAATAAAAATGAATTTCTTGATCTAAAATTAGAATTTATGATTTATTTATTAGAGGAATCTAAAAAATCAGATAAAAATGTTATAGGTAATATATTTTTATTGTATACAGAATTAGTAGATATATACATTAATTTTTTAATTAACCTAAAACAAAATAATTTATACACAAAAGAAAACTTAAAAAAGATATATCTTATATGGTTAGATGGTGTTAAACAAGTTTTTAAGGATTTAAAAGAGGCTATTCAATAATTATTTGTCCATTTTTTATATTGATTTGATATGCTAGCATTATGTAATAACTTTATACCATTTTTTGCATGAGTATAACTATATACATATTTATTTGTATATGGTTCATTATTTTTAAAACTATCAAGAGAATTTGCAATATCATTGTATAAGTTTGCAAAAGCTTCTATAAATCCACTTGGATGACCTGGTGTCATTCTGTTATAGAGTTTATTTGGAATCATTTGTATATCACTTCCTCTATCTATGATAATTTTTTGACCACTATTATATGAAAATTCTAGTTTTTCTGGATTTTCTTGATGCCATACTGCACTAGCTTTAGATCCATATATTTCAACATGTAGACCATTTCTATTTCCAAGAGCAGTTTTACTTAACCACATTGAACCACTTATGCCATTTTTATATTCTAATAATAAATTTACATCATCTATAATATTATATTTTGAAAATTTATTATATGTTGCCATAATTTTTAATGGTTCTTGTTTTATTAAAAAATATGCTAAATGGTGTAAATGTACACCTAAATCTAAAGAGATCATAGGTATAAAATCATCTTTTAATCTCCATTTTTGAG
>CAYZWZ010000023.1:0-25913 GCA_964482285.1 uncultured Helicobacter sp. | reverse complement strand
CTTTTATTTTAATAAAATACATATAAAATAAATTTTACTAATTTTAAACTTAATAGTAAGTTTAGTAAATAAAATTAAGTGTTTCATATTTTTACACTTATAAAAAATATATTGTGTAATTTTAGTAGAAAATGAAGTTAATATAACAAAAATCAAAACTTAGGTATAATAATAATAAAAATAAGGAATAATTTTTGTTAAGATATGCACCAAGTTTAACACAAGATTTAGATATAAATAGTTTAAAAATAGCACTTATAAACTATATGGTATCTATAAATAAAAACGAAGATTTAATAATAAGAATAGAAGATTCAAATATAAAAGATGATTCTGAACAAAATATCAAAAAAATTATTGGTATTTTAAATCTTTTTTCTATTAACTATAAACATATAGTACAACAAAGTTCACATATAAAATACCACTCACAATTTGCAATGCAACTGCTAATAGAGAAAAAAGCATTTAATTGTTTTTGTTCTGATGAGATATTGCAAAAAGAGAAAGATGAAGCTATAAAAAATAACAAAAAATACAACTATACTGGTTTTTGCCAAAACCTAAGTGATGCAGTTACTTTTGAATGTGAAGCACCATTTACAGTTCGTATAAAAAAACCAAAAGATAATATAAAATTTAATGATATCCTAAGTAAAGAGTTTAAATATACTCCTGAAGATATAGATAGTTTTATTATTTTAAATCACGATAAAACTCCTACATATAACTTTGCTTGTGCTATTGATGATATGTTGAGTGATATATCAACAGTAATTAGAGATAAAAAGTATCAAGAAGAGACTCCAAGACAAATACATGTTAGAAACTCAATAGGATATGATAAACAATTAGAATATATACATTTAGATAAAATAGAAGATGGTAATATCACTATTGATTTTCTAATTAATGAAGGATACCTTCCTATTGCTATTACAAATTATATTTTACAACTATCTCTTGATCTACCAAATGATATAGAGATATTTACACTTGAAGATGCACTAAAATGGTTTGATATTAGTAAAATATCAAAAGATATTGCTAAGTTTGATATAGATAAACTAAAAAGTATAAATAAAGCTTATATAAAAGATATAGATGATTTAAGACTTTCTAAGATTTTAGGATATAGTGATAGTGATATTGGTTCATTAGCTAAATTATATTTAGAAGAATGTGATACAATATCTCAACTAAAAGCAAAAATAGATGCTATATTTAAAGATCAAAAACAATCTTCATCAAATACCGATGAATTTGAAAAAGTGATATTTTGTATAAAAGATGCTCCTTTTATACAAGATTTTGATAAATTTACAAGTTATATTAGTAAAAATACAAATATAAAAGAGGATGCACTATTAAAATATTTTTATATTGCATTTACAAATGAAACAAGTGGACCAGATTTAAATAAAATCTATCCACTTATTAGAAACTATTTAGGAGAAATAATAAAATGATAGACGCACTTTTAATAGCAGTACTAAACTTAGTACTTACAGTAATATTTTTGTACAAATGGGTAATTATAATATCTGCTCTAATTTCATGGGTACAACCAGATCCATCAAATCCAATTGTTCAAATGTTATATAGACTAACTGAACCTGCATATAGATTTGTAAGAAGATTTGTACCTACAGTATTTGGTGGTATGGATTTAGCTCCACTTATTTTAATATTTGCTTTAATGTTTATAGAGATATTTCTTAAAAGCTTATTTGTAACACTATAGTATATATTATGTTTAAAAAAATATTAATACCAGTTGTTTTTGCTACAGCTTTAAATGCTAGTACAAATATAGAAAAATCTTGGTTAGAAAAACAACCAAGATCTTATGAAAAAGATTTTTATATATCTTTATATCTAAAACAAAACATATCAAGCGATGATGCTATATGGGCATTGGGACAAGCAAAAAGGGTAAATAATAAACTTCTTTATCCCTATGCTAAAGCTCTTAATAACAAAGATACAACATATACTATAAACTGTATGAAAGCAAAAACAAAAGATCTTTTAAATAAAGATGCTACTTGTATAAGATTAGGTCTAAAACTATACGAATCAAAACAATTTACAAAAAATCAACTAAATACTATTATAAATAAAGTTAAACCTTTATATCCAAAATATGCAAATGAATTAAGTATTATGAATTCAGATGTAGCATTTTTTGATCTTATAAAAAGTGATAATAAAACATTTTTTGATATATTTAATAATTGTGGTGTAAAATTTAGAATAGATAATTTCAATCATCACCTTCCAACTAAACTTCTAAAAAGACTTAGTAAAAACAAATATAGATTTTATTCTATGGTAAAACTAATTACAACAACACCACAACTAGATAAACTTCAAGAATCACTACTTCATGTAGATGCTTCAAATCAACTACATAAAACTCAATTTATGCTTGCTATTAATGCTATAAAACACCATAAAAAGAAAATTGCACTTGATTATTTAAAACTTGCTAGTAAAAGTGCCTATTATAAGTTTGATAAAGATAAGGTACTTTTTTGGCAATATCAATTAACAAATGATAAACAAATACTAAAAAAATTATCTTCTAGCTGGTCTAATAATATATATTCACTTTATGCAAAAGAGAAATTAAATACAAAAATATTAAACCTAAAATATGACTCAAAAAATAAAGTATATAAAGAGGATAATGTAAGTACAAATGATCCATTTTATTGGTTGGGTGTTTTAAAAGATATAAAATCAGGTGTTAATAAAACTAAAAGAGAAAAATACCAAAATATATTTACTTCTAAAAAAACATCTGGATATATGGCTTATGTAGATGAAAAATATTATGGTTATAAAAAAACATTTTTACCAAACCCTTATGAAGATATACTTTCACAATATCCAAAAAATAGACAAGTGCTTATAAATGCTCTTGCAAAACAAGAGAGTAGATTTATACCTAGTTCATTATCTAGTTCTTATGCTATGGGAGTTATGCAAATAATGCCATTTTTAAGTAATGCTCTTGCAAAAGAGTTAAAAGAACCATATAATATTTTAGATCAACTAAAAGCACCTATTAATATCAAATATGCAAATAAACATCTTAATTATCTTGAATCAAAACTAGATCATGTATTGTTTATAGCTTATGCATACAATGGTGGAATTGGATTTACAAATAGAAAAGTTCTAAAAGCTGGATTATTTCAAAAAGGTCCTTTTGAACCATATCTTAGTATGGAACTTGTTCCTTATGATGAGAGTAAAAAATATGGTAAAAAAGTTTTAGTTAATTATTATTTTTATAATCAACTAATAAACAACGACTACGAAACAAAGTTCTCAACACTTATAAATAGTATCAAAAATCCTTATTTTAAATAAGGATTTATACTAAAAAGTTTTAAACTCTATAATTGTATTTGAATCTTTATAGTTTAATTTAAAGATTAACTTTTTTGATTTATCTTTTTCAAACTTCATTATATAATATTTTGAATATGGATTAAAAGAGGGTATATTTTTATATAAACTACTACTTTTATCTAATAACTCTTTTGATAGATATTTTTTATTATTTAGAGTTATATTATATTTTTCATTTTTATCATTTAGATATATTCCTGTTAAAAAAACATTATATTTTTTATCATACTTTTTAGGATCTGTAGGATTTAAATATGTAATATTTAAAACACCTTCAACATTGTCTTTATACAATACAACTTTTACTTTTGTATTTTCTAATCCTAATTTATACAAACTATCATCACTTAATAGATCGATATTTTTAGCAGTACATGAGTTAAGTGTAAATATAGTAAAAAATACTAACAATAAATAATTAAACATTGATATCCTTTAGTGGCATTATATAATAATTTTGATAAAATACAATTATGGATAAAAACTTTAAAAGATTAGCAGTAGCATTTACAGGTGTATCAAATAGTGGAAAAACAACTTTAGTGATAAAAATGTCAAACTATTTACAAAAAAAAGGCTACAAAGTAGCTATAGTTAAGCATGACCCATGTGATAAAGCTATCTTTGATAAAGAGGGTAAAGACTCTTGGAAGTTTTCTCAAACAGGGGCAAATGTAGTAGTAACTAGTCCTAAAAAGACAACTATGTTTAAAAATGAACCATCTAGTATAGAAGAGATTATCTCTATATTAGGTGATTTTGATTATTTATTAGTTGAAGGGCTAAAAACTATACCTCTTCCTAGAATATGTGTCGCAAGAGATAATCTACATTTTGATTATTTTGAAGTAAGTGATACTCTAGCAATAGATAACTCAATAAATAAAAATGAAATCCCTACTAATATGGAAGTGTTAGACTTAAATAATGAAGATGAAATATTTTCATGGATTCAAAAAAACTCAAAAAAGGTATAAATATATGCAAGATATAATAGAAGCAATAAAAAAAGCAAGTTTAAAAATTAAAGATATAATAGAAGCTGGAGATACAAGTAAATCTGATAATCAAAATAGTACTGGTGATACTCAATTAAAACTAGATATTGCATCTGATGTTGTGATTGAAAAAGAATTTAAAAAATTAACTTGTGTAAATCAAATAGTAAGTGAAGAGCAAGATAATATAGTAAAAATAAATGAAAATGGTAAATACTTTATAGCATATGATCCATTAGATGGAAGTAGTTTAGTTGATGTAAATTTATCTGTTGGTTCTATTTATGGTATTTATGAAAACAACTTTACAGGTTCAAATATTGTTGCATCTATTTATGTTGTATTTGGTCCAAGAGTTGAAATGGTAATTGCAAAAGATAATTGTGTAAAAATGTACAGACTTCTAAAAGGTGAGTTTGTATATATCCAAGATATTGTTTTAAATGAAAAAGGTAAACTAAATGCTCCTGGATCTACTCAACAATGTTGGTACCCTTACCATAAAGCTATGATTGATGATCTATTTGCTCAAGGTTATAGACTAAGATATAGTGGTGGTATGGTTCCAGATCTACACCAAATACTTCTAAAAGGTGGTGGATTATTCTCTTACCCTTCAACTTCAGATTTACCAAAAGGTAAATTAAGACAACTATTTGAAGTATTCCCATTTGCTTATACTTATAAATTAGCAGGTGGTCAAGCTGTAAATGGATTTGAAGATGTACTTAATATTAAAACAGAACATATCCATGATACAAGTCCATGTTTCTTTGGAAGTAATTATGAGATCAATATAGTTTTAGATACATATAAAGCTAATGCAAGATAATAATACAATAAACGGCAGAGAAAAAGATAAGTGGGAACTAGCACTTGATGTTCAAGTAAAGGTTCTTCAACAATGTCAAAATGATAAAAACCTATCTTCATGTTCATTGTGTAGTGAATTTATACCATGCCCAACAAGACAAATATATATAAAAGCTGTATATGAAAGTATGAATAAAGGTAGTGGTGGAGGATTTGAGTTTTAAGCTGCTCATTTTCAATAAAAAAAGGTCAAGAGATAAACTCTTGACCTTTTTTATTTATATAGTAAATAATTTACTTATATAAAGTTTGGTGCATCATTTGCAAATAATATTAGATCACCTTTTAGCGTATGTTCTTGAAGAATATCTTGCATTTTACTTTTATCTTCAAGTATAATCACTTTTTTAGAATCTATATTGTTTTTTAATACCTCTTTATTTAAATTTCCTGTAATAATAACTAAATCAAAAACATCATCTATAGCTTTTGCTAATGTTGTATTTGCTTGTATTGTACTTTCAACTAATCCTGGAGTTATTATCACTTTTCTACCTATATGAGTTGAACTAATATTTACAGCTTCTAACATTCCTTCTAAGTTTCCATTGAAACTATCATCTAGTATTAATTTATCATTTACTTTACTAAGATGTAATCTATGCTCTACACCTCTTATATTATGTAAAGCTATTTTAACCTCTTCTACACTAAGTCCTAGTTCTAAAGATGTTAAAATAACGGCTGTTAGATTTATAGCATTAAATCTTCCCAATATTGGAGCATGGAAATGTTCAATTTTTCCATTTACCTCTAGATCAAACCAAAGTCCATTTAGATCACTTTTTGTAATATTTAATTTATTTGGAAACTTTTGTATTGTGTCATACTCTTTAATAGGAACACTCTCATGTACAAAACCTTTTATTAGTTTTGGAGATTTTAAAATCTCCATCTTTGTATATATAATATTATCCAAAGTTTTAAAGTATTCTATATGTTGCTCCCCTACACTTCCAATAATTGTATATTCTGGTTCTAAAAACATTGTAATATCTTCAATATCACCTTTAGCTCTAGCTCCAGCTTCTGCTATATATATTTGAGTATCTAAAGGTAGGTCTTCATTTACATCTTTTACTATACCACCTATAGTATTTACACTTCTAGGTGTCATATAGGTATTAAACTTTTTACTTAATACTTGATATAGATAGTTTTTAATTGATGTTTTTCCATAAGATGCAGTAATAGCTACAATATCTAAGTTTCTGATACTTTGAAGTCTTTTTTTAGCTTTATGTTTAAATGATAAAAAGAATATCTTTTCAAGTACCGTTGTAATTGCCCAAGTTAAAAATAGTGGAATAATTACTCCATATGAACATGAAGGTAAAAAGTAACATAAACTATCAATAATAAATGTGATAAATAATAAAATAGCTAAAAATCTTTTTACCCTTGATGTTACAACTAGTTTTTTATCTAACTTTTTATTCCATAATATAAATAAAGGCAGATGAACTACATAAAAATAAGCAGCAAAATATAAAAAGTCCAATATATAAAATAGTGTAATAGGTGCTACAAAATATATTAAGTGCCATTGTATTTTGTGATGTTTTATAACAACTCTTTCTAAAGAGTAGTTATACCATTGTAAAAGGGTGATTAAATACCAACCTAAAGTCATAATCAGTATTATATTTGTAAATATCTGTAAGTTTTCCAATATAAGTTCCATATTTTAAATTTAAACGAATTATAGCAAATAGCTAATTAAACCTAACATTTAAAGCAAATTTACAATTTTTATGTTATCATTGCAAAATATAAAACTCTTATTAGGTGTAATTTAGTGAAAAATTTAGTAATCGTCGAATCTCCGGCAAAAGCAAGAACAATATCAAAATTTCTAGGAAGTGACTACAAAGTATTGGCCTCAATGGGTCATGTAAGAGATCTTCCAAAATCAAAACTTGGGTTTGATCCAGATAATAACTTTGAACCTCAATATATGATAAGTAGGGATAAAACAAAAGTTATCGCTGAATTGAAAAAAAATATTGATAAAGACACTACTATATACCTAGCAGCCGATGAGGATCGAGAGGGAGAAGCTATAGCATGGCACTTAATCCCTGCACTTAAAATCACTAAAAATCCTGTAAAAAGGATAGTATTTCACGAAATTACAAAAACTGCAATTATGCATGCTTTGGAAAATCCAAGAGATGTAGATCAAAACCTAGTAGATGCACAACAAGCAAGAAGAATACTTGATCGTGCAGTTGGATATAAACTATCTCCACTTATTTGGAAAAAAGTAAGGTATGGTCTTAGTGCTGGACGAGTTCAAAGTGTTGCAGTTAGAATTATTGTAGATAGAGAAAGAGAGATTGAAGCATTTAAACCAGTAGAATACTGGAAACTAAAACTAGATATTTTAGAAAATCCTCAATTTAAAGCAGAATTATCAAAAATCAATGGAAAAACTGCAAAAGTTGAAAATGAAACTCAAGCAAGAGAGATAGAAGCTTCATGTAATGCTTCATCTTATACTTTAGATGATATTGAAGAGAAACAAAGTAAAAGAAACCCAGCAGCACCATTTACAACATCAACTTTACAACAAGAAGCAAGTAGAAAAGCTGGATTTGGTGTAAAACAAACAATGATTATAGCTCAACAACTATATGAAGGTGGAGTAAGTATACCAGGTCATACTGGTGGTCTTATCACTTATATGAGAACAGATAGTGTAAACCTTTCTACTTTTGCTACAAGTGCAGCAAAAGAGGTTATCACAAAAGAGTTTGGAGCAGAGTATGCTTTAAGTAAGCCTAGAGTTTACAAAGGTAAAGGAAACTCTCAAGACGCCCATGAAGCAATTCGTCCAGTTAATATGGCACTAAAACCAAGTGATGTAGAACAATACCTAGATCATGCACAGTTTAGATTGTATTCTTTAATATGGAAAAGAACAATGGCCACACAAATGGCACAAGCAGTTGTTGCTAATACAACTTATAAAATAAAAGCTGGAACTAAAGGTGAATATGAATTTAGTGCAAAGGGAACAAAAATAGTATTTCCTGGATTTATGAAAGCATACACTGAAGGTAGTGATGATCCTGAAGCTGCTTTAGATAATACTGAAAAATTTTTACCACATGTTGAAAAAGGGACAGTATTTGAAAAAACAAAATTAACAGCTGAGCAGTTATTTACAAAGCCACCTGCTAGATATACAGAAGCATCACTAGTTAAAAAACTAGAAACTGAAGGTATTGGAAGACCTTCTACATACGCACCTACAATTGCTACTATTCAACAAAGAGAATATATAATAAAAACAGAAGATAAAAAACTAGCTCCTACTTTAATAGGTACGGTAGTTAATGACTTCTTAGTTGAACATTTCCCTGAAATTGTAAGTTTAGGATTTACAGCTAAAGTTGAAGAGCAATTTGATGAGATAGCAGAAGGTAAAATAGCATGGCAAACAGTTATGCAAAATTTCTATAATGATTTTGTAAAAAATGTACAAGATAAAGAGGAAAATGCTCCAAGAGCAAAATTTTCAGATGTAAGAATACTTGGAAATGATCCTAAAACTGGTCTTGAAATAACTGCTCGTGTTGGTCAATATGGTCCATATGTTCAGCTTGGTGTTAAAAATGAACAGACTAAAGAAAAACCAAAAATAGCTTCTATTCCAAAAGAGATATCAGTAAATAATATAACTTTAGAGCAAGCTTTAGTATTACTTCAACTTCCAAAAGTATTGGGTATTGATGAAAATGGAAATAATGTAAAAGTAGCAATTGGAAGATTTGGTCCTTATTTACAAGTAAAATCTGAATACTTTTCTCTTAAAGAGGATGATCCATATACTATTGAGCTTCCAAGAGCATTAGAAGTTATCAAACAAATCAAAGAGGAAAAAGCAAAAGCTTTATTAAAAGATTTTCCTGAAGATGATATCCAAATAATTGTTGGAAGATTTGGTCCTTATATAAAACATGCTAAGAAAAACTACAAACTACCAAAAGAGTTAGATGAGCAAGATATAAAAGCACTAAGTTTAGAAGAAGTTAAAAAAATAATAAAAAATCAACCTAAAAAAGGTGGCAAAAAAACTGCTGCTAAAAAAACAACAACAAAGAAAACTACTACTAAAAAAACAGCTACAACAAAAACTATAAAAGCTAGTGGTAATAAAAAACGAGCAGCAACAAAAACTACAACAACTAAAAAGAAAAAAGAGGACTAAAGTTATGAAAATAGCTTTAATGTCTGATGCTCACTTAAAAACTGAGTTAATGAGAGATGCTATTGATTTATTGAAATCAAAAGGTGCAAATTATATTGCTCATGCTGGAGATTTAGAGATCAAAGAGAATTTAGATCTTCTTAAAAACTCTGGGTTAGTTTATGCAAGTGTATTTGGAAATAATGATTATGATCTATATCAGTATCAAAATGATTATAAAATAAATAAAGAACCATACTATTTTAAAATAAAAAATGAAACTTTTAAGCTTATGCATATACCAAACTATCTAACACCTGATAGTAATATAGTGATATTTGGTCATACACATAAATTTGAACATGAATATGTAAATAATACTTTATTTATAAATCCTGGTGAACTATGTGCAAGAAATAAACCACTTAGTGAATGTGCTATGTTAGAGATTTTAGATGATAAATTTGTAATTGATTATTACTTCAAAGAGGTATTAAAAAATAATATTTGGCAAACAAAACAGTTTGTATATAATAGATAGAAGAAGAATAAAATGATAAAAAAAGAGATATTTTTATGTGCTATATGTAATTGTGAAAGTGGTACATGTAGTGAAGATTGTAAGTTTTGTACTCAAAGTGTAAAATATAAAGCCGATATTGATAGATATAAGTTTAAAGATATAGATACTATTGTAAATGAAGCAAAAATAGCTTATACAAATAAAGCAATAGGATATTGTCTTGTAACTGCAGGTTTAGGGCTAACTGATACTAGAATAGAGTTTGTTAGTGCTGCAGCACATGCTGTTAAAAAAGCTATCCCTGATATTAATATCATAGGATGTAATGGTACTGCATCTAAAGAGCAACTAAAGCAACTAAAAGATGCTGGAGTTAATAAATATAACCATAATCTAGAAACAGCAAGAGAGTATTATGATCAAATATGTACTACTCACTCTTGGGATAGTAGATATGAAACTTGTCTAAATGCAAAAAGTGTTGGACTTGATCTTTGTACTGGAGGTATATTTGGTATGGGTGAGAGCTATGAAAATAGAATATCTATGATAAACTCTATAAAAGAGTTAAACCCTAAATCTATGCCTATTAATTTTTTCCATCCAAATGATGCCTTACCAATTAAAGCAAACACTCTAAGTAAACAAGAAGCATTTGATATGATTAAAACTTGTAGAGATATCTTAGGTGAAAATACTATGTTAATGGTTGCAGGTGGAAGAGAAAATACATTTAAAGAGGATCAATATAAGATCTTTGAATATGGTGCTAATGCAATTGTTGTAGGGAACTATCTTACAACAGAGGGAAAAGTTGCATCAAAAGATCTTGAAGAATTACAAAAAAGAGATTTTACTATAGCTACTTATTGTAAGGAATAATTATGAGTAATGAAATAGCAATTATTCTTACACTTAGTGCTATTATATTCATATCACCTCTTATTTCAAAAATAAGTAAGATACCAACTATTCCTATAGAGATCACATTAGGAAGTATAGCCTTAGCCTTAGGTTTTATCCACCATAATCATACATTTACACTTGTTGCTGAACTTGGATTTTTATATTTAATGTTCCTAGCTGGTCTTGAAGTAAATTTAAGGCAAGTACTAAACTTCTCTAAAGATATGATACAAAAAGGTTTAATATATGTTAGTTTACTATATATTATAACCCTAATTTTTACATACTATTTTGAACTAGCAAATATATTTGTAGTAACTATGCCACTTATATCTATAGGGCTTTTAGCAACACTAAAAAAAGACTATGGTGAGACATCATGGATAAATATGGCTATTACTATTGGTATTATAGGTGAGATAGTATCTATTGTTATACTTACAGTTTTAAGTGCAAAACTAGAACATGGATTAGGTGCAGAGTTTTATGAAACATTGATACTACTTCTTCTTGTATTTATTGGAGTATATTTAATATATAAACTTATGCATAATCTTATATGGTGGTATCCAGGTATTAAGACATATCTTATGCCAAAATATGATAAATACGAGCAAGATATTAGACTATCTATGGCAATCTTTTTTGTATTTATATCTATTATGTTGTACTTAAATCTTGAAGTTGCACTTGGAGCTTTTATTGCTGGAGTATTTATAAATACATTTTTCCAACATAATACAAAACTACCTCATAAACTAGAACATATGGGATTTGGATGGTTGTTACCTATATTTTTTATATGGGTTGGTACAACATTTGAGTTATCTGCATTATTAAAGCCATCATTGGTTACAACTGCTCTATTAATTACACTTGCTATGATTGTTTTAAGAATAGTATCTTCTATGTTATTTATAAAAGATTTAAAGCTAAAAGGTGTAATCTTATTTGCGCTTAGTCACTCTATGCCACTTACACTTATTGTTGCTGTTGCAACCCTAGCTTTAAATGCTAACTCTATTACAAACTTTTATTATTATGTGTTTATTTTATCTGCGATTTTAGAAGTGATAGTTTCAATGGTACTTATAAAAATAATAAATCTTATAAGTCCATCAAAAGTTATAAATAAATAAGAGTTATTTATTTATGAGTAATTGTAGCTATATTATTTTTTATAGTTACAGTATAATTTTTTATATTTTCTTTTAATTCAATAGTAACTCTAAAGAACCCTTTTTTCTTATGATTACCTACTGTATATGATTTAAATTCAGGAGCATAAGCTAAATCTTTATATCTTGTATAAAACCAAACATCAGCTTTAAAATCAAAGGCTATTTTTCTTTTTGCTTTTAATGCATGATAAGTTATTATATGATATTGAGGTCTTGAAGTTATTTTTAAAGAGTTATAATCAGTATCAATAGTAACAAATGGAAGAATCTTATATGTTCTAGGGATTATACCATGACTCTTTTTGTTAAAATGTTTGATAATTTTTGTTTTCTCTTTTACTAAAATAGGGTTTACTTCTACTTTAGCTTTTTTCTTTAATTCCATAATAGAAGGAACATTTTTTTCTACTTTACATAAGGCTGATAGTTCCTCTTTTGTAGGTTTTACTTTTACAATTTTTTCTTTTATTATTACTTTTTGATCTTGAACTTTTTTAGAATTTTCTTTGACTAAAAGATTTTTTGTTCCAGCCCCTTCAACTTTAATAGTTCTAGTCCCATCATCTTTTGTAACAATAGGTTTTTCTACTGGTATTGGATTGTTGTTTTGTATTTTTTCTTCAGGTGTATAGTTTACATCAGGTTCAAAAGGGTTTAATCTTGCAAATAAACTTATACTAAGAAGTAAAATTATACTAAATATTTTAATCATTTTCTGGCTCCAAATTTTTTAATTCAAAATAATCTTTTTGCAATTTAGCATTTTTAATTTGCAATTGTTTTATCTTATATTCTAATTGTACTTTTTTTGTTTTTAAAGTATCATAAGTTTCTAAAGAGTTTTTACCTGAAAAAAGTAAAGTAGCAAAATAGTTTGCTAAAAATATGGTAAAAATAGCCAAAGCTATAATTACCATAATAAACTTATAAGAGAACCTAAGATTTTTAAAATTCATAATCTATTTTGTAAAAAGTGAAGACCCTAAATACTCTGCATATGCGATTTCATCTTGAATATCAATAAGTCTATTATATTTAGCGATTCTATCACTTCTTGCAGTTGATCCTGTTTTTATTTGACCACAGTTAAGGGCAACAGCAAAGTCAGCTATAAATGCATCTTCACTCTCTCCAGATCTATGAGACATAACACAGTTATAGTTGTTTCTTTGTGCAAGTCTAATTGTAAGCATAGTTTCACTTACTGATCCAATTTGGTTTGGTTTAATTAAAATCGAGTTTGCAATATTTTTAGAGATACCTTCATTTAAAATACTTGCATTTGTCACAAATAAATCATCACCAACTAGTTGAACTTTTGAACCTAGTTTTTCAGTTAATACTTTCCAACCATCCCAATCATCTTCACTTAAACCATCTTCAATTGAAACAATTGGATATTTAGCACATAAATCAGCGTAGTAATTTACAAGCTCTTCAGATGAAATCTCTCTATTTTCAGATTTAAGAACATAAAGTCCAGCATCATTAATAAGTTCAGATGCAGCAACATCTAAAGCAAGTGCAATTTGTTCACCAGCTTTATATCCAGCAGCTTCAATAGCTTTCATAATAACTTCTAGTGGCTCTTCGTTTGATTTTAGATTTGGAGCAAATCCACCCTCATCACCAACTGCTGTTGATTCACCCATACTGTCAATAATCTTTTTTAGGTTATGGTAAATTTCAGCAACTGCTCTTAAACCCTCTTTAAAATCATCAAACCCAACAGGCATAATCATATATTCTTGGAAATCAACACTATTATTTGCATGCTCTCCACCATTTATAATATTAAACATAGGTACAGGCATAGTCATTGCATTTGCTCCACCTAAATATCTATATAATGGCATTTTAAGACTAGCTGCTGCAGCACGAGCTACTGCCATAGATACACCAAGAACTGCATTTGCTCCTAGGTTTCCATAGTTATTTGTACCATCAATATCTTTCATTGTTGCATCTATTTCAGCTTGATTAAATGGACTTAATCCTATTAATTCATCAGATATTTTTGTATTTACATTCTCAACTGCTGTTAATACACCTTTACCCATATATCTAGAATCACCATCTCTTAACTCTAATGCTTCTCTTTTACCTGTACTTGCACCACTTGGAACTATTGCAGATTCTTTTGTACCATCACTTAATATAACAGTAGCTCTAACAGTAGGATTTCCTCTACTATCCATAACTTCTTGTGCATAAACATTATCTATATATACCATTCTTATATTCTCCTAAATTATTATATACGCGATTATATCCAATATTTACTTATAAATTCTATAATAATTTGCTATAATATTATTATGAAATATAAAGAAGAAATAAACTTAGCATTTAAAGTATCTATTCCTGTTTTTATGGGTTACTCAATATTAGGGTTTGCATTTGGACTTTTAATGGTGAGTTTAAAATATGATATTATAATACCGATTTTAATGTCAATTTTTATATACGCAGGGGCATTGCAGTTTTTAGCTATTGGATTTTTTTCAGCTAAATTAGCATTATTTGATATATTTATAGCATCATTATTTGTTAATATAAGACAAGCTTTTTATGGACTTAGTGTATTAGATAAATTTAAAGATACTAATAATATAAAACCATATTTGATTTTTGCACTTACAGATGAAACATACGGTCTAATCACAAGTATCAAAGAAAAAGAAAATATAAATAAAAAATATTATTACTTTTTATTGAGCCTTTTTAATCAATTTTATTGGGTATTGGGTACTACTTTAGGAGCTATATTTGCATCATATATTAGTTTTGATACAAATGGTTTAGAGTTTTCACTTACTGCTTTATTTGTAGTTCTTGCAATTGAACAATACAAATCAAACAAAAACTATCTACCATTTTTAATAGGTGCAATAAGTTCTATTTTGGCTATTATTTTTATACCAATTTCAAATATGTTAATAGCTGCTATTATATTTTCACTTATTTTACTTTTTGTATTTAAAGGAAAATTTGATGAATAATAATGAAATATATATAGCAATTGCAGTTATGGCTTTTGCAAATATAATAACAAGAGCTTTTCCTTTTCTATTTTTTGCAAAAAAAGAGCAACCACATTATATAAAATTTATAGCAAATAATTTTCCTGCTATGATTATGGTAATACTTATATTTTATACTCTTGCAAAAGTAGATTTTACAACTGCACCATATGGAACGAAAGAGTTAATAGCCATAGCAATAACAGCCCTACTTCATATAAAATTAAACAACTATCTAATATCTATATTTGTAGGAACTATATCTTATATGGCTCTAGTTCAGTATGTAGGTTAATTATAAAAGCAAAAATTATTTTTTAGCTTTTTTTTCCTCTTTTTTAGCTACTTCTACACCCATAGCTTCTAAAATTCTTTGTTCTATTTCATTTGCAATTTCTGGATTATCTCTTAAGAAAACTTTACTATTTTCTTTACCTTGACCAATTTTGCTATCTTTATAACTAAACCATGCCCCTGCTTTATCAACAATATCAAGTTTAACACCATAATCTATAAGCTCACCAAGTTTTGAAATACCCTCACCAAACATAATATCAAACTCTGCTTGTTTAAATGGAGGTGCAACTTTATTTTTTACAACTTTTACTTTTGTTCTATTTCCTATGCTTTGTTCTGCTTGTTTTAGTGTAGCAATTCTTCTAATATCAAGTCTAACAGAAGAATAGAATTTTAGTGCATTTCCACCTGTTGTTGTTTCAGGACTTCCATATCCAGTCATTCCAATTTTCATTCTAATTTGGTTAATAAATATAACTGTTGTATTTGTTTTATGCATAATACTTGTGATTTTTCTTAATGCTTTACTCATAAGTCTAGCTTGAACACCAACTTGCATATCATCCATATCACCATCGATTTCTACTTTTGGTGTAAGTGCAGCAACACTATCTACAACTATTAAGTCAACAGCACAAGAACGAATAAGAGTTTCAAGGATCTCTAATGCTTGCTCACCATAATCAGGTTGAGATACAAGTAGATTATCTGTATCAACACCAATATCACCTGCATATTTTACATCAAGAGCATGCTCTGCATCAATAAATGCACAAACTCCACCTTTTTTTTGAGCTTCTGCTATTGCATGAAGAGTAAGTGTTGTTTTACCAGAACTTTCAGGTCCATATATCTCAATAACTCTACCTTTTGGAAGTCCTCCAACACCTAAAGCTAAATCAAGTCCTAATGAACCTGTACTGATTGCTTCTACTGGTTCTGTTACTTTATCTCCAAGTCTAACTAAAGTACCTTTTCCAAATGCTTTATCAACTTGCTTTAGGGCTAAGTCTAGTGATTTTCTTTGATCTTCATTCATATTATTTCCTTCTATATGTTCTTTTTATATTGGAATTTTATCATAAAATTTTGTATTATTATTAAAATATGACAATTTGTCATAAAATTTATCTAAAAAAGTAAAACTTTTAAAAATTATTATTATTTTGTTATGTTTTGTAAATTATTTAGAGATAAGACTATTTATTTTCCCATAAATTTTTATTAAAATACCAAGTATAATAATCTTATTATTTTTATTATCTATTTCAAAAGGAATTATATATCCTTTATAAATTAACTCTCTAATATTTTAATTTTTTAATTGTTGATTTTATCTGTAAATAAATGGGTTATTTGGGATATTATTTATTTTATAGATCACTGTATCATAAAAATCTAATGCCCTATTTACACTATCAAGTGCAATATAATCAATGATTACTTTAAGTTCATCTTTAAATCTACCTGATTTTATTAATATTAAAGTTGAGATAGTAAATTCTCTCTTATTTCATCTAATCCTTCCATAAAAGGTGTTATTTTCATTTTACCAGTATGATAGTCATCACTTCTATTTTGTATTTCATCTGCTAATGAATTTTTTATTACTATTGCATCTTTTGGTAAAGAATTTATCAATTCTTAAAATTTATGCATATATTGATCTTTGATCTCAACTCTCATTGTCATATGAAACTCCTTGTTTATTATTACTTAAATTATAATATATCTTTTATTATAGATAAAATATAACTATTTTACTAGCTTAATATAAATTTTAAAAAACCTTAGACTTTAGTATCTCTTCTTGCATTTTGTAATCACTCATATAAAGTGATACAAGGTTATAAAATCTTTTTGAGTGATTTTTCTCATTTATATGACACAATTCATGCAATACTACATACTCTATTGCTCGTATTGGAAACTGTAATAACATATAATTTAATGATATATTATTATCCCAACTGCATGAACCCCATCGTTTTTTAGCATATCTATATGATATTTTATTAGGATATAATTTTGTTTTAAAACACCACTCATCAAATAAAGGATCTAAATACTCTTTTGATACTTTTTTATAAAACTTTTTTAGTGCATCTAAAAACTCTTGATAATCTTTTATAGTAGGATTATGTCTAAAATAAAATATATCATCTTTAAACTCTACTTTTATATTTTTAATTTTTTTATCTTCTATTAATTCTAGTTTACAATCTTTTCCCATAAATGGAATTGTAGATCCTAATACAAAATCAAATTGTGTTTTGGGTTTTACTTTGTTTATTGCTCTTAAGATCCAGTTTTTATGGTAATATATGATCTCTTTTAAAAGGTGTACTTTAAATTTAAGTGGTGTTTTTACTATAATTTCATCTGAATTTTCAAGTAAAATCCCAACTCTTTTTATTTTTTTATTAGTTCTATGGATTACTTCAAAAGAGTATCCATCTAAATTAATTCTCATTGAAATATTTAGGAGCTTCTTGTTTTAATCTTTGATAAATTTTATCAAAATTACTAGAATATACTCTAGTATCACTAATAGTTGTTATAAAGTTTGTATCACCCATCCATCTTGGAACTAAGTGTAAGTGTATATGTTCAGCAATTCCAGCTCCACTTATTTGTCCTAAGTTCATACCGATATTTACACCTTGAGCATTAATTACATCTTTTAGTAAACTTACACCTTTTTGTGCCATTGCTGTCATATCTAACCATATTTTAGGATCAAGTTCTTCTAGTTTATCTGTATGAAAATTTGGAATTATCATAAAATGACCAGGAGAATATGGATATTTATTCATAACTATAAAAAAATCTTCACTTCTATAAAGTACTTTAAACTCTTCATCTTTACTAGGATTATTAACAATATGACAAAATACACATCCAGATATTTTCTCTTTTTGTGTTGATACATATTGTGTTCTCCATGGAGCGTATAGTTTTTCCATATATTATCCCTTAATCAAATTTATATTTAAACTCTTTTAAAATTTCTACTTCTAGATCCATTAGTATTATATTATCTAGATTAAACTTATCTAACTTTACCATATCTTTTGCAGTTGTAATTATTATACTATTTGGATATTTTTCTTTTATTGCAGCTATATCATCTAAAGTATAGTTATAATGATCTGGATAAGATACTAAATCTATATCTTTGGGTAAATATTCTAATAGTCTTTGAGGCTTTGATATAGCAGTTAAAAGTACAATATCTTTTGGTAGTTCTTCTAGTATATTATTATCTTGTTTAAATGTAACAACTCTTTTAAAGTCGCTTCCATCTTTTAAAACCAAAGGTACAAAAGAGTACATCATCTTTGTTTCTTTATATCCACCACTTGGAAGACAAAATAGATTTGTTGGTTCATCTTTTGGTCGAATTAAAATATCAAATTTTTTAATATTATGATGTCTATATCCATCATCTAAAAATATAATATTACACCCTAGCTCTTTTGATTTTAAGACTGCCTCTACTCTATTTTCACTTACTATTACAGTAGCATTTGGTAAAGATTTAGCTATTAGCATAGCTTCATCACCTGAAGTATCTACATCAACTAATATCTTACCATTTTGGCTAACTATATGTAATCCTTTAGATCTTCTACCATAACCTCTTAAAATAATTGTAGGATTCTTTTCTTTTTTAGCTAGAGCTATTACAACAGGAGTTTTCCCACTTCCACCTACTACTAGGTTTCCAACACTTACAATATTAACACCAAAGTCAAAAGCTTTAGCACTAGATCTTTTATAAGCTACAACTATACAATAAATAATAGTAGCAGGAAACATACAAATAGATATAAGTCTTTGTAGTATATTAGGGAAGAACAGATATTGTTCTACCCATTTATTTAAATATGAGTTAATAATATTTTCCTATATCCATTCTTTAGATATTTTTTTAATATTATCACAAATATAAACAACCTCTTCATCTGTTAATGATGGATACATTGGTAAAGATAAAATCTGACCATAAGTACTCAATGCATTTCCGTATGTAGTTATTTTTAGTTTATATTTTTGTTTATAATATGTAAGTAGATGTAAAGGTATATAAGTAAGACCTGTAGATATACCTTGCTCTTTTAATGCTCTTGCAAATCCATCCCTATTTTTAGTTATTTTTACAATAAATTGTGTAAATAGATGATCAGAAGAGAAATCCGGTAGTTTAATATGTGCAACGCCCTCTAACTCTTTTGTATAAAGTTGTGCTATCTCTTGTCTTCTATCTATAAAATCATTTGTTTTATAAAATTGTGCAAGGTTAAAAGCAGCATCTAAATCAGTCATATCATATTTAAATCCAATATTAATAACATCATATATATAATCTAAGTTTCCATAAGAATCAAATGTAGAGTTAATAGCATGAGTTCTTAATAACCTAGCTTGAGTTGCTAATTCATCATAATTTGTTACTATAAATCCTGCATTTGACACTGTAGATTTACCATTTGATGGGTTCATTGCAAATACTGTCATATCAGCACCTAGATTGCCTACTAGTTTATCATTATACATAGCACCTAAAGAGTTTGAAGCATCTTCTATAATAGTAATATCATATTTATCTTTTAAAGAGTATAGCTTTTCTAAATCTGGAATCTCCCCAGCTACAAAAGTAACCATAACAGCTCTTAGTTTTTTTGAGTTATTATTTTCTAAATAATCTTCAAGTTTATCTAAATCAATATTCAATCCATTTGATTCAATATCAATAAATATAGGTTCTGCATCAAAATGTCTTACAACTTCAGGTAAGTTTGGAAATGAGTTAACACTCATTAAAACTTTATCTGCTCTTTTTAGGTTCATAGCACTAAGTGCTAGATGCATCGCAGCTGTTGAGTTATAAGTAGATATTACATGAGAACATCCTATAAACTCTTGAATTTCATTTTCAAGCTCTTCTACTTTTGATTTAGAATTACCTTGAAGAACACTTTGTATTTGTTCATTTTCTTTTTCATCAATTGATGGTTTATAAAAAGCTATCTCTTTATTCATTTATTTTCCTTAAAACTTTATATTTGCTATTGCTGGTAGTTTACCTTTAAAAGCGTTTGATTTAATTCTATATTCTAACATATTAATTAATTTTTCATCAACTCCATCTTTTATAAGTTCTTCTTTTGAAATATTTTTATCAACTAGTTTTTTTAATACTGTATCCATAGTGGCATAAGTATATCCAAGTTCAGCCTCATCACTTTGACCTTCCCATAAATCGGCACTTGGTTTTTTATTTAAAATAGAATCAGGAACACCTAAATATCTTGCAAATTCAAACTCATCACTTTTATACATTTGACCTATTGGATTAATAGCACATGCAATATCTCCAAAAATAGTACCATAACCTAAAAGTATCTCACTTTTATTTGAAGTTCCAACTACTAGTGAATTATCTCTTGCACTTATATCATATAGTACAGACATTCTCATTCTTGCACTAAAATTTCCAATTCTAAGTGCTGTTGCTTCATCTTTTATATTTGAAAAGTATCCATCAATCATTGGTGTAATATCTACAATCTCATAATCTATATCAAATTTTTCACATAACTCTTTTGCATCGTCTATACTTGATTTACTAGAAAACTTAGAAGGTATAAGAACTCCACTCATATTTTTTCCAAATACCTCTTTACATAGTATAGCAACTACTGCACTATCAAGTCCACCACTAATACCAACTACTACTTTTTCTAGTCCTGTATTTTGAACTTCTTGTTTTAAAAATATTGTTAATTGTTGTTTAATATTATCCCAATTCATATATTTCCTTTTTTTAAAATACCATATATTTAATTATACTATTTATAACTTAAAATATTCAATTTACTTAAAATTAGCATTTGCAATATTTTCAATCACTACAGTTGCATAAGATCCTTTTGGTAAATCAAACTCTAAAACTAGTTTTTCTTCATCTTTATGATATTTGTTTTTTAGATTTTCAATTTTTACCCAAGCTTCTCTTCTATAACCTTTTGCATGAATATAAGGATCATCAAACTCTTTTTCAATCTCATAAGCTTTTGATGTACTTCTTTTTACTTTTCTTCCTGGTAATAATCCAGTAACTATTTTTTTATTTTTATCAAAAAATAGATCTCCATCTAGTATCTCTAGTTTATTTAGACCTTGCTCTTTTGATAATTCAACTCTTTTACTAAGCCATGAATTAAAAAAATAACTTTGATATGCTGATATTAAAAGGTGTTCTACTTTTTTATTTGTAACAACCTCTTCTCCATAAACAACATCTTTTGTTCGTTCAAAATTGTAATCATCTCCAAATCTTTGATAACCAAAATAATTTGGTATTCCATGTTTTTGTATTTTTGATAAAACTTGGTATATTTGTGTAATATTTTCCTCTTTTACATCATGAAGTGTGATTTTAAAGTTATTACCTTTTAGCTCTCCAATACTTAGTTTTGATTTACTTTTTTTTATATCTAAAACTTCCACTTGTTTATTATCAAGTAGTTTTTTTATATTACCTTTTATTTGTGGTATTGATATATATTGTGTAGTTGTTGCATTTTTATCTTTTAATCCTGCATATCCGATTTTGTGTTCATCTATATCTAACTTATCAGATATATATGAAAGTAACTCCCATGTAGTCATAAAGACTTTTTTGATTTTTAGTATTATATTATTACCTGTAGTTCCAAACTCTTGTAAAGGAAGTTCTGTAACTATAAAGTCATATTTATTTTGTCTAAATGTAAATGGGATTATTTTGTGATTTTGTATAAAGTTTCGTTTTGTATTCATATAATATTATACCTAAAAAGATATAAAATATATGCTAAGTGGTACCAGTAGTCGGATTCGAACCGACACGCCCGAGGGCAGCGGATTTTGAATCCGCCAAGTCTACCATTCCATCACACTGGCTTTTTTTATAAACTAAAAAGCCTAACTCTAAATATAGAGTTAGGCTTTTAATATATGAGTGTTATTATTTAACTGCGTCTTTTAAAGCTTTTCCAACTTTAAATTTAGCAACAGTAGTAGCAGGTACTTTAACTTCAGCACCAGTTCCTGGAACTCTAGCAGTTCTAGCAGCTCTCTCAGATGTAGAGAATGTACCAAAACCAATAAAAGATACTGTATCTCTTTTTGCTAATGTTTCTGTTATTACTTCTAATGATGCTTCTAAAGCAGCCTTAGAATCTTTCTTTGATAAACCAGTTTTTGCAGCTACTGCATCGATAAATTCAGCTTTATTCATAATTATTTCCTTTAATGTTTAATTCATATAACTTTATAGTATTAAAGCTTTAATTTAGCTAAAAGAAGCCTAAAAATAGTCATTTCAGGCTAGAAATCTATACATTTTATGATATAATTATAAAATATTAATAAAAAAGGTAATTTTTTGTCAGACACTATTCCACATATTCCCGTACTATATAATGAAGTATTAGATGTTTTTTCTAATATAAATGATGGTTATATTATAGATTGTACTCTTGGGTACGCTGGACACTCATTTGGTATTATTTCATCAAATGAAAATATAAAACTAATTTGTAACGATCAAGATGATGAAGCTTTAAATTTTTCAAAACAAAGATTAAGCCAATACTCAAGTAGAGTTATATTTAACAAAGGAAATTTCAAAGATGTTATTTCAAAATTTAAAGATATGCCAATTAGAGGTATTTTAGCTGATATTGGAGTATCATCTTTGCAACTAGATAAAGATGAAAGAGGATTTGGTTTTAAAAGTGAAGTTTTAGATATGAGAATGGATCAAAATCAAGAACTATCAGCAAAAACAATAGTAAATGAATACTCACAAAAAGATTTAGAGCATATATTAAAAGAGTTTGGTGAAGTAAAAGAGTATAAAAAAGTTGCTAATTTAATTATAAAAAATAGACCTTTTAATTCTGCTATTGAATTAGCTACTATGCTTGAAAAAAATATGCATAAAGGTAAACTACACCCTGCAACTTTACCATTTCAAGGAATTAGAATAGCTGTAAATAATGAACTTGGAGTATTACAAGAGTTATTTGACTCTATAAAAAATGCTAAATTATCAGATTGTTTAGTTACAATTATATCTTTTCATTCACTTGAAGATAGAATTGTAAAAAATAATTTTAAAGCATGGGCAACAAAATGTATATGTCCTAGCCATGTTATGAGATGTAAATGTGGAAACAACAACCAAATAGGTAAAATATTAACTAAAAAGCCTATAATTCCTACAAAACAAGAGATTAAACAAAATCCAAGATCTAGATCATCAAAAATGAGGGTATTTAAAATTGACTAAAAATAAAAAAAGCTTTGAATTAGACTTTAAAACATCTCTTTTTATTGTTCTAGGGTTTATCTTAATATCATTTATACTATTTTTCCCAAAAATATACTTGAGAAATAATATATATTATATAAGTAAAGATATAAATAGACTATATGCACATTATATATCTTTAAAAGAGGAAAATAAGTTTCTAAAACAACAATTAGAAGATACAAAATTCAAAAACCAAATTATCGATTCTATAAATCTACAACAAGAGGAAGAGGAATAAAAATTATCTTATTTTTTTAATCTTACTATTTGATACTTTATAAATATTTGAAGATGAACTATCTTCAAAATTTTTATTTGTATATACTACAACATCACTTTTATTATAAGCAAAATCTTCATCAAACTTTTTATTATGTTCATTTGCAGAACTTGAATACATTATTTTAAATTTATTTATAAAATTAATATGATTTGAATCTTGAGATATAACTCTATATGATTTTTTATTTGGATATATAAATGAAGTAGTTTTTGATCTTCTTATTTGGTTTTTGTATCTATTTGGTATTCGTGTTAGTTTTTTAAGTGTAGAAAATCTATTTACTACACTTAAGACCTCTTTTTTAAGAGGTCTGTTTTTTATTTTATTTAACTTTTTATCATCACTTGATAAAAATCCAACAGTTGTATCTGTTTGTGTTAAATATACTAGTGAATTATTCAGCTAAAAAGTCCTGAATAGCTTTTGGTTCAAGAGTGTTTTCTTTTGCAGCTTTTATAGCTTCAACAGATGCTATAGCTCCAGCTACAGTAGTAAAGTATGGAACATTCATTCTAAGAACTGTACTTCTTATTAATATACCATCATCTTTACTAGATTCTTCACCATCACTTGTATTTATAGCTAATACAATATCATCATTTGTAAGATCATCATTGATATTTGGTCTACCTTCACTTACTTTATTTACTTTTGTTACTTCAATTCCAGCTTCACTTATAACTTTATATGTTCCACCAGTTGCAACAATACTAAATCCAAGTTCAACTAAAGATGATGCAATTTTAGCAGCAAACTCTTTATCTAAATCAGCTAAAGATATAAATACTTTCCCACCATCAGTTGGAAGGAAGTTTTTAGCTGCATCTTGAGCTTTGTTAAATGCAATACCAAAAGTAGATGCAATACCCATAACCTCTCCAGTTGATTTCATCTCAGGAGATAATATTAAATCTGCCCCACCTAGTTTATTAAATGGGAATACTGCTTCTTTTACTGCAACATGATTTTTTAATTTTGGTTTTAAAACACCATTTTCTTCATACACAATACCTGTTTTATCATAAGCATTTAAGGCATCTTGAAGTTTTTCTCCCCACATTACTCGTGTTGCAACTTTTGCTAGAGGTATACCTGTAGCTTTTGAAACAAATGGTACAGTTCTACTAGCTCTTGGGTTTACTTCAATTAAGTATATCTTATCATTATGGATTGCATATTGAGTATTCATTAAACCAACAACACCAAGTTCAAGTGCCATAGCTTTTGTTTTCTCTTCAACAAGTGCTAAAATTTCATCACTTAATGAAACAGGAGGTAAAGAACAAGCACTATCTCCTGAGTGGATTCCTGCTTCTTCAATATGTTGCATAATTCCACCAATATATACATTTTCACCATCAGTGATACAATCAACATCAAGTTCAATAGCTCTATCTAAGAATTTATCAACAAGTACTGGTGCATCATTTGATACAGAAACAGCTTCATCCATATATTGTCTAAGCTCTGATTCACTATAAACAATCTTCATCCCTCTTCCACCAAGTACAAATGATGGTCTAACTAATACTGGATATGTGATTCTATTTGCAATTTCTATTGCTTCATCAATAGTAACAGCTGTTCCATTTTCAGGTTGTAAAAGACCAGCTTTTTCAACAAATGTTGAAAATTTTTCTCTATCTTCAGCTAGATCAATAACAGCTGCTGTTGTTCCTATAATCTTTCCACCAATATCATCTATTGCATTTGCTAATTTAAGTGGTGTTTGACCACCAAAGTGTACTATAATACCATCTGGTTTTTCAGTTTCAATTACACCTCTTACATGTTCAAAATCAATAGGCTCAAAATATAATATATCTGATGTATCATAATCTGT